>JAKISG010000001.1 GCA_021648755.1 Flavobacteriaceae bacterium | reverse complement strand
TAGGAAAACTATTGGTTAGGTTGTCTGCTAGTAATGGGTCTACGCCTATGCTACCGTCTGGGGCTAGAAGGTTTGCTAAGTCGCCATTGAAAAAGGATATACCGCCTTTTAGTCCAAAGGCTAGTTTCCCTTCTTCTGAGGTGTTTATGGTGTAGGATATGTCTGCAAATACGTTTTGTTCTTTTACAGGGCCTATTTGGTCAACTATTACGGATAGGCCTAAGCCTAGGTTACGTCCTACTGGTGCGTGTATGTTTGCGGTCATGGTTTGTGGTGCGCCATCTATGCCTACCCATTGGGTTCTGCCTAAAATACCGATACTTAGGGTTTCTCTGGACCCTGCGTATGCTGGGTTTACTACATTCATATTATACATGTAGTGTGTGTATTGGGGGTCTTGTTGCCCAAAACTTGATGTGGTTGTTAACATCAGGGTTAATGCGAATAAAAATATTGCTTTTTTCATAATATATAATTCTTATTGTTTTTTTATAATGTAGAGACGTTGTTAGCGTCTCTACATGTTTGATGTTAGTAATTTACGTATATCCAGCCTTGGATCGGGTCTCTTTGGTTATCATTAAATGTTATGACATAGAAGTAGGTGCCTACTGGTACTAGTTCGCTGTTTTCATTTAGTGTCCATTTGCCATTAGAGAATCCATTCCACCATTCTGGTACGGGTCTTCCGTTATTGGAGTATTCATAGACTAGGTTACCCCAACGGTTGTAAATTTCTATTTCAAAATTTGGTGCATTGGATACTCCTGGTATTACTAGGGTATCGTTAATGTTGTCTCCGTTTGGTGTGAATCCTTGTGGTATTAGGTTACATGGGTTCGGGTCTAGGTAATTTGGTATGCCGTCTGAATCGCAATCAGCAGCTATCGAGTCTTCGGTGTCTGGGTTATTGTTCCCTGTTGGAATACCGTCATTATCGTCATCGGTGTCTCTGAAATCAGGTTCGTCTTGGGTATCGGTATTGTTGGTTCCCTCGGCTCCTGTGTCTAATATACCGTTCGGGTCTGCATAGTTTGTTTCTGTGGTTACTCCGTCTTCAAAGGCGTCGTCGATACCGTTGTTATTGATGTCGGATCCACTTGGTTCTATTTCTGGTTCTCCGTCTGAGTTTGTATCCCATGCTTCTATGGCGTCTTCTACTCCGTCATCGTCTGAGTCTAGGTCTATATAGTCTGCTTCGCCATCGTCATCGGTGTCTTCTGGATGAATCCCTTCGTTCTCTGGGTTGTCGTAAGCGTTGTCTAGCCCATCGCCATCGTCATCTAATCCTGTCGGTGCTATATAGCCGTCTGTTGGTTGTGCTTCTACATTGTCTGGTATGCCATCGGCATCGGAGTCTTGGTCTAGATAGTCTGGTAGGTTGTCTCCGTCGGTGTCGTCAGCGCTTTCATTGGCCGTAAGGATTCCGTCATTGTCATCGTCGATATCTAGGTAGTCTGGTAGGTTGTCTCCATCGGTATCAGTCTGACCTTCTATTGCGTCTGGTATGCCGTCATTATCTGAGTCTGTGTCTCTATAGTCTGGTTCGTCTGTACCGTCTGAGTTTTGAATGTCTGTTCCGTCTGTGGGGTCATTAATCTCATCATTTACATCAAATGGGTCTCCTTCTAAGGTGTTTACTTCGTCAAATCCATCGTCTAGTCCATCGCCATCAGAATCTGTTCCTTCAAATGTTCCTTGTCCTCCTTCTGTTAGGTCATTTACGCCATCGTTATCGCTATCTTGGTCTAGGTAATCTGGGGTGTTATCGCCATCGGTGTCTTCTGGGTCAATTGCATTTGTTCCTTCGTAGGCGTCATCAATACCGTTTTGGTTGGCATCGGTTCCACTTGGCGAAATATAACTGGTTGTCGGTTGTGCTTCTACGTTGTCTGGTATGCCATCATCGTCTGCATCAATATCTAAAAAGTCTGGTCCGTCTCCTGGGTTATCGTCTGTGTTAACTGGTGTTGTTCCTGCTGTATTGTCTGCTTGACCGTCTGCATTGGTATCTGTAAATACGGCGTCATTTATATCAACATCTCCATCGTTATCTGTGTCTAAGTTTCCGTTCCCTGTTTCTACTACGTCAAATATACCGTCATTGTCTGAGTCTATATCAAAGTGGTTTGGTATGCCGTCGTTATCAAAATCAAAGCCTGCTTCTATTTCTCCGTCTTGGTCTCCTACTAATGGATTGTTTGGTTCGTCATCTAAGTAGTTTGGTACGCCGTCATTATCTGCATCGGCACTTGGGTCTATCCCATTTGGATTCTCATCTATGTCTGCTATACCGTCGTTATCATCGTCTATGTCTATTACGTCTGGTATGTTATCGCCATCGGTATCTAATGCTTCTCTAAAGTCAACTTCTGGTGTGCCTGGTAGGTCTTCGTTATCGGTATCGACTGCTCCTCCTTCTAGGTTGTCATTTACGTCTGGTTGTCCTCCTGTGTCATCACTGTCATCAAAAATATCGTCTAACCCGTCGCCATCGGTATCGGTTCCTAGGTCTCCTAATGTGTTTCCTGGTAGGATTTGTCCTGCTTCTAATACGTCATCTATGCCGTCATTATCGCTATCTTGGTCTAGATAGTCTGGGGTATCGTCTTCGTCTGTATCTTCTGGGTTTATAAATCCTGTTCCTTCATAGGCGTCATCAATACCGTTTTGGTTGGCATCGTTTCCACTTGGCGAAATATAACTGGTTGTCGGTTGTGCTTCTACGTTGTCTGGAACTCCGTCATTATCGGCATCGATATCTAATGTGTCTGGTAGGTTATCGCCGTCATTGTCTGGGTTCTCTAATGGGGTTCCTCCTGTTGTAGGGTCTGCCATATCTGATAGTCCATCGCCATCGGTATCTACTATTGGGCCTGTTCCGATAATACCGTCGTTGTCTGGGTCTAAGCCTCCTGCTTCTATTACGTCTACTATGCCGTCATTATCGCTATCAAGGTCTAGGTTGTCTGGTATGTTGTCTCCATCGGTATCTGGGTTTGCTAATGGGGTTCCTCCGTCATCTAAGTCTACGGTGTCTGATAGTCCGTCACCGTCTGTATCGGTAATTGGGCCTGTTCCGATAATGCCATCGCCGTCTGGGTCATCGCCTCCTGATTCGGTCACGTCTGGTATGCCGTCATTGTCTGAGTCTAAGTCATAAATGTCATTTACTCCGTCGTTATCTGTGTCTGGGTTCTCTAATGGAACGCCTGCATCATCTGGGTCTACAATGTCTGATAATCCATCGCCATCGGTATCTACTATTGGACCTGTACCGATAATACCGTCATTGTCTGGGTCATCGCCTCCTGCTTCGGTTACGTCTGGGGTGCCATCATTATCTGAGTCTAAATCGTTATAGTCTGGAATATTGTCGCCATCTGAGTCTGTTGGGTTTGTTGGGTCATTTCCTGCTTCTTCTGCGTCTGGTATGCCGTCGTTATCTGAGTCAATATCTCTAAAGTCTGGGATACCGTCTCCATCGGTGTCTATTGGGTTTAATGGGTCTTCTCCTGCTTCAACATTGTCTGGTATGCCATCATTGTCTGAGTCATTGTCTAAATAGTCTGGGGTGTTGTCGCCATCGGTGTCTACGGCATCGTCTGGGTTGCCATCTCCGTTCGGGTCTGCGCCTTCTACGTCTGTTGGTATTCCGTCTCCGTCATCGTCGGTGTCTAGATAGTCTGGGGTGTTATCGCCATCGGTGTCTTGGGCATCGTCTGGGTTGCCGTCGCCATTTGGGTCTGGGTTTTCAAATTCGCTGTCAACAGTGTCTCCGTCATCGTCGATGTCTAGATAGTCTGGGGTGTTATCGCCATCGGTGTCTTGGGCATCGTCTGGGTTGCCGTCGCCATTTGGGTCTGGGTTTTCAAATTCGCTGTCAACAGTGTCTCCGTCGTCGTCGATGTCTAGATAGTCTGGGGTATTATCGCCATCGGTGTCTTGGGCATCGTCTGGGTTACCATCGCCGTTCGGGTCTGGGTTTTCAAATTCGGTGTCAATGGTATCTCCGTCATCGTCAGTGTCAAAATAGTCTGGGGTGTTATCGCCATCGCTATCGATTGGGTTAAATGGGTCTCCTACTTCAAATCCGTTATTTACGCCATCTCCGTCACAGTCTGTTGCTTCCCAATTTGTGTCTGGTAATACGGTTACGCTTGTTGGTTCAAATTCACAGTTATTTAATGGGTTTGTGTTATCATTTTCTATTTCATCACTATTAATTACGCCATCTCCATCGCAGTCCATTGCACGCCATATTACTGTAGTGTCTGCATATATTTGGTCTGCTGGGTTGTAATCACAGGCGTCATAAGGGTCGGTATTTGAGTCTTCGTCGCCATTAGTTACACCATCTCCGTCACAGTCGGCTGCTTGCCATGTTATATTGGTTGCATCGTAGCCTGTATAGCCTGCTGTTTGTACTGGTGTACATGGGTCTTGTGGGTCTGTATCTGTGCCGTTTGGTATGCCATCGCCATCACAATCTAGTACTAACCATGTTATAGTTACGTCTGCTATTTGTTGGTCTGCTGGGTTGTAATCACAGGCATCGTATGGGTCGGTATTTGGGTCTTCGTCGCCATTGGTTACGCCGTCTCCGTCACAGTCGGCTGCTTGCCATATTGTATTGGTTGCATCGTAGCCTGTATAGCCTGCTGTTTGTACTGGTAGGCATGGGTTTAATGGGTCAGGGTCTAAACTGTCTGGAACGCCATCTCCGTCTGTGTCTCCGTCAGAAACAACGACTTCTACTGTTGCGGTATTACAAGTTGCTGGTTCGCTTGTAACGCATATTTCATAGGTAATTAAATAGGTTCCTGGTGTGCTTCCTGATGGTACGTTTACATCTCCGTTAGTGTTAATGGTTATTCCTGTAAGTCCTCCATCTGCTGTTATAGTTGGTCCGTTTACATCTGGGTCTGTTACATCAACTCCGTTTATGGTATCGGTACCGTTTCCGTTATCTGCAAAAACATTTCCTGCAATACCGCCACTTAAACCGTCAACAGGGCTCCCTGATAGGTCGTCATTTTCGGCAAGTATTACGGTATTTATTGTTAGGGTTATTGTTGCTTGTGCGCAAATGTCTTCTGAGCCTGATGGTAAGCCTAATGGGGCTATATCGTTACATACTTCATAGATAATCGTTATTGTTTCTCCTGCTTCACTTGGGAGCGGGGTGTATGTTACTTCTCCTGTAACTGGGTCAAAAGTTATTGTTCCTGCTGCTGTTCCTGTGCCTGTATCGCTTATAGTTATTGGGTTTGTACTATTTGGATCGTTATTGGCTAGGTAATCATCATTAGTAATAATGTCTATGGTTACTGGGGTGTTGACGTCTGTTGTTCCTGTGTCATTAGTTGTTGTAGGTACTAATGGGTTTGGGTCTGATATATCTGGGTTGCCGTCATTATCATCATCGTCATCACAGAAATCGGAAATTCCGTCTGAGTCTGTATCAAGTCCTATTGTTGTTGTTGCTGTAATGTTTGAAGGGGTATATGATGCTGCTGTAACTGTTCCATCACTATTTGTTGGTGGTGGGGTTCCTGAGCCAAAATGTCCGTTGTTATCTGTGTCTGTGTTTAGGTCGTTATAGGCTTCATCTGCATCGCTACAGCCGTCATTGTCACTGTCTGTGTCTCTAAAGTCTGCAATACCATCATCATCTGTGTCTAAAGCGGCTAAAAGAACTATACGGTCGTCTAGCCCGTCTCCATTTGCATCTATAAAGCCTGTGTCTAATGTATTAATTAGACCGTCATTATTGGTATCAAAACTTCCTAATCCTGCTTCTACTATGTCATAAATCCCATCATTATCTGAATCTAAGTCTAATTGGTCTGGGATACCGTCGTTGTCTGTATCTTCATCACATACTCCTGAGCCTTTAAATATGATATTATCAAGGGCATAGTATTCAATATCAGCGCAATTACCTGTATCTCCTCCTCCGATAAATTCCATTCTTAATTTTATATTTTGAACAGAGGCTAGTACAGAGGTTAAATTTCCTGAGCCTGCAATAACAGTCCAATTTGCGTTATCTAACACTACAGTAAATGTGTTCCATATTCCGTTCTCCCAGTTGGGGTAATTTATAGATGCTGTTGCTTGAACTATAGTGCCATCTGTGCCTTCAAACTGCATCGTAATTGGTGTAGAAATATTAATCCAATTTGGATTTCCTGTAAAACCAGCTCTATAGTTATAGGAATCAAATTGAAATGTACCACCTAGTGTATTACTTAAATTTAAGCCTCCAAAATTTGGGCTTCGCAACCACATAATACCTGGTCCATTATCCGTATCTACAATATAATTAGTATTTGTTGGGCTTAAACCTGCAATACTAGCATTAGATACTCCATATATATTAATTGGGCAGTTTCCAAAATTTGTAGCAGGATCGTTTGAATGATTTGCTGGGTTAGATATTGGTATCCCATTATTATTATTATTTGTAAACCAACCTTCTGAAGTTTGGTTAAATGTAAATGCAGCCTCACAAGGGTTATCTATATAGTTTGGTATGCCATCATTGTCTATATCTAAATCACAGCCATCTGGAACACCATCACCATCTGCATCTGCATTATCGTCACTACCTGGGCATATATCATCTGCATTTGGTACATTATCACCATCTACATCTTCTGAAATTGCTGGTCCTACTGGATCTACAATTTCTGCACCTGTTGCACTTTCATCACCTGCTGCACCATCTGTAAGCGAATAGGTTGTTGTTGGTACTGTTATACCATCAATAATTGTTGTGCCCATTGTGGCCGTAAAGGCATCATAGGTTGCATCATTTGCGCCTGGTGCAGTAGAGCCATATTTTCTAAAAAGGTCTATTGCAGGAAGTCCGTGCCAATAAATTACTATTGTTGCACTTTCGCCAACATTACCACAAGATAATGTAAAGTCTATTAAACCTATAGGGTAATCAAAATTTGGGTCAAGAGATGCTACATCTGTTTCTAATATCGTATTTATATTTGTAATTTGATTACAGGTTGCTCCTGTAATTTCTAGAGTTACGTAGCCTGAGCCTATTGCGTCTGGTATAGATGCTACATTGGATTGTAAACTATCTAAAGTTCCATCATTATTACCATCTCCTGTATTTGGTCCTGCATCTTCTATAGTTGCATCAACTCCATCTCCATCGTCTATAATACAGCCTATTTGGTCTGTATTATCGGTTACTGCTGGTACTGCTCCTGTTGTGTAGGTTGCTGCTATTGGTCCTGTTATTAAACCGTTAGCATCTACTGTTGGTGTGCCTAAACCAAATACTTGGTCATCGCCACCATCTGCATTGGCATTTACGTATGCTTCGTTGGCATCGCTACAGCCGTCATTGTCACTGTCTGTGTTTAAATAATCTGATGTTCCTGTTGTTGTTTCTATTGGTGTTACTCCTGATCCTGCCGAAGTTGGTATACCATTACTTGCTGTATTGTTTGCATTATCATCATCATCGTCTGCTAAACCGTCTGTATTAGTATCTGTTCCTCCTGCTTCTATTACATCATAAATACCGTCGTTATCGCTATCTAAATCTAAATGATTTGGTATATTATCTCCATCTTCATCACATGATGGGGCATTTAAGTTTTGAACATCAAAAATCATCTCAATACCGTCTCCTATTCCTACAGGCCCTGTTTGAACCATTTGCATAGAAAATTGTGATACACTACCATTAATTTGTAATGTTCCTGAGGCTGTACCTCCTACAATATTCCAATTAGATTCTGAAGGGTTTGTTCCACTTGCATTTAAAGCACTTTGGTCTACTGCTGTTGTAGGCGTAGTTGTGAAATCTAAAGTACCTGATAATTCTGTCCAAGTAAGACCTCCTAACAAAGTTACTGTTGCTGCATTAGGTGTTGATCCTGAAAAACCTCCTATTCTGTCCACATACATTATTGGGTTTTCAACAATAACTGGATTTGCTGGATTCGCAGTTTCTACAAAAGAAATTGTTAATGTTTCTCCAAATTGATAAGCATATTGTAAACTATTTGCACCTGCTACTCCTGCATTATTCCAAAATAATTGACTTGCAATATTATTACCTGCAGGATTAAATTGACCATTGGTTATTGAAAATCCTGGATTACCAGTAACAATATCCCACATTACAGTAATACCGTTACCTAAAGCTGTTTCTGCATGTAAACCGTTTGGGTTTATAATTGTCCAAACATTTGTTTGAACAGGTGGGCATTCTACTGTATCTAAAATACCGTCATTATCATCGTCTAAATCTACGTTGTCTGGTACTTGATCGCCGTCTGTGTCTGTTGGTAGATTTATTGGTGCCACTGTATATCTTAATTCAGAAAGTATTATCCCGAAAGGGTTATTACCTGCAAGATAATCGAATGTAAACGTTATAGATGAAAAATCAGCGGTACTTGTTATAGTTAATGTGCTGTTTGATGCTGCGTCAAATGAATTTTCATTTGGTGCAAAAACAGTTCCTGCTGGTACTGTAATACCAGTCCAATTACCACTATTGGGATTAGTTGCTACTGTGCTTAACTCATTAAAGTTAGCGTCAAGAGGTCCTTCGCCTCCAACATTTGTATGGTTAAGATTAATTGTACCGTTATTTACAGACCAATTGTTTAAACCTTCTAAACCTCCATCTATTGGATTTAAAACATCATTATTGATGAATCCTATATCTATTTGAACACTATTCATTAATACTGGGTTTCCTCCCGAATCTTGAAAAGTGATGGTGTAGTTTCTGTCTGAAGTAGCACCTGGTGTACCTGTACGGTAACCCGCACCATTTGCATCGGTACCCGCATTTGTTGCATCATCTATGATTACAAAGACACCATCATCTGGTAAATCTACTGAATTTAAGGTTATTGGATCTCCTGTGGTATCTAATTGACCGCTAGTTATAGTTTGTGTAAAAACTATATTTACACTAAAAAACCCAACTAACAGCAATAGTAGTCGTATGGTATTTTTATTTTTTTTAGGAAATTGTGTAGCTTTTTTCATATTCTTACTATTTAAGTTAGCATTACCTCATCTAAAATATTTGAGGATTTTATTGGTTGTTGATTTTATTTCTTTTTGTAATAATTTTTCTTTAGGGAAAAATATAATTCGTATATATTATTTTAAATTGATTTTCTTAATTTTATCTTTATGCTTTTTAGTATAAAAAATATATATTTAAAGCTATGGTATTTGTTTTAAAATAGTTATTCTATTCTTCATTTTTTTAAGTAGCATTAAATTTTGTAGTTATATATATAATAATGTACCTTTGTGTTTCTATAAAAATATTTCTTAAAAAAGAATGATATTGAAATAGTCATATTTATTAATTTCATCTTATTATTAATTATTTATGGCGCCACCCCGATTGTAGTTGTGTCTGTAAACTACGCTACATTTTCGGGGTTTTTTATTTTTAAACTCTTAAGAAATGCGTTTTATTTATTTAAATATTTATTTTCACTTTAATAACCCGAATATAGTTCCTTTTGTAAATTATTCTAAAAACTCAAAAATAGGCTATAGTTCGGGTCTCTATTAATCTTACTTATTTTTTATCCTAAATTTTTTATTTTCATAATTTTATTTGAGTAAGTCTTTCTTATTTGGTTACTATCTAATTTTGGTTACTATCTAAAAAAAACACTACGCATTCAAAATTTATTTATTTTATCATCTAACTGATATGTTCTATTAAAACAAGACAGTTTACTTCTTAAATTTAAATGTTACTGTTAAAAAAACAATAACTATTTTCTGTAAGGGATTTAATATTTAAAATTCACTAACCTATATAAGGGGATACAGGCATTATTTTATTATCTAAAATAAATATTTTAACTATTATTTAATGCAAACATATATAAATATATTTTAAAAAAAAAACAATATATATTTATTTATTTCAAAATAAAATAAATCACTGATTATCTTTGTGTTATGAGCCATAATATTTTCTTTATTTTAATTTTCACTTTGGTTAATACGTTTTACTAAATAAATTTAAATTCGCTTCATTTGTTGTTTTAACTGTGCCATTTGGTCTTTAAACATGCCGTGTTTGTCTAATTTTTTAACCTCTGCTAATAACATTTGCGCTTCTCGTTTACGGCGTTTTGTCATTGCTATGCCTGCTAATTGTAATTTTGCCATACCTACGTCATGATTCATTGCAAGTCCTAATTTTAATGCTTTTTTAAAGAATTTTTCGGCTTGGGTTAGATTAGTTTGTGATACCATTACGCCTCTTAAAAAGTTATAATAGCCTTGTTGTTTGGTTACTAATGCTGCTTCTGGATTTTTAATTTTATTTAGCCATTTTGTTGCTCCTGTAAAGTCTTGTTTTCGCATTCTTAGAAATGACATTAATATAAATTCATTTTTAAAATATAATAGTACAAATAATCCTGCTAATACTAATATAAGTATGCCTGACCAAATATGAACTTGTGAAAATTCATAAACTGCCCATATTGTTATTATGGTTGCTAATGCTAATTTTATTTTTTTATTGTACATTTCTTTGTTTTTTATTTTTAACTGCTAAGTTAATTTTATTAGATATTATCTTTCTTTATTATTTTCTGTAATATTTTTTATATTTTATAAAGGCAAAAAAACTTAGAATTGCAATAAAAATTATACTGTAATATACGGCATTTGGTGTTATTGCAGCATCTGATTTTCCGTAAGAGTGCAATCCTGATAAATAAAAATTAACTCCAAAATAAGTCATTAGTATTGTTGCTATTGAAATTACAGATGCAAAGTTAAATAGGAATCTCCCTTTTAGTCCTGGTATTAATCGCATATGTAAAATAAAGGCATAAATCATAATACTTATTAATGCCCATGTTTCTTTTGGATCCCAACCCCAATATCTACCCCAACTTTCATTTGCCCACATACCTCCTAAAAAATTACCAATGGTTAACAATAGTAAGCCAATTGTAATACTCATTTCATTTATTACGGTTAATTCTTTTATAATTAAATCGAATTTTTGTTTGTTTTTAGTATTTGTAAATACCATAATAAACAAGGCTAAGACTCCTAATATAAATGCCATAAAAAACGGACCGTAACTACCTACTATTATTGCAACGTGTATCATAAGCCAATAGGAGTTTAAAACGGGCACTAAATTCGTAATTGCAGGGTCAAAGTAGTTTTGTTGTGCAAAAAACAGAAACATTGCTGCTAAAAAAGCGGTTGTTGCAATGGTTAATTTTGATTTTCTACCAAAAACTAATCCAAATAAGACAATTGACCATGCTATATAAATAATGGTTTCGTAAGCGTCTGACCAAGGTGCGTGACCACTAATATACCATCGCACAATTAGACCTATACTGTGAATTCCGAAAAGCATTATAATAATACCTACACCTATTTTTGAAATAAGTTGCATTGTTTTATTATCATAAAATATTTGGACTATTAAAAAAATAAAATAAATAACGCCTATTAGTAAATACCAACTAAATAATTTCTTAAAAACATCATATTTATTGTATTTTATTTCTAAATTTATTCTTTCTTCTTTTGGGTAAACTGTTGCTCCGAATTTTTTTTGAAATTTAATCATTCCTTCTAAAATTTCGTCTGCTTTGGTATAGTCTTTAGAAATATTTGCTTTGTAAAGCATTTCTTTATAGACTGGTATAATTTGTTTTACAAAAACGGAATCTATACCTTTATAGTGTCCTTTGGCTATTTCGAATTGTGAAATCCATTTATTTGTTGGGTCATTTTGAATGGGGAAAATAGTAAATAGGTTGCCTTCTAAAGCTCTATATAGTAAATTTACACGTTTATCAATATTAATAATATCTTTTTCAAATTGGCTTTTCTTTTGTTTTTTAAATGCTTTTTCTTGAAGGTCTTTTAGTTTATATGCACCTGTATTTGTAATAAAATCAGAAAATTTTGCGTACTTATCTTTTTTACTAATTCCTATAATTTCTCTTACTTCATAGTTTCCTCTTTCTATAAAAATTATAGGTACTTCGAACCAAAATCGATTATTCTGTACTATGGATATAAAAACTTGATTTGCATCTAGACCGTTGAATGTTTCTTTTTTATGTACTTTTCTTAATAATTCTGAAGCAAAAGTTTGTATGGGTTTTAATCTTCCTCCTGTATCTTGAATGATTATTTTTGCAAATTTATCTGAGTGTTCTCTTGGTACGGCATTCGTTTTTACAATAGAGTCTATTTGTTCTTTTGTTAGTACTACGTGGGTTTTTTTTTCGGTTAATTTTTGTTGGTTTTGGGTTGTTTCTTGTTTATTTGAGTCTTGTGGCGTTTTATTTTGCCCAAAACTAACTGTGCTAATTATTAAAAATAGGACAATCGTTACTGCTTTTCTTTTATTTTTAATTTTCTCTAATTGTTTTCCTAAGTTTGTAAAACGGGTACCTTTAATAAATAGTGAAATTAATAGACCTCCAAACAATAAAAAATAGCCTATATAGGTAATTAATGTTCCCCAATAATCTCGGTTTACAGATAGTCTTGTTTCTTCATATTGCTCGGTAATTTCATAACTTGATTGAAAAAATTTATAGCCTTCATAATTCAGTATATTATTCATAAAAATACGGTAATCAAATGTTTTTTCTGGTGAAATAACGGTTACTTCACTCGCAAATGACATTGGACTTTGAGAGCCTGGGTAATTTTCTAATTGAAAATCTCTTAATTTTATATGAAAGGTTTTTTGTTTTTCATTTTTTGTTTTGCTGCCATAAACTAATGTTCGTTCTTTTGCTCCGTAATGTATTCTATAGTTTAGACCTTCAAAACTAAATTGTTTTGGTCGTAGTGTTAAGTATTGTTTTCCTTTTACGGTTATTTGTTTTGTTTTTCCGTTTGCTTTAATGTTTAATACTAAAGCATCTAAATCGTTTTGGGCTTGGTCTAGGTCTTGATATGTGCCTTTAACGGAGTTACTAGGGACAACAAAACTCAATCCTGCTATTTTATGTAAAGATAATAGATTAAAGTCTTGTAGTGAGTCTTTAACTACAACTCCTTTAAAGTTATCGCGCATTCTTAAAAAAGTGCCTTCGTGTGCTGTTTTGATTTTTAATTTTCCGCCTACTGTGTGAAAATTAATTGCATTAATTTCTGTATTATTATCAAATCCAATTTTTACATCATGAATTAATTGGCTTTCGCCTTTCTTAATATAATGATCGTGTCTTGATCCATCTGTTGATTCGACAAAGTGTAGAAATTCATATTGGTTATTATCTGCTATAAACGGAATGTATTTTTTTAAATAAATTTTTAGTTCTTTATCTTTAAATTTCACATTTTTAGAAAATGAGTTTTTTGAAATTTTAGAAAGCAACATTGGTTTATCTACAACTGTCAGTTGGTCTTTTCCGTCATCTATGATAACATTTAAATAGGTTTGGTCTGATAGGTATGTATTTGAGGTTTTTCCTTCTTTAATTACCATAATTCCTTCTTCGCTTATATATCGTGTAATTCCTGCTCCTACAAGAATTAAAACAAATGCTAAATGAAAAATTAATACAGACCATTTTTCTTTTCTGTATAGTCTATATCTAAAGATATTACCTGTAAAATTAATTACAAAAAATAGCATGATTAACTCAAACCATTTTGCATTATAGACTAATGCTTTTGAAGTTTGGGTGCCGTATTTACTTTCTATAAAAGTCGCAACTCCCATTGCTATAGCAAATACAATAAATAAAATTGCTGTTAGGCGTGTTGAGAATAAAATATTTTCTAGTTTTTTCATTATTATCAATAACGCAAGTAGGTTAAATTAAGAAATCAAAGTGCAAATTTAATTTATATTTAGTAAATTATTGTGTTAATTTGTTTTTAGTTTTTGCATAGGTAATTTATAAATTATTTAAAGTTTTAAAAAATGTTAATCGTTCTTTAAAACTAGCGGATTCTAAGCCTAGTTCTTTTATTGATTTATCTAATATAAAGCCTGTCTTAATTGGTCTTTCTGCTTTTTGATTTAAATCGAGTGTTGTTATTTTTCGAATTAATTTTTTATCTAAATTAAATGTTGTTGCTATTTGCATAGCAATTTCATAAATACTTAGTAGTTTATTACTAGAAACGTGATAAACTTGTTTTATTTGTGGTCTGTTATTTGTAGTTTGTTTTAAATTATTTTGAATTACTAGCAAGCATGCTTTTGCCAAATCATTTGCTAAAGTTGGCATTCTAAATTGGTCATTAACGGCTCTTATTTCTTGTTTATTCTCTAGCGTATTTTTTACCCAAAGTACGATGTTATTTCGATTTGCATCTTCTACGGAGCCATAAACTAAAATGGTTCTTAAAATGCTAAAGTCTATTTTAGATTTTTGAAGTAATTTTTCGGCATTTAATTTAGATTGTCCATAATAATTTACTGGGTTTGGTTTGTCTTCTTCTTTATAAAATCCTTTTGTGCCATCAAATATAAAATCGGTTGAAATATGGATTAAATGGGTTTTGTAAATGGCGCAACTTTCTATTAGTGTTTTTACTGCATTTACATTTACTTCATTACATTCTCTTATTCGTAATTCACAGGCATCGACATCTGTCATTGCGGCACAGTTAATTATAAAGTGTGGTTTTATTTTTCTTAAGTGTTTTACTACATTTTCTGAGTTGGTAATGTTTACATTAAAGTATTCAAAATTGGTTGTTTTGGTAATTTTATTTTTTCCTTTTGAAAAAGCAAATATTTCATAATCTGATTGTTCTACAAGTAAGTTTACTAGGTTTTGACCTAATAGACCATTGCTTCCTGTTATTAATATTTTTGTTTTATTTGACACAACTTTAATTATTTTTGACAGTTATATTTTACTGGTTTTACACTTGAAATTATTGTACGTTTTATGTTGTCCTTAAACTTTATATTTTTATTATTTTTATTTCAAAATATTATTTTATAGTCATCTAAAACAATTCTTTTAATTTATTAATTTGCTTCATTTTTCCTAGAATTATTAATTTGGAGTTTGGTATTAGTTTTGTCTTTGGGTCTGGGTTAACAATATACTTATTTTTAGGTGATTTATATCCTATAACTGAACAACCTGTCTTTTTACGTAAGTCTAAAGTTAATAGGTTTTTATTATGAAATTTTTCGGGTAATTCATTCACTGAAATTTCTTGTAAATTGGTATCACAATCGCCATTTAATGATAACTTATCTATAAATTCAATAATATCTGGGGATACTACTAAAGAAGCCATATGGTTACCGCCTAAACGATCTGGCATAATAACGTTATTTGCACCTGCAATACGTAGTTTGCTTTCTGATGTCTCTTTTGAAGCTCTACTAATTATAGTCATTTTATTATTGAGTTGTCTAGCAGAAAGTACTACATATAAGTTATCTGCATCTCTTGGTAAGGTTGTTATTAGGTATTTTGCATTTTTAATTCCAGCATTTTTTAAAACAATATCATTTGTTGCATCGCCTTTAATATAAGGAATTCTATTTTCTTCAATTTTTTTTATTAAATTTTCATTATCCTCAATAACAACACAGGGTTCATTATTGTTTGTAAGTTTAATAATTGCCTGCCTTCCGTTACGGCCATAACCACAAATAATGGTGTGTTTTTCTAGTTTGTTGATTTTTTTTTGCATTTTTTTATATTTTAATTCTTCTAAAAAATGACCATTTGAAATAAATTCTGTAATCACCGAAATTATATAACCAAAGATAGTAATACTTGTTAATATTAAGAGTATAGTAAACACTTTTTCAGAATCGTTTAATGGGCGTACCTCACTAAAACCTACTGTAGAGATTGTAATTACTGTCATATACAGCGCTTCTATAAATGAGTAATTACCAATAAAAATATAGCCTAAAACACCAATAGACATTAGCATTATCGCTAATATTATAACCATTTTTAGTTTATTTTTCATTTCCATACTGTGTCTTTTTTCAAAGGAAGGTTTTTAGGTTTTTCATAAATTTTCAATAGCTATTTCATTTAAACTATAAAATTTTTCTTTATAAATCAAAAACGGAACTTCGTTTTGTATAAATCATATCTTTTAAACGCAGTAAGAAAGCTAGTGTTAAATATATTCCGAATGAAAGTCCTACTGTTACAAACGAAATGTAAATAAAGAAGAGTCTAACATTGGTTGTTCGCATACCTAGTTTATCTGCAAAACGTGACAATACATTAAAACCATGTCGTTCAAAAAAATGTCTAATACTGTTTATAAAATTCATATTAGAACAAAGTTACGTCTTTTTATAATATTCTAAAAATTGTTTTTCTTGATTTTATTTCAAATGTCCATTAACTTTTCGGCAGTAAATATTATCTTTATCATAAATTTATTCTTTTTCTAATATGTACTATTTATTATTTATAGTTAAATGTTTCATTTTTAAAACCCTTTGAGTAATCTATTGTGAAATTGTTTTTTGATTAAATTTTTTAAATTGAAGGTAAAAAAAGTAAATAATTAGTTATTTGTCTGTTTTTTAATAAAAAGTTAGAAAAATTTAATCAAAAAATGTTTTTGTGAGAGGGTTCAAAGGGTTCTTTTAGTCAACTTTAAGTTTTGAGTTTTGAATGATTTTAGAATCCAAATTATAAATCAACGAGTTTTGTATTTGATTTCTAATTAGTTAGTAAATTCAAGGTAAACTACAACCTTGTACCTAAAAAAAAGACAGGACGTACATAACATCCTGTCAATTTTTGGTACGAGCGGAGAGACTCGAACTCTCACACCTTGCGGCACTAGATCCTAAATCTAGCGTGTCTACCAATTCCACCACGCTCGCAATTTTAACTAAATCTTTTTAGTAAATGGAGTGCAAATATACTAATAACTACAAAACAACAAAGTTTTAACGTTTTTTTTTCGTAATAGTCATTCTGATGTCAGATTGTGGGTTGATATCAGAGTTAACTCTTTAAAATTCTTCTTCGCCTTCTCTAATTGGAACTGTTTGTGGTGTAAAGTCTTCGCCTTGATAATAATCACCATTTTCATCTACTTTACTATAATCATAAGGCCAACGGTGTACTTCTGGTATATCACCATACCAATTACCATGAAAATGTTCTATTGGTGTAGTCCATTCTAAAGTATTTGAACGCCAAGGGTTTTGTACCGTTTTTTTACCAAAGAAAATACTCATAAAAAAGTTTCCTAGGAAAATTAATTGTGCCAAGCCTCCAATTATTGCAAACCATGTTATTACTATATTTATTTCTAATAAATCATCGAATAGTGGAAATGCTGTGTTATTAAAATATCTTCTAGGCAATCCTGCTAGTCCTATAAAATGCATTGGATAAAATACGCCATAGGCAGTAACTATAGTAGTCCAAAAGTGCAGGTATCCTAAATTTTTATTCATCATTTTACCATACATTTTTGGAAACCAATGATAAACACCTGCAAACATTCCTAACAAAGCAGCAACACCCATTACTAAATGAAAGTGTGCGACCACAAACATGGTATCATGCACATTAATATCTAGTGCTGAATCTCCTAAAATTAAGCCTGTTAATCCTCCAGAGATAAATACAGAAACCATACCGATAGAAAATAGCATTCCTGGGTTTAGTTGTAGGTTTCCTTTCCAAAGGGTTGTGATATAATTAAATGCTTTTACCGCAGATGGTATGGCAATTAATAGGGTTGTAAATGTAAATACGGATCCTAAAAATGGATTCATACCTGTAACGAACATATGGTGTCCCCAAACTATGGTTGATAAAAATGCAATTGCCATTATAGAGCCTATCATTGCGCGATAGCCAAAAATAGGTTTTCTTGAATTGGTTGCTATTACTTCTGATATAATGCCTAGGGCTGGTAATAAAATAATATATACTTCAGGGTGTCCTAAAAACCAAAATAAGTGTTCAAATAATATGGGTGATCCTCCTTGATAATGTAAGACTTCTCCTTGAATAAATATATCTGACAGATAAAAAGAGGTGCCAAAGCTACGGTCAAAAATTAATAGTAATGCTGCTGATAATAATACTGGAAATGAAACTACACCAATAATTGCTGTAATAAAAAACGCCCAAATAGTTAATGGTAGTCTTGTCATTTTCATACCTTTTGTTCTTAAATTAAGAACTGTAACTATATAGTTTAAGGAGCCTAATAATGATGCTGCAATAAAAATTGCCATGGAAATCAACCATAAATCCATACCTAATCCAGAGCCTGACATTGCTTGTGGTAATACAGATAATGGTGGGTAAATTGTCCAACCAGCACTTGCCATACCTGTATGCACAAAGATGGATATTACCATTAATACACTAGATAAGAAAAACAGCCAATAAGAAAGCATATTTAAAAATCCTGAAGCCATATCTCTTGCTCCAATTTGTAGTGGAATTAATAAGTTACTAAATGTACCACTTAAACCTGCTGTTAATACAAAGAAAACCATTATTGTACCGTGAATGGTTACTAAACCCATATACATATCTGGCGTCATACCTTCTTTACCTAAAAATGCTTCTAGAATAGTAAATTTTTGTTCTGGATATGCTAATTGTAATCGGAATAGCATAGACATAAGTCCACCGATAACTGCCATAATAATACCTGTAATAAGGTATTGTTTAGCAATCATTTTATGATCTTGACTAAAAATATATTTTGTTATAAATGTTTCTTTATGATCTGACATTAATTTTATATTTTATGACACTTCGACTTATTATTATATGCTCTAGTCGTCAGCGCAGGTTTTTGATATATGGTTTCTTTACAGAGTTTCTAAATATTATTAATTTAGTATTAGTTTATTACTTGAGCTAATGTTTTTTTAGATGCTATCCATTTATTATATTCGCTTTCTTCTACTACTACAATTTTCATTTGCATGCTGTAATGAGAACTACCACATATTTTATTACATAATAATAAATAATCAAAAATATAAGGTTCTAGAGCATCTTCACCATTAGCAATTAACTTTTTACTATTTACTGCTCTTATTTTATTGATATTAGTTACTTTTATTTTAGTGTCTTCATTATTACGCATTTCTTCTGTTGTAACTGATGGCGTGAAACCCATATAGGTTTTCATACCTGGAACACAGTTCATCTGGGCTCTAAAGTGTGGCATATATGCAGAGTGTATTACATCTTGAGAACGTATTTGAAAAACGACTTTTCTACCTTTTGGCAGGTAAATTTCGTGCAGTACTGCTTTATCATCTTGTGAGTTTTTATCAGACATGTCAACTCCCATAGTATTAATACCTTTAATATTTCTTATGTTTGCTTCTCCTAAAATATTATCTTTACCTGCATATCTTGCTTCCCATTGAAATTGTTTGGAATATAATTCAATATAAATTGGGTTATCTTCTTTGTTTGTAATATCGGTTACTAAATTCCAAGTCCAAAGACCATATATAATTAAACCCGAGAAAACAATTGCGGGTATTATTGTCCAGAAAAATTCTAATTTATGATTATCTGTAAGAAATGTTGCTTTATAAGATTTGTCTTTACCTCTATACTTAAAAGTAAAATAGAATATTAAAAATTGTGTTATAAATTGAACAATAAATATTAATATAAAGGTAATTTTAAATAATTTATCGATATGCAGTCCTTCTTCAGATGCTGCTAATTGGGGCAATAGAACTTTACTATATTTATAAAATGAAAAAATCATTAAGCTGTAAAGAAAGGCCATAATACCTAACATTAGCCAGCCGTTAATATTATTTTCTTTTTCAGTAGCTATTTCGTTGCTTTTTAATAAGCCAAAAATTTTTACTGCTTGCCAAGAGCCAATTGCTATAATTGTAAATACTAGTATATATAAAATTGCTGTCATTGTTTTTTTCTAATTTATAAAGTTTCTAAAACTATTTTTTAATAGTGATAAATTTCACTTTCTTTCATAAACGGATTACCTGTTGCTTGTAAATTATGTTTTGCTAATGCTTTAAATACTACAAATATAAATAAGCCTAAAAAGAATGCTATTGTTGCTATTTCAATAACCCCAAAGCCGTAATTATCACCAACTGTTGCTGGTGCTATTAATACAAAAATATCGATATAGTGTCCAATAATAATGGATATTCCTGCAATCATAATAAACCAATTTAATCGTTTAAAATCATTACTCATTAATATTAATACTGGTAATACGAAGTTTAATACTAACATACCTATAAATGGTATTTGATAAGTTCCTAAGAGTCTAGGTACAAAGTAAACTGTTTCTTCTGGTTGGTGAGAATACCATTGTAACATAAATTGGGAAAACCAAAAGTATGTCCAAAAAATACTAAATCCAAACATGTATTTTGCTAAATCGTGCAAGTGGCTACTATTAACTTCTGGTAAATAGCCTCTACTTTTTAAATAGATTGTTATTACTGCAATAACTGTAATTGCTGTTACTAGCATACTTGCTAATACGTAAAAAGAATATAATTGACTAAACCAGTGTGGGTCTAATGACATTAACCAGTCAAACGCTAAAAATAATTCGGATATAGCAAAAAATAACACAAAGCCAACTGCAATATTTTTATTTCTAATGTATGTTTTATAATCTTTAGTGTTGTCTAATTTTAAGGAGTTTTTTACTAAAAAGTATCTAAAGACATTGTACCCTATGATGTAAAGGGCAGATCTTATTAAAAAACCAGGTACGTTTAGCCACCATTTTTTTGCTTGAATTACAGCATCATGTTCTGCATGTTCTCCCATCCAAACATAGATATGATTAAAATGTAAACCCGATAATACTAAAAAGATAAATAATAATATTGATCCTGGTAAAATATAGGCTGTTATTGCTTCCATTACTCTAAATAAAACAATACTCCAACCTGCTTCTGCAACCCATTGTATGGCATAAAATATTAATACCATAACACCAATCATAAAAAAGAAAAAGGCATTAATAAAAATGGCTGACCAAGGTCTATTTTTATATTGCATTAACACGTGTTCTACGTGTTTTTTATGAGCTTTTGCCGTATCTACGCCATTATGATTTTCTGTTTTATTGTCTGCTACTTTAGCATGAGAGTCTGTGCCGTGTGTATCGTGAGCGTTATGTTTTTCTTTTAGAATTTCTTCCATTGCATGTGCGTCTTTAGGAACTGTAAAAAATCCATAAGCCATTCCTATAAGTCCTACGACCATAAGAATTATAGAAAACATTTTTAATTTACTTGAAAATTGGTACATATTTTTAAGTTAAAGCTTTATAAAATTTATTTTGAAAGTTCGTTTTTTAATTCTTGTACATAATGTACTACTTGCCAACGTTCTTCGTCTCTTAATTGTGATGCATGAGAACCCATAACACCTCTACCATACATAATTACGTGGTAAATACTGCCTTCTGTAATTTCTCTATCTTTTAAATTTGGTACACCGTTAAATTTTTCTCTTTCTGATAAAATACTTTGCCCGTCGCCTTTATTACCGTGACAAATAGCACAATAAATACCGTATAAGTTTTTACCTTTTTTTAAATTTATCTTAGTTGAATCTAATGGTGATTTATATTTTAATTTAGCGGCATCATAACCTTCATTTGTATTTGGGTAGTCATAAGGTACTTGTCCTCTTGCTATTGTTCCTTTAACTGGTGGTTGAGAACTTAAACCGTCTTTAAAATTAGGGTTTGCTGCATATGCTTCATAAGGTACTGGTCTATACATATCTGTATCCGACATATATTGAATCGATCTTTTTGTATTGTTTTTACTACACGAAATAAGTGTACTAAAAATCAATATACTAAAAATTACTTTTAAATTCTTCATTCCTTATCTTATTGATTATTTACTATTGTAATTTCTGTTGCTCCTGTATTTTTTAAAAATGATGTTAAGTCTTCTGCACTACCATCTAAAGTTACTTCCATTAAAAATTTATCATCTGTTGTTCTAGGGTCTGGGTTACTCGCTACTTGAAATGGCCAAATTTTACTACGCATATAAAACGTTAATACCATTAAATGGGCAGCAAAAAATACGGTCATTTCAAATAAAACGGGTACAAATGCTGGCATATTTTCTACAAAACTAAAGCTTGGTTTACCTCCAATGTTTTGTGGCCAATCTGAAATCATCATATATTGCATCATCCAAACTGCAAAAGCCAAACCAATTAAGCCGTAAATAAATGCTAATATTGCTAGTTTAGTTGGTTTTAAACCCATTGCTTTATCTAAACCATGTACGGGAAAAGGAGTAAAGATTTCTTCTATATTATTTCCGTTAGCACGTATTTCTTTTACGGCTTTTAAAAGTACATCGTCATCATCGTAAATTGCTCTTATTATTTTATGACTCATTTTATATTTATTTTATGACTCTAATTATCTATGTTTGGTACAATTACAGTCTTTTAATTTCAATTATTTTGTTTTCACAAAATTTTATTTTTAGTCTTTACTTGCTTCTCTTTTTTCTTTTACTAAATTACTTAGTTTTTCAGTATTTCTCTTATGGTTATCTCCAGATGATTTTAAAATGGATTTAATTTCTGCTTGTGCTACTACTGGAAATGTTCTTGCGTACAATAAAAATAATACAAAGAAGAAACCAATAGTGCCTATAAAAATACCTATATCTACAAATGTTGGTTCAAATCTAGTCCAAGTAGCAGGCAAGTGCCCTCTACTTAAATTAATTACAATAATGTCAAAGCGTTCAAACCACATACCTATATTTATAAATAATGCAATTATAAATGTCCAAATAAAGCTTCTTCTAATTTTTTTAAACCATAATAATTGAGGAATCATTCCATTACATATTAATAATGCCCAGAATGCCCACCAATAAGGTCCTGAGGCAGCACCAATAGATAGGTAAACAAAATCTTCATAACTACTACCTGAATACCATCCTACAAAAAATTCAGATAAATAAGCGGTAGCTACGATCCAACAGGTAACTAAAATTACTTTAGACATATTTTCGATATGGTCTCTTGTAATGTATGCTTCTAAATTAGAAACTTTACGCATTATAATTAATAAAGTAAGTACCATTGCGAAGCCAGAAAAAACTGCTCCTGCAACAAAATACGGTGGGTAAACTGTTGAGTGCCAACCAGGAATTACTGATGTTGCAAAGTCAAAAGATACAATAGTGTGTACAGAAAGTACTAATGGTGTTGCTAATCCTGCTAATACTAAAGAAACTTCTTCAAAGCGTTGCCAGTCTTTTGCTCTACCAGACCAACCAAAACTTAATAAACTGTATATTTTCTTTTGAAATGGTTTTGTTGCTCTATCACGTATCATTGCAAAATCTGGTAATAAGCCTGTCCACCAGAATACTAATGAAACTGATAAATAGGTAGAAATTGCAAATACATCCCATAATAATGGGGAGTTAAAGTTTGTCCACAAAGTACCTAATTGATTTGGTATTGGCATTACCCAGTAGCCATTCCAAATTCTACCCATGTGTATTAATGGAAATAATCCTGCTTGAAAAACGGCAAATATTGTCATTGCTTCTGCGGAACGATTAATACCCATTCTCCATTTTTGACGGAATAGTAATAGTACTGCAGATATTAGTGTTCCTGCATGGCCAATACCAACCCACCAAACAAAGTTTGTGATATCCCAAGCCCAGTTTATTTTGTTGTTAAGACCCCAGACTCCGATACCAGTTCCGATAGTATAAGCTATTGCGCCAATTCCCCAAAGAAAGGCAATTAATGAAATTGTAAAAACAATCCACCACATTTTATTTGCTTTACTTTCGATAGGTCTAGCGATATCGTTAGATACGTCGTGATAACTTTTATTTCCTAGTATTAAAGGATTTCTAATAGGCGCTTCGTAATGAGACATTTTAGATTTATGATTTATGATTTATGATTTTAAGTTTCAAATCTATATGAAAACTAATCATTAGTCTGTTAATTACTTATGTTATGAGTTTCTTACTTTTAATTGATATACTACATTTGGTTTGGTACCTATAAACTCTAATAGTTTAAAGGTTCTTTTATCTTTTACTATTTTTGTGATTTTATCTTCGGGGTTATTTACGTCACCAAAAGTCATAGCTCCAGTACTACATGCATCTACACAGGCAACACTAAATTCATCTGTTTTAACGGGTCTTCCTTCTTTTTTAGCTTGTAAAATGGTTTCTTGTGTCATTTGTATGCACATGGAACATTTTTCCATAACTCCACGTGAACGAACTACTACGTCTGGATTTAATACCATACGTCCTAAGTCGTTATTCATATTAAAGTTAAATGCGCTATTTTCTGAATATTTAAACCAATTAAATCTACGTACTCTATATGGGCAGTTATTTGCACAGTAACGAGTACCTACGCAACGGTTATATGCCATTTGATTTTGTCCTTGACGACCATGAGATGTTGCTGCAACTGGACAAACAGATTCACAGGGTGCATTGTTACAATGCATACACATTACTGGTTGAAAGGAAACTTCTGGTTGGTCTTGTGGTAGTTCTTGAGCATTAAAAAATTTTCCTGATCCAAATATACCTTCTTCTTTACCTTTTTTATTGGTCATATCTGAGGTGTAATAACGATCAATACGCAACCAATGCATGTCTCTACTTAATCTTATTTCTTGTTTACCAACTACTGGTACATTGTTTTCGGCATGACAAGCAATTACACATGATGCACAGGCTGTACAAGTTGCTAAATCTATTGCTAAATTAAATTTTGTACCAATTGAATCGTCAAACGTTTCCCATAAAGCAGCTTGATCTATTGAAACTTCTTGGTGGTCTATTGAGAATTTTGGTTCTTTATTCCATTCCTTTTTTGGTTTATTAATAAAGTCTGATAAGGAAGTTTCGTTTACTAATTCATCTCTTCCCATCATAGTATGATGTGTTTGAACACATGCAAATTTATGTTCTCCTTCAACTTTAGTAATATTTACGTTTCCTGTTGTATTTACAAATAGATAAGCATTTACTCCTGTTTGCATTTCTTCTTGCATTCCTTCAATTCTACCGTATCCGTACGCTAAGCCTACAGAGCCAACTGCTTGACCTGGTTGAATGTAAACGGGTACATTTTTAAGTGTTTTTCCGCCAACTGAGACATCGACTAGACTACCATTCATTGCACCGTTATCAACAATCCAATTTTTTAATTCTAATTTTTCTGCATCTACGCGAGAAATTAATAAATAATTATCCCAAGATGTTCTTGTTATAGGGTCTGGTAATTCTTGTAACCAAGGGTTATTTGCTTGTTGTCCATCACCTAAACCGACTTTGGTATATAATGCTAGTTCTAATTTATTAGATTTATTTCTTGCTAAAGCGAAAGCCACTGCATTTAAATCAATATTATTTACAGTTGTAATTTCTTCTGCTTCTATTTGGTTTATGTTAAATGTACCATTATGTAATACATTATTCCAAGATTGACCATTTAGAATACTAGTCCAACTATTTTTTAAATAATTATAATATGTAGAAGTGTTTTCTGTCCAGCTTAATAGTGCTTCTTGAAATTGACGTGTATCAAATAACTTATTTATGGTTGGTTGTATTAAATTATATTGACCTTTTTGCATATTTACATCTCCCCAAGATTCTAAATAATGAGGTGTTGCGTTTACATATTTTGCCAATTTTGTAGTTTCCGTAGAACTTATTGAAAATGCTATATTTAGTGGTACTTTTTTAACTGCATTTGTAAAATCGTTTAAAGTGTATGCTGGATTTGTTTGATGCGTGATAATTGCTCCTACTTTACCTGCTTTCATATCGGCAATTAGTTGAGCAACTTTAGTATCGTCACCTTGCCTTACATTTTTTGTATTTACAACATCTAAAGCTTCACTTTGTAAAAAATTATTTAATGCTAATACTATTAATTGTGCATTTTTATTTTGAATACCAGTTACAACAACTGCTTTTGAGCCAACAGATTTAATTTGAGTGGCTGCATTTTTAATTGCTTTGTCTTGTGATGTTGCTCTACTTGGTAAACTTTGACCAGTAACTTTATTATACAAATTGATTAGTGCAAAAATTTGTTTAGATGGTTTTAAAGCGAAACGTTGATCTGCATTTGCGCCTGTTAAAGTTAAGTTTGATTCAAATTGAATATGCTTTGACATTTTACCATTTTTTGGTGCTTTATTTTTTGCATATCCGCTTTCAAAACCACCACCTTGCCAATCGCCTAAAAAATCAGCGCCTATACTCACAATTACATTTGCTTTAGCAAAATTATAATTTGGTAAAACACGAGAACCATACATTTCTTGAAAGGCATCTAAAGCGGCTGTTTCAGAAACTGCATCGTAAATTACGTGTTCTGTATTTGGATATTGTGTCGTAAATTCTGTTAGTAATTTATCGGTTGATGGGCTTGCCATTGTTCCTGTTAAGAAAACAATTTTTTTATCACTATTTTTTATTTTATCAAAAGTTGCTTTAACTTCTTTATCAAAAGTAGCATAATCTTTAGAGGATTTTTTTAATCTATTATTATCATAAAGAGATAGGACAGATGCTTGTACTCTAGCATTAGTCTGATTATTTGTTTTTGCTTCGAGATTAGGGCCTATTTTAATCGGGCGACCTTCTCTTACTTTAACTAAAACACTTGCGAAATCAAAGCCGTCTGCTATTGAGGTTGCATAATAATCTGCAACACCAGGAATGATGTCATTTGGCTTAACAACATAAGGAATTGTTTTTATAACTGGTCCTTCACAAGCGGCTAATGAAGCGGCTGCTGTTGTAAAACCAACATACTTTAAAAAATCTCTTCTTGAAGTAGATGAAGATGCTAAGGTTTCTTTATCGCCTAAAAATGCATCTGTAGGAATTTCTTTTGGAAATTCTTGTTTGCTTAATTTTTCAACAATTGAATTGCCTTTTAGCTCTTCTACACTTGTCCAATATTTTTTATTATTTGACATAATCTAATTTACGATTTATGATTATTCTTTTTGATAAACCTAGAAATTCACAAAATTATTTTTTTGCTATTTTCTATGTCTTCTCTTTTTTATTTTTACATGTCGCAAAGCGGCATTACTCTAAATTTATTTAAAGAGGTCTCTACTAATAATGACACTTAGCACATTCTTTACCGCCTAAATCAGCAATAGTTACTTTTTCTAGGTTATATTTTTTAGAAAGTTCTTCGTGTATTTTTGTATAAAATTTATTATCTTTATTAACCTCAGTATCTTTATGACAATCTATACACCAAGCCATTGTTAATGGTGAAAATTGATACATTTCATCCATCTCTTCAACAGGCCCATGACATTTTTGACAAGAAATACCTGCAACTGTTACGTGTTGTGAGTGATTATAATATGCAAAATCTGGTAGGTTATGAACTCTAACCCATTGAATTGCTTTTACTTCATAATTTTCTATATATTTAAAATTTTCTGAATCCCAGCCAACTGCGTCATATATTTTTTGAATTTCTTGGTCTAATTCTTTTTTACCTAAGTCACCAACTTTTGTATCTTCTGCTACTTCAGAGATACTTTTATGGCAATTCATACAAACATTTGCAGTTGGTACACCCGATGTTTTAGAGTGTTTTGCGGAGGAGTGACAGTATTGACAATCTATTTTATTATCTCCTGCATGAATTTTATGTGAAAATGCTATTGGTTGAATTGGTTGGTAATTTTGATCAATACCAATACTCATTAGCCAATTAAACAAAAAATAAGTAATTATTAAAATTAGTGCTATAATTGCCATTATTTTTAAGAATCCATTTTTACTTACAAGTAACATATAGACTAATAATGCAATTACCACTATTGCAACTAGCCAAGTTATCCAAACGGAAGAGCCTTCTTCTTTAACTTCTTCGGTGCTTTTAGTACCAACTATTGTTTTTTTAACATCACCAACTTTAAAATAAGCTAACATTGCATCTATATCTTCTTCTGATAATTGCGGAAATGCATTCATTGGCATTTTATTATGCTCTTCAAAAACTTGCTTTGCTAAAGCATCTCCACTTTTTCTTAAAGCATTATTATCTTTAATCCATTTATGTAACCAATCTCTGTCTCTTTTATCTGTTATTCCGAATAAGGCTGGTCCTAATACTTTTTTATTTAATTTATGACAAGCAATACAGTTTGCTTTAAATATTTTTTTACCTTTTGCTACTATGGGATCAACGGTTTGTGTTTCAGTTGTTTGTTTTTTAGTAACTTCTTTCTTTTCTTTTGGCTTATCGTCTGTATATGCTAAAATATCTTCGATATCTTTTTCGGATAATTGAGGGAAAGGCTGCATTGGTAATTTGTTACCTTCTTCAAAAACCTGTTTTGCTAATTTATCTGTTTTTTGTAAAGTAATGTTGTCTTTAATCCAAGCATGTAGCCATTTTCTATCCCGTTTTAAAGTTATTCCCTTTAAAGGTGGTCCTAATACTTTTTTATCTAATTTATGACAAGCAATACAATTGGCTTTAAATAATTTTTTACCATTAGTTGCATCACCATCTTGAGAAAATAAACTAACAGAAAACACGAATAAAAATACGAATAAAAGTTGTGTTAGTTTTTGGAATGAGTTAAATTGAGTCATATTTTTTAATCTAAATATCTTGTGTTTGGCACAATATTTTCAATAAATTATCGATAAACATATTAATATAATACAAATCTAAAATAAATTATAAATCGATTGTGCAAAAGTAACATTTATTATGTTTAAATTTAAACCTTAAACTAATATTTTGAGAGTGTTAAATATAATTTATAATGGTTCTAAATAATAAAATTTTACTACTTATTATAAAACAATAAATTACATTTGTAAAATTAAAAATAATCTGAAATTGAAACATAAAAAAATATTTGCCTTAGCACTATTAATTAATTTTATTAGTTTTTCTCAAATAGATGAAGGAACTGTTACTATAGAGAGTTCTTCAGCAATTAAAGCAATCGTTGCGAAAAAAATTAAATATAATAAATCAAATCCTAAAATTGACGGTTATCGCATACAGTTATTTAATGGTAGCGAATCTAGTGCGGTAAGTATTCGAAATAAATTTATTGCCTTATTTCCTGACACCGCAACTTCTATAGATTGGGATTCACCAGAATGGAAAGTACGTGTTGGCAAATACAGTACAAGATTATCTGTAGATAAAGCAATTGTTGAAATTAAAAAAACTTTTACCAATGCTATTGTGGTAGAGATGCAAGTTAGAATGTAATATCCATAGCTTATTCTCTATCTTTGTTTTTTGAAATGCATTTAAAAGCAGGAGGTGAGAACAACTATGAAGCGCATATTTATACTATGAACGAAAATTTAGACCCAACTAGTGAAAATTTAGATAACAATGAATTAGTTATTGAAAAACAATTGCGCCCACTATCTTTTGATGATTTTACAGGTCAAGATCAGATTTTAGAGAATTTAAAAATTTTCGTAACTGCTGCTAACCAACGTAACGAGGCGTTAGACCATACACTCTTTCATGGTCCGCCAGGTTTAGGAAAGACGACATTAGCACATATTTTAGCTAATGAATTACAAGCCAGTATCAAGGTAACTTCTGGTCCTGTTTTAGACAAACCTGGCGACTTAGCAGGTTTACTAACAAACCTAGGTGAGCGTGATGTCTTATTTATTGATGAAATTCATAGATTGAGTCCAATAGTTGAAGAATATTTATATTCTGCTATGGAAGATTATAAAATAGATATTTTAATAGAGTCTGGACCAAATGCTAGAACTGTTCAAATAAATTTAGAGCCTTTTACTTTAATTGGTGCAACTACACGTTCTGGGTTATTAACTTCACCTATGCGTGCTAGGTTCGGTATAAGTAGTAGGTTACAATATTACAATACCGAAGTTTTGACCACCATTGTACAACGAAGTGCAACCATTCTAAATGTTATTATTTCTATGGAAGCTGCTATAGAAATTGCAGGTAGAAGTCGAGGTACACCTAGAATTGCAAATGCTCTATTAAGAAGAGTACGTGATTTTGCACAAATAAAAAGTAATGGCGATATTGATATTAAAATTGCGAGGTATGCTTTAGAGGCTTTACAAGTTGATGCGCATGGTTTAGATGAAATGGATAATAAAATTTTAACTACAATTATTGATAAGTTTAAAGGTGGCCCTGTTGGTCTTAGCACTTTAGCAACTGCAGTAAGTGAAAATGCCGAAACTATTGAAGAGGTTTACGAACCTTTTTTAATTCAGCAAGGTTTTATTATGCGTACACCAAGAGGTAGAGAGGTTACTGAATTAGCATATAAACATTTAGACAGAAATAAACCTCATAAACAAGGTAATTTATTTGGGCAATAAAAAAAAATGATTTTTTTAGGTTCAAAAATGAAAGCTATTCTATAAAAGGATTAGAGTACTTTACTTCATTAATCATAACCTCATCTGTTAAGGTCTTTAAAAAGGCTACTAATGCTGCAGACTCTTCATCGGTTAAATTTAATTTTCTAGGTGTTCCATCACCATTAATCATAAAACTACTTAAAAAAGGATGTGCTTTTACACCTGTACTATAATGCTCAACTACTTCTTCTAGAGTTTCAAATCTGCCATCATGCATATATGGTGCTGTTAACTCTATATTTCTTATAGATGGTGTTTTAAATTTACCGTTATCAGAAATATTATTAGTTATTTCTCCTAACCCATTATCATCACTAAGTAAGTCTTCATCTAAACCAATATTATCTGCTCTAAAAGCACTAAAAATAACTTGATTGGCTGTATCTGGATTTACAGGGACACTAAAATGTAATGTGTTTATATTTGTCATATGGCAAAAAGCACAATTACCATTAATAGTTGGTGTTAATTTACCATTAAATATGTCTTTACCCATATTTTCTTGAGCTGTAAAATTTGGGAAGTCTTTAAAAATATCTTTTGTTGCCTCAATACCTCTATCATATTTAGAATTAAAAGAATAAATTGATCTTACAAATTGTGCTAATGCTTTTGAAATTTTATCACTTGTTACCTCTTCGCTATCAAAAGCTTTTTGAAATAGCGGTTTATAATAGTCTAAAGTCGATAGTCTTGCAATTAACAACTCTAATGTCATTCCCATCTCAATAACATCTTGTAAAGGCATCAAGACTTGCTCTTCTAAAGAATTAGCTCTATGATCCCAAAAATATTTGTTGGGTTCATAAAAACTAGAATTTACCAAATTCATAGAATTTCTACGAGTATGACCTCCTTTAAAACCTATACTTTTTTGCCTTGGGTCTGAAAAACCAAATTCTTGAATATGACAACTTGCACAAGAAATGGTGTGGTTAAGTGATAGTTTTTTATCATAAAATAATACACGACCTAGCGTAGCGCCGTGGTTTGTTATTTGATTATCGTTTGGTGTATTATCTAAACTCAAAACAAAATCATTAAATGCTTCTGGAAAAATTACATTACTGTAATTATAGGGTGTTTGTGGTAAATCGTGAATAGCAATAAAAGGTTCAATGACATCTTCTTTACAAGAAAAAAAGGTCATTGAAACTAAAACAAACAGCCATTTATAGTGCTTTTTGCACATATTATTTCTTTATAAATTTTAAGTTCAGTTTTTTATCGTTTTGAATAATTCTTAAAAAATAAATCCCTGTTTCTAGATTAGAAACATTAATTTTATTGTCTATAAAATAACTATTATATACTTTTTTACCTTGTATGTCAAAAATCGCAATAATACTATTTTCTAAATCTAAATTTGTATTGATTTGTAATTCATTAGTAACTGGGTTTGGGTAAAGAGAAACGTTATTTAATAAATCTTCATTAATACTTAAAGGGACAGATTCTTCTGTAATATTTAAGGTGCTATTTATTGCTGGGTCATTAATTATATCAATATTACCAGATGGCCAATATATGGTAACACTTTCAATGGCTGTATCATCACCAATACCAAAATGTGCTGTTAAACTACTCATATATTGAAAACCAATACCAGACCTAATATCTCTTATTTGTGTACCTAGAGCAGAAGTAATTTCTACTCTTGCACCAATACCATCTATATTACTTTCTACACCTACAGCATTTACTTTTAACCAATTGCCTACAGTTCCATCATTAACTTTTACAACTCCATCTGTAAACACATCTAAAAAACCATCATTATCTACATCTCCTACGGCACCTTGACCTACATCATTTGCTATTTGTGTAAAAGTCATATCGCCATTATTTTTCATAATATAACCAGAAGCTAATACATCTATATAACCATCATTATTAAAGTCTTTTGCTATATACTCATGACTTGTTATATCAAAAGTATCGAAACCTGAGCCTGCAGTTATATTGGTAAAAGTACCATCGCCATTATTGCGCATAAATTCATTTTCCCCCCAACTAGCACCAACCATAACATCCATAAAGCCATCATTGTCAAAATCTCCCCAGGCAGATGACCAAGTTTGTATTACTGAATCTAAACCTGATGCCACACTAACATCTGTATATGTACCGTCACCATTATTTCGGTACAGTCTATTTTTAGTTGCTTCTGTACTACCTCCACATTTTGAAATAAACACATCGATATCTTGATCGTTATCATAATCAATCCATATTGTAGCGTAATTACGACCTAAAATACCTAAATCAAGGCTACTACCATCATTTACTTGATGTGTAATTAATCCGCCATTACCATCGTTAATAAAATAGACATTGGCATCTATATCGTGGCAAACAAAAGCATCTAAATTACCATCATTGTTAATATCTACAAAGTTAGTACGTTGAGAAAAAATATAAATTGAAGGTGATATTTCTGAATACTCTGAAGCATAGTTATTTGATTCATTTGATGTTTCATTGACGTTAGCCAACATAAAAGTTGCTCCGCTACCGCCTCCATAAAGTAAATCCATATAACCATTACCATCTAAATCCCCAGCAGCAATACTCCACGTAGGGTCATTATCTGCAATAGGTGTCGTAATCGTTACCGTATCAAAAGTTTGATCCTCTTTTTGGTAATTTATTCTAATTGAATTTGTATTTACAGTAACTAAATCATCTAAAAAATCACCATTCATATCTACAATGACATAAGGAGCCCCTAAACTAGAGACACTTTGTGTTGTAAATGTAATATCTTCTTCTGATTTATTCGAGGAATAAGTTTGTTTACCGTCAATAGTTTTTTCTATGGCTGTATTTTGTGTATGTCCTAAGAAAATTGTTAAAAACGATACTAAAATTAGGGTAGTTTTTTTCATCATATATAAAATTTAAGTTAAAAAAATAGGTTTACAAATATACCTTTTTTTATAAGATACATTTTGACTTTAACAACTTAATTTATGAAACACCCTACTTCTATAAAAAATTATGATGTTAAACCTAATAAAAAACAAAAACAACTACTTAAATTAATAAGTAGTTGCTAAATAAATTCCCCCCTCAGAAAATTTATTTAAATTATCGTTTTCTCTATAGCGATATTTACAGTTGCTTTTATATGATTTTTATTTGCTCTGCCACTTGGGTCTGTATTTTTTTGCCATTTAGGTATCCACTTTAGTACTGTTTTTGCAGCATCTTTTTCTGGAAAGTGTTTGTTAAAAATCTCACGCATATAATAAGCTTCTTTTGTACTTGGCGTATTATGAGGGTACTTAATATGAGCCATATTCATATCGGCACTAGAGATATGACTTGCACAGTATTTAATTAAAGTATCAATCCAACTATAACCTACTCCGTCAGAAAATTGTTCTTTTTGTCTCCATAAAATACGGTCTGGCAAAAACGGATTATCTTTGGTATCAAATGCTTTTCTTAAAATATATTTTTCAATACCATCATAACTCTTGGGTTGTTTTTCTTCTGGCTTTATTTTCATTATTATAGAAACAAATTCTTTATCTAAAAACGGAACTCTCGCCTCTAAGCCATGAGCCATAGTAGATTTATCTGCTCTTAAACAGTCGCTCGTTGATAATAATTGCATTCTACGAATAGTTTCTTTTTGAAATGCCGTTGCACTTGGTGCATTGTTAAAATACAAATAACCACCTAGCATTTCATCTGCCCCTTCGCCACTTAACACTACTTTTATACCTAAATTGGTTATTTGCTTACTCATAATATACATGGGCGTTGATGCTCTAATTGAAGTAACATCGTAAGTTTCTAAATGCCAAATTAATTTGTCTATAATCTCTAAACCTTCATCTACAGTAAAGGTTATTGCATGATGTATTGTACCTAAAAAATCTGCAACTTCTTGTGCTGCAATTAAATCTGGCGAATTTTTAGTTAAACCTATGGAAAAAGAATGTAGTTTTTTACCTTGCTCTTTCAATAATCTTGATGCTATTGCTACTGTTAGTGATGAATCTAAACCACCAGATAATAAAGCGCCTAATGGCACATCGGTCATTAATCGCTTTTTTATAGCTTTAATTAATGTTTCTCTAATTAATTTTAAGTCTAATTCTTCTGTTGCCACTTTATAATCGAACCAATCTGGTTTATAATACTGTACAAATCCTGTTTTTGGTGTATAATAGTGTCCTGGTGGAAACGCTGCAAATGTTACACATTGGTCTGCAATTGCTTTCATTTCGGAAGCAAAATACATATTACCACTTATGTCTTTTCCATAATATAAAGGTTTGACACCTATTGGGTCTCGACCAGCGATAAAATCATCACCATCTATAACAACAAATGCAAAAACACCATCTAATTTAGTTAAAAATTCATCACCGTATTTTTCATATAAATGTACAATTACTTCGGAGTCTGATTTTGTTCTAAAAACATGATTTTTTAAATCGGTTGCACGCAATTCTACATGGTTGTAAATTTCGCCGTTATGTACCATATAAGCAGTATCACAACCTTGTATTGGTTGTTTACCTGTGTGTAAGTCTATAATAGATAATCTTTCGTGAGCTAAGATGTGTCCTTTTTCAGTAACATAAACATCATGCTCATTTGGACCACGGTGACTCATTCTGTTTGATAATTCTTTTGCTTTTTCTAAGACCACCTTTTTTCCTATAATCGCTAAAATACCGCACATAACTTTTTTATCTCGTTTTAATTTCACGCAAATAAAGGATTAAAATTTGTATTTTTAAATTAAAATTTATGTTTTACTTTTAAATTAATACTTAAAATCAATTATTTATAATAATATGTAATTATTTAATTGTTTTTTTTATTCTTTGGTTTCAAATATTTACAATACCTTTACTTTTTTAATTAACTTAAATTCGCAAAAATTTTCATTATGAAAAGGCTAATAACTGTTAGTGTTGTTTGTTAGGTCTTTTATAGAAACTCTTATGGATTTAAGGATTAGCATCAAACAACTATGAAAAAAACAGCAAAACTAATTCTAGCAATTGTATTATTGGTTCTAGTTTACGCATATTTTATGCTTTATCCTAAATTTGATATTGTTAGCGGATTTTCATCAAAAAGCATAGCGTCTCATTATTTTTTAGCCAAAAGAAGCGCTTCTTTAACCGAAAAAGAAGATAACAATGTGCCTTCTATGAGTTTAGCAACCAATGTAGTAGATCAGAATAATCAATTTGTAAGTTCGTCTGTATTTGGGCTTTTTAAAAAACGAAGGGCAAAATACAAAGATGGCTTGGGTGCAATATTAATTCCTAACGGAAAAGAAAATAAATCTATTAATATTCCGAAACCAAATAGAATACAACCAAAAATAAATAAAGCTTACCCTTTTGGTAATTTAAAACCAATAGACACTATTTTTGGCAATATTGATTATAAAAAAATAGCGCGTGCAATAGATTTTGCTTTTAAAAGTGAACATAAAACACGGTCGGTTTTAATATTGTATAAAGGCTATTTAGTTACCGAAAGATATGTTGATAATTTTGATAAAAATTCTTTAATTCTAGGTTGGTCAATGACAAAAAGTGTGACTAGTACAATATTAGGTGTTCTTGAAAAACAAAAAAAAATAAATTTAGAGCAACGTAATTTATTTAATACTTGGAAAAATGATGACAGAAAAAATATTAGCTTAAAAAATCTTTTAAACATGAATTCTGGTTTAGAATGGCTAGAAAATTATAATAAAATTTGTGATGTAACTAGCATGCTGTTTCTTGAACCAAAAATGAGCACTACACAGTTAAATAAGTCGTTTGTTGGTAAGTCAAATAAAACTTGGAACTACTCAAGCGGAACAACTAATTTACTAAGTGAATTTATACGAAATCAGTTTCAAACACACCAAGAATATTTAGATTTTTGGTACAAAGAGTTTATTGATAAGATAGGGATGTATTCTATGCTGATTGAGACTGATTATTCAGGAACATATGTTGGCAGTTCTTACGGTTGGGCAACAACGAGAGATTGGGCAAAATACGGACAGTTTTACCTTCAAAATGGCATATGGAATGGCGAACAATTAATCCATAAATCTTGGGTTGATTTTTCAAGAAAACCAACCAACAACTCAAATGGAGAATATGGCGGGCATTTTTGGCTAAATGCTGGCGGTTACTTTAAAGATGCACCCAAAGATATGTATGCCGCAAATGGCTATCAAGGGCAGCGCATTTTTATACTGCCTTCACAAGATTTGGTTATTGTAAGAACTGGTCTAGCAGGTTCTACAATTTTTAATATGAATTTATTTTTAAAAGGTGTTTTAGAAAGTTTTTAGTCAGCAAAAATCTAAATTTTAATGATTTAATGCAAATTACTAACGAAAATATTAATAAAATTTTTTACCTTTAAATCAGCGTTGAAAAAAGATAAAAACAGTAATTAAGATAAAAAATAATAACTAAATCATTTTTTCTTAATAATATAGTTATTTTTGTAAAACATCAATACAGATATTAGTGCCATTCGAATTTAATAAAAATACAATTTTAGAAATCCAGCAATTAATTGCTGCTAAAAATGATATTGATTTATCAGTAATGTTAACTAAAATACATCATGCAGATTTAGCCGAAATTTTAGGTGAAATTGATTTTAATGTAGCTGTTTACATTTTTAAACTATTAGATAGTAAAAAAACATCTGATATATTAATCGAACTTGACGATGATACACGAGAGCGTATTTTAAAAGAATTATCGATTAAAGAAATAGCAGAAGAAATTGATGCATTAGAAACCGATGATGCTGCAGATATAATTGCTGAATTGCCAAAAGATAGAAAAGAAATTGTAATAGCACAATTAGAAGCAGAACATGCAAAAGATATTGTCGATTTATTGCGATATGATGAAGATACCGCTGGAGGTATTATGGGTAAAGAACTTATTAAAGTTAATGAAAATTGGTCTATTTTTACTTGTGTTCGCGAAATGCGCAAACAAGCTCAAAACATAGATAAAGTTCATAGTGTTTATGTAGTTGATGATCATGATATTTTAAAAGGTAGGCTTTCCTTAAAAAGTATGTTGACAACATCTACCAAAGCACCAATTAAAACTATTTATAATAGCAATGTAATATCGGTTAAAGTAAATGAAGACCGTGAAGAGGTTGCTAAAGTAATGCAAAAATATGATTTGGTAGTTTTACCTGTTGTAGATGAAATGAGTAGATTAGTTGGCAAAATTACTATTGATGACGTGGTAGATATTATTAAAGAAGAAGCAGAAAAAGATTATCAATTAGCAGCTGGTCTAATCGAAGATGTAGAAGCAGATGATACTATTTTTGAACTGGTAAAAGGTCGTTTACCATGGCTAGTTTTAGGTTTGTTTGGCGGTTTAGGGTCTGTTTTTATTATGCAAGATTTCGAAGAAATTATGCAAAATGATCGGCTAAAAACACTCTTTTTTTTTATACCATTAATTACTGCAATGGCAGGTAATGTGGGCGTACAGTCTTCTGCAATAGTGGTACAAGGTTTAGCAAATAATCTTATTAAAGGAAGCCTTTGGAATAGATTACTAAAAGAAGTTGCTTTAAGTGTTATTAATGGTATCGTTCTATCACTATTAATAGTGCTTTTTGGGCAAATAATGGCGTATGATTTAAACTTTAGTTTAGCGGTTGCTATTTCTTTAATATCCGTTATTATTATTGCATCGCTTATAGGTACTTTTGTTCCAATAATATTACATAAACGAGGTATTGACCCTGCTTTAGCAACAGGTCCTTTTATTACAACAAGCAATGATATTTTTGGAATATTTATCTTTTTTTATATTGCTAAAATAATGTTGGAATTTTAGTTCTATACCTTTAATTTAGTTGAGTAGCCAATAGAAACGACTAGAAATTTTAGAATAATCAAAATTTCTAGTCATTTATTTATTAAAACGGTAAGTCATCTGTTTCTTCTGAGGTTGTGCCTTCTGCGGTTTCAAAATTTTCTATTTTTTCTACTGGTGCAGGCGCAGGTTCACCTGTACCTCCTTGTGTTTTTTCTATTCTCCAGCCTTGTATTGCATTAAAATATTTTGCAACACCTTCTGGGTTAATCCATTCTCTACCTCTTAAGTTAATGTTAATTTTTACATCATCTCCTACTTTAAAATTATCTAATAAATCGCATTTATCTTGAATAAATTCAACCATTATCATTTGTGGGTATTGTTCTTCTGTAGTTACAACACATTCTCTTTTTCTAAAACCATTGTTACCAAAAGTTTCTACTTTTCCTAAAACTTTAATTTTTCCAGCTACTTCCATAATTGTAATTTCTCGACTGCGTTCGAGTTTTCGTTTTTTGGTCAATCGCAGAGACCTAATTAATTAAAAGTACTTTCCATGCAGAAAGCACGTCATTTTTCTCTAAGAATTCTTTTGCAAAAATATGTTTTTTAGTTGAGTCAACACCAATATATTTAAGGTTCTCTTTCGCAAACTTATCAACAGCTTTTTTATTTGGAAGTTTTTCAATATTTCCTAATAAACCTAAATTATTTCCTGTTAAAATATTACTATTTCTAATCGATTTTGGTATAACATCTACACCAATACCAAGCGTACTAATTGGCTTTGGTATTTCAAAAAAACCTGACTTTGCTCTAGAATAATAACTACCACCAGCACGAGCAACTACATCTAATTTATTTTGATCAATAATACCCTCATTATCTAAAATTGATTTATGTATATGTATTTTTACGACTTCGCATATAATTAAATTACCTGCTCCACCTTCATTGCCTAATGAAATTATTTCATTTATCTTACATTCAAATTGTACTGGAGATTCTGCTACTCTAAATGGTCTTATTTTGTCTGATGCTAACATGGTAAACCCTGCTTTTTCAAACTCATTTACATCTTTAGCATACGCTGCACTAGATAATGACATTTGTTGAACAATACTATGGTTTACAATATTAATAACTACTTCTTTTATTTCATAAGCATTTATTAAAGTATGTTTTGTGGTATTATCTTGCACTCTTCTTGCTGGTGAAAATATCAAAATTGGGGGATTAGTGCTAAACACATTAAAAAAACTAAATGGTGATAAATTAGAATTGCCGTTTTTATCTATTGTACTTGCCAATGCAATTGGTCTTGGAGCAACTGCACTTAACAGATAACTATGCAATTTAGCAGTAGTAATATTTTTTGGGTCTATTGTAAGCATAAGTTTAATTTTAAAGTGTAAATATAAGCAATAACTTTGTTGAATTATCCGTTAATTAAATCAAATTATGTATTTTAGTTTTATATTTTTCATTTATCACTTTTAATTTATCATTTATCATTTTCCATTTATCACTTTTCATTTATCACTTTTAATTTATCATTTATCACTTTTAATTTATCACTTTTAATTTATCATTTATCACTTTTAATTTATCATTTATCACTTTTAATTTATCAAAATGAACTTTTCAAAAAATGCTACTATTACTCGCTGGATTTTAATTACAATCTCTTTTATTATTGTTGCTTCAATTTTATGGAGTACCTACGATTTTTTCCAAAAATACAAATTAGAGGAAAGAAATAAAATGGAAATTATTGCTGAGGCTCAAAAAGCACTTGAAAAAGATTTAAATACCTCCAAAGAATTTAACATTTTTAGAAAAATTATACTTAATTCTAAAATTATTGACTTTAAAACTAAACGAAAAATTTTAAATAATAATAATAAGCACAAGTACGATAGTTTGTCTTTAAATTCTAATAGTAATGACAATTTAATTTTATTGATTTTAAGTAGTAATTCAAGTGTTCCTAGTATTATTACAACTAAAAATGATGTTATATTAAATTCAAATAATTTAAACCCTAAAAAAGAAAAAGATACTGTTTATCTAAGAAAGCAACTTGCTATTATGAAAAAACAGAATAAACCTATTGTACTAACTTTTGCAAAAAATACGCAACGAATTTATTATCGAGATTCTGATTTACTAAGTAAATTAAAATATTACCCACTAGCTCTATTATTAATTTTAACTCTTTTTGGCGCAGTTATTTATTTAGTTTTAAAATCCTCTAAAGTTGCAATACAAAATAAACTTTGGACTGGTATGGCAAAAGAAACTGCACATCAAATAGGCACACCGTTATCCTCACTTTTAGGTTGGGTTGAAATATTACGGATGGATAATGTCGCTGAATCTATAGTTACAGAAATTGAAAAAGATGTTTTTAGACTTAATACTATTGCTGACCGTTTTTCAAAAATTGGCTCAAGACCGAAACTAGAAAAAATAAATTTAGTTGTTGAAACACAAAAATCTTTTGATTATTTAAAGTCTAGAAGTTCTAAACAAATTGATTTTAGTTTTAATTCTAACGAGTCTGTTATTTTTGTAAATGCAAATAAACAACTTTATTCTTGGGTAATAGAGAACATTATTAAAAATGCTATTGATGCTATGCAGGGCAAAGGTAAATTAGATTTAACTCTAAAACTTCATCTAAATAATGTAGAAATTTTAATAACCGATTCTGGTAAAGGCATTGCTAAAAATCAATTTAAAAAAATATTTGAAACTGGTTTTACTACCAAAAAAAGAGGTTGGGGTTTGGGACTTTCACTTACAAAACGCATTATTGAAAACTATCATAATGGTAGCGTTTATGTTAAAAATTCAACTTTAGGCAAAGGTACTTCTATATTAATTTCTTTAAAAAAATTAGACTCCTAAGTTTAGTAAAAAAAATTACAACAAAAAATTGTACTGATTACGACATTAGGGGCATATTAAGCAGTATTAAGTAAAATATCTCTACCCTAATAGATCTTTAACGACCTTAGAAATTGACTTTCCATCTGCTTTACCAGCTAATTTTTTTGATGCTATACCCATTACTTTACCCATATCTTTCATAGATGTTGCTTCAACTTGTAAAATAATTTTTTCTATGAACTCTTTTAAATTATTTTCGCTCATTTTTTCTGGTAAAAATTGAATGAAGATTTCAATTTGAGCTAGCTCTAATGCAGCCAAATCTTTTCTGTCTTGTTCTAAATATAAAGTTGCACTATCTTTACATTGTTTTACCAATTTTTGCACTAGTTTTATTTCATCTTCTACTTTTAACTCTTTAGTATCTCCACTTTTTTGTGCAATTAATAGGGCTGACTTTATCGCTCTTAAAGACTCTAAAGCAACTTTATCTTTTGCTTTCATTGCCTCTTTAAGTTTAGTCATTACTTCTTGTTGTAAACTCATTTTATTTTATTTTAAAACACAAAGATACAGCGAATTAATTGTTAATTGATTCCATACCTCTACTTAAGTTAAAATACAAGCCTTTTATATGGTCTGCATTAGGCTCTAATTTAAGGTATTCATATTTTTTTAATGCTAAGCGTCTTCCTTTTTGTTTGTAACCTAGTACTTTTAGTAATTCATATTCATGTTTTATATTAATTACATGATATGCAGTTCGTTTTGTACTACCATTTCCAGAACTCATTATTGCTTCTTTAACCATCTTTATTTTAGCTATTTTTTTAAAAGCCTCTTTTATAATTCTTAACCTTTTATAAGCATAAACTTGTACCCTTAGTATTTCTATATCAAACGGATTATTTTCTAAATGAGCATTTGTATATTTAATTAATTTATTTAATTCCGTTTTATTACGTTTATCTTTACCTAGTATTTTTTTTATATTAGCTATGTATTTTGATCTAGCATAAGGCTTGTATTTTTTTTGAAATGCATATCCATAATATAAATATCTTTTCTCTTTTATAGTGATAGTAGTATCAGATTCTATATATCTTTTCATTAATTTAGGGTAATAAAAATCTGATTTTTTTTTAGAAATTGCTTTCTTTATTTTTTTATAATTAGGTTTTTGATAGGGGGTTTTTTGTGCATATATATGCACGAAAAAAAATAAAAAAACTATAATTAGAACCTTCTTAAATTTCATTTATGCGTATTAAGGCTATTAATTTCTACTCTTTATAATTTTAGTTTGCGTTAATGCTTTGGCGTCATTGCATTTTGTCAAAAATACAATAGTTTTTTGATTTTGGTATAAACGTAGAGAGGTTTTAAAAGGTTTTACTTTTTTAGCATTTAAATTTAGCAATCAATTTTCTTGCATTTTAAGGTAATAGTTGTTTTTTAAATGTTAAATAACTATTTTTGTAAAACATTAAATGGATATAAATTGAAAAAAAAATTCGAAGAAAAAATAAACCCATCACTACTTTTTTTATTGATTTTTTCTGTAATTATGATATGTCTAATTTATTTTTTAACCAGTAAAGAAAAAAAATTACCCATTTATAACCCTGTTGATATAAATCCTAGATTGGTAGATGCCTCAGTAAAACATATTAACAGAGGACATAAAATTGCTGCTTTTTCATTACTAAATCAGAATGGAAAAATCGTAACTCAAAATGATTATTTAGATAAGATTTATGTAGCCGATTTCTTTTTTACAAAATGTGGTACTATTTGCCCTGTAATGGCAAAAAATATGGCAGTTTTACAACAAGAATTTTTGGAAGATAGTACTATTAAATTTTTGTCAATGTCTGTCACACCAGCAATAGATAGCGTTTTCATACTAAAAAAATATGCAATTAAAACAGGAGTAATTGATAAAAAATGGAACTTAACAACAGGTGACAAACAACATATATATGAATTAGCAAGAAAATCATATATGGCAGTTTTAGACGAAGGTGATGGTGGAAAACAAGATTTTATTCATACCGAACAATTTATTTTAATAGATAAAAAAAGACAAATTAGAGGTTATTACGATGGTACTGATAAAGAAGACATTCAACAAATCATAAAAGATATTGCAATTTTAAAAGCTGAAAAATAATTTTTAAACTTTACAAACTCAAATTCAAACATATAAATTGATATTTATCATATTTAACTATAAATTTTTACTTAAATTCGCATTTTATTTATAACTAATCTAAATAAGGGTTTTGGAAATAACAGTTGCTAGTTTAAAAATAGGAGAAAAAGGAATCATAAAGCAAGTATGTTTTAATGACATTCCTTTAAAATTACTAGAAATGGGTTGTATGCCAGGTAAAGAGGTAGAATTAGTTCAGATAGCACCATTAAATGACCCGCTCTATATTATTGTAAATGGAAGTCATATTGCTATAAGAAAAGAAATAGCAGCATTAATTAAAATTGATTTAAAAACTGACCAAGTAAAAAATTTATGCGAGATCGTAAAGTCATAAATGTAGCATTAGTTGGTAACCCTAACACTGGTAAATCTTCACTTTTTAACCAATTAACAGGCTTAAGTCAAAAGGTTAGTAATTATCCAGGTGTTACCGTTGAAAAAAAATATGGATTGTGTAAACTAACAGATGCTGCCACAGCAAATATTATAGATTTACCGGGAACTTATAGTATTAACCCAAATACAATTGATGAAAGTATTGTTTTAGACACTTTAATAAATAACAATAATACAGATTATCCAGATGTAATAATAGTTGTTGCAGATATCGTAAATATCAAACGAAATTTATTACTTTTTTCACAAATAAAAGACCTTGAAATCCCAACGATTCTTGCTATAAATATGTCAGATCAAATGGAGAGGAAAGGGATTACTATTGCTATTGATCTATTACAAGAAGAGTTAAAATCTAAGACAATATTAATTAGTGCAAGAAAAAATATTGGAATAGAAGCATTAAAAAAATTAATTTTAATTCAAGGTTTTAATAAAAAAGTAAAAAAAACATCAACACTATCTAATTTTTCTAATAGAATGGATGCACCTTTTTTTACAAACATTAAAAATGAATTTAAAGATCTTTCTTTATACAAAGCGTGGTTATATATAACACAATTAAATGACACTTCTTTTTTAACTAAAGAAGAGCAATTAAGTATTGTGAAATTTAGAGAAGATGAAAATAAATTAGCAAGGCTACAGCATAAAGAAACTGTATTGCGCTATCAATTAATAAATAATATTCTTAAAAAAACATATAAAATAGATCAAAGTAAAGCAACCTCTTTAAGAGCAAAATTAGACCGTATTTTAACACATAAAATATTTGGCTATGTTATTTTTGCGATGATCTTGATGTTAATTTTTCAAGCGGTTTTTGACCTTGCACAATATCCAATGGAATTTATTGATGAATCTTTTGCAAAATTAAGTTCATTTACAAAAGATAATTTACCAACTGGAGTATTGACCAATTTAATTTCAGAAGGTATTATACCTGGAATTGGTGGTATTATTATTTTTATTCCACAAATAGTCATTCTATTTTTATTAGTTGCCATTCTAGAAGAAACAGGCTATATGAGTAGAGTCGTTTTTTTAATGGATAAAATCATGCGTCGTTACGGAATGTCTGGCAAAAGTGTTGTGCCTTTAATTTCGGGTACTGCTTGCGCAATACCTGCAATTATGGCTACTAGAAATATTAGTGGTTTTAAAGAACGATTAATTACTATTTTAGTGACACCTCTAACAACCTGCGCAGCAAGAATACCCGTTTATGCTATTATTATTGCATTAGTTATACCAAATAATCGATTTTTTGGGTTTTCCTTACAAGGTTTAACATTGATGATTTTATACCTCATAGGATTTATTGCTGCAATAATAGCCGCTTATATTTTAAATAAAATATTAAAAGTAAATAACAAAAGTTATTTCATTATTGAAATGCCAGACTATACAGTGCCTTCATTTAAAAATATATTTTATACCATTTTGGAAAAAACAAAAGCTTTTATCTTTGGAGCAGGTAAAATAATTTTAGCTATTTCAATTGTACTTTGGTTTTTAGCAACAAATGGACCATCATCATTTAAAAATGCAGATAAAACGGTACAAAATATGATTGTTTATCAAAACCTATCTGATATAAAATTAGCACAAAAAATAGCAACCTATAAATTAGAACATTCTTATATTGGTATTATGGGTAAAACCATTGAACCAGCAATAAAACCATTAGGCTATGATTGGAAAATCGGAATTGCCTTAATAAGTTCTTTTGCCGCTCGCGAAGTGTTTGTTGGTACGTTAGCAACTATTTACAGTGTAGAAAGCACTGATGACGATACAAGTTTAAAAGAAAAAATGCGAGCAGAAAAACACCCAATAACAGGTAAGAAACGTTTTGATTTACCTACGGGTATGTCATTATTAATTTTTTATGCTTTTGCAATGCAATGTATGGGTACACTTGCTATTGTGAAACGAGAAACTAACTCTTGGAGGTGGCCCTTATATCAATTAATAGGTATGACTTCTTTAGCCTATGTTGCCGCATTATTTACTTATTTACTTTTAAAATAAAACTCAATTTAAAATTATATAACAAAATCTAATAATAAATATTAGATTTTGAATAAATTAAAAATTAGAAATGCTATTATACTCAAAAATTCTAGGCAAAGGTCAACCTTTATTAATTCTTCACGGTTTTTTGGGTATGGGGGATAATTGGAAGTCTTTAGCAAATAGGTTTGCAGAAAATTACGAAGTACATTTAATTGATCAGAGAAATCATGGTCGTAGTTTTCATACTACTGATTTTTCTTACGAACTAATGGTAGAAGATTTACATAATTATATAAAACATTATTCTTTAAAAAAAGTAAATTTATTAGGACATTCTATGGGTGGGAAAACAGCAATGCTGTTTGCAGTTACTTTTCCAGAAATGATATCTAAATTAATAGTCGCAGATATTTCGCCAAGATATTACCCAATACATCATCAACTAATTTTAGAAGCTTTAAATACAGTTGACTTTTCCGTTCAAAAAACAAGAAGAGAAGTAGCAGAAATTTTAAAGAAATATATTAATGAAAACGGAATTAGACAATTTTTACTAAAAAATATCTATTGGAAAAGCAAAGGGGAACTTGCCTATCGTTTTAATTTAGAATGTCTTACCAAAAATATAGAAGAAGTCGGAATTGCACTGCCTAGTTTTACTAATTTTAATAATAAAGTACTGTTTTTAAAAGGTGAAAATTCTAATTATATATCTAAAAATGATAATGCACTAATAAATGCACATTTTCCAAAAGCAATAGTTAAAACCGTTAAAAATGCAGGTCATTGGTTACACGCAGAAAATCCAACTGATTTTTACAACCATGTTGTTGATTTTTTAAAATAATATTCAATAAACCATATTGGCTAAGCACTTCACTAAACATAGTAGTTTACACCAGTTAAACTGTAAATTTTAATAAATAGTTTGTTTGCCAAACTTTACACACAATAAATAATAAAACATTGCTCTATATTTATTTTTATTAGAAGTTCCCATTTGCTTACATACTTCTTTAATTCCAGCATCTAAATTAGCAGCATCTTTTAGACCTAATTTACCAATTAAATAGTTGTTTTTTACTGTCTCTAATTCACTTTCTTGCCCACAAGCAACAGTTGAAGAGTCTTTATTGTAAATGGAAGGTCCACAACCAATAGTAACTTTAGTTAGCAAATCCATATCTGCTGTCACACCACATTTACTTTTTAATTCATCTGCATATAATGCAATTAATTCGTCTCTTTTACTCATGATTTTTAATTTTTATAGATTAATTTATACTAATTTATTTTCAAAGATAGCAAATAATATGTTAATTTCTAAAAGAAAAAAAATATTTAGTTAAAATTAAGTCGTTTAAATTTTTGGGTGTAAAGATTTCTATCAATTTTGGTTGGTTAGATTTTGAGTAAAAAGAAGTCAATTTTTTAGTTAAGTCAGTAGTGTTTTTGGTGCTTAAATATTCAAAACCATACATACTACATAGATGTGATGCATTTAAGTTATGTGGTGTTTCAAAAAGAGGCAGTACATTTGTAGTCTTTGGTCCAGGAATAAATCTAAAAATCCCACCACCAGAATTGTTAATTAATATAATTCTAAAGTTTGTAGGTATGTAATTATTCCACAAAGCGTTACTGTCATAAAAAAAACTGATATCACCAGTTATAAAAATAGTTTGCCTGTTTGTTGCAAAACTAGCACCAATTGCTGTTGAAGTACTACCATCAATACCACTTGTGCCTCTATTACAAAAAACCTGTAATGTATTTTTTAAATTAAATAATTGTGAATAACGTATAATAGAACTATTTGCTAATTGTAATAAACTATCTTTAGGTAAAGATTTTAAAATAATACCAAATACTTTTAAGTCCGAAAATCCTGTTTCTAACAAAAACTTATGATGACTTTGTTCTCTTTTTTCTTTAATAGATAACCATTTTTGTTGATAATCACTTTTATTATCTTTTGTTAAAAAGAAAAACTGACTAAAAAATAATGCTGCTGAAATCTTAAAATACTTTGTTAAGCAATGAAAAGTGTCTAACTTATTTTTTTTATCAATATGCCAATGCTGTTTTGGTTGGTATTTACGTAAAAATTGTTTTATTTTTTTAGACACTATCATACCTCCAAAAGTTAGCAAAACTTCGGGTTGTAAAGTTTCTAATTCTTTTTCTGTTAGCGGAACTATTAACTTATCTATAGCATTAATTGTCTTTTTATGATATATATTAGAAGTCGTTTCTGTTAGCACCAAAACAGAACTATCTTTGACTAAATGATTTATTTGTGTTTGAATTAATTCAGATGGAAAATATGTCCCGATAAGTACCATTTTCTTTTTTGAATTATTCCATATTGTTGCAAATTTTTCTAAGGTATTGATATCTAAAGGTTTTTCTTCTAATAAAGTCGGAATAGCAATTTTACTTATTTTCGGAAATGAAGTAGGTTTGTTTGTTATTTCGTACAGTGGTTCATTAAACGGAATGTTAATATGCACTGGTCCACTTTCTAATATGGCTAACTGTAAAGTTGTATTTACCGTTTTAAAATTATGATTCAATGCATCTACTTCTTCAATTAATTGAACTGATTTTAAAATATGATTCGCAAAAACAGCATATTGTTTAATCGTTTGACCATCACCAATTTTTAATAAATGTTTTGGCCTGTCTGCAGATAAAATGACTAGTGGGATATTACTGTAATAAGCCTCTGCAATAGCAGGATAATAATTCAATAATGCGGATCCAGAAGTGCAAACTAAGGCTACGGGTTTTTTAGTTTGTTGTGCAATACCAAGAGCAAAAAAGGCGGCACAACGCTCATCAACAATACTTAAGCAATTTATTTTTTTGTTATTAAAAAACCCAATGCTTAATGCTGCATTTCTAGACCCAGGAGAAATAACTACTTTTTCAATTCCGTTTTCTTGGCAAGCGTAAATTATAAGTTGTGCAAGTTCTTTTTTGGGGTAAATCATTATGCATTTTAGTAAATCAGGTTATACAAAATAACAAATTTTAAAACATAAAATGAACACTGATTTACCAAATTTAGTTAAATCATTACAAAAACCTGTCATTTTTCGAAAACTTACCTCTTAGGGTAACTTTTAGTTTTATTAAGAAATAAATTTTGACATTTTTTGTTTTTCTTCAGTTGCTAGTTCAATATCTACCAATATTCTACCACTATGTTCATCGGTAATTATTCTTTTACGCATTGCTATTTCCATTTGTCTTTGTGGTGGTATGGTAAAATAAGATCCTATTGACGCACCTCTCTCAACTGGTACAACTGCTAAACCGTTACGCACATTACTTCTAATTCTTTGATAAGCTTTTAGTAACCGTTCTTCTATTAATTTACTAAACTCGTCTGACTTTTTACCTAATATTTTTTCTTCTTTAGCAGTTTCTTCCATAATTTCTGAAAGTGCCTCTTTTTTATGTTTTAAGTGTACTTCTAAATCTGTTAATTTTTCTTTTGAGCCAACAATTACTTCTTCTTTATGTATAATTTTTACTTTGAGTTCATTAATACGCTTATTTGCCAATTGAATTTCTAGTTCTTGGTACTCAACTTCTTTAGATAAAGAGTCAAATTCTCTATTATTACGAACTTTATCTTGTTGTTTTGTATATTTTTTAATTAAAGCATTAGACTCTTCAATCGCCTGCTTTTTATCACTAATATTAACTTTTAAGTTTTCTAATTCTGTTATAAAATTTTCTAACCTAGTGTTTATGCCTGTAATATCATCTTCTAAATCTTCAATTTCTAAAGGTAGTTCACCTCTAGTACTTTTAATTTCATCAATTCTTGAATCAATTAACTGTAAATCATATAGTGCTCTAAGTTTTTCTTCTACAGTTACTTCTTTCGTTTTAGCCATTATTTAATAAGTAGTTTATTGGATTTGTATTTTTTCCTGATAAAATAATTCGACCAGCAGGCGAATAAGTGGCAAAATTACTAATTTTTTTGTTAAGATAATCAACTAAAAGACTTTTTGTGAATTGTTCGCTTTCATAATGTCCAATATCTATTAAAAGTAACTTATCTTCTGCCTTAAAAAAGTCATGATAGTTAAAATCCGCAGAGATATACGCATCTGCATTTTTTGCTTTAGCATTAGCAATAGCAAAAGCGCCAGAACCTCCTAAAAGTGCTACTTTTTTTATTTTTTGATGTGTGAAATTGGAATGTCGAACTCCTTTTGCGTGAAATTTTAAAGCAACTAGATTTAAAAAATCTTTTTCTGTCATTTCCGTTGGCAATGTAGCTATCATACCCATACCTATTTTAGGGTTATTTTCTTTTGGAATTAGTATTTTTCTGTTTTCTAAACCTAAAACAGCACACATTTTAGCAGATACGCCATAAAAAGAATTATCTAAAGCCGTATGCATTGTATAAATTGCAATATTATTTTTAATTGCTTTTATGGCAACTCGTTCTACATAACTGTCGCCATTCAATTTTTTTAGAGCCTTAAAAATTATGGGGTGAAAACTTACAATTAAGTTACAATGGTTTGCAATTGCTTCATCAACTGTTTTTTCTAAAGCGTCTAAAGTTACTAAAATACCTGTTACTTTAGTTTTAGCATTACCAATTAATAGACCTACATTATCAAAATCTTCAGCTTGTGATAATGGTGCTAATTCTTCTAGGTAATTTGTTATCTCTTTTATGGTCATTTTCTTATTTTTAAAAATAGCAAATTTAATTTATAAAAGCGAGTATTCAAAATTTATCTAATAAACCAAACTACTAGATTTAATCTTAGTAAAAACTACGGCATTTTTTTAATTTGTTTTTTAAAATCATCGTAAAATTACGATTTTTTTATGATTTATATACGGTGCAGTATAAGTAATTTATAGATATCTAGTTTGTTTTTTATCTAAAAAAATCAGTGCTTTTTAATTGGTAGTAAAATGCGGGAACTAACACTAAAACGAATAAAGGTTGAATTAAAAATCGCCTAACATAAAATAAAAATAAATAATTTTTTGGAAACTGTAAAGCAATAAAAAATAAAAATAAGAAAATTATAAAAGCATAAGTATAAAATTTTATGCTAAATATAAAAAATTTTACTTTAAATAATAAATAGATTATTGCTAGGGATAATATGGTATTAATTAAATATCTTAAAAATAAAAAAAATACTAGTTTCTTTGTATTAAATTCTGGAAATGGCAAATGTAAATAGTCATTTTGAAAATAAGCAATAAAAGGATCGTAAAATAACACATTTTGAAATGCTCTAACTAAAATTAAAGCTATAAATAATAACCCAACTAATATATATCGCACAGAATTAGACATTTTTCTTAGTTAAATATGTAAATTTTTTAATCCAAATTAACCAAAGCACCACAATAAACCCGTATATTATTGCTGGAAAAAGTAAATCATGAAAAATAATTTGTTGTTTTGGGTATTTATACAGTCCAATTGCTAATAAAGAAATTCTAAAAACATTTAGCGTATAAATTAATAAACTACCTGCTAAACCAAAAATTATTGTTGTGCTGATTTTACCCGAAAAAGCAATAATAAATGCCCAAAATAAAATGATTATACTTATAGAGTTACAACCTTCTATTACTCTTGCAATATATTTATTATGTACTAAAACTTTATACGACAATTCTTCTTTATGCTGTACTACAGTTGTCTTATAGCCTAAAAAACTGCTCACTATAGCTGCTTGTTTTGCAACTGTTTCTGTTATTGGTGAGCAAGAAAAAAGCACTCTTTCTTGCGTTTTATTTAAATATAAATTGTATAAACTCAACATCAAAAAATAACTGATAAAAAATTTTATTAAAAAAAATAGTAAGGCTTTGTTTTTTTGCAAGAGATTGATTTTTATATTTGTCCAAAATTACGGAAAGTATTTTAATTCAAAAATAAACCTGTATTCTATTTTAGTATTTAGTTTACCTTGACCTTGAGTATCGAAAATAAGTTTTAGTGTAGCTTATATACTTATTAATCACTAAAATTAACATCATATTTAAAAACAGAATTTACAACAAAAAATTAAAATGAAAATTTTAAAACAAAAAATAGTATCCATATTAAACACTTTAGTTAAAAATGAGGAAAAATTACAGCAAATTTGTGATTTATTAAAAAAAGAAATTAAGTATTACGATTGGGTTGGGTTTTACTTTAAAAACGGAAACAAAAACGAGTTAAAGTTAGCACAATTTTCAGGTAAATCTACTGAACATACAATCATACCTTTTGGTAAAGGGATTTGTGGACAGGTTGCGATTAGTAATGAAAATTTTATGGTGCCAGATGTCACTAAGCAAGATAATTATATTTCATGCGGAATTGAGGTAAAGTCAGAAGTTGTGATTCCTATTTTTAAAAATGGAAAAAATATTGGTCAGATAGATATTGATTCACATACACTAAATTCATTTACTGCAAATGATACTAAATTACTTGAGTTTGTATGTAAAAAAGTGGCTCTTTTATTTTAATTTAGCAGATTCTACTATTTTTTTTAGCCTATTTTAAAATTATCTTTTCTATCTTTAAAGCAACTTGTTCTAAAATTTCAAAAGCAACTTCTGCCATTTTATTTCCTTTTAAGTCTAACAAAGGATTTACTTCTACAAATTCTATACAGACTACTTTTTTAGATTTCATGAATTGATGGATGATTTCGATAATTTCAAATTGATCAAAGCCTTTTGGTACTGGTGTTCCTGTTCCGTAAGAAATCATGTTACAATCCATACTATCTACATCAAAGGAGATGTAAATTACATCGCAATCGGATAGTCTTTCTAAAGCTTCATCTACACAAGTTTTTAAGCCCCGAAAGCGAACTTCTGCAACTTTATAATTTTTTATTTTTAATTTATCTATTTGGGCATCTTCTGGTTTTTCAGTATCACGAACTCCAAAATATACTAAATTATTAGCAACTATTTTGGCTTCTGGTACAGTTATATTTTTCATTCTTTCCCATAGATCTTCAGTTTCTCTAGAGACTTCATTTATCTGAAAGTCTAAATTATCATCTGCTAAGGCGGCGGCCAAAGGCATACCGTGAATATTACCTGAAGGTGAGGTATAGGGCGAATGAATATCTGCATGTGCGTCTATCCAAACTACCCCAACTTTTTTAGATGGAAATGCTGCTTTAACTCCACTAATACTACCTAAAGCAGAAGAGTGGTCGCCAGATAGCACTAAAGGGAATCTACCTTCTTGTAGATTAACTTGCACATGATTACTTAAGCGTTGGCATTGTTTTAATACGCTAGAAATTCGTCTTGCAAAAGTATTGTTTACTTTATTATAAACTGATTCGTTTGTTGTAATTACATCTTCGTATTGGTAATTGTTAAAAAATTGATTTTCAATATTTATAGCGGCAATCTCTATGGCGTCAATTCCCATATCTGAGCCACGAGTTCCTGCGCCAACATCTGAACGGTTTTTTATTATTTTAATTGAATTCATTTAAGATTTTTAGATGTCCGTTTTTTAGTCTTTATTTTAAAATCAAAGACTTTTTATTTCAACGCAATCATCTCTCAGACATTGCAACAAAACTTCTTTGATTTTCGCCAATATACAATTGTCTTGGACGACCAATTGGTTCTTTATTTAAACGCATTTCTCTCCATTGCGCAATCCAACCTGGTAAACGACCAATCGCAAACATTACGGTAAACATTTTTGTTGGTATTCCTAATGCTCGATAAATTATACCTGAGTAAAAATCTACGTTAGGGTATAATTTTCTTTTTACAAAATATGCATCTTTTAATGCCGTTTCTTCTAGTCTTTTTGCAATATCCAAAATAGGATCATCTATACCTAGGTCTTCTAAAACTTCATCTGCTGCTTTTTTTATTATTTTTGCTCTTGGGTCAAAGTTTTTATAAACTCTATGCCCAAAACCCATTAATCTAAATGGGTCATTTTTATCTTTTGCTTTTAAAATATATTTCTCAACATCACCTCCATCTTTTTGAATATCTTTAAGCATTTCAATAACTGCTTGATTTGCACCACCGTGCAAAGGCCCCCAAAGTGCAGAAACTCCAGCTGCAATAGAGGCAAATAAACCTGCATGTGCAGACCCTACAATTCTTACGGTAGAAGTAGAGCAATTTTGTTCGTGATCTATATGTAATATTAATAATTGATCCAAAGCGTTTACTACTTTAGGGCTTAGTTTATAGGATTCTGTCGGGATTTTAAATAACATTTCTAAAACATTTTCTATATAACTTAAATTATTATTAGAGTAATTCATTGGGTGTCCTAAATTCTTTTTATGAGCCCAAGCTGCTAAAACTGGTATTTTAGACATTGTTTTACAAATTGCTTGAAACATTTCTTCTTCATCTTCTACATTTACTGATTTTGGGTCAAATGCCGTTAAAGCGGATGTTAATGAAGATAAAATACCCATTGGGTGTGCATTTTTAGGAAATCCATCTATAATATCTTTCATTTCTTCATTAACCATAGAGTTAGATTTGATTGTTTCTTCAAATCTTTTAAATTCTTTTTTGGTTGGTAATTCTCCAAAGATGGTTAAATAAGTAACTTCTAAAAAATTAGAATTTGTAGCTAAATCTTCTAAACCGTAACCTCGATAGCGTAAAATTCCTTTTTCGCCATCTAAAAAAGTAATGGCACTTACACAAGAACCTGTATTTTTAAAACCTGGATCTAATGTAATTACTCCACCTGTAACACCTCTTAATGTTTTGAGGTCTATGGCTACTTCACCTTCTGTACCTCTAATGATTGGAAACTCGTATTTTTTTCCATCTACTTCTAAAATTGCTATGTCTGACATTGTATTTTTATTTGATTTTTCTTGCCGAAATCGACGGTACTAATTTACAATTTATTCAGAAATATTAGTGTATAAATTAGTGTTTTTTATTAACTGAATTTACTGTAAAGTATTTAGGTTTTTCTTTTAAGGTAAAATCCTACTATTAACAATATATGTTCTAAGGGTTTTATTTTACAGAGGTATTTTTTGAGTTTGCCTAGGTTTATTGAATAATTATAATTTTAGGTTAAAGGCTTTTTCTTTGGGGTAATATGCTGTATTTCCTAATTCTTCTTCAATACGCAATAACTGATTGTATTTTGCAATACGATCTGTTCTTGAGGTTGAACCTGTTTTAATTTGACCTGTATTTAATGCAACCGCTAAATCTGCAATAGTGGTATCTTCGGTCTCTCCAGAACGGTGTGAGATTATACTTGTATAGCCTGCTTTTTTTGCCATATTTACGGCAGCAATTGTTTCGGTTAATGTACCTATTTGGTTTAATTTTATTAAAATAGAATTAGCAGAGTTTTCTTTTATTCCTCTTGCTAAGAGTTCTACATTAGTTACAAATAAGTCGTCACCTACAATCTGTACTTTAGTTCCAATTTTACGGGTAAGGTAGTTCCAACCTTTCCAATCGTTTTCATCCATACCGTCTTCTATAGAAATTATAGGGTATTTTGAAGTTAGTTCTGCTAAATAATTTACTTGTTCTTCGGATGTTCTTATTATTCCTGATTTGCCTTCAAATTTGGTGTAATCGTATTTACCGTCAATAAAAAATTCTGAGGCTGCACAATCTAAGGCTAACATTATTTCGCTACCTACTTTATAACCTGCTTTTTTTATAGCGCTTAAAATGGTATCTAATGCGTCTTCTGTTCCTTTAAAATTTGGTGCAAAACCTCCTTCGTCACCAACTGCTGTACTTAAGTTTCTGTTTTGAAGTATTTTTTTTAAATTATGAAATATTTCGGAGCCCATTTTTAATGCCTCTGTAAAGTTCTCTGCTCCAACTGGCATAATCATAAATTCTTGAAATGCTATGGGTGCATCTGAATGTGAGCCTCCGTTTATAATATTTAGCATGGGTACAGGTAAGGTATTTGCAGAAACACCTCCTATATACCTGTATAACGGCATTCCCATTTCATTAGCTGCTGCTTTTGCTACTGCTAGAGAAACTCCTAAAATGGCATTTGCTCCTAGTTTTGCTTTGTTTAGTGTACCGTCTAAAGCAATCATTAAATTATCTATCTTATTTTGTTCAAATACAGACATTCCTATTAATTTTTCTGCCATAATTTGATTTATATTTTTTAGGGCTTTAAAAACGGATTTTCCCATATAATCTTCTCCTCCATCTCGTAATTCTACAGCCTCATGCTCTCCTGTTGATGCTCCTGATGGAACTGCTGCTCTACCTAATATTCCGTTTTCAGTAACTACATCTACTTCTATTGTTGGGTTGCCTCTTGAATCAAAAATTTGCCTTGCGTGTATTTCTATTATTATGCTCATTTATAATTTTTCTTTAAAAAAAGGTTTTTATTTATTATTCTTTATTGATTGTCAAAAAGCAGGTAAGATAATTATAATTTTGTGTGAAATTATTTTCTTGTGCTTGATTTTTACTATTATTTGGTTATATTAGGATAGCATCTCATTATCATTAATTACAATCTCTTCATAAACTCATCAAATAGGTAAGTAGAATCGTGAGGTCCTGGATTTGCTTCTGGATGATATTGTACGGAGAAGCAATTTTTATTTTTCATTTGCATTCCTGCTAAAGTGTTGTCATTTAAGTGTAAGTGTGTGACTTCAAAATCATTATGATCTTCAACTTCTTTTCTATCTACTACAAATCCATGATTTTGTGAAGTAATTTCGGCTTTACCTGTAATTAAGTTCTTTACCGGGTGATTAATTCCGCGATGGCCATTATGCATTTTATAGGTTTTTATTCCGTTTGCTAGTGCAATTATTTGATGCCCTAAACAAATACCAAACAGCGGTAAATTTCTTTTAATTATTTCTTTGGTTAGTATTTGTGCCTCAATTAATGGTTCTGGGTCTCCTGGACCGTTAGATAAAAAATATCCATCAGGTTTAAAAGCACTCATTTCTTTGAAAGTTGTATTATACGGAAATACTTTTACGTAACAATCTCTTTTTATAAAGTTCCTAATTATGTTCTTTTTAATACCTAAATCTAATACTGCAATTTTATATTTAGCATTTTCATTACCAATAAAATAGGTTTTTTTTGTAGTTACTTTTGAGGCCAATTCTAAGCCATTCATATTTGGTGCTTTGGTCAGTTCTTTTTTTAACTTATCTATATCGGTTTCTGTAGAAATAATAGCATTCATCACTCCTTTATCACGAATATAACTTACTAGTGCTCTTGTATCTACTTCGGTAATTGTAACTAGGTTTTGTTTCTTCAAGAAATCAAACAAAGATTGATTTGCATTATGTCTTGAATAATTAAAACTAAAATTTCTACAAATTAACCCTGAAATTTGAATTTTATCTGATTCTATTTCATCTTCATTAGTACCATAGTTACCAATATGTGCATTTGTTGCAATCATTAACTGTCCATAATACGATGGGTCTGTAAAAATTTCTTGATAACCTGTCATGCCTGTATTAAAACAAATTTCTCCAAAAGCAGTACCATTTATTCCTATGGATTTACCTTTAAAAATTGCACCATCTTCTAAAAGGATTATTGCTGATTTTTGATTTTCCATTTGGGAATTAGTATTTTATTTATTTAAGACTTCATTCATTTTTATTAACTGGAGGTACAATTAATTGTCAAAAATAAAAAAAGATAAACTAAATAATAGTTTATCTTTTTATAATTAATTAATGTTTATTAACATCTTATTCTTCTTCTTTAGAGTTAGGGGTTTGAACTGGCGCAGTAGCAACTGCTTTATTACCTCCTCTTCTTCTAGTTTTCTTTTTCTTTTTAGAGTTAGGGTTATAAACTTCGTTATAATCAACTAATTCTACCATTGCCATAGATGCGTTATCACCTTGTCTGTTTCCTAACTTAATAATTCTAATATAACCTCCTGGTCTATCTGCAATCTTAACGGCCACTTCTCTAAAAAGTTCAGTTATTATTTCTTTTCTCTTTAAATATTTAAATACAATACGTCTATTATGTGTTGTATCTTTTTTTGATTTTGTTAATAATGGCTCAATATATTGTCTTACTGCTTTTGCTTTTGCTAAAGTTGTATTGATGCGTTTATGTTCTATAATAGAGCATGCCATATTAGATAACATTGCCTTTCTATGCGCTGTTTTTCTACTTAAATGATTAAATTTCTTTCCGTGTCTCATTTTCTTTTGTCTTTTATCTTTGGTTTTATTTTAAAAACCAAAGATTATTGAGTAAAGACTATTAGTCTTTGTCTAATTTATATTTACTTAAATCCATTCCGAAAGTTAAGCCTTTAACGTTAACTAATTCATCTAATTCTGTAAGTGATTTTTTACCAAAATTTCTAAATTTCATTAAGTCATTTTTATTAAATGATACTAAATCGCCTAAGGTATCAACTTCTGCTGCTTTTAAACAGTTTAGTGCTCTTACAGATAAGTCCATATCAACTAATCTTGTTTTTAATAACTGTCTCATGTGAAGTGATTCTTCATCATAAGTTTCTGTTTGAGCGATTTCATCTTCTTCTAAAGTAATTCTTTCATCAGAAAATAACATAAAATGGTGAATTAATATTCTTGCTGCGTCTGTTAGAGCGTCTTGTGGATTTATTGAACCGTCTGTTTCAATATCAAAAATTAATTTTTCGTAATCCGTTTTTTGTTCTACTCTAAAGTTTTCAACTGCATATTTTACATTTCTTATTGGCGTATATATAGAGTCTATAAAAATAGTACCTAATGCTGCAGATACTTTTTTATTTTCTTCTGCCAAAACAAAGCCTCTACCTTTTTCAATGGTAAGGTCCATTTCTATCTCTACAGATTTTTCCATATTACAAATTACCAATTCTGGATTTAATACTTGGAACCCTGAAATAAAATTTTGAAAATCTCCTGCTGTTAGTTGTTCTTGTCCTTTTACAGAAATAGATACTGTTTCGTTATCTGTATCGTCTATTTGTCTTTTAAAACGTACTTGTTTTAAATTTAAAATCATTTCGGTTACATCTTCTACGACACCTTTTAGGGTAGAAAATTCATGTTCTACACCTTCCATTCTGATTGAAGTAATTGCATAGCCTTCTAAAGAAGATAGTAAAACTCTTCTTAAGGCATTACCAACTGTTAAACCAAAGCCTGGTTCTAAAGGTCTGAATTCGAATCTTCCTGAAAAATCAGTAGAATCAATTAATATTACTTTATCTGGTTTTTGAAAATTTAAAATTGCCATAAATTTATCTATATGCTTTAATTATTTAGAGTATAACTCTACAATAAATTGTTCGTTAATATTTTCTGGGATTTGAATTCTTTCTGGGGTTTTTACAAAAGTACCAGTCATAGTGTCAATATTAAAATTTAACCATTCATAAACAGAACTATTGTTCGCTAATGAATTTTGGATTGCGATTAAAGATTTTGATTTTTCACGAACTCCAATTACATCACCTTCTTTTACTTGGTAAGATGGTATGCTAACGATTTCACCGTTAACTGTAATGTGTCTATGAGATACGAATTGTCTTGCACCATTTCTACTTGGAGAAACTCCCATTCTATAAACTATGTTATCTAGACGTGATTCGCAAAGTTGCAATAAAATTTCACCTGTAATACCAGATGATGCTGATGCTTTTTTAAATAAATTACGGAATTGTTTTTCTAAAATTCCGTACGTATATTTTGCTTTTTGCTTTTCTTGTAATTGCATTGCGTATTCAGATTTTTTACCTCTACGCCTTGCATTACCATGTTGTCCTGGAGGAAAATTTCTTTTTTCAAAAGATTTATCTTCTCCATAAATTGCTTCGCCAAATTTACGAGCGATTTTTGTTTTTGGTCCTGTATATCTTGCCATTTTTTTGTTTTTATGATTATGAATTAAGGCTATTCTCCTTCGATAATCTTGTATTAATATTTATTATTTTAAGTACTAAAACACTAATTTTATAGGTTTATTAATTTTAAATTCGCTTAACTTTTACAAGTTATCAATTAACTAACATAAATTTATTGTTTTTCAACTCTTTTTAAACTCTTCTTCTTTTTGCTGGGCGACAACCATTATGTGGCATTGGTGTTACATCAATAATTTCTGTAACTTCTATACCTGCATTGTGTAGTGATCTGATTGCAGATTCTCTACCATTACCTGGCCCTTTTACATATACTTTTACTTTACGTAACCCTGCTTCATGTGCTACTTTAGCACAGTCTTCTGCAGCAGTTTGAGCAGCATAAGGTGTATTCTTTTTAGAACCTCTAAAACCTTGTTTACCTGCTGATGACCAAGCGATAACATCTCCTCTTTTGTTTGTTAAAGTAATGATTATGTTATTAAAAGATGCGTGAATATGAGCCTCGCCATATGCGTCTACAATAACTTTACGTTTTTTTGTTGTTTTTGCCATTTTAATTTACGGTTTTTGAGCAGTTATTACCTACTCGCTATTTTTTTATTAGCAACGGTTTTCCTTTTACCTTTTCTAGTTCTAGAATTATTTTTAGTTCTTTGACCCCTCAATGGCAATCCTGTACGATGACGAACACCTCTATAGCATCCAATATCCATTAGACGTTTTTTATTTAATTGAGTTTCTGAACGTAATTCACCTTCAATAGTGAATTTACCAATCTCTTCACGAATATTCGCAATTTGATCATCAGTCCAGTCTTGAACTTTTATATTTTCATCTACTTTTGCAGCGACTAAAACTTCTTTAGATCTGCTTCTACCTACACCAAAAATATAAGTTAAAGAAATAACTCCTCGTTTATTTTTTGGTATGTCAATACCTGCTATTCTTGCCATAATTATCCTTGTCTTTGTTTAAATCTAGGATTTTTTTTATTAATTACGTATAACCTACCCTTTCTTCGCACTATTATACAATCTGCGCTTCTTTTTTTTAATGATGCTCTAACTTTCATCTCTTTTTGTATTATTTCTAAATAATAAGTTTGCAAAAATACAAAAAAATATCATCTAAAAAATATTTATTTTAATTAATATCTATACGTTATTCTTGCTATGGATAAATCGTATGGACTCATTTCTAATTTTACCTTATCTCCAGGTAATAATTTAATATAAAATTTTCTCATTTTACCAGAAATATGAGCAGTAACAATGTGACCGTTTTCTAGTTCTACACGAAACATTGCATTTGATAATGCTTGCGTAATTACGCCATCTTGCTCTATTGCTGGTTGCTTTGCCATATTAAATTCTTGATTTTCTTTTATTACCTGTTTTCATTAAACTATCGTAATGACGGTTTAATAAATGTGAATTTATTTGTTGTATTGTATCTATTGCAACACCTACCATAATAATTAATGAAGTGCCTCCATAAAACATTGCCCAACCACTATTTACTCCAAATTTAACCACAAAAGCAGGTAATACTGCTAAAGCAACTAAAAATAATAATCCTGGGAACGTTATTCTTGATAATATAGTGTCTAAGTAATCTGCCGTTTCTCCTCCTGGCTTAAATCCTGGAACAAAACCGCCACCACGCTTTAAATCATCTGCCATTTTATTTGTTGGAATTGTAATTGCAGTATAGAAAAATCCAAATACAATAATTAAGATTCCAAATAAGACATTGTACTCCCAACCAAACATATCTGTAAATCGTAAACCTAAACTTGCGACTGTATCATTTGATGAGCCTTTTAACAATGCTGGAACAAACATTAATGCTTGTGCAAATATTATTGGCATTACACCTGCTGAATTTAATTTTAATGGCACGTAATCTCTTGACCCTGCAATATTACCAATATTACCAGCAATTGTTCTACGTGCATAACGAACGGATATTTTTCGTATTGCAGTTACTAAAAAGATACATGCTAAAATTACTAAAAACCAAATTACGATTTCAATTAATATCATTAATAAACCACCATTACCTGATTCTAATTTAGATGCAAATTCTTGTGCAAATGATTGTGGTAATCTAGCAATAATACCAATAGTAATTAATAATGATATACCATTACCAATACCTTTTTCTGTAATACGTTCTCCTAACCACATTGCAAATACAGTACCTGTAGTTAATAATAATATGGAAGAAAACCAAAACAAAGGTCCTTTACCTATTAAATAGGCAGTTTCTGGTACACCTAAAGCTGGTAAACTATAAATAAATGTTGGTGCTTGAAATATTAAAATTACAATAGTTAACCAACGTGTTATTTGTGTAATTTTTTTATTACCACTTTCTCCTTCATTTTTTAATTTTTGTAAATAAGGTATTGCAATACCCATTAATTGTACTACAATAGAAGCCGATATATAAGGCATAATACCTAAAGCCATAATTGATGCTCTACCAAATGCTCCACCTGTAAACATATCTAGCATACCCAATAGACCCCCTTTAGCATTTGATTGCAAACCAGCCAATTGAGTCGCGTCAATACCTGGTAAGGTAATTTGAGCGCCTAAACGGTATACAACCATCAATCCTAAAGTTAAAAGAATTTTATTTCTAAGTTCTTCTATCTTCCAAATATCTTGTATGCTATTTATAATTTTTTTCATTTCTATATTAACTTTATAAAGTTACTGCCTCTCCACCTGCTTTTTCTATTGCTGCTTTTGCAGTTACAGTAAATTTATGAACGGTAATATTTAACTTCACTTTTAACTCTCCACGACCTAGTATTTTAACTAAATCATTTTTTCTTGCTAATTTAATTGCACAAAGTACTTCCATATTAACAGTGTCTTTAATTTTACCACTATCAACAAATTCTTGTAATTTGTCTAAATTAATGCCATTGTATTCTTTGCGATTGATATTTGTGAAACCAAATTTAGGTACACGTCTTTGCAAAGGCATTTGACCTCCTTCAAAACCAATCTTTCTAGAATAACCAGAACGAGATTTTTGACCTTTATGGCCTCTAGTAGCAGTGCCTCCTTTACCAGAACCTTGACCTCTACCTATTCTTTTACTTGTTTTAACAGCACCTTTTGCTGGTCTTAAGTTATTTAATTGCATAACTATATATATTATTTTACTTCCTCAACGGAAACTAAATGTTTAACTGTATTTACCATTCCGATAATCGATGGTGTAGCATCATGCTCTACCACTTGATTCATCTTTCTTAAGCCTAAAGCAACCAAGGTCAATTTTTGATTTTTTGGTCTTCTTATTTGGCTTTTTACTTGTTTTACTCTTATTTTTTTCATTTGTCTATGCTTTAGGCTTTAGGCTTAAGTTTAGTATTAATAAAGGGTTTAAGGTCTAAAAACTATGTCTAAATCTTATCCGTTAAAAACTTTATCTAAAGAAATTCCTCTTTGTTTTGCTACTGCATATGCATCTCTCATATTTAGTAAGGCATCAAAAGTTGCTTTTACTACGTTATGGGGGTTAGAAGATCCTTGTGATTTAGATAATACATCTTGTACTCCAACAGACTCTAATACGGCACGTACAGCTCCACCAGCAATGACTCCTGTACCGTTAGAGGCAGGTTTTAAAAATACTTTTGCGCCACCATATTTTCCTTTTTGTTCGTGAGGTATTGTTTGTTTGTAAATTGGTATTCTTACTAAATTCTTTTTAGCATCTTCAATTGCTTTTGCTATTGCTGAAGCTACATCTTTAGATTTACCAAGACCATGTCCTACAACACCATCTCCATTACCAACAACAACAACTGCATTAAAACCAAAAGTTCTACCACCTTTTGTTACTTTAGTAACTCTTTGTACTCCTACTAAATGATCTTTTAAATCAATTCCACTAGGTTTTACTCTTTCTACGTTTGAATATTTTTTATACATTTCTTTAGTCTAGTAGGTCTTATCTTTAGTCTTTAAATGATTTAAATCATTTTATAACTAAAATTTTGACCATGTATTTATTAAAATTTTAATCCGCCTTCTCTAGCGCCTTCTGCCAAAGCTTTAACTCTACCGTGATACAAAAATCCGTTTCTATCAAAAGCACAAGATTCAATACCGTTTTTAATTGCTTTTTCTGCTAGTAATTTACCTACTTCTTTAGCAATTTCTGATTTAGTACCTTTTGCTTTTTTTGAACTTGATGAAATTGCAGTTAATGTAACTCCGTTTACATCATCAATTAATTGAGCATCAATTTGCTTATTACTTCTAAATACAGATAGTCTAGGTCTTTTAGCGGTGCCTAAAACGTGTTTTCTGATTCTTTTTTTGATACGTATTCTACGTTCTAATTTTGTTAATGCCATTTTATTTTCTTTATATTAAGTTTAACTTTAGGTAATATTACCTATTGCTTAAAACTTAGTCTTTATGCAGTTTTACCTGCTTTTCTTCTTAATACTTCTCCTACAAACTTAATTCCTTTTCCTTTATAAGGTTCTGGTTTACGTAAGGAGCGAATCTTTGCAGCAACTTGACCTAATAATTGGTTGTTATGAGATGTTAATTTTATAATTGGGTTTTTACCTTTAACTGAAATTGTTTCAATTTTAACTTCTGGGGCAATACGTATTACAATGGTATGAGAGTAGCCTAAGGCTAAATCTAAATTTTGACCTTGATTTGTTGCTCTATATCCAACTCCAACTAATTCTAATTCTTTAGTAAATCCAGTAGAAACACCTGTTATCATATTATTAACTAAACTACGATATAAACCGTGCTTTGCTTTATGTTCTTTACTTTCTGAAGGTCTTTCTAAAACTAAAGTATCTTCTTCATTTTTTATGATTATCTCTTCTATATTTTGAGACAATTCACCTAGTTTTCCTTTTACTGTAACTATGTTATCTTTAACATTTATAGTTACTCCTGCTGGAATTGCTATTGGTGCTTTACCTATTCTTGACATCTTTCTAGTTCTTAAATATTAATAAATGTAACATAAAACCTCACCACCAATGTTCTCTTGTTTTGCTTTTTTATTTGTAATTACTCCTTGAGAAGTAGATACAATTGCAATACCTAAACCGTTCAAAACACGTGGTATTTCTTTAGCACTAACATATTTACGTAAGCCAGGTTTACTAATACGTTCTAACTTTTGAATTACTGATTTTCTAGTTGCTTTATCATATTTTAAAGCAATTTTGATTTCTCCTTGTACTGTATTTTGTTCAAATTTATAACTTAATATATAGCCTTGATCAAAAAGAATTTTAGTCATTTCTTTTTTAACATTAGATGCTGGTATAGAAACAACTCTGTGTCCTGCCATTCCTGCGTTTCTAATTCTTGTTAAGTAATCTGATATTGGGTCTGTAACCATTCTTGTTTATTTTACGAATTAATTATTTGAATTTAATCAAATTTTAAAACTGTTGTTTTTAATTTTTTATTAATTATTTTATTTTTTTAAAATATTGAGTTTTCTGCTTTTTATAAATTTTTAGAAGTTGTTCAAAATGATATTTTTTATTGAAATTTAATTATCTTTTTCAATTTTCAATTTTACCAACTTGCTTTTCTAACTCCTGGTATTAAACCTTTATTAGCCATTTCTCTAAAGGTCACACGACTAATACCGAATTGACGCATATATCCTTTTGGGCGACCTGTTAGTTTACAACGATTGTGCATTCTAACTGGTGATGCGTTTTTAGGTAATTTTTGCAAAGCTAAATAATCACCTGCTTCTTTTAACGCTTTTCTTTTTGCTGCATATTTTGCAACTGTTTTTGCTCTTTTTCTTTCGCGAGCTTTCATTGATTCTTTTGCCATCTTAGTTCTTTTTAAAAGGTAATCCTAATTCGGTTAATAATGATTTTGCTTCTTTGTCTGTATTTGCAGAAGTTACAAAAGTAATATCCATACCAGAAATTTTATTAATTTTATCTATTTCTATTTCTGGAAAAATAATTTGCTCTGTAATACCTAAAGTATAGTTACCTCTACCGTCAAATCCTGTTGACTTAATACCTCTAAAGTCCCTTACTCTTGGTAGAGATGCAGTTACAAATCTGTCTAAAAATTCATACATTTTAGTACCTCGTAAAGTTACTTTTACTCCAATTGGCATACCTTTACGTAATTTAAATGCAGCAACGTCTTTTTTAGAAATTGTCGCAATTGCTTTTTGACCAGTTATCATTGTTAATTCATCGATAGCATATTCAATTAATTTTTTATCTGCAACTGCTGCACCGACTCCTTTACTCAAAACTATTTTTTGAAGTTTTGGCACTTGCATTACATTTTTATAACTATATTCTTTTATTAAATTTGCTTTAATAACGTCGTTATATTCGTCTTTTAGTCTAGGTTTTTTCATAATTATATTATTGCATTCGTTTTTTTAGAAAAACGCACTTTTTTATCACCTTCTATTCTAAAACCAACACGTGTTGTATTTCCTTTTTCCAATAACATTAAATTAGAGATATGGATTGGTGCTTCAAATTTATTTTGACCTCCTTGTGGGTTTTGAGCAGATGGTTTTACATTTTTAGAAACCATATTAACTCCTTCTACTATTGCTCTATCTTTTTTCACTAAGATTTTAACAATTTTACCTTCTGAACCTTTATTAGCGCCAGTTATAACTTTTACTAAATCTCCAGTTTTTAATTTAAATTTTTTCATTATTTTATTTATTAAAGCACCTCAGGAGCTAATGAAACTATTTTCATAAACTTCTTGTCCCGAAGTTCTCTTGCAACTGGTCCAAAAACACGAGTTCCTCTCATTTCTTCAGAGGTTGAGTCTATTAGCACACATGCGTTATCATCAAATCTGATATAAGAACCATCTTTACGTCTTATTTCTTTTTTTGTTCTTATAACTACAGCCTTAGCTACTTGTCCTTTTTTTGCTGTACCGTTTGGCGTTGCTTGTTTAATAGAAACTACTATTTTATCTCCTATTGAAGCATAACGTTTTTTAGTTCCTCCTAGCACTCTAATTACGAGAACTTCTTTGGCTCCTGTATTATCTGCGACTTTTAATCTTGATTCTTGCTGTAACATATTATTTAGCTCTTTCTAAAATTTCTACTAATCTCCAACGCTTTGATTTACTCATAGGTCGAGTTTCCATTATTCTAACAGTATCTCCTTCGTTACAGTCATTCTTTTCATCATGTGCAACATACTTCTTAGTTTTTAATACGAATTTACCGTACATAGCGTGTTTTACCCTTTTTACTTCTGAAACAACAATAGATTTTTCCATTTTGTTACTCGATACAACACCGATTCTTTCTTTTCTAAGATTTCTTTTTTCCATCTTTATAGTTTGAGAAATACTAATCTCTTTTATTTAATTCTGTAGTTAATCTTGCTACTGTTCTTCTTAGTTCTCTAAGTTGTATAGGAGATTCTAATGGTGAAATTGTATGTGTCATTTTTAAATCCACATAATTCTTTCTAAAAATTTCTAATTTTTCATTTAAATCTTCTATAGATAATTTGCTTACTTCTGATTGTTTCATGTTTAAATATAATTAAGCGTTTGCATAATCTCTTGCAACAACAAGTTTTGTTTTTACTGGTAACTTTTGAGCGGCTAAACGTAATGCTTCTTTAGCAACATTTTCTGGTACTCCTCCAACTTCAAACATTATTCTACCTGGCTTGACTACAGCTACAAAATATTCTGGAGATCCTTTACCTTTACCCATACGTACTTCTAATGGTTTTTTAGTAATTGGCTTGTCTGGAAATATGTTAATCCATAATTGACCTTGTCTTTTCATGTGACGTGTTGCTGCAATACGAGCAGCTTCTATTTGACGAGACGTTAATAAGTCTTGTTCTAAAGCTTTAATTCCAAACATTCCAAAGGATAAACGGTGTCCTCTTTGAGAGTTACCTTTCATATTTCCTTTACCTTTCTGAACTTTACGTCTTCTTACTCTTTTTGGTTGTAACATTTTCTTAATTTTAGATTTTTGAACTACGATTATGATTTTCGAGATTCAAAACTTATAATTCAGATTTATTATTTATTTAATTTTGGTGTTTTTTAAAAATCACCAACTAATTTAGTTATTTTCTTCTTTGAGGTCTTCTATTTTGATTACCTTTATTGTTTCCGCCTTTACCTTGCTTCTTTGAAAAGCCAACTAAGGGGTTTAACTCTCTTTTACCGTAAACTTCACCTTTCATAATCCAAACTTTAATACCAATTTTACCATAGGTTGTATTAGCTTCTACTAAAGCGTAATCAATATCTGCTCTAAAAGTAGATAATGGGATTCTTCCTTCTTTATAATGTTCTGTACGTGCCATTTCTGCACCATTTAAACGACCTGCAATTTGAATTTTGATTCCTTCAGAATTCATACGCATTGTTGCTTGAATTGCCATTTTAATAGCTCTTTTATAAGAAATTCTATTTTCAATTTGACGAGCAACGCTTGCTGCGACTAAAGTAGCATCAAGTTCTGGTCTTTTAATTTCAAAAATATTTATTTGAACATCTTTACCTGTAATTTTCTTTAATTCTTCTTTTAATTTATCAACTTCTGAACCTCCTTTACCAATAATAATACCAGGTCTAGCAGTTGTAATAGATATTGTAATTAATTTTAAAGTTCTTTCTATAATTATTCTTGAAACACTAGCTTTATACAGTCTAGCATTTACATACTCTCTAATTTTATAGTCCTCAGCAAGTTTATCACCATAATCATTTCCACCGTACCAGTTAGATTCCCAACCTCTGATAATTCCTAATCTGTTTCCTATTGGATTTGTCTTTTGTCCCATATCTATTATGAATTGCTTGCTTCTAAATTATTAACACCTAAAACTAAAGTTACGTGATTTGATCTTTTTCTAATTCTGTGTGCACGTCCTTGAGGTGCTGGTCTTAGTCTTTTTAACATACTTGCGCTATCTACATAGATTTCTTTTATAAACAATTTTGCATCTTCAATAGATTCATCCTCATTTTTAGCTTGCCAATTTGCAATTGCGGATAGTAATAATTTCTCTAAGTTGATAGCTGCTTCTTTAGGATTAAACTTTAAAATATTCAATGCTTTTTCAACTTCCGTACCTCTAACTAAATCTGCAACTAAACGCATTTTTCTTGGAGATGTAGGGCAACCTACTAACCTAGCACCAAATTGGTTTTTTCGTGCTTCTTTTCGTGCTTCTGCAACTAATCTTTTACGATTTCCCATAATTTAATTATTTTCTACCTTTATTTTTATTACCACCATGACCTCTAAAAGATCTAGTTGGCGAAAATTCACCTAATTTGTGACCAACCATATTTTCTGTAACATATACTGGTATAAATTGTCTTCCGTTATGAACACCTATAGTTTGTCCAACAAAATCTGGACTAATCATTGATGCTCTTGACCAAGTTTTAATTACAGGTTTTTTACCTGATTCTATATTTTTTTGGACTTTTCTGTCTAATTTATAACAAATAAAAGGTCCTTTTTTTAATGAACGAGCCATATTTTTATTTTGAATTTTAGATTCTTAATTTTGAATTCTTCTCTCAAACATGTGAAATTTATTTTTCACTTTCATTTATTTCTTACGTCTTTCAATAATATGTTTATTACTGTCTTTTTTCTTAGATCTAGTTTTGTATCCTTTTGCAGGAATACCATTTCTTGATCTTGGATGTCCACCAGAAGATTTACCTTCACCACCACCCATTGGGTGATCAACGGGGTTCATCACTACTGCTCTAACTCTTGGTCTTCTACCTAACCATCTACTTCTACCTGCTTTACCAGATACGGTAAGTTGATGTTCTGAGTTAGAAACTACACCAATTGTTGCTTTACAGGTAACTAAAATCATTCTAATTTCTCCTGAAGGTAATTTTACAGTCGCATATTTACCATCTCTTGCCATTAATTGAGCGAATGAACCTGCACTTCTTGCCATTACAGCGCCTTGACTAGGTCTTAATTCTATACAAGAAATAACTGTTCCTAATGGAATATCGCTTAAATACATCGTATTACCTAATTCTGGAGCGATATTTCTACCTGAAAGTAAAACTTGACCAACTTTTAATCCGCCTTGTGCAATTACATATGTTTTAACACCATCAGCATAAGCTAATAAGGCGATATATGCAGTACGGTTTGGGTCGTATTCAATAGTCTTTACTGTTGCTGGAATATTATCTTTATCTCTTTTAAAGTCGATAATTCTATATCTCTTTTTATGTCCACCACCAATGTTACGAGTAGTCATTCTACCTTGACTGTTACGACCGCCACTCCTTTTCATAGGGGCTAAAAGACTCTTTTCTGGAGTAGAAGTTGTAACCACATCAAAATCGGTTACTACTCTAAATCGCTGACCAGGTGTTACTGGTTTTAATTTTCTTAATGCCATTTTTTAGATATTGCTATATAAGTCTATACTTTCTCCTTCTACTAATTCAACAACTGCTTTTTTATAGGCAGTTTTCGTTCCTGTAATCATACCTTTTTTAGTGAATTTGGTATTTCTTTTTACAGGGTAGTTCATCGTTCTTACTTTATTAACTGAAACGCCGTAAGCTTCTTCAATAGCTATTTTGATTTCAATTTTATTTGCTCTGTGATTTACAACAAATGAATAGCAGTTTTGAACCTCACTTTGATCCATTGCTTTTTCAGTTATTATCGGTTTTACTAATACTAACATTTTAATTAATTTGTATAATTAGATTCAATTTGTTCTAAACACGTTTCAGAAATCACTAACTTACCAGCATTCATTACTGTATAAGTGTTTAATCCTGAACTTACTGTAATTTTAACACGTTTTAAATTTCGTGATGACAAATATACATTTTTATTTGACCCAGCCAACACAAAGACAGTTTTTTTGTTTTCTAAATCTAATCCTTTTAAAACCTGAATAAAATCTTTAGTTTTTGGAGTCTCAAAACTAAAGTCTTCAACTACTAAAATATCATTTGATTTTGCTTTAAGTGATAATGCAGATTGTCTTGCTAAACGCTTTAAACCTTTATTTAGTTTAAATGAATAATTTCTTGGTCTAGGTCCAAACATTCTACCACCGCCTCTAAAGATACCTGATTTAATACTTCCTGCACGAGCAGTACCTGTTCCTTTTTGTTTTTTTATTTTTCTGGTGCTACCAGTAATTTCAGCTCTTTCTTTCGCTTTATGCGTACCTTGTCTTCTATTTGCTAAATGCTGTTTAACATCTAAATAAATAGCGTGCTCATTTGGTTCTATTCCAAAAACAGCATCTGAAAGTTCAACACTTCTTCCTGTTTTTTTTCCGTTGATATCTATTACAGCTATCTTCATTATTTTTGAATTATTACGTAAGCATTTTTATGACCAGGAACAGCACCTTTTACAATTAAAAGATTTTTATCTGTTACTACTTTTAATACTCTTAGGTTTTGTACTTTTATAGTATCTCCTCCCATTCGGCCTCCCATTCTCATTCCTTTAAATACTCTTGCTGGATAAGATGCAGCACCTATAGATCCTGGAGCTCTTAATCTGTTGTGTTGTCCGTGAGTTGCTTGACCTACACCAGCAAATCCATGACGTTTTACAACACCTTGAAATCCTTTACCTTTAGAAGTGCCTGTAACATCAACAAATTCACCTTCTGCAAAGTGATCTACTTTTAGTACATCTCCTAATTTATAATCTTCTTCAAATCCTTGGAATTCAGCGACACGTTTTTTAGCAATTGTACCTGCTTTCTTAAAGTGACCTTTAAGTGCTTTGGTAGTTTGCTTATCTTTTTTGTCATCGAAACCAAGTTGAAGAGCTTCATACCCGTCAACCGCTAAGGTTCTGACTTGGGTAACTACACATGGTCCGACTTCAATAACGGTACAAGGTATATTTTTACCTTCATCGTTAAAGATACTAGTCATTCCAATTTTTTTACCTATTAAACCAGACATTTTTAATTTAGTTTAGAATTAGTTTTTAGTTCTAACTTGAACTAAATATAATTCGATTAATATTTATTTTCTGTTGATTGCAACAGTACATTTTAATTGTATGATTTCAGGTTTTTAAATTATAACTTTCACAAAACCTAAAACTTTATTCTAAAAATTTAGGGTTAAAAAATATTTCAACCCTGAATTATTTTTTACCATTTTTCTCAAACCAATCGTTTAAGACATTTTACTAAAATTTATTTTCAGCGTGCAAATTTACACTTTTATTTCCACTTCAACACCACTTGGCAATTCTAATTTCATTAAAGCATCTATTGTTTTAGATGATGAACTATAGATGTCAATTAGCCTTTTATATGCACTTAACTGAAATTGTTCTCTCGACTTTTTATTAACGTGAGGTGAACGTAACACCGTAAATATTTTTTTACGTGTTGGTAACGGAATTGGTCCATTAACAACTGCTCCTGTACTTTTTACAGTTTTTACGATTTTTTCAGCAGATTTATCTACTAAATTGTAATCGTAAGATTTTAATTTTATTCTAACTTTATGACTCATAGTTTGAGTTTTTAATTTTGGGTTTTAATATGATAAAATTATATTAAATTAATCTTTTATCCTTTTGCTTTTGCTATTACTTCTTCTGAAATATTTGATGGTGTTTCTGCATAATGATTAAACTCCATTGTTGATGTTGCTCTACCTGAAGATAATGTTCTTAATGTAGTTACATAACCAAACATGTTAGATAATGGAACTATTGCTTTAATTACTTTTGCCCCTGCTCTATCACTCATATCATTTACTTGACCTCTACGTCTATTTAAATCTCCAACGATATCACCCATATATTCTTCTGGGGTTACCACTTCAATTTTCATTAAAGGTTCCATAATTACAGCACCTGCACTGTTTGCAATTGATCTAAATCCTAATTTTGCAGCTAATTCAAAAGATAATGCATCAGAGTCTACTGGATGAAATGACCCATCTGTCAAAGTAACTTTCATTGAATCTACAACAAAACCTGCTAAAGGTCCGTTTACCATTGCTTGTTTAAATCCTTTTTCTACAGCTGGAATAAATTCTTTTGGAATGTTACCGCCTTTAATTTTATTTACAAATTGTAAGCCATCGCCTTCAAAATCTTTATCTACAGGACCTAGTTCAAATACAATGTCACCAAATTTACCTCGACCACCAGATTGCTTTTTATAAGTTTCTCTATGTTGTGCTGTTTTTGTTACGGCTTCTTTATATTCTACTTGAGGTTCACCAACGTTAACTTCTACTTTAAATTCACGTTTCATTCTATCAATAATAATATCTAGGTGTAATTCACCCATACCAGATATAATTGTTTGACCAGAGGCTTCGTCTGTTTTTACTTGAAATGTTGGGTCTTCTTCGGCTAATTTACCGATTGCAATACCCATTTTTTCTACATCTGCTTTAGTCTTTGGCTCTACTGCAATACCAATTACTGGTGCAGGAAAATCCATGCTTTCTAAAACAATTGGATGGTTTAAGTCTGATAAAGTATCTCCTGTTCTAATATCTTTAAAACCTACTGCTGCTCCAATATCTCCTGCCTCAATATAATCGATAGCATTTTGCTTGTTTGCATGCATTTGATAAATTCTAGAAATACGTTCTTTCTTACCAGTTCTATTATTTAAAATATAAGATCCTGCATCTAAACGACCAGAATAGGCGCGAAAAAATGCTAAACGACCAACAAATGGGTCTGTAGCAATTTTAAATGCTAGTGCTGCAAATGGGTCTTTTACATCTGGTTTTCTAGAAACTTCTTCGTCTGTTTTTGGATTTATACCTATGATAGCCTCTTTATCTAAAGGTGAAGGCAAATATCTACAAACAGCATCTAATAAAAATTGTACTCCTTTATTTTTAAAAGCAGAACCGCAAATCATTGGTATGATTGCCATATCCATCACTGCAGCTCTTAAAGCAGCATGTACTTCGTCTTCTGTAATAGAGTTTTCATCTTCAAAATATTTTTCTAATAAACTTTCATCATATTCGGCAACTGCTTCAATTAGTTCTCCTCTATATTGGCGAACTTCTGCTTTCATTTCTTCTGGTATATCGATAATTTCAAAAGTTGCTCCCATATCTTCTTCATTCCAGACAATTGCTTGATTTTTAACTAAATCAACAACTCCTCTAAAATCTGCTTCATCTCCTATTGGTAATACAATAGGAACTGCGTTAGATTTTAACATTTCACGAACTTGTTTGTTTACATTTAAGAAATCAGACCCTTGCCTGTCCATTTTGTTAACAAAACCTATTCTTGGTACTTTATAATTATCTGCTAATCTCCAATTAGTTTCAGATTGTGGTTCAACACCATCAACAGCACTAAATAAAAATACTAAACCATCTAATACACGTAATGAACGATTTACTTCAACCGTAAAGTCAACGTGACCAGGAGTATCGATGATATTAAAGTGATATCCTTTAGTTTCATCTTCTATTTTTTTACCTTGTTTTGTTGGGAAATCCCATGTACAAGTTGTTGCAGCCGAAGTAATTGTAATACCTCTTTCCTGCTCTTGTTCCATCCAGTCCATTGTTGCAGCACCATCGTGTACCTCACCTATTTTATGCGAAACTCCTGTATAATAAAGAACTCTTTCTGTAGTTGTGGTTTTTCCTGCATCAATATGTGCAGCAATACCTATATTTCTAGTATATTTTAAATCTCTTGCCATTACTAATTAGAATCTAAAGTGTGAAAAAGCTTTATTTGCATCAGCCATCTTATGAACATCTACTCTTTTTTTAACTGCAGCACCTTCTTCTTTATGTGCAGCAATTACTTCGGCAGCTAAACGTTGCGCCATTGATTTTTCATTACGTTTACGTGAATAACCAATCAACCATTTAATAGCCATAGAAACTTTTCTATCCGCTCTAATTTGCATTGGTATTTGATACGTTGCTCCACCAACACGACGACTACGTACTTCTACGTGAGGCATAACATTAGACAAAGCTGCTTTCCAAATCTCTACTGCCGTTTTTTCTTCACTTTCTGCTTTTTTTGATTCTACGATATCCATTGCATCATAAAATACTTTAAATGCCACGGATTTTTTACCGTGCATCATCATATTGTTTACAAATCTTGTTACCAATTGATCTCCAAATTTTGGGTCTGGTAAAAGGATTCGCTTTTTGGCTACTCTTTTTCTCATTTTCTGTTAAAATTTTGAATGTTGAATTCTTAATTTTGAGTTAATCGATTTATTTTTTAGGTCTTTTTGTTCCGTATTTAGAACGTCTTTGTGTTCGACCCTCAACTCCTGCTGTGTCTAAAGCACCACGAACAATATGGTATTTTACACCAGGTAAATCTTTTACTCTTCCTCCTCTAACCAATACTATAGAGTGCTCTTGTAAATTATGTCCCTCTCCTGGTATGTAAGCATTTACTTCGTTTCCGTTTGTTAATCTTACCCTTGCAACTTTACGCATTGCCGAGTTTGGTTTTTTTGGAGTCGTCGTATAAACACGTGTACATACACCTCTGCGCTGAGGACAAGATTTCAAAGCAGCCGATTTATTCTTCTTGGTTGTTTTGGTTCTTCCTTTTCTTACTAATTGTTGTATAGTAGGCATACTATTTGTTTATTAATTTCGTTTAAATCTTATCAATATGATAAACCCTTATTTTTAAGAGTTTGCAAATGTATAAAATTATATTTGATAATTCAATACAGATTACTACTATTTTTTATTATTTTTATTCTTTCTAAAAAACACTTATTTTAAAAGCAATTTCGACTGGATTTTGAAAAAATTTTACGCCTTATATATCTCTCTTATTTTTCTATTTGTAACTAACAGTTTTTCACAGCAAATAAAATTGACTATCTCTTCTAAAGATAGTATCGAAAATACTATTCTAAAGAAATTAAATTTTCAAGATTTTATTTTGGATAAAAGTGAGCTTGAAAATAGATTAGATTCCATTACAAATAGATTACATTTATATGGCTTCTTTAATTTAGAAAGTACTGTTACTTCTTCTAATGATTCCATTTTAAATGTAATTTATAATTTAAAAAAACAATTTAAAAAAATCAAAATTAACAACTTGAAAGATGCCTTGATTAAAAGTGAAATTTCTACTATCCTAAAAACAAAAATTAACGATACTTTTGAGATTGATACACAAACGTTACCTGTATTGTTTAGTAAATTAATACAACGTTTTGAAGAAAAAGGAGAAAGCTTTACTCAGTTTTCTTTAAAAAATATTACATTAAAAAGTGATTTTATTACTGCAGAAATTTTTATAAAAAAATCGAATACAAGAACTATTGATGGTATTGTAGTTAAAGGCTATACTCTTTTCCCCAAAACATTCATTAAACACCATTTAAATCTAAAGAAAAAAATGATTTTCAATAAAAATAAACTAAATGAGGTGTCCAACAATTTAAAATCTATTTCTTTTGCTGAGGAAATAAAAAAACCACAAATCCTTTTTACAAAAGATTCTACCTTAATATACCTCTATTTAAAAAAGAAAAATTCTAATAGATTTGATGGTTTAATTGGCTTTAACTCCAAAGAAGATTCTAACGGATTAGAGTTTAACGGGTATCTAGATTTGTATTTAGAAAATATGTTTAACTATGGTTCTGAAATTAATCTACTTTGGAAAAATAATGGTGAAGAAAATCAAAAATTTAATTTGGCAATAAAAACTCCTTATTTATTTAACTCTGCTTTTTCCCCTAAAGGGTTTTTAGAAATTTATAAGCAAGATTTGTCTCATATAAATATCAAAACGCAATTTGAAATTGAATATACCATAAATAGTAAAAATAAAATAGCAACTTCTATTCAAAATGAAATTTCTACTAATCTATTAGATAACAATACGGATGCTGTGGAAAATTACAATACTACTTTTTATGGTTTACACTATAGTTATCAATCTTTTTCGAATACTAGTTTATTTCCAATAAAATTTTACGGCAGCCTAAATACTTACTTTGGCAATAGGACTTCTGAAAAAATAAAAACTTCACAAACAAAATTAGCATTTACAAGTTTTTACAATTGGCAACTAAATTACAAAAATTACTTATATACACAAATAAATAGTGGTTATTTAATTTCAGATGACTATTTAGATAACGAACTATTTAGAATTGGTGGTAATGAAACAGTTAGAGGTTTTCAAGAAGAAAGTATTTTTGTTTCACTTTATAATATCATAAATATTGAGTATCGCTATTTAACTAAAAATAATTCTTACTTTTACAGTATTACTGATATGGGACTTGTAGAAACACAAACAGCCAAGAATAGACTTTTTGGCTTTGGTTTAGGCTATGCTTTTGAAACAAAAATAGGTCTCTTGAATCTCAATTACGTTTTAGGTAAATCTGAAAATCAATCTTTTGATTTTAGTAAAGCAGTTGTCGGTCTAAAATATATAACTACTTTTTAAACTTTTAGCAAAAGCCAAGAGGTTGAATTTGATAATCATAAAACGTTTAATCTAAAAAAGTTTATTAATTAATTAACTTAAAAAAATACGTATGTATGTCTTTTTTAGCAAAAAAAATATTGACGATGAGGTAATTTTTCTTTTGAACAAGGCACTTTTCTTTTGAACCTGAGTTGGTTTATGAGGTCAATAAAACTATTAAGTGTATTTTACTGTCTTTCATTAGCACTTACGTTTCACAATTCTGAAAAATTAAACTAGTAAATGCACTTTTTCTGAAAAAAAATGTTAAATTGCATACCTTGTTTATTAGATTTTAAAAAAAATAGTGATGGCAAATAATAAATTAAAAGAATTACAAAGATTTGTGCAAAATACTGCAGATGTTGCTTGGCAACATAAAATGGCATCTTCAATATATGACCCTACGCCTACTAGTTTTGGTACGCATTTAGAAACGATGCTAAGTGCTAATAGTGAAGAGCTATCTATCCTTTTAAATGAGATTGCTTTAGAAGAATTAAAAAAACAAGATCAAACACCAGAACCACCAGATTTTAGTAAATACATTAGATATAATGGTGCATACATTGACCATATAGAAGTATTTGTTGGCAATAAATGGGTATTAGTACCTGCAGAGGCTAACGTAAACTTTAATGCAACAACAACAGAGAACACAACCAGTTTTTCGGTTACCATAACACACTGTGGTAATTCTGCACATTTTACCTCTACAGAAAACTTAGAATCATACCAAGAACATGATACCTTATTACAAGGCGAAAAACTACGTGTAGAACAGCAGAACGACTATGTGAGTAAAGAAGAATTTGATTGGATGCGTTTAGGAGGTTTAGTTTATAATAAAACGGACAAAAGTATAGGCTTATTAGGTGAATTAAACACATTGTACGCAGAAGTACCTAAAGACTTTAAACGTAACTATGCTTACAAAATATCTAAAATTACCAATGCAGTAGGTAAACCTGCCAAAGCAGGTAAAATATTTCAAGGAGCACAAAAAGTGTCTAAAAATTTAAAAGTATTAGGTCCTGTTGGAAATATTCTTTCTGGTGGTACAATTGGTTATGAAGTAATATCTGGCACTTGGGATGCACATACAGTTGTTGATGGAGGAGCACTTTTAGTCGTTGGTGCTGTTGCTCTTGGTTTTGGAGCACCAGTTCTTGTTGTAGGTGTTGCGATATATGGTATTTTAGATTATGCCTTTGATATTAGCGGTGCTATTGACGCTAATTTTGGTAGAGATTCTGGTTTTTGGGATAAAAAACCCATTTATTCTTTCCCGAAAGACAACAAACCATTGTTTACTAAAACAGCAATAGACAAAACGTATGTTGCACCAAAATTAAAATTACCTCTAAAATTTAAAGACTGATGTATAAATTTTTGTTTAAGCGTTTGTTATTAGCCAATTATTCTTTTGCTAGACGTTGGATAAACAAAAAAGTACCACAACAAATAATACCTGGCACTTTACATATTTTCACTTCTCCTTTTACTTTTATAGCAGCAGGTATATATGCTGTTATTCTTGGCTCTATTGAGTTTAAGTTTAAAAGTTTTCCTCCTATATTTATTGGGTTATCTTTGGTTATGTTGCCCTTGCATTTTTTTATATTAAAAAGAGCAAAAAAGGCTATTTATCAATGGAAAATAGAAAAAGAATATAAAACCTTAACGAGAAATCAACGTTTTAATAAAAACACCTTTGCTTTTATTTTTTTTTGGGGTAGTTTTGCACTTTCTTTCTATTTAATTGTTACATATACTGAAAGTTATTTACTAAAACTGCAATAGACAAAACGTATGTTGCACCAAAATTAAAATTACCTCTAAAATTTAAAAACTAATGTATAAATTTTTATTTAAACGCTTGTTATTAGCCAATTATTCTTTTGCTAGACGTTGGATAAACAAAAAAGTACCACAACAAATAATACCTGGCACTTTACATATTTTCACTTCTCCTTTTACTTTTATAGCAGCAGGTATATACTTTGTTATTCTTGGCTCTATTGAATTTAAGTTTAAAAGTTTTCCTCCTATATTTATTGGGTTTGCAATTACTATGTTATCGTCACATTTTTTTATATCAAAAAGAGCAAAAAAGGCTATTTATCAATGGAGAATAGAAAAAGAGTATAAAACCTTAACGAGAAATCAACGTTTTAATAAAAACACCTTTGCTTTTATATTTTTTTGGGGTGGTTTTGCGCTTTTTTTCTATTTAACTGTTGCATATGTTGAAGGTTATTTGGTAAACTAAAAATAGACAAAACGTATGTTGCACCAAAGTTTAAAAAACTACCTAAATTTAAAGATTAATGTATAAATTTTTGTTTAAACGACTATTATTATCCAAATACTGCGCTGCTAAGTGGTTAGTGAACAAAAAAATGCCAGAAAGAATAATACCAAGTACTTTACATCTTTTTATTACTCCTTTTACTTTTATCATCATAGGGGGTTTTGTATTCATCTTAAGTTCTATAGAATATAAATTTAAATATCCTGAACTTTTTTTAATGTTAATTGTTCTAATATTAAATTTTGGTTCGCAAAACATTATAGAAAAAGCAATTATTAAATGGGATATTGAAAAAGATTATAAAACACTTACAAAAGGTCAACGTAGAAGTAAGAATATATTTGCATTTATATTTTTTTGGGGAAGTTTTGCACTTTTTTTATATTTAACATTCACTTATTTTAGTGGCTATTCTATGAAATAAAAATAGACAAAACGTATGTTGCACCAAAATTAAAATTATCTCTAAAATTTTAAAAACTAATGTATAAATTTTTATTTAAACGCTTGTTATTGGCAAATTATTGTGCGTCTAGATGGTTAGTAAATAAAAAAATGCCAGAAAGAGTAATACCTAGCACTTTATATTTTTTTATTACTCCTTTTACATTTATAGCAGCAGGTATATACTTTGTGATTATTGGCTCTATTGATTTAAGTTTAAAAGTTATACCCCTATATTTATTGGGTTATGTTTGGTTATGTTTGGTTATGTAATGTTGCCCTTGCATTTTTTTATATCAAAAAGAGCAAAAAAGGCTATTTATCAATGGAAAACAGAAAAAGAATATAAAACCTTAACGAGAAATCAACGTTTTAATAAAAACTCCTTTGCTTTTATATTTTTTTGGTTTGGTTTTGCACTTTTTTTCTATTTAACTGTTGCATATGTTGAAGGTTATTTGGTAAACTAAAAATAGACAATACATATGTTACACCAAAGTTTAAAAAACTACCTAAATTACAAAGACTAATGTATAAACTTTATACATCTTTTATAATTTATTAACGTAAAATTTTGAAATGTTAATTTTTAAAACTATATTTACACCTACTTTTTTTTAAAATAAAACTATGGCACTACAAAGCAATACTCAAATTTATATTGGAGGAAAAGAAATTACCACTTTTAAAAAACTCTCTATTCATCAACAAATTGATGCACATCACTTACTAAATTTAGAATGTCGGATGGATGTTTTAGAAAAAATAAGCCTAGATATCGAAGTTGCCGAAGAAACCAAAAATTTTTTAGGTCAAACTATTGTAATGGAAATAGCGTCTTTAGATAATTTAGGTTATAAAAAATTAGAATTTAAAGGTATTGTAACCCAAATAAAAAATGTAAAGGGGTACGGTAACGGCGCAGGAGACGTCGTTATTATCACTGCAAAAAGCCCAACATTTTTGGCAGATGACGGTCCTCATTTTGCCTCACATAATGATATATCCATCTCTGAAATTATCGAAAAAACCTTTAGAGAATATGACACTTCAAAATTAGAATTACAAATAAATCCTGTAGATGATGACACCATACACTACTCCGTACAACAAAACGAGAGTTGCTATGATTACGCCAAAAGACTCGCAGCACAATATGGAAAATGGTTTTATTACAATGGTAAAAAATTAATTTTTGGAAAACCAGAAACCGAAGAACTAACCCTAACCTACGGTCTTGATTTAAAAGAATACCATTTAAGCCTAATACCGCAATCACATAACTATAAATATTACACCAAAGACTATTTATTAGACGAAATACACGAAAAAGATACCAAAGAAATAACCTCAGGAGCAAACGGATATAGTGGTTTTGTAGCAAATAAAGCCAATACTATTTATAGCAAAGAAACCAAAGTATGGCATAACCTATATAACGACCCAAACTCAAAAAATCGATTAGATAAAAGTATAGAATTACAAAAAAAAGCCATAGAAATACAGCAAGTAAAACTAACAGGCGTTAGTGATAATCCAGGCGTTGCTTTAGGAAATATTGTGAAAATAGAAGGCGGACGCTATCGTGTCACCAGTATTATACATAATAACAATGAAAATGGCGATTACTACAATAGCTTTGAAGCCATAACAGCCGAATTTGATGCCTATCCAAATACCAATATACAAAAGTTTCCTACCAGCCAAAGTCAGACCGCTATTGTCGTAAAAAATGATGATCCAAAAGGATTAGGAAGAATAAAAGTACAATTTCCGTGGCAAAAAAGTATGGCTGAAATGACACCATGGATACGTATTGTAACCGCACACGCGGGAGGCGACAAAGGCTTTCAATTTATACCAGAATTAAAAGAAGAAGTATTGATTGATTTTGAAGGTGGCAATGCCGAAAAACCATATATGCTAGGTAGTCTATATCACGGAACAGCAAAACCAGACAGTTGGAAAACCAAAGCAAACGATATAAAAGCTATTAAAACCAGAAGCGGACACACTATAGAATTTAATGATGCAAAAGAAGGTGAATTTATTTTAATAACTGATAAAAACGGCAATGCTATTAAACTTGATACTGTTGGAAAAACAATTACCATAGAAGCACCAGAACATATATTTTTGAGTAGTAAAAATATATCTTTAAAAGCAACAGAAAACATTAATTTAGAAAGTGGAGAAAATTACCGTTTAAAAACTAAAGAACTTAAAGAGCAAATAACAGGTAGTGCTCAAATACATGTTGATAACTCAATAAAAGAGGTTAGTAAAACACACGAAAAACAAACCGAAGAAATAACCTTTAAGGTATCCTCTAAAGTAGATATACAAACTCCTGATTTTAATCATGGAGTATAATTATGTGAAATTATGCTAAAAAAAGTAATTTATTTCTCACTGATATTGATAATAACCAACTGTAAAGCACAAAAAATGAACACAATAACATTAGACCTACAAGGAGAAACTAAACAATTACACGAAAATGTTGAGTTTAAAGAGAAATTTGAAAGAAAAGAGGATAATATTATTATAAATAAAAACAGCCAAAAACCTTTTTCAGGAATACTTACAATAAATTATAATAGTGGTAAAACCTTTGCAGTTTATAATTTTGTTGATGGAAAACAAAAAGGCAAACAAAAAAACTATTATAAAAACGGAAAAATTAGTAGTGAATTGAATTTAATTAATAGAAAGTATGATGGCGAGTACAAGCAATATTATGAAAGTGGGAAAATTAAATCGTTAGGAATTTTTGATAATGGTAAACAAACTTTTTTAACTTCTTATTTTGAAGAAGGAGGTAAGAATTCTGAATTTTTTTTAAATATAAATGGAATAAAAGAAAAAGAACGAACCTACTTTAAAACAGGAGGTATTCATAGTATTAAAGAGTACAACCACAAGTCTTCAATAAAGGCTACTTATCATTATGAAAATGGAAAAATTGAATCAACAGGGCAAGAAATGAAAAAAGGAGGGTTATTGGGTTTGTTTGTTAAAGAAGGAACATGGAGATACTATTACGAAAACGGGAATATAAAAGAAGAAGGGAATTGGGGAATGGGTGGAAGACATGGTAAAGATAATATAAAAAAAGGAGTTTGGAAATATTATAACGAAGAAGGTAAATTAGAAAGCACAAAAGAATATGACAAGAATATGGGTAGGATAATAAAAGAGAAAAAATATGGCAACTAAATTATTTGTTTGTAAAGGCGCTATTTGTAAGTGTAGTTTACAAACCGCACCAGGAATTCTTGATGTTACTTCGCAATCCATAAAAAAATTAGAAGGGAAGTTGCAAGTTACAGAAGGTGATATGACATTTTCTACACCTTTTGGCAATTGTTTACGAGATCCAAAAAACCCACCACCTTGTGTGCCTAATTTATCAAAATGGAATACCATTGCAAAAGCCACTAAAATAGATGGTAAATTGGTTTTATTAGAAATATCAACGAATACGTGTAGTTTTGGAGGTCAAATTGAAATTACTAACCCAAATCAAACTATAGGTAAAACTGCTGATTTACCTACTAATGAAATTGTCAATCCTTTTAAAGGAGAAGTACATTTTAGAAGAAAATTAGAAATAGGAGGGAATTTTGCACTTTTTCCAGATGGTTTAAATGATGTTGCCGAAGAACAAATCTATGGTTTTGATTGGATTCGAGACGTATTAGATGGAAAAGAAAATTACTTGGAATTAGATGGTGCATTAGAAAAACAAATTGTTGATTACATTGGAGAAACTGCAGTTGCTCCAGTTGGTAATTTCCAAAATACCGCAATAATAAGAAAATCAAAATATATTCATTATATAGATTTTGATTTTCCAATAAGAAAACTAAAATCTGAAAAACTTTTATTATTAACCAATGTAAAATTTACAATTACAGGAACTTATTCAGGTAGTAAAAGTAATGATGATTTTTTTGATGAATTAGTCAACGCAATTAATGGCATAACTTCTTCAGTTATTATTACTAATCAACTATCAGATTCTTCGGGAGAAATTATTGAATACAACACCAATAGAGCAAAGATAAATACCTATGCTTCTACCTCTTCTCAATACACTACTATCTTAACTAAGATTGGAGGCTCTTATGCAGCAGCACAATCTTCATTACTTTTAACCTCATTTCAAGAATTGGCAAAAGAACACGTACCAGTTAAACAATATATAGATACACCAGATGGTACAGAACGTACAGGTAAAAACGCAGGTAGTCTAACCTTAAATTTAAATACAAAAAACTATTATACACCTTGGTTAGCAGCTTTTAAAAGTGATACTACCAAAATACAAGCGCTTATTTTTCCTGATGTATTACCACTAGCAGGAGAAATTCGATTTGAAACCTCAAACAATAAAATAAAAATAAAACCAGCTAAAATTGCTATAACAAAATTTGTTACACATTCTTATCCAACAACCATACAAAGTTCAGATGCCGTACCCACAAGTAATAAAGTTGAATTAGAAATAACATTTACAGATGCTATTGCAACTAATGAAACTGTTGAAGCTCGGTTTTATGATGATACAAAAAAGAGTGACGCAAATTATAAAGGAGATATAATAGGTGTTTTAAATGTGTTAAAAAACAAAATAGAATATGAACTAACCTTTAGGTATGTAAAAGTATTTTTTACAGATGATAATGGTTGGCTAACTACCAATACAACAAATTCTGATAATCAATTACCAACAGGTTCTAGATTGCCAGCATCAATGACAATTAGAGTAGGAAATGGCACACATACTAAAACTAACCAATTAACAAGAGGGCAAAACTCTATAGATTTGTTCAAACCTACAGGCAGTCAAGACCCATACCTAAAAAATATTTTTAAACAAGCTCTTATACATTACAATCCTCCTATCATTATTTCGGATAGCGATTCTGTCGCCATAGATATTTCTGAAATATTTACTCGAAATGAAGTGCGTTCTGGCGTTGTTTTTATAAATGATGATATTGTACTCCCTGGCTCATTAAGAAATAAATTTATAGGTGAAATACAACAATTAGCAAAAACCAAAATAAATGCTTCTAACGGAAACCTCGATGGAGTTACTCTTGCTCTAATACCATATACAATTGGTGGTCTTTTTGGTGTTTCTGATGGTATTGGAGGAACAGCAAAAAATGCATTTGCAACTTATTTAAAGTTTAAAAATATTATACAAGATAGAGCAACTGCTGCTCACGAGGCGCTTCACTCATTAGACCTATATCACTCATTTGTAGATAGTGGAAAATTAAACACTTATATTATTCCAAAAAAGGATGCTTTAACAAAATTTGTAAAAGAAAAAACAGAAAATGTAATGGATTATACTCCTGCAGCTCGTTCATTATATAAATGGCAATGGGAAAAAGTCCAAAATGATTTACCAGACGTTAAAATTAAACCTTAAAATAATACTTGTTTAGAATTAAGAAAAGCATTATGACTTTATTCACAAATCTAAAAGAGATATTTTGATTAAATAATAATTCCATTTATGAAGATATAAAAGACTCTAGTAAATATATAATCGACATAAAGCCATTTTAACTGTTTTTAACATAAGCCTTTAAAATATTTGTTTAGTTAACAATTAATTAAGATATTTGCCACTAATTCAAATAAATATACAAATGAAGTTTAATAGAATTTTAGCATTGCTACTAGCGTTAGTTGTGCAATTATCTTTTGCACAAGAAAAAAATGTTTCTGGTACAGTTTCTGATGCGTTAGGACCAGTTTCTGATATTACAGTATTAGTTAAAGGAACAGACACTGGTACAGTAACCGATTTTGATGGTAATTATACCATCAAAGCAAAAGTTGATGATGTGTTAGTTTTTTCACATATTTCTTATAATATTGTTGAAAAAATTGTCGGCACATCTAATATTATTGATTTAAAACTTATAGAAAATGGAAATGTTTTAGATATAGTAGTAGTAACTGCTCAAGGTGTTAAAAGAGAGAAAAAATCTTTAGGTTATTCTCAAACTACTGTAAAATCTGAAGCCCTTGAACAAAGAGGAACAGCAGATATTTCAAAAGTACTGCAAGGTAAAGTTGCTGGTGTGACTATTTCTCAAACTGGTGTGACAGGTGGTGGTACTGGAATAACAATAAGAGGTAATTCATTATTGACAGAAAGTAATGGAGCCTTAATAGTAGTTGATGGCGTACCACTAACTACTGGTACTAATAATGATGGTTTTACTGGTGCTGGGGACATCGATTCAAATAGACTTTCTGATATTGACCCTAATAACATTGCAAGTATGAGTGTTCTTAAGGGGCTAGCAGCAACTGTATTATATGGTAACCAAGGTGTAAATGGAGTAATTATTATTACTACAAAAACAGGTAGCCCTAATAATTCATCTACTAAAAAAATGAATATTACAGTTACTTCAAATACTTACTTTAATAGAGTGGCTAATTTACCTGATTTTCAAAATAGTTATGGTAGTGGTTTTTATTTAGGGAATTTACACGGTGCAAATAATAGTTTTGGACCATTGTATAACGGCGAAATAGTACCTCATATTTTAACTAATAACGGAACACTAATAAGTGATTTTCCTGAACTTTTTGATGACCCTTCTACTCCAAATATTTTAGAAGGCGGCACCTTGTATAGCGCCAAACCAAATAATGTAAAAGATTTCTTTAGAACAGGTGTTAGTCAAAGTACTGGTGTATCTATATCAAAATCTTTTGAAAGTGGTGGTATTAATGCTAGTTATAGTAATACTGTAGAAGAAGGTTTTATACCAAACAACTCTTTAACTAGAGATAACTTTAGTTTAGGAGGATCTATAAAATTAGCAAACAATTTTTCAGTAAACGGTACTCTTAATTTTGTTAGAAACCAAATTCAAGCACCGCCAATAACGGCAGCAAACGGCGCAAATTCTTTTAGTATTTTTAACCGTTTATTAGGTGTTGCTAGAAATTATGATTTACAAAATTACCCACATCAAGTTTTAGATACAGACAGTCCTAATTATGGCGCAAATGTTTTTTACTTACCTGGCGTTGATAACCCTGTTTGGATTTTAAACAATTCGCTTTCTAAACAAAATATTAATCGTAGTTTTATGAATTTTTCAACCAAATATGACTTTAATGATAATATTTCTTTAACCTATAGATTAGGATACGATGTTATTAACGAAACACAATCATTTTATATAAACAAAGGCTCTAGCGCGGGCGATGCAGTGTTTGCAGACGGTTATTTAAGAACCACAAATACGGAACAAATTCAAACTGACCATACATTTTTAATAAACTTAAATTATAGTTTATCTGATGTTATTGGGCTTACAGGTATAATTGGAGCAAATAGTAATAGACAATCTTTTGATACAAAAGGAACTGCATATCAAAACCAAATAACTTACGGCAGACTATCACCACATGAATTTTCAACTTCTACAAATACGGACCCTTTTACTGGACTTAGAATTAATAATTTAGGGGAAGTAAACCTTATTGGAGTTTATGCTCAAGCTGAATTTGATTATAGCAAATATTTATATTTAACTCTTTCTGCTAGAAATGACTGGGCTTCAAATTTAGAACCTGGTTACAACTCACAATTCTACCCTAGTGTATCATTATCATATATACCTACAGCTGCGATTAATGGCTTCAAATCAGATGCTTTTAATTATTTAAAACTACGAGCAAATATTTCGTCTGGTGCACAGTTTCCTGGTAGTGCATTCATTACAAGACCAGATATTGTTTCTAATCCTGAAGATTTTGGTGGTACTGTTACAGAAACTGTAAGTAACTTTGTACCAAACCCTGAACTTCAAGCCGCTCTAATTACAGATTATGAAGTAGGGTTTGAAACTAAATTTTTAAAAAACAAAATATCACTAGAAGCAAGTTATTATAAAAGAATATCAAAAGATCAAATTTTTTTAAATACTGTTGATGCTTCGACTGGAGGCACAAGTACTTTAGTAAATCTATCAGAGATAGAAACTGACGGGGTCGAATTAGATTTAAATATTAAGGCAATAGATACTGACAATTTTAAATGGAATATTAGTGCAATCTTTTTTGCTGATGAACCAATTGTTAGAGGTTTACAAAATGGGCAACAACTAAATATTGGTGGTTTTTCTAGTTTAGGGAACTTTGCAATTAACGATGAACCTTTAGGAGTTATTATGGGGTCATTTGCAGTTAGAAACTCAAACGGTAACTTCTTAATTGATCCAAGTAATGGAGAAGTAATTCCTAATGCAGATGTTGGTATTGCAGATAAAATTATTGGAGATCCAAATCCAGATTGGACTACTACACTTATCAATTCATTTACTTATAAAAACTTTACGCTATCTGGTCAACTCGAATATAGACATGGGGGAGATATTTATTCCCTTACTTCTCAAAACTTATATTTTAGAGGTGTGCTTGATATTGAAGGAATAGATAGAGATTTTTATGCTGCTGCGGTACCTGGGAATATTGCCGCTACAGATAGTGATGGAAATTTTATTTTAGAAACCGATGCTGATGGAAATGTAACTGGTATAGCAACTGCAGTTGATGGTAATGGCAATCCAATTGTTAATAACATTTTATTGCCCTATGAAGATACTATTTTTAATAATTTAGAAGAAAATGATGCTGAAAATATATACGATGGTACAACCATACGATTAAGAGAAATTGCCTTAAGCTATCAATTTTCAAAAAACATATTAGATAGAACCCCTTTTGGTTCTATGAGTTTTAAAATATATGGGCAAAACTTATGGTATGATGCTGTTAATTTTCCTGATGCACTAAACTATGATATTGAATCTGGTAGTACAGGCGTAGGTAATGCAAGAGGTTTAGAATTTAGAACAGCACCATCTACAAAAAATATTGGATTTTCACTAAAAGCAACATTTTAATTTAAAACTTATGAAAACAACTAAAAATATAAAAATAATATTTGCTGCAATTTTAACTCTTATGATGTTAAGTTGTGAAACTACCGAATTAGAAATTCTAACAGACCCACAAACAATTAGTCCGTCTGACGCAAATCCAAAATCATTATTAAATAGTATACAACTACAATTTAATGATTTTATAGGTAATGAAAATCTTACAACTAGTAATAGTCTTAACACTTTAACAATGAACTATACTAGAATGACCCAATTATCTGGTACATATCTTTTTGACACTTCATTAATTAATACTCCATGGAGAATAGCTTATGCTGGTCTATTAACAGATGTAAATACATTAATTCCTTTAGCAGAAGAAAAAGGGCTAGACACACATATTGGTGTTGCAAAAATATTAAAAGCATATACTTTAGTTACTTTGGTAGATATTTTTGGAAAAGTACCATATAGCGAAGCCTTATTAGCAGGTGCAAATATAAACCCAAAGTTAGATGATGGTAGAGAACTTTATTCAATAGCAATTGACATATTAAACAGTGCATTACAGAACTTATCTAATACAGATGCTGAACAACTAGAAGTAGATTACTATTTTGGAATTAATAGTCGTGAAAAATGGATTAACGTTGCAAATACGTTAAAATTAAAAATGTTTTTACAAATGCGTTTAATTGATGCTGGTGGTTCTACAACAGCAATTAATGCACTTATTAACGATAACTTAATTGATACTGAAAGCGAAGATTTTGCATTTAATTATTTAACTGATATAACACCTAATGATAACAGGCATCCATTCTATATTAACAATTATAATAATGGTAGTTTAGAGTTTATGAGTAATCAATTTATGTTATCTTTAAAAGACAGTAATGACCCAAGATTACGCTATTATTTTTACAGACAGCGATTAAATGATCCTTTTAGTGGCGATTTACCATGTACAACATCAGGTTTAGAACTTTGCTATATTGGTAATGGGTATTTTGGCAGGGATCATGGTGATAATAATTTCACTACAAGCGGTATGTTTCAACGTAATACAACATGGGGCGCTTATCCTGCAGGAGGTAAATTTGACGATGATTCTGGTGTAAGAACAACCTTTGAGTCTGGTGCATTAGGAGAGGGTATTAGACCTCTTTTACTTTCTTCTTTTACAAATTTTATGTTAGCAGAAGCAGCACTAACACTAGGCACCACTGGTAGTGCTCTAGATTATCTTGAGCAGGGTATTAGACAATCTATAAACAAAGCTATGAGTTTTGGTAATTTGGGAAATAACTCTGACGCTGGTTTTAGACCTTCAGATACAGATGTAAATACCTATATTACTGATATTCTTAATTCATATAGCATTGCAAATGTTGAAGGTAAACTAAATATTATTATGGAACAATATTATATTGCTCTTTGGGGTAATGGCATTGAAACTTATAATAACTACAGAAGAACAGGTAAACCTAATAATCTTCAAAGCCCACAATCGCAAGAACCAACAGGAGTTTTTCCAAGAGTAATGCAATATCCTGCAAGAACAGTTTCATTAAACGCTAACATTTCTCAGCAACTTGTTACTAACCAAGTTTTTTGGGATAACAATGATGCTAATTTTATAGACTAAACAATATATATTATGAAAAATTATAAAAAAATTTTATACTTAATTATTTTCCCTTTTTTCTTTACTACTTTTTCTTGTGAAGATGAAGATAAAATAAATGCAATGCAATTTTTAGAAAATGCGCAAATTGTTACTATGCAAATTAGCACAAGTGATATTAATATTAACCCTAGTTCACCAGAACCCTTTTTAGCAGAAGTAGATGCAAATAATGTAAATAATTATTCATTAAGTGTAACTAGAGTGTCTGGTAATGTTACTTCAGATCCAATACTATTTAACTCATACACCTCATTTCCTTTTTCTTTACAAATAAGTAAAGCCGATTTGGCGAATACATTTTCTATAGAAGTTGATGATATACTTGTAGACGATGAATTTAATTTTATTGGTACTTCTACAGGCAAAAATGGGGCTGTTTATACCATAGATAATTTTAATGGGAATATTATCAACACTTCTGAACTAGAATTTAATTCAATAGGCTATGAATTTACAGTAAAGATTATAAATCAATAACTAATACTCATAACTTTATGTACTATAAACCATCTATTTTTTAGATGGTTTATACGTTGAAATTAACGAATTTTAACACAAAAACCTTTAAAAAGTTGTTTAGTTAACAAATTTTTAAGATATTTGCCATAATTAATTCAAATAATTATACAAATGAAAACAAAGTTTAATGGAATTTTAACGCTATTACTAGTGTTTATAGTGCAGATAACCTTTGCACAAGAGAGAAAAATCTCTGGAGTTATATCTGATGATTTAGGGCCTGTATCAGATATTACAGTAAAAATAAAAGGTACTGACAAAGGTACTGTTACCGATTTTGATGGCAATTATGCTATTAAAGCAAAAACAGGTGATGTAATTGAGTTTACACATATATCTTATACAACTATCGAAAAAGTTGTAGATGCATCAAATATTATAGATGTTTTAATGAGTTCCTCAGGGAATGTATTAGATGAAGTTGTAGTTACAGCATTAGGAATTAAAAGGAATGCTAGAGATTTAGGATATGCTGTTACTACCATTAAATCTAAAGATTTAAATGAAGTTCGAGAGACTAATATTTTAAACGCATTACAGGGAAAGTCACCTGGATTACTAATAAAAAATCAAAGTGGAAATGTTGGTGGTTCAACTAGAATTTTGATACGTGGTAATTCAAGTCTATCTGGAACGGTAGAACCTTTATTTGTTGTTGATGGTGTGCCTATCTCAAATTCAAACATTTCAACAGGTTCAAGAATTACAGGTGGTTATGATTTCGGAAATAGAGCACAAGATATTAACCCTGATGATATTGAAAGCATTAGTATTTTAAAAGGCGCTTCTGCTGCTGCACTTTATGGCTCTAGAGCTTCTGGTGGTGTAATCTTAATTACTACAAAAAAAGGGAAACAAGGACAAAAATCAAATTTTTCATTTAACACATCATATAGGTTTGAGGATGCTTTAGTGTTACCTGATTTACAAAATAATTATGCCGCTGGTGATTTGGGTGTTTATGACTTTGGCGAGGGACCTGGTGATCAAGTTTCTTCTGGTTGGGGACCTAGTATATCATCTTTAGAAGGGCAGACCTATACAAATATAGCAGGCGAAACAGTTCCTTTTGAAGTTTTTGAAAATGGTATAAACGATTTTTACTCCAACGCTAGTGTCTTAATAAATAGTTTTAGTTTTTCTGGAGCTAACGACACTGATGATTATCGTTTGAGTTTATCACATACAGAACAAAAAGGTTTAGTTCCTAATTCTACCTTAAATAGACTTAATTTAAGTTTAAATGCTGGTAAAAAACTTAACGAAAAATTAAAATCTAGATTTAATATTAATTATGTTAGAACAAACGTAAATGGTACGGCAGCACAAGGTGCTAATGACCCAAACGTACTTACTAGTATAATTAATGCTCAACCAATAACTACTGATTTTTCATTATTTAATAATTTTATTGATGAAAATGGCAACCAAATTAATGATCCTGGTGGACAACAAAACAACCCGTATTACATCACTTCAAAAAATGCAACTAGAACAAGTGTGGAAAGGTTTTACGGTAGTGCAAGTTTAGAGTATGATCCCTTTAAAGATGTAAATATTCTAGCTAGAGTTGGTTATGACACTTATAATGATAATCGTTTTTTACGTAATAGCATTGGTACCATTGGTAGATTAAACGGTAGTTTTATTGACGATAATATTAGACGAAGAGAACTTACATTAGACTTAATAGCGACCTACGACAAAAAAATAGATGAAAATTTTAACTTTACATTTAGGACAGGCACACAATGGAACGAACGAGTTATTGATCGATTAGGAAATGTTGCAACTAATTTAACTGTACCAGATTTATATAGCCCTGGTAATGCGGAAGTAAATACCCCTATAAAAGCCTACTCTATACGTCGAATTTTAGGAATATTTGGAGATGCAACACTTAATTATAAAAATTGGCTAATCCTAAATGCTACAGGTAGAAATGATATTTCTTCAACCCTGCCTTTTGATAATAATAGTTTTTTCTACCCTTCTGTTTCCTTAAGTTGGGTCTTTACTGATGCCTTAAAAATTGATAGCGAAACTATTAATTATGGTAAAATAAGAACTGCTTGGGCTAATGTTGGAGGTGATACAGATCCATTTCTTCTTGATTTTGTTTTTAATCCAAGTTCAAGCTTTTTTGGTCAATTTGGAACTGATGGAGTATTTCCTTTTGACGGACAATTAGCCTTTAATTCTAGTGGTGTTTTAGCAGACCAAAACTTAAAACCTTCTAATCAAAGAACTTTTGAAGTTGGTTTTGAAATAGGCTTATTTAATAACAGGTTAAGCATTGATGCAACATATTACAGTAACTTAAATGAAAATGATATCGTTACAGTACCTACTCCACAATCTTCTGGTTTTTCTGGATTCTTAACAAATGTAGGTGGTGTATCTAATGAGGGTATTGAATTTCAAATTAATGCCAAAATTTTAAAATATAAAGATTTTAGCTGGGATATTAATTATAATTTTACAAAAAATGAAACTAGAGTTGAGGACTTAAGTCAAATTGATGGTGGAGCACTAAACTTAGTAACAGGATTTAACGGTATTTCCGTTAGAGCCGTTGAAGGTGAACCTTTTCAACTTTTTGGCTCTCGATTTGCAAGAGCTATAGATGAAGATGGAAATGAAATTGAAAATCAAATTTTAGTAGATGATGATGGTTTAAGGATGATTGGACAGCCTGGCTCAATAGGGGAAATTGATCCTGATTTTACAATGGGGATTACATCTACTTTTAAATATAAGAATTGGAGATTATCAAGCACATTTGACTATAGAGAAGGCGGATTACTTTTTTCAAATACTATAGGATCCTTAAGAAGAAATGGTCTTGCAGCTGAAACTGCAATTAATCGTGAAAATCTCTTTATTGACCCAAATACTTTTACACAACCTGGCGGACCAGGAACTCCTGTTTTACCTAATACCGCTCCAATTTCTAGTGCTCAAGAATATTGGCAAGCTTATTCTAATGCAAGTATTGTGGAGGGTAACACTTTTGATGGAACATTTATAAAATGGAGAGAGTTAAGTCTTACTTATACTTTTCCAAATAAATTTTTAGATAAAACACCATTTAGTCAGTTACAATTAGGTTTACAGGGTAGGAATTTAGCTATTTTCAATACAGAAATTAACCAAATTGATCCTGAATCAGGTTTAGGAGGGTCTGGTAGCCAATTAGACGGTATTGAAAGAGGTGGTCTGCCAACAACAAAAAGTTTTGGCTTTAATTTAATCGCAAATTTTTAAAAAGATGAAAAAATATATAAATATAAAAATAGGTATAATTACATGTACATTGTTTTCCATAATAGCATGTAAAGACTCAATAGAAGGAATAAATACTGACCCTTTGACAGCCAATATAATAGACCCTGGTCTATTAATGCCAGAAATATTATTAGGAGGTATTTCTAATAATAGAACAATTGAAATGAGTCCTATTAATATGCAAGCGCAACATTGGTCTGCAATAGTTGTCGCTGATCCATTTACCAACCCTGAAAGATATACTGTTCTTCCAAATACTACTACTAATATTTGGCTAAATCAATTTACTACTGCTTTACAAAACTTATTGCAAATAAAAGAATTAACACTTAATAATAATCCAGATGCATTAAATATTATTGGTCAAGCAGAAACTTTAGAAGCTTTATCCTACTTAAACCTAACACAGGTTTTTGGAAGTATTCCTTTTAGTCAAGCATTACAGGCTGATGAATTTCCAAATCCAATATTTGATAATCAAGAAGAAGTGTTAAGAGGTATCGTAGATTTATGTAACGCTGCAACCAATAATTTAGTTACTGATACAGAAATCATTACATCTAGCGATTTAATTTTTGAAGGTGACAAATTAAGTTGGATTAGATTTGCAAATTCCATTAAGTTAAAAGCTTTAATGTTAATTGCAAATGTAGATCCTTCATCTGTAACAACTGAATTACAAATTACGAGCACACAACCATTAATTACTGGTGTAAATCAAATTGCAAAATTAGATTATACTACAGATGCTGGTAATGAAAACCCTATATGGAAAACTATAGATCAATTTTCTGGTGGACAAAATGTTTTTTGGGGCGCAGCCTCAACTTTAGTAAATATGATGAATGCAAACTCAGACCCTAGAAGAATCGTATATTTTGATGATGTTTCGGGAACATATGTTGGTCAAGATCAAGGCATGTTTTCGCCCGTAGGCATATCTAGAGTTAGTCTTAATATAATTAGACCTGAAATGCCAGATATATACATACACCCTTCTGAAATTAATTTTTATTTAGCTGAAGCCGCTCTAAAAGGATGGATTACAGGCGATGCCAATACACACTATCAAGCTGGGATACAAGCCTCATTAGATAGTTACGATAATTATCCTCAACCTATTGACAATGCTAATAAAACTGCATTCATGTCTTCACCTAGAGGTAGTATTACAGGGGACTCTTTCGACGCTGCCTTGTTAAAAATACATGAAGAAATTTACATTTCTAACTTTACTAGAGGTTTAGAAGCTTGGACTAATATTAGAAGAAATAATGTACCTGATTTTCAGTTACCTGTCGCTGCTGCACTAAATACTTTAATAAGAAGATATCACGTACCATTAAGTGAAGTAACTTCAAATCCTAATGCTCCGATATTACCTACATTAGATACTCCAATGTGGTTCGAGAATGAATAATATAATTTTTTAATAAAATATATAACCACTAACAGATGTTGGTGGTTTTTTTATACAAAAAACCCTACCTTTGACAAATGCAAAAAAACCAAACCATTTTCGGTATTAGAGCAATAATAGAAGCCATAAATTCTGATAAAGAATTAGAAAAAGTCTATGTACAAAAAGACTTAAAAGGCGCTTTAATGAATGAACTTAATGGCATAATTAGAAAAAATAAAATAGCATCGAGTTATGTACCAATCGAAAAGTTAAATAAACTATCTAAATTTCAAAACCACCAAGGTGCAGTAGCCAAAATTTCTGAAATTAAGTTTACTGCTTTAGAACAATTGGTAGATGAAGTAATAGCATCTAAAAAAACACCTCTATTTCTTTTATTAGACCAGATTAGTGATGTAAGAAATTTTGGCGCAATTATTAGAACTGCAGAATGCACTAATGTAAACGGAATCATTATCCAAAATCATGGCAATGCACCATTGAATGCAGATGCTATAAAAACTTCAGCAGGTGCCGCATTTAAAATACCTATTTGTAAAGTAACACATATTAAAGATGCTTTATTTATATTACAAGCATCAAACATTCAAATCGTTTCGATAACTGAAAAAGTAACTAATTTAATTTATAAAGTAGATTTTAAAAAACCTACCGCTTTAATTATGGGTTCTGAACAAAGAGGAATCTCACCATCAATATTAAAAATGAGTGATGTTAAAGCAAAATTACCTTTACTTGGTGATATTGAATCACTAAATGTATCTGTTGCCTGCGGAATTGCCTTGTATGAAGTTATTCGGCAACGCTTATAATTTTAATTTGTTTAATCGTAGTTTTAAAAAAAACGCTTTGACCAAAAACTAATGCCCCAAAGACTAATGATTAATGTCCAAAAACCAAATAGATACTTCATAGAACTTTCGTATAACGGAAAAAATTATCACGGCTGGCAAGTACAACCCAATGCTATTTCTGTACAAGCAGAACTTCAAATTGCTTTAAGTAAATTATTGCAAGAAAAAATAGTAATAGTAGGTGCTGGTAGAACAGATACTGGCGTTCATGCCAAACAAATGTTTGCTCATTTTGAGTCGATAATCGATACTACAATAATTACCAATAGATTAAATGCACTTATTTCTGATAATATTGTTATAAAGTCTATTTTTCAAGTTAAAAACGATTTACACGCAAGGTTTAGTGCAATAAAACGAAGTTATGAATATCAAATTTATTTGGGTAGAAATCCGTTTTTGTTAGATACAACTTGGCAAATTTATAATCAAAAATTAGTTATTCATAAAATGAATGAAGCTGCTTTGCTCCTATTAAAATATACAAATTTTAAATGTTTTTCTAAATCTAAAACCGATGTCCATACTTATAATTGTACTATCACAGAGGCAAAATGGATTTTAAATGATAATATACTAACATTTTATATTACAGCAAATCGCTTTTTAAGAAATATGGTAAGAGCAATTGTTGGCACATTATATGAGGTTGGTATTGGTAAAATCACCAAAGAACAGTTCCTTAAAATAATTGAAAGTAAAGATCGCTGTAAAGCAGGTATCTCTGCACCTGCAAGAGGCTTGTTTTTAACTAAGATTGTTTATTAGTTTTATTGTTTGATAAAACTAAAAAAATATTTTTACTATAAATATTCGTTTTATTTATTACTTTCGTTTGTTCCTAAAACAGAACAATGTCAGAAAAAAAAGTAACTGGTAAAATATTTGACTTAAACCTCTTTAAACGGCTACTTACTTATATTAAAAACTATAAAGTTGCTTTTTATATTTCTGTTATCTCTGTTTTTCTCTTGGCCTTATCTGCTATTGTAAGACCTATTCTACTTAAACAAATTATTGATCAATACATTACTCATAAAATTGCAGACAAACTGCTAATCTATAGTTTAATAATGTTTGGTGTTTTAGTATTAGAAATCATTTTTCAATTTTTCTTTATTTACTTTGCTAACTTTTTAGGGCAAAATATCATAAAAGACATTAGAATTCAACTTTTTGAACATATTACCAAATTTAAAATGAATTATTTTAACAACACTGCTGTTGGTAAAATAGTTACTAGAGTTGTGTCAGACATTGAAACTATTGCAAGTGTCTTTGGGCAAGGCTTGTTTATCATTATTAGTGACTTACTAAAAATGCTTGTGGTTGCAATTGTAATGCTATTTATTAACTGGAAATTAGCCTTAATAACATTTATTGCCTTACCTATTCTTATTTATGCAACTCGAGTTTTCCAAAAAGCAATGAAATCTGCATTTCAGGAAGTCAGAACAGAAGTTTCTAACTTAAATAGTTTTGTACAAGAACGACTTACAGGCATGAAAATTTTACAACTTTTTAGCAGAGAAAAAATAGAATACAATCGATTTAAGGATATTAATGAACGACATAAAAAAGCATGGATTAAAACAGTATGGTATAACTCCATATTTTTTCCTATTGCTGAAGTTGTTCCGTCAATAGTATTAGGTTTTGTTGTTTGGTATGGTGGTAGTGAAATACTTAGTTTAAGAGATACCTCGGCAGGAGAAGTCATTAGTTTTATCATGATGAATCAAATGTTATTTAGACCATTACGGCAAATTGCTGATAAATTTAATACTTTACAAATGGGTATGGTTGCTGCAGATCGAGTCTTTAAAATAATTGACAATAACCAATTAGAAACTCAAAATTTAATTCCAAAATTTCAAGGCAAAACTCAAAATTTAAATAAACTTAACGGAAATATTATATTTAATAATGTTCATTTTAGCTATATTGAAGGAGAAGAAATATTAAAAGGGATTTCTTTTAAAGTTAAAAAAGGAGAAACAATTGCAATTGTAGGTGCAACTGGAGCAGGAAAATCTACCATTATTAATTTATTAAATCGATTTTACACTATTGATTCTGGTAAAATTACTATTGATAATACGACTATTGACTCCTATAATTTAAATAATTTAAGAAAACAAATTGCTATTGTTTTACAAGATGTATTTTTGTTTTCAGATACTATTTATAATAATATCACACTTAACAATTCAAAAATTACCTTAACGGAAGTGCAAGATGCTGCCAAAAAAATTGGTATTCATGATTTTATTATGAGTTTACCAAAGAATTATCAATATAACGTTAAAGAGAGAGGTATTATGTTATCTTCTGGGCAAAGGCAATTAATTGCTTTTTTACGTGCTTATGTTAGTAAACCATCGATTTTAATTTTAGATGAAGCAACTTCTTCCATAGACTCTCCTTCTGAATTATTAATCCAAAAAGCAACCAAACTAATTACTAAAAACAGAACTTCTATAATTATTGCACACCGTCTAGCAACCATAAAAAATGCAGATATGATTATTGTAATGGAAAAAGGTAAAATTGCAGAAAAAGGTAGTCACAAAGAACTTTTAAAAAATAAAAATGTTTATAGTGATTTGTATGAAATGCAATTTGAAAATATCTCAAAAAATAAGTAAAGAAACTAAGTAAAATTATTTTATAAAATCTTTTTATTCTAAGTCTTCCTTAATTAATTCAACCAACTTATCTGTATCATCAAAAAGTATAAATTCACCGTTTTTAATATACGAAACTTTACCAGTCTCTTCAGAAACAACTAATACTAAAGCATCTGTTTGTAAAGAAACGCCTATTGCTGCCCTGTGTCTTAATCCGAAATGAGTTGGGATATTCATATCATTTGCAACTGGTAAAATTACACGAGTTGCTGTTATAATATTATCTTCAATGGTTATTGCACCATCATGTAACGGACTATTTTTATAGAAAATACTTTTTAAAATAGGCACGTTAACTTCAATATGCATAGTATCGCCAGATTGTTTAAAAGCCTCTAAACTATTATTTCTAGCAATTACAATTAATGCACCCGTTTTTTCTTTACTCATTGATTTGCAAGCACTCACAATAATATCTACATTAGTCTCTAAATTTACTTCTGATTTTAAAAACGGTATCTGTTTTAAAAACCCTTTTTTTGAAGCAAAATTAGTAGAACCTAACAACAATAAAAACTTTCTTATTTCTTGTTGAAAAACTATTAATAATAATAAAACACCACCGCCAAGAAACTTTCCGAGAATTTCACTTAACATTTCCATTTTAAGTGCTTCGGTTAATTTCCAAATTAAAAATATCATTGCAATACCTAAAAATATATTTATAGCTACTGTACCTTTTACCAATTTATACACATAGTATAATAATATAGCAACTAGTAAAATATCTAGTGCATCTAAAAACCCGAAATCTAAAAAGTCTAACATTAGCGTAAAAATAAGATTAATTTATAACTTATTCATGTCTTTACTATTTCATTCTAGCATAAAATTTATTAAATCTCTAGAGATTTAGTGCCTAACTTCTCTAGTATTAATAATACCGAAAAACCAATTATCATTAAAACAATTGCAATGATTAGTTGATTATCACCCTCAAAAGAAAAAGGCGAAATACTTTTTTGTAATAATGGTTTTATTTCTCCATGCGAATTAGTAAATGTTGTTAAAGTTTCTTTCCAAGGCCATATTTTACTTAAAGAACCTATAATGAAACCTGTTAATACTGCCAAAGTTAGATTTTCGTATTTAGCAAATAACCACTTTAATATTTTAGCAAAAGATAATAAACCAATTACAGCACCCAAAGCTAATAAAAATATTTTTTTAATATCAAAATCATCAAGTGCCTTTAAAGCAGGTTCATAAGCACCCAGTAATAACAAAATAAAAGCACCCGAAATTCCTGGTAAAATCATTGCACAAATTGCTAAAGCACCAGCTAATATTAAAAACCAAGAAGAAGTATTACCGCTTATTGGCGGAACAATGGTTATATAATATGCTACTCCTGCTCCAATTATCAATGAAATAAAAGTAAGAAAATTCCATTTTTTAATTTGTTTACTAACAAATAAAATACTTGCCAAAACTAATCCGAAAAAAAAAGACCAAACTAAAATAGGTTTATTCTCTAACAAATATTTAAATACTTTAGCAAGTGACATTATACTAATTACAATACCTATCAATAAACTTACTAAAAAACTACCATTAACGGAATTAAACATTGCTTTAAACCCCTCTTGTCTTAAAATACGAAGTGTTTTTAAACTGATTAAATTTATACTTTCAATAAGTTCATTATAAATTCCTGAAATAAAAGCAATTGTTCCTCCTGAAACACCTGGTACTACATCTGCGGCACCCATTGCCAAACCTTTTAAGCTAATAATAAAATAATCTTTATACGTACGTTTCATAAAACCTTTAACTAAATTTTGCAATTAGACATTTTACTATTTCCTTTTCAAAAACATTGGGAAATATCACTTTCATAGTTTCAAAATATGCGAAATCAAGTTTTAATGCATTTTCTAAATAAAATAAACCTTCATTATCATTACGCAATAAAAAATAGATACCACTTAAACGATAACAAATTTCTGTTAAACTTCCAAATTTTTCTTTTGCTTCATTAACTATTGCTAATGCATCTTGATATTCACCTATAAAATGTAAAACATCGGCTAGTGCTAAAAATACTTCTAAGTTTTCTTCGCCTAGTAAAATAGATTCCTGAAATGCTTTTGCAGCCTCTTCAAATAGGTTTAGTTTAATATTAACCTCAGCAAATAAATTTAAATAATCTTTACATGCAGGGTCTATCTCAAGTGCTTTTTGAATAAAGTAAAGTGCCTTTTGATTATTACCAATACTTATATATGTTCTAGTCAACATTACCCAACCGATTTCTAACATCGGGTCTTCTTGTATTGCTTTGTGATAATAATGAATTGCTTTTTTCATATTAGCTAATTTCTCATAGCAACTTGCTATTTGTAAACAGGTAAAAGCAGTTGGGTCATCTAGTTCTAAAGTGATTAAATAATTTGAAATTGCTTCTTCATATTTTTTTTGCTCTTCTAAAACTTTTGCCTTTTCAAAATAAGCGCCCACAAAATGCGCATCAATTAAAATAGCATAATCAAAAGCTCTTATTGCTTCATTATAATTTTTAAAATAAAAATACTGTCTTCCTAACTGATGCCAAGCAACTTCAGAATAAGGGTTTTCATCAATAAAATCATTTAAAAAAACAATAGCTTCCTTATTATTTTCATTCATATCTAAACAATAAATGACATTGTAGAGTGCTGTATAATCTTCATTATCTATATATAAACACGCTTTAAAATGTTTCATAGCTAAATCAAATTTTTCAATAAACAGGTATTCCATACCAATAAGTGAGTGTATATCTGCCAAGTCATCTGTAAGGTCTAATGCCATTTTTAATACATTTACGGCCTCTTTATGCAAGTTTTTTTTAGATAAAATTGCGGCTTTTTGAATATAAATTTCATCAAAATTAGGATCTAGTTTTTCTAACGTATTTATTAACCTATCTGCTTCCTTTAACTTATTTTCAAAAATTAATAATTCTACTTTAATTAATTTTAATCGTATGGAAGTTGGGTGTTGACTCAAACCTAATTCTACTGCTTTATTTGCCAAATTAATTTTACCCGAATCTAAATAAAAATAGACAATATTCTCAAATTCATCAGAATCAAAGAAAAAAACTTTATTTAATTTAAGCATCGATTCAAATTTAGACAATGCTAAATTACTTCTGTCATCAGGGAATTGTTGCATAACTTACATGTAAATTAGTAATTGAAAGATACGTAAAGGTCGTATTTAATTATTTTCTGAAAAAAAATCTTTTTAACAAAATAGTTAACATTCTATAAACTTAATGTAAATATTTTGGAAAACTCAATGGCTTTAATAGCGTTATAGAGCATTTTTTTTAAAGAACCCACATTAGTAAGTGTCTTTTAATAAATCTGTTTATTATAATTCTCGGGATATTTAGCCGTAATACCTTTATAAAAATCTTGAATTTTTTGCATATCATCTTCAAAAGAATCAGTTAAATCTATTAAATCACCAACCCCAGCAATCTTTTTTTCATAATCTAAATAGCCTAAAGCAACTGGTACTTTTGCCATTTGAGCAATTATATAAAATCCTTTTTTCCATTTTGACACTCTTTTTCTAGTTGCCTCTGCTGGTACTAAAAGCACTAGTTTTTCATTTTCATTAAATAATTTTACTGCAAAATCTACTAGATTATTCTTTTTACCTTTAGTTACACCAATTGCACCTAGTTTTTTAAAAAAATAACCCATAAAACCTTTAGTGTAGCTATCTTTAATAAAAAATTTAGCATTTACATTGTATCTCCAATATACAGCCATGGCATATAAAAAATCCCAATTTGAAGTATGAGGCGCAGCAACCACAACACAACGATCTATATTAAAATCAATTTTGCTCGATTTCCATCCTGATAAAAAAAATATTAGATTTCCTATTTGTTTTTTCATTTTAAAATACTATAAATTATTATATGTAATCTTAAAACAAAGATACCAACAAAAATATTTTTGTTTCATAAATTTTGATATAATTATTTAAAGATTTGTTTATTTTTGTAAAAAAAAGAATAACCCTTTTGAAAAAAGAAAAAACAACTATTTACTTTGTACCTGGTCTAGCTGCTAGCTCCAGTATTTTTGAATATTTACAACTGCCAGAAAACTTTGAAATTATTTTGTTAGAATGGCTAATACCCAAATCTAAAACAGAAACATTAAATAGTTACGCAAAACGAATGTCTGAAAATATTAAACACACAAATTTTATTTTAGTTGGCGTTTCCTTTGGGGGTATTGTAGTACAAGAAATGAGTAGTTACTGCAAGCCATTGAAGGTAATTATTATATCTAGTATTAAACATGAAAATGAGTTTCCTAAACGGTTAAAAACACTACGTAAAACAAAAACTTATAAACTAGCACCTATAAATGCACTTGTAAATATTGAAAAATTTACAAAGTACGCTTTTGGTAATACTGTAAAAAAACGTATAGATTTATATAAAAAATACTTAGCTATGCGTGACAAAGTATATTTATCCTGGGCAATTCACAACCTATTGCATTGGAAACAAACTAATAAAAACCCTAATATAATCCATATTCATGGTAATAATGATGCCGTTTTTCCGATAAAAAATATAAAAAACTGTATTGTTGTTGAAGGAGGTACACATGCTATGATTTTAAATAAAGCAAAACATATTAGCACTATACTTAAAAAAATATGTTAAAGCACAGGTGTCATTTCGATAAAAAGTTCTTTTTTCTAAAGTTTACTCTATCGAAATGGCATTCGTAAATCAAAATCACACCCTATAAACATAGAACTAAAAATATTTTATGCAAAAAAATATTTACTATTTATAATCAATATAAATAACTTTAGATGACAAATGTCATTTCTTTATTTTTTTGAAGTCCTTAAATTTGTTGTCTAATTAATCCTATATTCACAATGAATGGTAAAACTTTAATCTCGATTTTATTAATTTTCTTTTTATTCTTAAGTACTACAATGTACGCTCAAGATGGCGAAAATCTTTTTAAATCTAAATGTGCAGCCTGTCATAAGACATCTAGCAAACGAGCAATTGGACCTGGTCTAGCTAACGTACACAAAAAATATAGTAAAAAATGGTTTAAAAGTTTTGTGAGTTCATCGCAAGCATTAGTAAAAAGTGGAGATGCTGATGCTATAAAAATATTTGAAGAATATAACAAGACCGTAATGCCTGACCAAGAATTATCAGATGCCGAACTAAATGCCCTTTTTGATTATATTAAAAGTGCGAATCCTGTTGCAACAGGAGCGGATACTGACCAAGTTGCAGAAGAAAAAATAGTTCCTTTTGAACCTACTAAAGAAGACATATTAATAGGACAAAACTTATTTTCAGGAAAACAAATATTCCAAAATGAAGGACCATCATGTATCTCATGCCATGATATTAGGTATGATGCCATAATTGCTGGAGGTGGATTAGCTATGGAACTAACAGACTCTTACGATAGGTTAAAAAAAGAAGGCCTTGAAGGAATAATTACTGGACTTCCGTTTCCGCAAATGAAAGTTTCTTATCAAAATCACCAAATAACAGAAGAAGAAACTACACAACTAATTGCTTTTTTAAAAGAAGTAAGCGAACAACGTTATTATCAATTAGGCTTAACATCTTATAAAAATACTCTCTTAATATGGGGAATTATGGGTGCAATTGTATTAATGGGAATCTTCCCAATATTTTGGTATAAACGTAAAAAAGAAAGTGTAAATAAAAGAATTTACGAAAGACAAATTAAGTCTCGTAACTAATAAATTTAACTAATTAAACAAAGATATTATGAGTTGGATTGAAGATATTATCTCACCCCAAACAAGAAAATGGGAAGAATTCTACAAAAATCGTTTTCAGCACGATAAAGTTGTAAGGAGTACCCATGGTGTAAACTGTACTGGTGGATGCTCATGGCAAATTCATGTTAAAGAAGGTATTGTTGTCTGGGAGACCCAACAATTGGATTACCCTTTATTAGAAAGCGGCTTGCCCCCTTACGAGCCACGTGGTTGTCAAAGAGGCATCTCATTTTCATGGTATTTATATAGCCCATTAAGAATCAAATACCCATTAGTTCGTGGCGCTTTATTAGACGCCTATAGAGAAGAAAAAGAAAAATGTGGCGACCCACTGCAAGCATGGGAAAATCTACAAAATAACAAAGAAGCCAGAAAACGATACCAACACGCTAGAGGAAAAGGTGGATTTAGAAGAGTTCATTGGGACGAGGTTTTAGAAATGATGGCAATAGCAAATATCTATACTGCCAAAAAATATGGCCCAGACAGAGTTGTTGGCTTCTCTCCTATTCCTGCAATGTCTATGCTCAGTTATGCTGGTGGCTCAAGATTTTTACAATTATTCGGAGGTGTAAATTTAAGTTTTTACGATTGGTACTGTGATCTGCCAAATGCATTCCCTGAAATTTGGGGAGAACAAACAGATGTTTGCGAAAGCGCCGATTGGTACAACTCAAAAATGGTCGCGGTCATGGGCGCCAACCTGAATATGACAAGAACACCAGACTGTCATTTTTTTGCAGAATCAAGACATAACGGAACTAAAGCCGTGGTTTTTTCACCCGACTTTAATCAAGTAGCAAAATACGCCGATCAATGGGTGCCTTTACATGCAGGTAGTGACGGTGCATTTTGGATGGCGGTAACCCACGTTATTCTAAAAGAATTTCACCACGAAAAGCAGATACCCTATTTTATAGAATACACCAAACGCTATACAGATAGCCCTTATTTAGTTGAGTTAAAAGACGAAGGCGAACATTACTCTTCAGGAAGATTATTGCGGGCCAATCAATTGGAACAACACAAAGATATTGAGCAAGGCGATTGGAAATTTGTAAATATTGATGAAGAATCTGGAGATTTTGTAATTCCGAAAGGAAGTTCAGGGTACAGATGGCAAGAAGAAAAAGGAAAATGGAACATGAAATATGAAGATGGAGAAACAGACAGAACATACCACCCTATTTTAAGCCTTTTAGACACAAAAGATGACGTAGTTCAAGTTGAATTTACAGAATTTGGTCTAGATAAAAAAGCAATGCGAAACGTTCCTATAAAAAGAATTCAAACCGTAGATGGAGAGCGAATAGTAACTACCGTTTACGATTTAACTATGGCACAATACGGTGTTAGCAGAGGCTTAGACGGAGATTACCCGAAAAGTTATGACGAAAAAGACCAAGCATACACACCAGCGTGGCAAGAAATATTTACGGGGATCGATGCCAAGATGGTAATCAGTTTTGCTAGAGAATGGGCAAAAACTGCCGAAATAACCGAAGGAAAATGTATGATTATTATTGGTGCAGGTATCAATCACTGGTATCACAATAATTTAATTTACCGTTCAGGCATTATGGCATTAATGCTAACAGGCTGTGTAGGTAAAAATGGTGGCGGTATGAATCACTATGTAGGTCAAGAAAAATTAGCGCCAAGTGATTCTTGGGGGTCTATTGCCTTTGCAAAAGACTGGCAAGGACCATCTAGATTACAACAAGCACCTATTTGGCATTATATTAATACCTGCCAATACAGATATGACGGACACTCGTCTAGATACAATACCGTGCCTAAAAATAAAATGACAGCAGGTCATCATGCAGATCACATTTTTAAATCTGTAAGAATGGGCTGGATGCCTTTCTTCCCCCAATTTGATCAAAACACCTTAGAACTTAGTAAAGAAGCTATGGCAAATGGCGCGAAAACAGATGGGGATATCGAAAAATATGTACTTGAAAAACTAAAAAGCAAAGAATTAGGTTACGCTGTTGGAGACCCTGAAAACGATTTTAACTTCCCTAGAACATGGTATATCTGGAGAGGAAATGCTATCTCAGGATCTATGAAAGGAAATGAATTTGCTCTTAAACACTATTTAGGAACAACTTCAAATGCAATAGCTAAAGATTATAATGAAGAAAAAACGGAAGAGGTTAAATGGCATGAAGTAGCACCAACTGGTAAAATGGATTTGGTAGTAGATCTTAATTTTCGTATGGATTCATCTGCACTGTATTCAGATATTGTTTTGCCCGCGGCATCCTGGTACGAAAAAGATGACCTGAACAGTACGGATATGCACTCGTTTATCCACCCCTTATCGAAAGCCATTGCGCCCGTATGGGAATCAAAATCCGACTGGGAGATATTTAAGGAAATCGCAAAAAAAACAAGCGAACTTTCAGAAAAATACCTTTCAGAAACACAAACAGACATTGTTACAACAGCAATAGCTCATGATTCTAAAGGAGAAGTTTCACAAAAAGATATAAAAGACTGGTACCATGGTGAGTGTGAGGCAATTCCAGGAAAAACAATGCACAATATCTCCATAGTAAAAAGAGATTACACTAAAATTTATGAAAAATTCTGTGCTTTAGGTGAAAATATAAAAACAAAAGGCTTAGGAGCACACGGTAACCATTATATGTGTGAAGATGAATATGATGAAATGTTAACATCCAATCACTTTCCAACCATTAAAATAGGCGATAAAAAATACCCTTCGATAGCCGAAGATGTTGAGGCTGCTAATGCTATATTACACCTATCTACGCTAACTAATGGCTCTCTTACCATTAAGGCTTATGAAAATATGGAGAAAAAAACAGGTTTAAATTTGGTAGATCTTGCTAAGGGCAATGAAGAATTTAGATTAGATTTTAAAGACCTACAAGCACAACCTAGAAGATATTTAACCTCTCCTGTATGGTCCGGCTTAATGAATAATGGTAGAGCATATGCTGCTTACACCTATAACATTGAACGCTTAGTACCTTGGAGAACACTGACAGGAAGACAACATTTCTATTTAGATCATGAAATGTATATCGCTTATGGCGAACACTTACCAACCTATAAACCATCACCAAGCCCAGAAGTTTATGGAGACCTAAAAGAAACCTTAAAAGGAAAAAGTATGGCTAAAGCATTAAATTGCTTAACACCTCATGGAAAATGGCACATTCATTCTACTTATATGGATAATATCAGAATGCTTACCCTTTCTAGAGGAATGGAACCTTGTTGGATAAGTGAAGCCGATGCAGAAGAAATGGACATTAAAGATAATGATTGGGTAGAGGTACATAATGATAACGGTACCTATTGCACAAGAGCTGTGGTAAGTTCAAGAATACCTAAAGGAGTCTGTATTGTATATCACACCGTTGAAAGAACCATTAGTATTCCAAAATCTCAATTAAGAAACGGCAATAGAGGTGGCTCAAATAATAGTATTACCAGAATTCATCTTAAGCCTAACTTGTTAGCGGGAGGATATGGTCAATTTACATTCCATTTTAATTATTGGGGACCAACTGCAGTAAATAGAGATACTCATGTTGTAATTCAAAAAATGGATAAACTAGAATGGTAATTAAATTTAAAATTAATAATTAATAAAAAAAATAGTCTGAATTATGGATGTACGCTCTCAGATTTCAATGGTATTTCATTTAGATAAATGTATCGGATGTCATACTTGTTCAATAGCTTGTAAAAATATATGGACAGATAGAAAAGGTGCCGAATATATGTGGTGGAACAATGTAGAAACCAAACCAGGTACTGGATACCCGACCAAATGGGAAGACCAAGAAATATACAAAGGCGGTTGGGAAAAAAATATGGGTAAAGTTCGTTTAAAAGGATCTGGAAAAGCCAAAAGTTTATTAAATATTTTCCATAACCCCCACTTACCAGTAATCGATGATTACTACGAACCCTTTACCTATAAATATCTCAATTTAATAGAATCTCCCGAAGAAGATACTCAGGTTACTGCTAGACCAGTATCTATGATAACGGGGAAACCTATAGATATCAAAATGGGACCTAACTGGGACGATGATTTAAGTGGCACACCCGATTTTGCCCGAAATGACCCTAACTTTAAAAACTTATCTGCAGGAGAACAAGAAGCCATGTTTCAATTAGAACGTATGGCTATGTTCTATCTCCCAAGAATTTGTAACCATTGCTTAAACCCTGCCTGTGTAGGTGCTTGCCCTTCAAGAGCCATCTATAAAAGAGGTGAAGATGGTATCGTTCTTATCAATCAAAATGTGTGTAGAGCATGGAGAATGTGTGTGTCAGCATGCCCTTATAAAAAATCATATTATAACTGGGAAACTGGAAAATCTGAAAAATGTATTCTATGCTACCCAAGACTAGAATCTGGTCAAGCCCCAGCGTGTATGCATTCCTGTGTCGGACGTATTCGATATTTAGGCGTAATGTTATATGATGCTAGCCAAATTGAAGCCGTAGCAGCCTCAGATGACGAAGACTTAATAAAAAGGCAATTAGATATGATCTTAGATCCATTTGACCCTAAAGTAATAGCTTCAGCAAAGAAAAATGGTATCGCGGATTCTACTTTAAAAGCAGCACAAGATTCACCAACCTATAAATTCGTGAAAGAATGGGGGATGGCATTACCACTTCACCCAGAGTTTAGAACAATGCCTATGTTATTTTATGTTCCACCATTATTACCTGTAATGGCTTCGTTAACTAGCAATGATGTAGAAGCACAAAAAGGCACCTTAAATCCCATCTCTAAATTTTGGGAAAGAGCAACAAAATACGATGCTACTATAGATACTATCTTTGGAACGGTTGATGATGCACGTATGCCTCTTAAATATCTAGCCAATTTATTTACTAATGGCGATGAAGAATTAATGAAAATAACCTTAAAAAAATTAATGGCAGTTAGATTACATCGTAGAGATGTTACTGTTGGCGATTTAAATAAAGAGATGGTCGCTCAAAGTTTAGAAGAAGTAGGCTTAGATACAGAAATGGCAGATGCTATTTATTATTTAACCTCTTTAGCAAAATTTGACGATCGCTTTGTTATTCCAGCAGCACATAGAGAACAGGCTATTGAAATGAGCGAATTTACTGGAGACAGAAAAGGAAGTGCAGGATTTGGGTTTACAGAACACCCTGCTCGCGGACTTTAAATAAAATAGTTAGAGGAAGATTGGGAGCGCAAAAACTTCGAACTTCAAACTTTTCAACTAAAAAACAACTGAATATGAAAAAACAACTGTTAGATTATACTAAAATTTCAAATATGTTTGTTTTCCCTCAAAAGGAAGGCTACGTAAAAAATGTAAAAGACATACAAAAATATTTAGACAAGGTAGCACCTGATATTGGTGAAAAATTACACCCTTTTACAAAGGTAGTCAGTAGTGTTACAAAATATGAATTGGAAGACTTGTATTTAAGAACATTTGAAGTACAATCAATAACTACACTCGATATTGGATATGTAATTTTTGGAGATGATTATAAAAGAGGAGAATTATTGGTAAACCTTAATAAAGAACATCAAAAATATGGTATTGATTGTGGTGATGAACTGTCAGATAACCTTTTAAATGTATTGAAATTAATAAATAAATTAGAAGACTTAAAACTACTTGATGATTTAATAAATAAAATAGTTGCTCCTGCTTTATTTAAAATGATCGAAGGCTTTGGAGATAAACAAATTTTAGCAAAAGAAAAAGTATATATGAAGCATCATAAGACTTTATTAGATAAACACGAGTCTTTTACCATATATAAACACGCTCTTGTAACTTTATATAAAGCATTAGATTATGATTTTACTCTTAAAGTACAAAAACAACCTCAACGATCAGGAGGCTTTTTAAGTTCCATAAAACAAGAAATAACACTCGAATCATAACTAATAAATAGCAAAATGAACATATTAAATAACTTTTTTTTTATTGCTTTACCATATATTGCATTTGTGGTATTTTTAATAGGAACTATCACTAGATATAGAACCCAAAAATTTAAAGTATCCTCTCTATCCTCTCAATTTTTAGAAGGCAAAAAATTATTTTGGGGCTCTGTTCCTTTTCACTTTGGGATTATAATCCTGTTTTTTGGTCACCTTATAGCATTTCTTATTCCTAAAAGCATTATTCTTTGGAATAGCGAACCTTTAAGACTGTTATTCTTAGAAATTTCTTCGTTTATAGCCGCAATTTGTGTTTTTATAGGATTAATTCTTTTATACACCAGAAGACTAACTGACGATAGGATTAAAATGGTAACTACTAAAATGGATATTTTCATAGAGTTACTGTTGTTATTTCAAATATTTACAGGAATTTACACCGCTTTATTTTTTAGATGGGGGAGTTCTTGGTTTGCATCAACAGTTTCGCCTTATTTAAAATCTATTTTTACATTCTCACCAGACATTTCAGCAATGAGTGCTATGCCACTAATGTTTAAATTACACGTGATAGGTGCTTTTGTAATTATTTTAATGACTCCTTTTACACGATTGGTACACTTTTTAGTATATCCACTAAACTATCTTTGGAAACCTTATCAACAAGTAATTTGGAACTGGAATAAAAGAAAAGTAAGAAGCCCTAAAACACCTTGGTCAATACATCGCCCAAAAAATAATTAATAATGGAACAAGCAGCACCAAGACTACTCAATTTCAAAGACCCCAGTATAAAAACGTTACATTTAACCTGGATTGCTTTTTTTCTAACATTTGTTGTTTGGTTTAATGTTGCACCAATTTTAACAAAAATGCTAACTCAATTTGAGTGGCTAACCAAGGCAAATGTAAAATCTATTCTATTAAGTAATGTGGCTTTAACCATTCCTGCTCGAGTTATTGTTGGAAACTTAATTGATCGTTATGGTCCAAGAGTAATTTTTTCAGGCTTAATGATTTTAACTGTAATTCCTGGGTTGCTTTTTGCCTTTGGAGATTCACTAACCGTACTAACAATATCTAGACTATTTTTAGGCACTATTGGTGCTGGGTTTGTAATTGGTATTAAAATGACCGCCAATTGGTTTACCCCAAAATATATTGGTAGAGCTGAAGGTTTTTATGCAGGTTGGGGGAATTTTGGCTCAGCTGCTGCTGCTGCTTTAGTACCCTTTTTTGCTATTACTATAATAGGTGGAGAAAATGGTTGGAGATGGTCTTTAGCCATTACAAGTATTATGTGTGCAGCCTATGGTGTGTTTTATTTCTTTGCCGTAAAAGACCATCCAGAAAGTGTTGACGTTAAAGAAAAAAAAGGAAAACTAGAACCTATGCCTATTACTTCTATAAAAGACTTAATTCAGTACTGGTTTTGGCAGTTCCCTCTTTTTGGTGCTATTGGTTTAGTAGTCTATAATTTACATAAACAAGTAGTTGATGGACAGCCAATGTTGAGTTGGACTACAGTTTATATAATGTGGACAGTATTATTTCTTATTTATCTAATGGATGTAATTAAAGTAACTAAACATAATCTACCTAAAATAAAAGCAGGAATTCCAGAAAAAGATAAATACTCTTTTGCAAATATTGGCGCATTAAACGCCACCTACTTTGCAAATTTTGGTGCAGAACTAGCCATAGTCTCTATGTTACCTATGTTTTTTTATCAAGTTTTCGGCTCTTTATTAAATGCTAACGGAGATAAAATAGTAACCTTAGAAATGGCAGGAATTATTGCTGGGTCTTTTGCCGTTATTAATTTAGTTGCCCGTCCGTTAGGTGGTTTACTTTCAGATAAAATGGGCAATAGAAAAAAGACAATGATTTTTTATATGGCAGGAATTGTTATTGGATTTTTCCTAATGGCTCTAATTCCTCAATATGGTCCAATAGATAGTGTTACTGGTGAAGTAACATTAATTCCTCTTTACAATACCGTAAGTTGGCTCATAGTTTCAATTGTAATTACCATATTTGCTTCCTTCTTTGTACAAGGAGCCGAAGGCGCAACATTTGCTATTATCCCAACTATTAAAAAAGATATGACAGGTCGTATTGCAGGAATGGCAGGTGCTTATGGAAATGTAGGTGCTGTAGTATATCTGTTTTTATATACCATCACAGATGAAAAAACTTTCTTGTTTTTTCTTTCCGCAGGCGCCCTTATTAGTTTAATATATACCTTATTTGCATTAAAAGAGCCCGAAGGTGCTTTTGAAGATTACCACTAATAACAAAAACAAAAATATATATGTCTATTAATATTAAAGATTGGAACGTAGAGGAAGCATATTTTTGGGATTCCAAAGGAAAAAAAATAGCCACTAAAAACTTGTGGTCATCTATACCAGCATTACTTCTTGCATTCTCAATTTGGATAATGTGGGGTGTCCTAATTAAGTACATGAAAGAGTTCAGTTTTACTTTTGGAATGGTTGAGGGACTCGTACAGGGTTCTAAAGAATATGTCGAAAAACTTAAAGAAGTTAATAGTCTGTACTATACCTTACCTGCAATAGCAGGCTTATCTGGCGCTACTTTAAGACTTCCCAACTCCTTCTTAATATCATTAGGAGGTGGTAGAAATGTAATTTTCATTACTACTGCATTACTCATAATTCCAGCCATTGGGACAGGGATTGCACTTAGCGATATCAATACGCCTTATATATTCTTTGCTATAATGGCTTTGCTTTCTGGTTTTGGTGGTGGTAATTTTGCATCATCAATGAGTAATATTAGTTTCTTTTTTCCTAAAAAAATGCAAGGTTATGCATTAGGTATGAACGCTGGGCTTGGAAATCTAGGAGTTGGTATTATGCAAAAAGTGATACCATTGGCTGTTACCCTTTCATTATTTGGAGGCACAGCAGGGTCTATTGCAACAGCAAAAGGAGCCCCATTTGAAGGTTTACAAAATGCTGCATGGGTTTGGGTACCGCTAATAGTATTAGCAACTTTAGGGGCTTTTTTCGGAATGAACAACGTTTCAACTGGCACACCCAGTTTACCAAATACTGCAAAAGGTGTTTCTAAAACGTTATATATGGTTTTACTTGGCTTAATTGCAGCTGCCGTAGGAGCATTTTTACTAATTGGTCTTCCTTGGGAAAACTGGGGAATGAAAAATGCTTCTATGTGGGTTGTTCTTCCTATTGTGATTCTTCTATGCGTCTTTCTTATGAAAGTCGCCACACCTAGCGAAATAAAACAAAACCTTAACGAACAATTCTCTATTCTTGGTGATAAACATAATTGGATTATGACTATTATTTATGTAATGACATTTGGTTCCTTTATTGGGTACTCTATGGTATTTCCTAAACTAGCACAAGACATATTTGTATATTCTAATGAATTAGACCCAGAATGGGTAAACCCCAATGCTCCAAATATTATGCTATGGGCATTTTTAGGTCCCGTAATTGGGGCTTTAATTAGACCGATAGGAGGAATTCTTTCTGACAAAGTGAATAGTGGGTCTAGAATAACTGCATGGAGTACATTTTTTCAAATAATCGCGGCACTTGCAGTAGCCTATTTTGTTATACAAGCAAGAGGCACAGAAACTCCAGAACAATATTGGTGGCCATTCTTTGCCGCATTTATGGTGTTATTTTTAATGACAGGAATAGGAAACGGATCTACTTTTAGAAGTATTCCTTATATTTTCTCTAAAGAAAAAGCAGGTCCTGTATTAGGTTGGACTTCGGCAATTGCAGCCTATGGAGCCTTTATTATTCCTAAAGTGTTCGGGCAACAAGTTAAAGCTGGTCATGCAGAATATGCTCTTTATGGATTTGCCATATACTATTTAATCTGCTTATTACTAAATTGGTGGTATTACCTGGGCCCTAAAAGAGAATTTGACAAACCGTAAAATATTATCAGTACTAATATAAATTTTTAATAATGAAATGAGAGAGTGAAATAATCAAAACATTCAATCGTTTAACTAAAACAAAAAAAATGAGCATAGATTTAAAAAACTTAAACAAACAAGACCCCTTAAAAAGGATGGTAGAACGTCAAAATAAAACCGAAGAATTTTCGCCTATGGATCCGCCTGACGCATTTAAACCACCTGCTTTAGATGACGTAAAGTATGAAGATATGCACCCATTAATTCAATCATTGATGGATGAGCATAAAAATTGCAATAAAGTTATTAATACCTTTGAAAATACACTTAATTTACTACACACTAGTGGTTTTTCAAAAAATACTTTAGAAGAAATAAATGATTTCTTTTCTTTCTTTGATGATATTATTATTGAGCATAATAGAAAAGAAGACAGTACTATTTTTGCTGATTTAAATATTATTCTTCACCAAAAAGAAGAATTTAGTACAGGTACAAAAAAGACGGTTGTCGATTTAATGGAGGACGATCATATAAAAATGTTACAACTTGCTGCCATATCTTTTAACTTATTTGGTTTAGTTACCCGTATTCCAGATCAAAATTCAGGAATGGTTATACTTGATCTTGCTATTGAACAATCTAAAGCATTAATAGAAATGTTAAAACTTCATATTTTTAGAGAAGACCATGTTGTTTTTCCTATGGCTAATAATTACCTATCTAAAGAAGTATTAGACGCTATGAAAGTTTAATTAAATAATAGTTGGTTAATTAGTGAATTATAATATAAAAATCTCGTAAGTTTTTTGAAACTTACGAGATTTTTTATAAAGAAAAATTGCTACTAAAACATTAAATTAATGCGTATAGGAAAAAAATTGAGGTTTAAAAGTAACCATTACCCATCCCCAACTATTATTTTCATTTTTATCACCACCCTTTAGTATTTCCATTGTATCTGTTGCAAACATTTTTGAAAACCCTGCATTTATAGAGATATTTTCATCTAATTTATAACCTACTGTAAGATCAATTTCTACTCCTAAATTATTATCCATTCTATCAAAATTTTCATTATAAACATTTGCTGCAGCTGAAAACAAATGAGGGGCTAATTTTGCGGAAAATTTATCTTTTTGGTATGCTATTGTTGCATAAATATCTGTTAAACCAACAGAGCCTGCATGATTACCCACATAAAAATAATCCATTAAACCATTAAATTTATGATTTGTACCAAATAGAGGCGCAAAAGATCGCACATCTGAGTTTAAATCATTCATATCTTTACCTGATAAATATTCTGCTCCGACTCCTAAAGTAAAATTTTCTAATACCTTATATTCAATATTTCCTGCATAATAAGAGGCACTTACATCTGCATCTAATGATTTTCCCGTTTGAAAATAAGTAGCAATATTACCACTAATCTTACCAGATTTATAAGTTAACCGTGGACCAATGGTTTGCATATAATCAATAGTTTGTAAATCTAAGTTATCTAAGTATTCAATACCTGTATTTAATAACAAGAAACTTAAACCAAAGTTATTAAAATCACCGTGATACCAAGCGTATTGAAAGGATTTGTATCCTGCGGCGTTACTGTACAGTTCATCAGTTATTCCTTCATTGTCTGCATTTAATGCTAAACCTATATCTAATCTATTCTTTTGGTTTGGTGTAAATTTAAATAGAAAAGCATCGTGACTACGAGCTTGTTGTGCCCAATCTACGTTACCAAAAATTCTATGGTCGTCATATACTATTTCTTGTCTCCCTAACCTAAAAGAAACTTTATCTGACAAAATAGCTTCAGCCCATGCTTCGTGTAACGCTGTTGCTTTATCATCATTTGCCATGGTAGCAACATCACCCCAAACTCTAATATTTTGAAGGATTACCCGTAACCTAATTTTTTCTTGTTTATAATCAAAATTTAAACGAGTTCGTTGCGAAACAAAATTAGTACCATCTGCATCTTTATCGATAAGTGTACCAAAACCATGTCTATTTTCATAACGTGGTCTTAACTCTGCAGATAGGTCAAACTGTTGTGCGTTTATCACAGCACTGATAATTAATAGTAAGATAAAAGTTAATTTTTTCATTTGTTTATTTTTATGCGATTATTTTATTGTTTTTCTAATTCAATTGCTTTTGGGAACAAAATATTATTTTCTAAATGTATATGTTGGTGTAAATCTTGTTCAAACTCTTCCAATTTTGCATATAAGGCTTTAAAGGTATTGCAAGCGCCTTTTGGCGGTGTGTAATTAGTACTTAATTTTGCGATTTTTTTAAAAATATTTCCTGCATTTTCATGCTCGTCCTCCATCATTTGTATTGGGTTTTTTACAGTTCCAAAGGGAGGTTCTAAGGAAAGTATTCCTTTTTTTTTCGCGGCAACCAATTGTTTTATATAAGGAAAAAGAATATTTTCTTCTTTTTTCATATGTATCATAAGTTCATTGGCTACTTCTGTAAATAAATTATTTATTTCTACAACTTCTGTATAATGATGCCCATGTACTTTTGCTACCCTATTTGCATATTGAATAAGTAAAGGGATATTTGCTTCAACATAAGTATGGTGTATATTTAATATATGGTCTATGAGAAAACTTAGATTCCAATTATCATAATTATATGTATTTGAAACAATGATATCAATAGCGTCTAATTCCTTTTTTAAAATGAGGTAATCAATATTTTTTTTTGCACATGCTTTTTCGATAGTAACTCCACCTCCACAACAAAAATCAATTCCATATTTTTTAAAAATATGTGCAGATTTTATATTTTCAGTTACTGTTTCTGCTACTGTTTTATCTTTAGTTATATTCATTTTGTAGTTAATTTAAATTTTAAAAATAGAATTACTTTATTTTTCATTAAACAAAATTATGCATTAGTTTACTCTTAAATTATGATTAATGTCATCATATCTAATTTTTTAGTAGTTAGATTAAACCTAATACACTATAGAAGTCTAAGGGATTCTTTTATAAAAGTATGAAAATATCTAATTTTAAAAATTGGTATCTTTCTTTGGTATTTCTTTAACAAAAAATAATTCCAATTAGAAAAAATTACTTAGAAATAACTAAATTCTAGCATTCTTATCAGCGATAATAAAAGAAGTATCGTAACCCGCAAATTTATTTAAATAATATTCAATGTTACTACCATAAGCATCTCCAAAATTATTTAGACCGTTACTCCGTAAATATTTTTTTACATTACCTGCACCTGCAAGGTGAGAGGCTGCAAGAATACCAGACTCTGTAATCAAAATACCATTAATTTTTTTACCAACCTTTCTTTTAATATCTTTTCTAAGAATCCACTTATTTACAGAGCATAAGGCTATAAATGCATCTTCTTGTAAGGCAGCGTCTTTTAAAAATCCTCTAGTGTTATGTATCTTAAAACGCTGTAGTGTAGTTTTTCCAAATTGATATTTACCTAAATAGCCTAAAGTATTTACACAATTATAATCTCCTCTAGATTCTTTAAAGGCAAGAGCTTCTTTAAAACCAACAAAAGATTTACCTAAAAACGGAATTTGATTATGCAATATCATTTGGTCTTTGGTTAAAACCGTTGCAACAGTATTTTTATCTGCAAAATTATATGTAATGGTCTTTTTATTTAGCAAAATAACTGTAAATACACTTAAAAGAAGAACTGTAACTATGATTAATTTTATTTTAGTCTGCATAACTTAAATTAAATTTATTTAATCCTTATTAATTTATAATAGGTTTAGTTATTAATCGGGCGCAAATTTACAATAAATATTTAAATTTACAATAAACATTAACTATCATTAACGTGCTAGAAATTAACTTGTTACATAATTATTGTTTTTATTTTACAACTACAAAGAAATAAACTAAAGGAGTTAATAGAATATAGTTTCTGGGCATTTACTTTTTATAAAGAAACTTATTCTTGTTTCTTTCTTATTAAATCTTTATACTCACATTTTTTTGTCCTGTAGCAAAGAATAATGTAATTCCAGTTTGCAGGTATCTTTTTTAAATCTCATGAATTGATGGATGATTTCGATAAGAGTATAAGCACAGAAAAGTAAGTGTCATAAAAATTATCATTGGTATAAAAGTCTAGATAGATTCTTTACTTTCTTTGGCGGTCAATAATCTTAATTGTTGTATTTTTTAAAGTTCCTTTTAATTATAGGTTTAATTTATCAACTCTAAAGAGAGTTCCTTCTTCATTAATATTATATAAATATATTGTATTATTTCTAAAAATTAAATTTACCTGTCCTGTAAAATTGTTTTGTTCTATAATTGTATCATTAATTATATTAGCATCTTTATCATATTTTATTACTTTTTTATTACCTTTTTTATTCTCACCCAAAATAAAAAAATTGTCATTTGAATCGATAGTAATATTATGAATCTCAAAGTCAGGTATTGTAAAGGAACTTATAGAATCTCCTTTTATGTTGTATAAACATAAGGTTTTATCTTCATCAGCGTAACCATCTATTATTAAAAGCCGTTTATTTTTTTTTAACAGTAATGATTTTTCTGCGTGTCTCAAATTTATTTCTTTTTTCCATCTTATATTAAAATTAAAATCAAACATTGTTATTTCATATCTATGTAATTTATTTTTTTTGTTAATATTTGACCTATCTGAGATGACTATAAATTTTTCTTGATCAATTCTATGAATTGATATTGGTTTATAAAATTTTTTATTATTAGATTCTATAATTTTTTCTTTAATTATTTTATTATCTAAGTTGTATTCTCTTAAGACCAACCCTCCTTTTTTAGACCTTTCCCATCTATTTGATATGTATATAAATGAACTGTCTTTCTTAAGTATAAAACTTTTAGCATTAGGGTATACGGGAATATCATTTAATTCTTTACGCCATATTTCATTAAATTTTTCATCACTTTTTATAATAGTATAAGTGCTTTTGAGATTCTTACCTAATGTTCTAGGGTTGGGTTGTAATAAAAAATAAAAATTAGAAATTTTAAATACATCTGTAAAAGAAGTTGAAATAGAATTTTTTTTGGTTTTCCAAATAACAGTATCATTTTTAAAATTTAAAAAATGAATTAAATTTAAACTATCACTTCTTGATGAAATAGAAACCCCTTTTCCTATATTACTTCTTAAATAATGTTTATACCCCTTATCCATTTTTTTTGAATATGGATAAATCCTTTTTTCTTTACTAATATTTTTTTTTGTCTTATTACAAGAAATTAGTAAAAAAATAATACTAATTTTAATCAAATAGTTCACTTAATTTAATTTTTTAGAAATTCTTATTTGAGTAATTTTAGCTCGCGTATTTTCATCAAGTAAATCAATCCCCTTACCTTTTTTTGTCAATATTAAAAAATTTTCACAATCACAATAATAATTTTGACTCTTATAAGCATTATCAGTAACATAAAAAAACAAACCATTCTTATCTCTTCCACATCCTGTAATTACTCCAAAATGATCAGTTATTAAATCATCATTGGCGTATTCTTTGTTATAATCTAAACCAACTAAAACAGGTTCTGATCTTTTCATCGCTTCTTTTAGATATAACATTGCTTTTTTAAACATTTCTTTTTGAGAACCTTTTTTCATTCCTGCTACATCTTCATCAAGATGCAGTTGAAAAATATCGTCATTTAATTCTTTTGTTCCGTCCCATTTTTTATTCCATCGCTCTGTTTTAACCCAATATCCTAAATTTTTTAATTGCTGTAGAGCATAATGATAGCACTCAGGTGAATTTGTCCAGTTTAAATTAGAACCGTATTTAACTTTTTGAGATTCTAAAACTAAAGATGGTAAAAATACCCAATCCTTTGTTTGGCAAATACAAGTCTCTTTCTTTACTATTTTAATCCTCCCACAGTGTATATTTTTATATTCGCCTTTATTATAAAAATCGTTTTCATCATCATTGGCATAAAAGTCTAGGTAGAATTCTTTGCTTTCTTTGGCGGTCATTTCTATTTCTACTTCTATTTCTGAATTGTATTTTGTAGAAATTTTTGTATTGCTTATAATTTTAATTGCTGTATCTTCTATAGAGAGTTTGGGTTCTAAAAAACCATTATTATCTTGAAACCAACTAAGCCAACTGCCTTTGCCTTGTTTTACAGTAAAAGATAGTTTTATTTTATTGTTTTCGGTAGTAAGTTGTAATATTTTAAATGTTTTTTTGTCTTTATCTAAATATTTAGATAATGTTGCGTCTTCTTTGCTTTGTATTAGTTCTTCTCCTTCTACCACATATCGCCCTAGTTTTTTAAATCGTACTATTGGCAAGAATTCATCTAATTCTAGAGGTGGTGAGGTGTAACTATTACTCGGGTTTCCTACTTCGGTTATTGTTGGCATAATGGTTTTTAGTTTTTTGATAGTGCTAATATCTTTTTTTTATCGGGTAGAGAAAATAATTAATTTTTTATTATTCATCAAAAATTAATTAGCACCGTATAAAACATTTAAAACAGAAACTAATTTATTATTTTTAATAGCAACTATTTTTGCATCTTTATAACCTTTACCTACTGCTTCAGTATGCATTTTTTTTATCAAAATATAATCATTGGTTTTACCATAATAATATTTATAATAAGAACCTATTTTAACACGTTCCATATTTTTTAGACCTTTAAAATTATAAGGCTTTAGTTCTAATTTTCTTTTTCCAGAGGTTACTTGAACTTTAAAGATTATTCCCTCAATAATTTTAGTCTTATTAGTTTTAGTCTTATCATCAGTTTTAGTCTTATTAGTTTTAATCTTATCAGTTTTAATCTTATCAGTTTTAACTGTCTTGACTGTTTTAACTGTATTTAAACTAGTTTTTGGTTTAGTTAAATTAACATTGCCTTTTATTTTTTTTACAAAGGCATCTTTGTAACCTAGTTTAGCTATATTTTTTCTAATTTTTATGGCGGCTTCAGCAGTAGCTGTAGTTCCGTAAAAATATTTATAAGTAGCACCAACTTTTTTTCTAGTAACATTTTTAAGTCCTTTAAAGTTTTGAGGTTTTTCCAATATTTTATTACGACTGGTCGCAATTTGTACCGTATAATAATAATTAGAATTAAATGTACTATTGGCAACGTCATTATTAAGGCTATTATTACTAGAATTAACTTCCTCTATATTACTGTCAGAATTAATTTCTTTTGTAGGGGTATTTAAAAATCGTTTGACAAAAGCATCTTTATAACCTAGTTGCAATACTTTTTTTTCAAGTTTTTTAGCCTCGCTTAAATTCGTGGTTTCTCCATAAAAATATTTATAAATAGAACCTGATTTAATGCGTTCTACACCTTTAAGTTTTTTAAAATTATTTGGACTTGTAGTAATTTTATTTGGGCTTGCAGCAATTTGAATTTTATAATAACTATCACTACCATTAACGTTATTATTTGCTGCTATAGGGTTTTCTTCAGCGGCAACATTAGCCTTAATACTATTACTATCTAATCTCTTTTTATAGGTTCTTATGGCTTCATAGATCGCTTTTGCAATTCTATATTGTCCAGTTTTTGTATGTAAAAATTTTTCTTCTATTTTATTAGATAAAAAACCAATTTCAACCAAAACACTTGGCATATAAGAATCATATAAAACGGCTAAATTACCTTGATTTACACCTCTGTTTTTACGTTTTGCAACACTAACAAATTTATTTTGAAGAATTTGCGCAAACTCAATACTTTTATCTTGATAATCTTCTTGCATTAATGTAAGACCAATCATAAATTCTTCTGAATTTGGATCGTAATCATAATGTTTTTCATAATCATCTTCTAATAAAATAACATCATTTTCACGTTTTGATAACTCTAAATTTTTGGCAGATTTTCCTACACCAAGAACATATGTAGTTGTTCCGTAAGCATTTGTAACCGCAGCATTGCAATGTATAGATATAAACAAATTGGCATCTGCTTCATTAGCAATTTTGCCTCTTTTATGTAAAGGAATAAAAACATTTTTTTTACGTGTAAAAACTGTTTTGTAATTTGAATTATTAGCTAATAATTTACCTACTTGTAATGCTACTTTTAGAGCAATGTGACTTTCATAAGTATCTTTAAAACTTGCTTTGCCTAACGTTCCAGGATCTTTTCCTCCATGACCAGCATCTAAGACTACAACAAACTTTTCATTTTGCGCTTTAGCCCTAAAACTATAAAGACTCATGAAACTAAATAGCATCAGAAAAAAATACATCTTTAATTTTAATGAAATTTTAATATTTTGTTGTGATAACATCAATTATTTTTTTTTACTTTTGGCAACACTTAAAAGTATTATTTCAAAAACTAAGCCACAGATAACGCAAAAATACGATTTATAGCATTGCAATCAAAAAATATAAAAAGACTTTTATTATTTTTTTTCATTTTTAGTGGAATTCATTTTTGCAATGCTCAAGATATTCCTTTAAAAAGAGCCTTGAATAAGTCTAAGGACTCTTTGTTTACGAAAAATAATTCCGTTAAGGAAATGCCCATTAATATTGCCCAAGATACCATTAAAAAAGATACGCTAAATTTACCCAAAGAACTTTTAGAAACAATTATAAAAGATAAAGCCAAAGATTACAAAGATAATGATTTTCTGAATAGAAAAGCAATATTATATAATGAAGCGGAATTGTATTACCAAGATATTGAATTAAAATCTGGCATTATTACCATAGATTACGCCAAAAATTTAGCCTATGCAAGAGGTATTATAGATAGTTTGGGTAATTATACGCAGCGGCCTTTTTTTAAACAAGGCAATCAAGAATCTGAACAAGATTCATTGGTTTATAATTTTAAAAGTAAAAAAGCAGTTATTTATAATATTGATACAGAACAAGACGGCATGTTAATGAATGCTCAGAAAATGAAAAGAGAAAACGATTCTACTATTTATATGAATAAAGCAGAAATCACAACTTCTAAAAAAGAAAAAAGAGATTATTACATTCGTGTAAATAACATAAAAGTAATACCCGAAAAAAAAGCAGTTGGTGGTTTATCTCAATTATTTATTGCAGATGTTCCTACGCCTATTACGTTTCCTTTTTTTTATGTACCTTTAACTAAAGGCAGAGCTTCAGGTCTTTTATTACCTACTTGGGGAGATAATAATAGAGGTTACTTTTTTCAAAATGGCGGTTTTTATTTTGCCATAAACGACTATGTAGATTTAGCAGTTACAGGTGATATATATACCAATGGTAGTTGGGGATTACGATTTGATTCTAATTACAAAAATCGTTATAAGTTTGGTGGGCGTTTTAGTTTGCGTTTTGAAAACTTAATTAACGGGCAGCGTGGTTTATCCAATTTTAGTAAAACTAATAATTTTAATTTAACTTGGAGTCATAATCAAGATGCAAAAGCAAGTCCAAATTCTAAATTTTCGGCATCCGTAAATTTTGGTACAAGCCAATTTTTTAGGCAATCTTTAAACGAATTAAACACGCCATCTTTTTTAAATAATACTTTAAACTCGTCGATTTCATACTTTAAAAATTTTGTAAATACACCTTTTAGCATAAATGCGGCACTAACACACTCTCAAAATACAAATACAAATGTTATAAATATGTCCTTACCAAATTTAAATGTCAATATGGATCGTATATATCCGTTTGCACTTAAAGATGGCGCCAAGAAAAACCCTATTCAAAATATTGGTTTGACTTATAGCATGTCATTACAAAATGATATTCAAACAAATGATGCTGATTTTTTAAAAGCTAAAATGTTTGATGAGGCAAGATCTGGGGTGCAACATAATATAGCTATAAATACCAATATTAAAGCCTTAAAGTACATTACTTTATCACCATCTGCAAGTTATAAGGACATTTGGTATTTAAAAACCATAAATAAAAATTACGACGCTCAAAATAATGAAATTGTAACAGATACTTTAAACGGATTTGAAAGTTTTAGAACCTATTCTGGTGGAGTTTCGGCGGCAACAATTATTTACGGAATGTTTAACTTTAAAAAAGGAAAAATTAAAGCTCTTAAACACACTATGAAACCAAGTGTTAGTTATAATTACACACCAGACTTTGGTTTTTATTATGAAGACGTTCAAAATAATGTTCATGGAGATACAGAACAATTTTCGAGGTTTGATGGTGGTGTTTTTGGCGCACCATCAAGAAATTTATCTCAAAATTTAAGTTTTGCTTTACGTAATTTATTTGAGGCTAAAGTAAAAGATAGAGATTCAACTAAAACCGAATATAAAAAACTAACCCTATTAAATAATTTAGATTTTTCTGCTAATTATAATATGGTAGCAGATTCTTTAAAATGGAGTGTTATGCGAATGACTGCATCTACCAAATTATTTGAAAGTTTAAATCTAAATTTTAATGCAACTTTTGACCCTTATGCCATCAATGCAAGCGGAAGGCGACTTAACACCTTTAATATTAAGAACGGCGGAAGTCTTTTTAGATTAACAAATGCTGTTTTAAATGCAAGTTATAATCTCTCTAATGAAACTTTTTCTAAAAAAAAGAATTCAAAGAATTCAACAAATACCTCAACAAACTCAACAACTGATGACGAAAGTCAATTTGGTGATGATTCTAATTTTGGAAAAAATCAAAATAATGAAGAAAAAGAAGAAACTAAACTCGTAAAATTATTTAACTCAACTATACCCTGGAAATTGAATTTAAATTATAATATTGGTTATTCAAATTTAAATAGAGAACAAGAAATAGCAATCAATACAGTACGTTTTACAGGCACCTTAGAATTAACCCCAAAATGGAGTATAAATTATAGTTCTGGTTATGACATTAAAGGTAAAGGACTGTCTTACACGCGCTTAGGATTTGCTAGAGATTTAGATTCTTGGCGAATGAATTTTTCATGGACTCCATTTGGGGACAATGCAGCCTATTACTTTTTTATTGGTGTAAAAGCGTCTACTTTAAGCGATTTAAAATACGATCAGCGCAAAGTACCTGACCAACGCCTGTTCTAAAATTATCTATATTTATTTAATATAACCTAATATGAAAAAAATAATTTACACAAAAGATGCACCAAGTCCAATAGGTGCTTATAGTCAAGCTGTTTTAGTAGATAATGTTTTATATACCTCTGGTCAAATAGCAATAAATCCAGTTACAAATCTATTGGTTTTAGATGATATTAAAAAGGAAACCAAACAAGTAATGGAAAACCTAAAAGCAATTTTAAAAGCGGCAAATATGACTTTTGAAAATGTTTTTAAGAGTACTATTTTTTTATCAGATATGCATAATTTTACACAAGTAAACGAAGTTTACGGAAGTTACCTAGATAAGGGAACTGCTCCTGCTAGAGAAACCGTACAAGTTGCTAATTTACCCAAATTTGTTCATATAGAAATTTCAGTTATTGCTACAAAATAGAAAACTATTTTTTAGTACTATTTTTTAATTTATAGTCTATTCATTTTTTGTTTCTGCTTTAACTGTTTCAATTAATTCTTTAATAATTTTTTGAATATCATCCTTGATTTTTTCAGTGTCTGAGGCATAACTCATCGTAAAATTTTTCTTTTCAGGAAACTGTTCAATCATTAAGGTAGTTGATGGAAATGCGAATTCAATTCCTAAAATTTTCGCCAATTTTACAATCGATAAATGTAAATTGTGCTTTGCCTGTAGTTCCATACTCCAACTATCAACAACAAAATGAATATTTAGTATAATTTTTAAAGCAGAATCTCCAAAACCATTAAAAGCGACATCAAACATATCTTTTTTTATGTGTGGGTGTGCTTTGATTAAATCTCTTAATCCGTTGACAAAAATTTCAATCAACTCTGGAGGTGTATCGTAACGAATTCCTAATTCCGTTTTATATCTTCTAAATAAACGCAAACCTATATTATTTACTACAATTTCTGATAAGGTACTATTCGGGATTTGATAAATAGAGGTATCTGCAGCACGAATTCTTGAAGACCTAAACCCTACTTCTTCAACGGTTCCTTTTACCTCTCCTGCTTCAATCCAATCACCAATATGAAAAGGCTTATCTAGAAAAATCATAAATGTACCAATTAGGTTTTTAACAGTGTCTTGAGATGCCAAAGCCAAAGCTAAGCCTCCAATAGAAGCTCCTGCTAAAACACTTGTTGCAGGAATACCTACTAGTGTAAGTAGTTTTAATATACCTAGAAAAATAACAATACCTGTTAAAAAATGAGTTAATATTGGTACTAATTGATCGTCTAATTTAGCATGTGTTCTATGTGTATGCTCTTTATAAATTGCCATAATTAGTTTTACAATTTTTAAAAATATATAAATCCAAAATACAACTCGAGCAATACTAAATGTTAAAAACAAAAAAGTATTTATGTCTAAACCTAATTGTAAAGATGGTATTACTTTTTTAAATAAATAGATAAGTATTAATAGTGCAATAGGTCGTGCTAATCTTCTTAAGGTTATTGTAATTTTTTTACTTGATTTATCCGTAATTAAAAATTGTATTTTTCGTAAAATAAAAAACAATACACGTTTAAAAATATAGAAAAATACAAACCCAAATAATAGTAAGCCTACTAAACCTAGATATTGCCATAACTGAATACCAAATAGTTTATTTTTACCATATTTCGGAATACTATTTTGTAACCATTCTGTTTGCCAAGGAAATATTTCTTTATATAAATCATCTATTTTGGCTATCGTTTCTCTAGAATACAACCACTTATCACCATATTTTTCAACTGCAATTTCTGGCATTCTTACAGGAAATAACATATAATAATTTCCTATTTTATAAGCTAATGTATCTGAAAAAACAGCATTATTAGGCACTTTAGTAAAATCTATTTTTAGCCCTTTGCCATCTAATATTTTTTTAAGTTTTATCGCTTTGTCTATTGCCTCTTTTCCTTTTAATCCATAAATAGTTTTTGCGGCATTTTCTGGTTTATAAGAACCCTTTTGCAAAAAAAATAAATGGGTATAAATTGTTGTATTCGGATTACTTAAATCTACTTTATTTTTGTTTTGTGCAAAACTAATTCCTATACAAAAAAGGAAGATATATGATATTATTCTTTTCATTTTTAACTAATTAATTTTTTAGATACTCGGCTACTTGCAATAAATGCAGCAATAAAACCTAGACCTAAAATGGTTGCGATTACAATGATTAAATTTATAAAATGGAACTCAACAGGGTATGCCAAAGAAGCGGTAATCATAAATAATTCAAATTTATTTTGAAGAACAATTAAAATAATTGCCAAAATTAAGCCTACAACTAAACCAAGTAGTGTTAATAAAATGCCTTGTAAATAAAATATTTTTTTTATTTCTTTAATTTTTAAGCCTAGATTAAAAAGAGTTTTTACATTAGCGCGCTTATCTAAAATCATCATAATTATTGCACCTATAACGTTAAAAAATGCAATAATACCAATTAAAGTAGCAATTAAATAAGCAAAAAGATTTTCCATATTTAACATTTTGTAAAAAGTAGCGTTTAATTGATGCCTTGTTACCACATTAAATGTATTACCTAAACTATTTTGTAGTGTTTTAGCAAATTTCTCTGAAGAAACAGCATTTTTTAATTTGATTTCTATAGCAGAAATTTGATTTTCACTATAATTCAATAATTCTTGTGTTAATTCTAAAGGCATAAAAACAAATGTAGCATCCATTTCTTGTGTTAATCTAAATATACCTACTGTTTGAGCAGCAACACTTTTAAACGATTTCATAGTTATCTGTCCTTTTCCAGGTTTAGCAACATGAATTTTTAAACGCTCTTGAAAAGAATTTGGCATTGCACCAATTTTATTAGCAATAGCATAACCAATCACAACTCCGTTTTTATAATCTTTTGTAATCCATTCTCCAATATTAATAGTAGAATCCATTGCATTAACCTTAATATAATTAGCATCAACACCTTTAATAGTAACTGCTGTACGTTTACCGTTATTATCTAATAGTGCATGCCCCTCAATTACTTTTGAAAATTGAATGATATTTTCATTTTTTAAGATTTTTACTAAATCAGCTGTTTCTAAAAATGATTTCCCTTTTACAGCTGTTATTTTTAAATCTGGGTCAGCAGTATTCAAAAATTGGTAATTAAAAGTTTTTAAGCCTGAAAATGCAGAAAGTACAATAAATAAGGCCATTGTACTAATAATCACACCAACAGTCGCAATTTTAGTAATAACATTAATAGTCGTATTACTGCTTTTTGAAAACAAATATCGTTTAGCTATATATAAAGAAGTATTCACTTAAGCGTTAATTTATTTAATAAGACCTAGATAGGATTTTCATTATTACCTTTTAATGCGTGGTCAATTCCTTCTATATAATCTAAAGAATCATCTGCATAAAAATGTAAAACAGGCATTCTACGTAATTGATTTTTAGTTCTACGCGCCAATTCATAGCGTATTACACTTGTGTTTTTTTTAATAGCGCTAATTAATTTCTCGCGGTGTTTACTTGGAAAAATACTAACATATATTTTTGCTTCACCTAAATCTGAAGTAACATAAACTTTAGTAACAGATATTAAAACACCACGCAAACCTCTTTGTGCTTCACCTTGTAATATTTCGACCAAGTCTTTTTGCAAAACACTTGCCATCTTTTTTTGTCTATTTGATTCAATCATTTTGCAAAAATAAGGTATTTATTAGTTAAATTAAGTATTTACATAAAATTTAGTCTATGGTAGATTCAACTAAAAAAACCCTGTTTTTGCATTTAATTCTAAATTATTTTTTATTTATTAGGATTGGTTATAGGGTATAAGTTTATCTTTGCACAATAATTTGCGAAAAAATAAAAAAATGAAATATTTCCACAACGAGATAGAAGAAAAATGGCAAAAGTATTGGGCAAAAAATCAAACTTTTAAAACCTATAATACAAGTGATAAGCCAAAGTATTATGTCTTAGATATGTTTCCCTACCCAAGCGGTGCAGGTTTACATGTTGGTCATCCGTTAGGGTATATTGCAAGTGATATTTATGCCCGATATAAACGCCACAAAGGCTTTAATGTTTTACACCCGCAAGGTTATGATAGCTTTGGTTTGCCAGCAGAGCAATATGCAATACAAACTGGGCAACACCCTGCAAAAACTACCGAAGTTAATATTGCTACTTATAGAAAACAACTAGACCGCATAGGATTTTCATTTGATTGGTCTAGGGAATTAAGAACATCTAGCCCTGATTTTTATAAATACACACAATGGTTTTTTACGGAATTATTTAACGCCTATTATTGTAATATAGATAATAAAGCAGTACCCATTAAAGAACTTATAAAGGAGTTAGAACGCCATGGAAACAAAAAAGTAAATTCTCCGTGTAATGAAGATACACCACAGATAACAGCATCAAATTGGAAAAATTTTTCGGAAATTGAAAAACAAACATTTTTACTAAAGTATAGAATGACCTACCTAAGTGAAACTACAGTAAATTGGTGTGCCGAATTAGGAACAGTTTTGGCAAATGACGAAATTGTAAATGGTGTTTCTGAGCGTGGTGGACACCCTGTTATTCAAAAAAAAATGAAACAATGGTCTATGCGGATTACTGCATATGCGCAACGTTTGTTAGACGATTTAGAAACCATAGATTGGCCACAACCAATAAAAGATATACAAACCAATTGGATTGGGAGAAGCCAAGGTGCTCACCTGCAATTCAACATTCAACATTCAACATTCAACATTGCGGTATTTACTACAAGGCCAGATACTATTTTTGGAGTAAGCTTTATAACATTAGCACCAGAGCATGAATTAGTTTCTAAAATAACAACTCTAGCACAAAAAAAAGAAGTAGAGACCTACATAAAATCTACATTAAAACGTAGTGAACGCGACAGAATGAGTGATGTGAAAACCGTTTCTGGTTGTTTTACAGGTGCGTATGCAGAGCATCCGTTTACCAAAAAACCGATTCCTATTTATATTGGCGATTATGTATTGGCAAGTTATGGTACAGGTGCAGTTATGGCTGTTCCTTGTGGCGATCAACGCGATTACGATTTTGCAAAATATTTTAATATAGAAATTCCAAATATATTTGAAGGCATTGATATTTCGGAACAAGCTTTTGAAGGTAAAGGAAATACAAAAATTACCAATTCCGATTTCTTAACAGGCTTGCCTTATAAAAAAGCGTTTAAAACCGTTATTTATGAACTGGAAAAACAAGGTATTGGTTATCAAAAAATAAATTATCGTTTGCGAGATGCTGTTTTTTCTAGACAGCGATATTGGGGAGAACCGTTCCCTGTATATTACAAAAACGGAATGCCTCAAATGATTGCTAAAAAACATTTACCAATCTTATTACCAAAAGTAGAAAATTACCTACCAACCAGTGACGGAAAGCCTCCTTTAGGAAATGCAAATACTTGGGCCTGGGATAGTAAGCGGTGTTCAGTGGTCAATGTTCAGTTAGTTGATGGAAAGACAGTTTTTTCATTAGAACTAAACACAATGCCAGGCTGGGCAGGCAGTTCTTGGTATTTTAATCGTTATATGGATGCACATAATAGTAAAGATTTTGCTGCTGCGGAAGCATTGAATTATTGGCAAGATGTTGACCTGTATATTGGCGGTTCAGAACACGCAACAGGGCATTTATTATACGCCCGTTTTTGGCAAAAATTTTTATACGACTTACAATTAGTGCCTAAAAAAGAATTCGCTAAAAAACTGATTAATCAAGGGATGATTTTGGGCGAGAGTGCATTTGTTTATAGGTTAGTTTATACAGGTCAATTTATATCAAAAAATATTTTTAAAAAAATATTAAGTAATCAAAATTTAACACTAAAAGAAGAAGAATTAAAATCTAGTAACTGGAATGATAGTTTAAAAGGGCTTATGTATCAGTCTATTCATATAGATGTCTCTTTTATAAACACCTCTAATGAATTAGATATTGAGATTTTTAAGAAATCTAGAAAAGAATATAATAATGCGGTATTTATTCTAGAAGACAACAAATACATCGTAGGTAGGGAGGTCGAAAAAATGTCTAAATCTAAATACAATGTCGTTAACCCTGATTTAATATGTAAAGAATATGGCGCAGATGCTTTACGTTTGTTCGAAATGTTTTTAGGACCATTAGAGCAATCTAAACCGTGGAAGACTGCAGGTATTTCTGGGGTGTATTCTTTCTTGAAAAAATTATGGAGACTGTATAACATCGATGAAAATGGGATTGTACAAGTTCGCGAAGATTCGCCAAGTAAAGCGTCTTTAAAAACACTACATAAAACCATACAAAAAGTAGAAGACGATATAAGTAATTTTTCATTTAATACATCGGTAAGTACTTTTATGATTGCTGTTAATGAACTAACACAACAAAAATGTAATCATCGCAAAATTTTAGAGCCCTTATTGATATTATTATCGCCTTATGCACCACATATCACCGAAGAATTATGGTCAAAATTAGGTCATATAACGTCTATCTCTACGGTTACTTACCCTATTTTTGATGCGAGTTATTTAGTAGAAAGTAATAAAACATACCCTATCTCATTTAACGGAAAAATGCGTTTTACCTTAGATTTATCTTTAGATTTAAGCAAAGAAGAAATTGAAAAAGCAGTTATGACTGATGAGCGTACACAAAAACAATTAGATGGCAGAACACCTAAAAAAGTAATTGTTATACCTGGCAAGATTGTTAATATTGTTGGTTAAAATTTATTTTACCTTTACATTAAAACATTTTTTGTCTTCAATTAGACCAATTAAAACATCATTTTCTTTTACACTACCAACTCCTGCAGGCGTACCAGTAAATATAATATCTCCTTTTTTTAAGGTAAAATATTGAGAGGTATAAGCAATTAACTCCTCTATTTTCCAGAGCATATTTTTTGTATTGCCATCTTGAACTATTTTGTCATTTTTATGTAATTGAAAGGATAAGTTGTTTAAATCAAATTTAGATTTATCATAAAAATTACCTATTACAGCTGAACCATCAAATGCTTTTGCTTTCTCCCATGGCAAGCCTTTTTCTTTTAGTTTATTTTGTAATTCTCTATCTGTAAAATCTATACCTAAGCCTATTTCATCGTAATATTTATGAGCAAACTTTACTTCTATATATTTACCAACTCTATTTATTTTAACTAAGACCTCAACTTCATAATGAATTTTATTAGACCATGAAGGGATAAAAAAAGGCGTCTTTTTTGGTAAAATAGCAGAATTTGGTTTTAAAAAAACCACTGGTTCTGTTGGTTTTTCAGTAGCTAATTCTTCTATATGTTTGGCATAATTTCTGCCTATACAGATTATTTTCATTTTCTTAATTTGCGTTCAAATAAACAGATACCAATAAACAATTTTATGGAATCCACTTTTTATCAAAGTTAGGTTTTCTTTTTTCTAAAAATGCATTTCTACCTTCTTTTGCTTCATCTGTCATGTAAGCTAATCTTGTTGCTTCACCTGCAAAAACTTGTTGTCCAACCATACCATCATCGGTTAAATTCATAGCAAATTTTAACATTTTTATAGATATTGGTGATTTTGCTGCTATTTCTTGCGCCCACTTGTAGGCTTCAGTTTCTAATTCATTGTGTGGCACTACTGCATTTACCATGCCCATTTCATACGCTTCTTGTGCGGTATAGTTTTTGCCTAAAAAGAAAATTTCACGAGCCTTTTTCTGACCAACCATTTTTGCCAAATAAGCAGAGCCGTAGCCACCATCAAAACTAGTTACATCTGCATCGGTTTGTTTAAAAATAGCATGCTCTTTTGAGGCTAAAGTCAAATCACATACTACATGCAAACTATGTCCACCACCAACAGCCCAACCATTAACAACTGCAATTACTGCTTTTGGCATAAACCGAATTAAACGCTGTACTTCTAAAATATTTAGCCTGTGATAACCATCTTCGCCAACATAGCCTTCTTTACCTCGAGCATTTTGATCACCACCACTACAAAATGAATAAATACCATCTTTGCTAGAGGGACCTTCGCTACTTAATAAAACAACACCAATATTTATGTCTTCATTTGCATCATAAAAAGCATCGTAAAGTTCACTAGTTGTTTTAGGTCTAAATGCGTTACGTACATCTGGTCTATTAAAAGCAATTCGTGCTACAGCACCGCATTTTTGATACGTTATATCTTGATATTTTTTTACTGTTTTCCAATTAATTTTTGGCATAATTTTAGTTGTTTATAGACGTTGTAAAGATAGGTATTTTTTAAAAACAAAAATTCATTTAAAAATACTATCTTCGAACTTTTAAAAAATTTATAAAAATGAAAAAATATTTTATATACTTGGTTGTGCTATTTATTAGTCTTCCATTTTATGCTCAAGAAACAACTATTAAAGAATTTAATTCAGATGAATTAAGTACGGTAAGATTATTAAAAATTTATGTACCAAAATCTTATGAAGATAGTCCAGATAGAATGTATCCGCTAACAATTATTCTAGACAGTGAGTTTTTATTTGATGTTTATGTTGCTAATGCTAAATTATTCGCAAATAAAGATAAAGCGCCAGAACAAATAATTGTCGGTATTGTTCAAAACCAGAAACGAGAACGCTATGAAGATTGTGCCTATAATAAAATTACAAGTATGCCAACTGAGAAAAGCACCCATTTTTATCGGTTCATAAGAAATGAAGTATTGAATTATATGGATGTTAATTATCGTATTTCGCCATTTAAATCAATTGTTGGCAATACTTTAACTGCTAATTTTATTAATTATTTTTTAATTGAAGAGGACCCTGCTTTTAATGCTTATGTTAATTTGAATCCAAGTTATGCTTTAGATATTAATGCCATGTTACACAGTAAAATACCAACCATAGAAAATAATACTTTTTATTATATTATTTCTGGAGAATATAATGGGACTAAAAAGCATGAGTTAATTAAAAATGTAGATGCCCTATTAAAAACTTCTCAAAATGAAAACTTTGATTATCGCTACGATGAGATAAATAATGCAACTATAGTTTCATCAATTGGTCAAGGTATATCGAATTCGTTAGCTTTTGTTTTTGATCAGTTTTCTGCGATATCAAAAGAGGAGTATAAGAAAAAAATTGCACATATGAGTCCGCCAGATGCCATTGAATATTTGGAAAAAAAATATGTCGATATTGAATATTTGTTTGGGGCAAATATAAAAATTAGAGAAAAAGATATTTTTGCTATTGAAGGTATTATTATGGACAAAGAAGATGGTGATTATTTAGAGGAGTTTGGTAAAATGATTAATAGGTTATATCCTGAATCACCTATTGGAGATTATTATATAGGTAAATACTACGAGTCAGGAAACTTCTATAAAAAAGCATTAAAATATTATAAAAACGGATATGCAAAAATGTCTAATGACAACCCAAATAAAGATGGCTATTATCAAAATGTAGAACGCGTTTTAACATTACAAAAAGAAGAAATTACTGATAAAATTAAATTTGACAAACTAGAAAAAGAGGAGAAAAAAGAAGAAAAAGCAACAAAAACATTAGAGAAAGAAGAAAAAAGAAAAAGAAAAGAAATAGAAAAAGAGAAAAAAAAGGCTGCAAAAGACAATTAAATTGGTTGCTTTTTTTGATTTTATCTTAAACTCACAAGGTGACGGTCATTAGCCTTATAGCAGAAATACTCTTGCAAATTTAAGGTTTTATATAAAGTATTAGTTAAAATTTGTTTTTTTCATTTAACTTTGTAATATGGATTTTATTTTTGGTTTTATTTTTGGCGTTTTGGCATTAGCTATTTACTATCTATTTGTAAAAAAGATATTTTTTAAAACCAAATCTAAAGAGCGTTCAGTTATTTTATTAGAAAAAATTCGCAATGTCTCAAAATTAATTACTGTAGAAGGTGATTTTAATGAAGTTATGCATTTTTCGGATGTTAAAAATTCTTTATTAAACATGATTTCTAGTAAGAAAAAAGCTATAGTTCTTGCAAATGCAAGGGTTTTTATTGGTTTTGATATGCGAAAAATAGTATTTGAATCAAATCCGGAGAAACGATTAATTAAAGTCACTTTTTTTCCTGAACCAGAAGTACTTAGTATGGAAACGGATGTTGAGTTTTATGATGTTCAAAACGGGTTATTCAATAAATTTGATGCTGAAGAATTAACCGAACTCAATAAAAAAATAAAACAAAATATTGCTGAAAAAATACCAGATTCACCTTTATTACAATCGGCACAAACAAAGGCTTTAGAAGCTATAAATATTATGGAACAAATGGTAGGTACTTTTGGTTGGAGGCTAGAATATAATAAAAATGCTGAGCCACCAAAAATTAGTAAAAAAGAAGCTTTAAAGCAGTTGTTATCTTAAATTGATAATTAAACTACCCCTCCATTAAATATGCTTGGCGTACTTTTTTAAATAGATTAGAAGAATATACAAAACTGGTTACTGCTTTATTATCGGTTTTAAAGATATCTTTATTGGTACCTTCCCATGCTTTTAATCCGTTTTCTAAAAAAATAATTTTTTCACCAATTTCCATAACTGAATTCATATCGTGTGTATTAATTATAGTAATGATATTATATTCATCTGTTATTTCTTGAATTAAATTATCTATTAAAATTGCTGTTCTTGGGTCAAGACCAGAATTAGGTTCGTCACAAAATAAGTACTTAGGGTTCATTACTATCGCTCTTGCAATAGCTACACGTTTTTGCATACCACCAGAAAGTTCTGCGGGATATTTACCGTTAGCATTATTTAAATCTACTCTGTTTAAAACAAAGTTAACTCGTTCTAACATTTCTGCTTTGGTTTGCATAGTAAACATTTTTAGTGGAAACATCACATTCTCTTCAACTGTTGAAGAGTCAAATAATGCAGAACCTTGAAAAACCATACCTATCTCTTTACGTAAATCTCTACGGGCATCGGTTGACATATCGTTGTAATTAATTCCGTCATAACAAATATCTCCTTCTTCGGGTATATGCAAGCCTAACATTGATTTTATAAAAACAGTTTTACCAGAGCCACTTTGACCAATAATTAAACTTGTTTTACCTTTTTCAAAAGTTGCCGAAATACCTTTTAAGATATGTGCTTCTCCAAACGACTTATGTATATCTTTAACTTCAATCATCCTAAAAGCATTTGGGTTAAAAAATAATTTAATAAAATAATAATAACACTTGTCCAAACTACAGCCTGTGTACTTGCTCTACCTACTTCTAATGAGCCACCTTTTACATAGTAACCATGATAAGAAGGTACTGTAGCAATAACAAATGCAAAAACCATTGTTTTAATTATTGCATAGGCTACAAAGAATGAATTAAATTCTAACTGAATTCCATAAATATAATCTACCGTCGAAAACAGACCTGTTAAGCTTCCTGCAACATAACCTCCAAAAATACCTAAAAACATGGCAATTGATATAATAAACGGATAAAAGAAAACTGCAGCTATAATTTTAGGTAAAACTAAATGGTTCAGAGAATTAATTCCCATAACTTCTAATGCATCAATTTGCTCTGTAACTCGCATTGTGCCAATGCTTGAAGTTATAAAAGAGCCTACTTTACCTGCCAAAATAATAGATACAAATGTGGGTGCAAACTCTAAAATAATAGAGCGTTTTGTAGCAAAACCTATAAGATACTTTGGGATTAATGGGTTGTCAACGTTCAAAGCAGTTTGTATAGCAACGACACCGCCAACAAAAAAAGCAATAAATGCGGCAATGCCTAACGATTTATTACCTAAATCGTCTAATTCTCTAAATAATGCTTCTTTAAAAATTTTGCCTTTTTGCGGTCTTTTAAATACTTGACCTAACATAGCAAAATATTTACCTATGTGTTCAATATAATTCATATAGAAATGCTAAAATATAAAAAGTAATGTTATCATTTTATAAAGAGCTTAATTATTTAAAAAATATAAGTTATTTTTGATAAATTTTTTAAAATGAAAAACGCTTTTTTAAAACTACTTATTTTAATATTATTTTTACAATGCACTGGTCAAAAGAAAATTACAAACGATAATTTTACGAATAGACCAAAATTAGTTATTGGTATAGTTATAGATCAAATGCGTTATGACTATTTAATTCGTTTTTACGATAAATACAGTGATGCTGGTTTTAAAAAATTAATAAATAACGGTTTTAACTGTGAGAATGTTCATTTTAACTATGTACCAACACACACGGCAGTTGGTCACGCTTCGATTTATACTGGCACCACTCCTGATAATCATGGTATTATAGGTAATTATTGGTTTGATAAAGTCACTAACAAATCTATTTATTGTGTAGATGATATTAATTTCAAAGCAGTTGGTAGTAATAACGGAGGTAAATCACCAAGTAAGTTACAGGTTACCACTCTTTCTGACCAATTACATTTAGCACAAAATAATAAAGGTAAAGCTATTGGTATTAGTTTAAAGGATAGAGCATCAATCTTACCCGTTGGTCATACAGCAAATGCAGCTTATTGGTTTAAAGGAAAAAATGAGGGTAAATTTATTACAAGTTCATATTATATGGATAAATTGCCTAAATGGGTAATTAATTTTAATAATAGTAATATAGTTTCTAATTATTTAAAAAAACCTTGGAAAACATTATATAATAGTAATACCTATACTGAAAGTATTGAAGATAATAATGATTATGAAAAACCTTTAAAAGGTAGTGATAAGGTTACTTTTCCGTACGATTTACCAACTATTTTTAAAACGAATAAGGATTATGGTCTAATACGATCTACTCCTTTTGGAAATTCGCTTTTAGTAGATTTTGCAAAAGCAACTATTATAGGTGAAAATCTAGGAAAAGGTATAGTAACCGATTTTTTAAGCGTTAGTTTTTCGAGTACAGACTATATTGGGCATACTTTTGGAGTTGACTCTAAAGAGATTGAAGATACTTATTTACGCTTAGATCAAGATTTAGCTAATTTTATAAAATTTTTAGACGGTCAAATCGGTAAGCATAAATATACACTCTTTTTAACCGCTGATCATGGTGCTTTAAGTTCTTATACATATTTAGAGTCTTTAAAAATCCCGTCAAGATATTTTGATAACAATGCTTTTAAAGAATATGCAAATAAATTAACTTTAAAATATTTTAAAACTTCTAGTTTAATAAAAAATATTTCAAATTTTCAAATTTTCTTTGATAAAAAGGCTCTAAATCATTTAAATTTAACAAGTAATGAAGTTGCTGAAAAGTTAGTAGATGATTTAATTAATTTTAAAGGTATCGCAAGATGTGTTACTGCCAAAACTTTACAAACTACTAATTTTACACAAGGTATTTTACATTATGTACAAAACGGTTATAATCAAAAATTATCTGGTGATATTATTTTAATACCTCAACCAAATACCGTTACTTACCACAGTAAAGGTTCTGAGCACAGTACTGGATTTAGTTACGATACACATGTGCCATTAATTTTTTATGGTTATGGAGTTAAACAAGGTAATTCAAAAAAATATATTCCGATAACAGATATTGCGCCTACTATTTCTAGTTTATTAAAAATAGAGTTTCCGAACGGAAATACGGGTAAAATTATTGAAGAACTTTTTAATTAATAGATCTCAAATCTTATTATCTAAGTTATCTTAAAATATTTAAAACGCCTAAGTTCATTAAACTTTCATGATTTCAACTTCTTTAACTTTATATAATTCATTAATTTGATTGGTATAAGTATCTGTTAATTTTTGAATATCTAGTACTGCATTTTTCTTCATATCATCAGACACGTCTAATTTATTTATATTATTATTTGCATCTTTTCTTGCATTTCGAACACTTACTTTATCATGCTCGGTTACTGCTTTGGCAGATTTTGCAAGTTCTTTACGTCTTTCTTCTGTTAATGGTGGTACTGTAATAATAATACTTTCCCCATTATTCATCGGGTTAAAACCAAGGTTGGCATTTTGAATTCCTTTTTCTATTTCTGGAATCAAATTTTTCTCCCAAGGTTGTACTGTAATTGTTTGTGCATCTGTTGTGTTAATATTTGCTACTTGACTTAATGGTGTTTGAGAGCCGTAATAATCTACGATTACACCTTTTAACATATTTGGTGATGCTTTACCTGCTCTAATATTAGAAAGTTCGCGTTTTAAATGTGCTACAGCATTTTCCATTTCCTCTTTTGTAGTTTCTACAATAATTTCTATTTCTTCTTTCATGATTTTAGTCTTTAGTTCTTTAATATTTTAGTTTAAACCCTATTAAAAAGATTGCTTTTAGTCTTTAGCAAACTAAATTATAATTTGTTATTCTTCAAAAAGTAAGCCGAAAAATGAATTAATACTTAGAATTTATAACACGAAATTTCTATGTTCTTCTAAATTAAATTTTTAAGCACTTACTACTGTTCCCATTTTTTCTCCTGATAGTAATTTTAATAAATTTCCTTTAGTATTCATATCAAAAACTATAATTGGTAAATCATTTTCTTGACTTAAAGTAAATGCCGTTGTATCCATTACTTTTAATCCTTTTTTTAGCACATCATCAAAAGACAGGGTATCAAATTTTACAGCATCTTTATTTTTCTCTGGGTCTGATGTGTAAATTCCGTCAACACGTGTTCCTTTTAATATAACATCGGCCTCAATTTCAATAGCTCTTAAAACTGCTGCAGAATCGGTTGTAAAATATGGGTTACCTGTTCCTCCTCCAAAAATTACCACTCTACCTTTTTCTAAATGTCGCATTGCTTTTCGTCTAATAAAAGGTTCTGCCACAGCATTTATTTTAATTGCTGTTTGTAATCTAGTTGGCACATCTTCATTCTCTAAGGCGCTTTGTAATGCTAAACCATTAATTACAGTTGCTAGCATTCCCATATAATCACCTTGTACTCTATCCATACCTGCACTTGCACCTGCAAGCCCTCTAAAAATATTACCTCCACCTATTACAATGGCTACTTCTACGCCACTTTTAGTAACTTCTTTTATTTCTTGTGCGTATTCTTGTAAACGTTTAGGGTCAATTCCGTATTGACGTTCACCCATTAAAGCTTCGCCACTTAATTTTAGTAAAATCCTTTTGTAAGACATTATTTTTAGGTATAAGGTTGTGCAAATATAATAAAAGGATTGTTGAATGTTGGGTTTTAGGTTTTGAATTTTGGGTTTTGAGTATTGGAATAACACTTAAAGCAAATAAACAAATAAACAAATAAACATTTTTACTATCTTTGAAAAATCACTAACATTAATAAATGAATTTATCTACTTTAGACTACAGTATCATTTTTGGTTTTTTTGCTATTACTTTAATTATCGGAATTGTAGTTTCTAAAAGGGCGAGTAAAAATACGGATGAATTTTTTCTTAGCGGAAGAAATATGCCTTGGTGGTTACTAGGTTTTAGTATGGTAGCAACGACTTTTGCAGCAGATACACCACTTTACATTGCCGATGTAGTTAGACAAAATGGAGTTTCTGCAAATTGGGAATGGTGGGTTTTTCTTCTTACTGGTATGTTAACTGTTTTTGTTTATGCAAAACTTTGGCGAAAATCTAATGTAAAAACAGATATTGAATTTTACGAATTGAGATATGGTGGAAATTTAGCTAAATTTTTACGCGGTTTTAGAGCTATTTATTTGGGTTTAGTTTTTAATGTTTTAGTGATGAGTGCTGTGATGTTAGCTGCCATAAAAATTGGAGGTATTATGTTGGGGTTAACATCTTTAGAAGTTGTAGGCTATGCTGGAGTAGTAACCGTAATTTTTAGTGCTATTGGTGGTTTTAGAGGTGTTGTTTATACGGACTTTCTTTTATTTATTGTGGCAATGATTGGTGCAATTTTAGCTGCCTATTATGCAGTAAATCTACCTGAAGTTGGCGGTCTTGATAATTTATTTAAAAACGAAGCGGTTGTTAGTAAAATGTCTGTGTTACCCGATTTTAACGATACCGAGTTAATGATGACTTTATTGGTTATTCCATTAGCAGTACAATGGTGGAGCGCATGGTATCCTGGCGCAGAGCCTGGTGGTGGTGGTTATATTGCGCAAAGAATGCTGGCTGCAAAAGATGAAAAAAATGCAATTGGAGCAACCTTTTTCTTTAATATTATGCATTATGCTATTAGACCTTGGCCGTGGATTTTAGTTGCTTTGGCTTCGCTCGTGGTTTTTCCTAGTTTAGAAAGTATTCAAACGGCATTTCCGAATATAGAAGCAGGTAAATTAGGTCATGATTATGCCTATCCTGCAATGCTTACTTTTTTACCAAAAGGTGTTTTAGGTTTAGTTTTAGCATCTTTAGTTGCTGCATTTATGAGTACTATTTCTACTCATTTAAACTGGGGTTCTTCTTATATAGTAAACGATTTTTATAAGCGTTTTATAAAACCAGATGCTTCTGAAAAAGAGCAGGTGTTAGTTGGTAGATTATCAACCATAGTTTTAATTGTTCTAAGTTCAATATTGGCTTTAGGTTTTACAAATGCTGGACAGGTATTTCATGCAATTATTGGCTTTGGAGCAGGAACTGGTTTATTATTTATTTTACGTTGGTTTTGGTGGCGAATTAATTCATGGTCTGAAATTAGTGCAATGATTTCTTCTGGTATTGTTTCTTTAACTTTTACTTTTAATGAAAAATCGATTTTTGGTACTGAAAATTTATTTCCATCTTGGTCTAAATTTCCGTTGATTGTTTTAGTTACTACAATAATTTGGGTATTTGTTACTTATTTAACAAAACCCGAAAAACAAGAAGTTTTAGAAAAGTTTTATCATAAAATTCAGCCTAGTAAAATTGGTTGGAAAAAAGTAATTCGCATTGCAAATAAAAATGGAAATAATATTATTGACCCAACTATAAATACAAGTTTAACTTATGGTATTATTGCAATGCTAATAAGTACTATTATGGTTTATAGTATCTTATTTGCTACTGGTAATTTTATTTATGCTGCGTATCAATTAGCATTTATCTTAAGTGGGGTTGCGCTTCTTTGTGCTTTTATTTTAATAAAACTTTGGAGTAAAATTCGTGGAAATTTGATTTAGAATACTTTAAGTTTTTATCTTCTTTTCTTTATTTTTAAAATATCTTTTGTTAACTCTTTATATTCCATTCTATTATTAAAAATAGTAATTGCTTTAAATAGCGCTTCTTTAAACGAACTTTCTTTTGCTTGTCCTTTACCTGCAATTTCATACGCAGTGCCATGGTCTGACGAAGTCCGTATTTCAGATAAGCCTGCTGTAAAATTAACGCCATTACCAAATGATAGTGTTTTAAAAGGTGCTAATCCTTGATCATGGTACATTGCTAATACTGCATCAAAATTTTTATATGTACTAGAGCCGAAAAAACTATCTGCTGCATATGGTCCAAAAACTAATTTACCTTCTTTTTGCAAGTTTTCAATAGTTGGTTTTACAATATCATTATCTTCATTACCTATAACTCCATTATCTCCACAGTGTGGGTTTAATCCTAAAATTGCAATTTTTGGTTTATTAATTTTAAAGTCTTCTAGTAACGTTTTATACATTATATTGACTTTGTCTTTAATTAATTCTGAACTTATAGTTTTTGAAATTTTATCTACTGGTATATGACCTGTTATTAAACCTATTTTTAATTCATCTGTCATTAATATCATTAACGATTTTCCTTCTAATTGGTCTTCTAAGTACTCTGTATGTCCTTGAAAATTAAATTCTTCTGATTGTATATTATGTTTATTAATTGGGGCTGTTACCAATACATCAATCTCCTTATTTTTTAATGAAGATACTGCTTCCTTTAATGATAAATAGGCATATTTACCAGACTCTTTACTGGGCTTTCCAAAATGGATAGGCACTTCTTCTTTCCAAATATTATAGAGGTTAACTTTATTATCAATTACATCTTTAATAGTTAAAATTCCATGAATAGGAATATTAATATTTAAAGCATTTTTATGAAATGATATTGTTTTAGAAGACGCAAATAGTATTGGTGTACAAAAATCAAGCATTCTAGTATCTGCAAATGTTTTTAAAATTACTTCTACACCAATGCCGTTTAAATCGCCTATTGAAATTCCTACTCTTATTTTATTACTTATTTTCATAAATGTAAACTAAATATTTTATACTTTTGAGTTAACAAAAGTAATCATTTAAATTAACAATATGTTTACAGGTATTATTGAAGATATAGGTAAAGTTATTTTTTTAAAAAAGGAATTTAACAATTTACATATTGGCATTAAATCTACGTTTTATTCCGAATTAAAAATAGATCAAAGTATTTCTCACAATGGCATCTGTTTAACTGTAGTTCATTTAAAAAACTCTATTTATACAGTTACTGCTATTAAAGAAACACTAGATAAAACAAATTTAAATACGATTGCTGTTGGCGATCTTTTGAATTTAGAAAGAGCTATGAAACTAGGCGACAGGTTAGATGGGCATATTGTTCAAGGGCATATTGATCAAACAGGAGTTTGTGTAGCTAAAAAAAATGAAAACGGAAGTTGGATTTATACCTTTACTTACAATTCAAGTCCTAACAATATAACTATAGAAAAGGGTTCAATAACGATTAATGGTATTAGTCTAACCGTATTAGATTCAATTAATAATACATTTAGTGTTGCAATAATACCATACACCTATGATAACACAAGCATAAACACCATTAATATTAATGACATCGTAAATTTAGAGTTTGATGTTATAGGTAAATATGTTGCTAAACTACATGCCGCTAAATAATTATCTATTTTTTAAACCCTAACTTTTTAACTGCTATACCAAAAGCAATAATAAATAAAGTGATTAAACCTCCGTCTAAAGGCACGCCTGGTGGAGGGGGCGGCACTCTGCTTGGTGATGTTTGCGCAATAATAATATTAGTAACTAATAAAGTTACAAATACTAAAATTAATTTAAGATTGTTTTTTTTCATCTTTTATTTTGATAATTATAAAATCTCTATTATACGAAAGGCAAATATATATAATTTTTTGATTAAAAAAATTTTTTTAATCATAAAAAAGTAAAAAGGATAAAAAAAGTTCTACTCCTAAACAAAAAATAGAAAAATTATCTAAAAAATGAAGATGCGTTTTATTTTTCATTTGTATTTGTATATTTTAGATCTTCTATATTAATGAGCAACCTTCTTCTCCATTTTTTATCAGAGTTTTCTAAAAATATTTTTGGAAATATTTCTGTTTCTATTATTTCAAGTATCTCCATTTCTGAAATTAATTTAACATCTTAATTATTATACTTCTTATCATTATTCACATTTTATTCTCAATTTTCTCATAAAAAGTAACCCCAACTCGTTTAATATGGTTAACTAAATCTTTATTTTTTATTTTGTGTAAAATGGATAAATCTATCTTGTAGGGTAGAAGTAGGTCGTCTAATTTTATTTCTATTTTAAATAGGGACGTTAAATCTAAATCGTTACCTACCAAAGCAAGGTCAATATCAGAGCCATTACGGTAATTGCCTTTGGCACGAGAACCGTAGAGTATGATTTTTTCAATTTGCGGGTATTTTGAAAAAACGGAGTTAATGGCTTTAATATGTTTTTCTTTTAATCCGTACATTATTGATTTTCTTCTTTTTCTTTTAATTCTTGCATTTTAGTTTGAAAGGCAATAAAAAGAAGGTAAAAATCTTCAATTATATTTTCATATATTTCTTCTGAAGTTTCTTCATTGTAGGTATGGCTTGTTAGGTTTCTTTTTTTAATCATTTCCATCCAGTTATCGCCATCTGTAATTAAATCATTTTTAAATGCTTCACGAGTAGCGTCTCTCGAGCCTCTTAATTCTGTATTTCCTTGATATACAAAAAAGTCTTGCATTATTTTCCAAGCTAATTCGTGGGTATATTCAAAAGATTGAATCAAGCCTTGTTTTTCAAGTTTACTCAAAGTTCGCTCCTCATTTAGCGCAACAGCCTCACTTAATGTTGCTAGTGCCTTATTATAATTGCTAAATCGTTGTATCCAACGTATCTCTTTATTATTTTCCATTATTTTAATTTTTTCAAGGTTAGCAGAGGATTAGTAAAAAGCTATTGTCTTTTCTTTTTTCTTTTTTTTCTTTTTGATTTCGGAAATTCTGAAGGTAAACTTAAATTTTTATAATTTTTGTTTTTGGTAAAAACACTTTTATATTCCTTATTTTTACTTGTGTTTTTTTTATACGTGGGAATTAGCCGTTCTAGCAGGTCTATTTTATTAAGGTTAGAAAGTGTATTTTTAATCCATTTTTGATTGTCTTTTTTATACCAAAAGAAAAAGCGATGTTGATTTTCACGTTCTTGTTTAGTTCTAGGGGTTTTTATTTTTTCTAAAGTATAAGGGTGATAACCACTATAATAAATTACAGTTGCTACAGTCATTGGTGTTGGTGTAAAACCTTGTACTTGCTCTAACTGAAAACCCATATCTTTAGTTTCGGCAGCTAAATTTGCCATGTGTTCTAATTCACTTGCAGGGTGGCTTGATATAAAATATGGAATTAATTGTAGTTTTAAATTTCGTTTTTTATTTATCTTATCAAAGCGTTCTTTAAATTTATGAAAGTATTTAAAAGACGGTTTACGCATAAGTTTTAAAACAGGAGTGGCAGTATGTTCTGGTGCAACTTTTAATCTTCCAGAAACGTGTTTTGTCATGACCTCTTCTGTATATCTATCTAATTCTTCTGCATCGGCATTTTTATTGAATTCTGGCACTAACATATCGTGGCGAATGCCGCTTCCGATAAAAGATTTTTTAACTTTTGGGTGTTTGTCTACTGCTTGATAAATTTCGGTTAAAGGTTTATGTGAAGTGTCTAAATTACTACAGATTACAGGGTTTATGCATGATGGCGCAACGCATTTGTCACAAATACGTTGTATTTTACCTTTCATTTGGTACATATTTGCTGATGGTCCACCGATATCGGATAAGTAACCTTTAAAGTCAGACATATTAGCAACTTTGTCAACTTCTTTTAAGATAGATTCTTTACTTCTGCTAGCAATGAACTTACCTTGATGTGCAGAGATAGTACAAAAACTACAGCCACCAAAGCAACCTCTATGTATATTTATAGAGAATTTTATCATTTCAAAGGCAGGGATTGGTCCTCTTTTATTGTATTTTGGGTGTGGTAGACGGGTATATGGTAAGTCAAAAGAGGCATCAATTTCTTTTTCTGTCATAGTCGGAAAAGGAGGGTTGATAATTAACGTTTTTTCTGCTACATTTTGAATAATTCTTCTGCCAAATATTTTATTAGATTCTTGTTCAATTATTTTAAAATTTGAAGCAAAAGTTTTTTTATTTTTGATACAATCTTCATGCGAGTGGATAATAATGTCTTTCCAATTTTTATTTTTTTGAATTTCTTCGGTTTTATTTTGGAGGTATGCAGTTTGTTTTACTGTTTTTAAAGAAGAGAATGGCACTCCTTTTTTTAATAGGGTTACAATTTCTCTTAAAGGTTGCTCGCCCATTCCGTAAACTAAAAGGTCTGCTTTAGATTCTGTTAAGATATTTGGTTTTAAACTATCGCTCCAAAAATCATAATGTGTAACTCGTCTAAGTGAGGCTTCTATACCACCAATGATAATTGGTGTATTTGGAAATTTCTCTTTTAATATTTTTGCATAAACGCTAGAGGCATAATCTGGTCTAAATCCTTTATCTCCATTTGGTGTATAAGCATCTTTATCTCGTTTTCTTTTACTTGCAGTATAATTACTAACCATAGAGTCCATTACGCCAGCAGTAACTCCAAAAAATAATTTTGGCATACCTAATTTTATGAAGTCTTGTAAGTTATCATTTACGCTTGGCTGAGGTACAATAGCTATTTTTAAGCCACAACTTTCTAAAATACGACCAATAACTGCTGGGCCAAAAGAAGGGTGGTCAACATAAGCATCGCCACTAAATAGAATGACATCTAGTGCTGACCAATTTCTAAGTTTTACTTCTTTATTGGTGGTTGGTAGCCAATCTGTAAGTTGGTTAGCATTCATAAATTATATATAAAAGTAAATCCTTCTTGTTTAAGAAGGATTTTACTTTGTTTTAATTTTTGATTTTAATATTAATTGGGTCAATATCATTTAACCTACCTCCACTACTTGATATTACTTTAATATCAAATATTTTTACGCGTTGCCCTTTTCTAAGTTTACTAACTAATTTTTTAGCCATTGCATTTAACTTATTTCCTTTTACCTTAATATTTCTTTTATTGTTAAAGTTAATAGAAAAACTAACTGTTTTATATTTTGTGTTTGAATCAAAATGGATGGCTCCAATTGTTGAGACATTAAGTGTACGTCTAGAAAGGATTAAATAACCAAATTCACCTCTAATTGTCCCTACAAGTTTGACTTTAGTTTCATCAAAAGCAGGTGTTTCTGGTACATTTGATACAGGAGCAGATGAGGGTTTAGAAGGATCACTACCTTCGTATCTGTATTTTCTTATTACAGAATAAGAACTACTAAATCGTATTTGAACAGGTTCCCCTTCTTCTGTTACAGTAAAAACTCCTGCTAATGGGTGTTCTCCAATACCTTTAGCTCTAAAGTTTAAGTTTACTTCACCTTCTTTTAAAAATTTTTCGTTAACTTTTACACCGTTTACTATAACGTCTTGTGGAGTAACAGATGTGTCAAATCTACCTAATAAGATTTTACCTGTAACTCGTTCTCCTTCTAAATAGGCATTTTTATTTAATTGTACTATACCTACAAAATTACGCATAGCTAGTTCTCTTTCAAATTCACCACTAATCATAGAAGATAATAATTCAGATTGTATTAACTGAATGTCTGTCTGCATTTGTGATAAATTAGTAACTGAGGTAATTGCTGGAAATCCTTCAAATTTAAAATTTAACCAAGGTATTTTTTGATCATTTCTACCTTTTAAATCTTCAATTCTAAAACGAGCATTTACTAATGATGATATAGAGGCATAACCTCTGCCCAATGCTTTTGCAATCTCCATTTTAAATTTTTCAATTCGACCGACAAACTGTTCCCCTTCAATTGATGGCTTATTTCCTGTGAAGAAAAATCTATCTAAATACTTGCTATCACTTAATTTACTGTAGTTTTTACGGTCTTCGCCTTGTTTAAAATATGCGCTATATATGGTGTCTTTGAAGTCTTCTATATAATTATAAAAATCACTAGATATGCTTTCTACTCTTTCCGCTTTTTCTTTAATCGATTTGTATTTTTTTGGGTCTTCTTCAATTTTAGAGTTTAAAACGTTTTGGAAAATTTCATTTCTAACGGCAAGTACTTGGTTAGACTCTTCTAATTTTTCATTCATATAACCAAATGCTGAAATAATTTTTTTATCACCAAAAGAGGCAAAAAAGAGCATTATAATTATGGAAACAATTAATAATAGTATTAAAATTATAGAGAGTTTAGAAATTTTTTTCATATTTTTTGTTCTGCAATTACAAAGTTACTCATTTTTTTATAAAGATGTTTTGATTTTAGGTCTTAAATCCATAAATATTTATAGCAAAAAATATTATGTTTAAGGTATAAAATTAAAGAACTGCCTAATTAAATTAATTTAGACAGTTCTTTAGTTATTAATATATTGGAAGTTTTATAGTTTCATAAATTTATTTGACAGAACTTGACCGCTTTCTAATTTTACTTTGATAAATAGAATTTGACCTTTTGGAGCATTTGAATTTACAACAAAGTCACTTCTGTTTGGTTTTGTTTCTGTTAATAATCTCCCTAATGTATCAAAAATTTTAAAGTTTGTTATTATATCGCCATTTAGCATATTTATTTTAATTTGATTTTCATTTTGATTCGTAATTATTAAATTACTATTTAATGTTTCATTTGCTGTATTTAGGACTTCTTTTGTAAATATAATTTCAAGTCTTTCATTAAATTCTCCCGTTTGGGTAATTGGCATTTGATATCCATCTACCTTAAGGTCATGCAATGTGTTTAATAAATTATCTTTTAGATAGATGTTTACATCTTCTAAATTTTCAGAATGATTAATCTTTATAGTAGCATTATCAATAGTTGTTGAATTAATGTAAAATCCTAAAGGAATTGTTCTTTCATTTATTAAAATACCAGAGTCATTAATTGTTAGTTTATCAGCGGCATTATTAAAACTATAAAACCCTAAACCATAGGCGTTTCCTAAATTTCTAGATTCAAATTTAGCGTCAAAATTTTCTGTTCCGTTACTTGTAAACGTAAATGCTATTTGTTTTTCATAACCTTGTGTTGTAGTTATATCTAACCATAAACTTTCAGCGGCATTATTATTTCTAAATTGATTATTGTTACCAATAACTCGCAATGCATTATTAAAGGTTAAATCTACAGGTAAGGTCGGGTTTAAAGCAGGGTCAGTTGCCGTAACGAAAAATCCTTGACCACTAGCAATAAAACCATTAAAAATACCACCTCCAGATGGAGCTGCTGTACATAAAGTCGATGTACAAGTAATATAGTCATCATTAACCCAAGGGTTTCCTATAGTAGTTCCAACTGCAGACAAGTGATTCCAGATATAAACATTGCTAATATTATTTGTTGTAATTAAATCAAAAGCACTAATCGCTGAAGGGTAAGGGTTGCCAACCAAATTACTATCATCATCTGTTGCTGCGGGGTTAGGAAAATCACCTACAACATTATTATAAACATCAAACGATAAAGGTTGGGTAATAACACCATTGTTGTATGCCTCAAAAAAAGTAATTTCTTCTGCAATTGCATTTCCTCCTTGTATTGCATACCCTAGACCAGGGATCATTGCATCAGTAGCTGTTCCATCGCCTAAAAAACGCCACTCTTGAGTAGTTGCATCATAATCCCAATTCGCATTTTCATAATCAAAAACACTAAAATCGTCATTAGTTGTTGGTGATGAAAAATAAGTAAAACGATCAGCATCTTGTAAAGTGGTTGTTCTAACCTTAGTAAAATATTTACCTGAACCGCTAACAGTAGCATTATCATCTATTTGAACTAGTGAACTTTCTGGGTTTAAAAAAATCAGACCGCCATCATTAATAATATCCTCAGCAACATTTAAATGATCTCCAGCGTCTAAAAAAAACGCCTGGTCTAAAGAAATTGTTATTGAACATGCATCTATACTACCGCCATGAAGATTTGAAAAATAACTTCCATTAATAATAACGTTGTCATTAATTGTTGGGGTTGAACCATCTCCAGGTGTTGACCAAGCTGAGCCGTCCCATATATATAATGGAGCGCCGACACATTGAGCGTAAGTAGAAGAGAGCGCGTATAAAAACAATACATAAAAGAATATTTTTTTCATAGTAATAAATTTTAGTTATTAGTGAGGATATAAATTTAATAGTTTAATGGGCAAATTTATATAATTAAATAGAGTTTTACAAGTTTTTTATCAAAATAACTCAAAACAGTACTTTAAGTAAGGATAATTTAGGCTGTGCATGAAGAAATATTTTTACAAATTTATTTTATACATAGTTTTAAAAATCAAAATAAGAATTAAATAAATCAGTCTTTAAGCCAAAAGTAAACCAAGTTGTGTTTTGATTACTAAAGTTTGTGGTGTTTGTTTGTGGTGTAAAATCACGATAAGTAAAACCTGCAAATAATTGTAAATTGGTTGTTGGGTTTACTAAATAACCTGCTTGAAATTCGCCATTAAAAATAGTTGTCTTGTTACCTTGTGCAATTTCATTACCAAAATCACTTACTCTTTCTGTGTAAGCTCTATAGATATCGCCACCATAACTTACCTCATCATTTTCTATATCAAATCCTTTTTTGCCATAAACTAATTTTGCATTACCAAACCATCTGTTTTTAGAATACCTTATGATACCTATTAATTCATAAAAGTTAGAGCCCCAAAAATGTGCTAACGGTTGGTTAAAATTTCCATAATTTAAAGTACTTTCTCTATGCGAATAGGTAAATGGTTTTACAATATTTGTTTCGCCTTGCAAGTATAAATTTTCTATACCAAAGGCATTATGATATTTAAAACCTAATTGAACTCCAAATTTATTTGCCCAATAACCATTACCTTCCTTTAGTTTATCAATACTTAGCTCATCTAATAAAAATTGAGTGTATAAAAATAATTTTTTATTCCATTTGTAACTTGCATTTAAACCTATTAATGCATTACCACCTCTTGAACCTTGATTAAACTCTACGGCTCTATAAAATATTATCGGGTTAAAATAGTTAATATCAAAACCTTTATTATTTTCATTATTTGTAACTACGGTTTCAAATAAACCGATGTTTAATTTTTTGGTAACATTATAACTAAAATGATGTATGCCTACGTATTTACGTAAATTTACTCCATCAACTTGTGCTTCTGGTCTGATATCATCTAAAAACATCCATAAATTGGTGTATTTTATTTTCCAAAATTTGGTAGTTATTTTAAAATATGGGTATGGAGATGCCACATCTGATAAAAATAAGGAGCGATAGCCATCACCAATAAAATTTTTACCATGCCCTAACTGAAAATTAAAAAAATGATTTGGTGTATAACTAAGATAGCCCTCGGCAACTGGATAATCAAAAGCATTTTCTTTAAAACGTTTGAATCTACCTCTTCCTAATACAATATCATTTTCATTGTTAAAATCATTTATATAGCCTGCAAAACGACCTTGACTTTCATAAATCGAGGCAGAAAAGTTGAATTTTTTCCCTAAGCCGCCTTGAACATTAATAGCTCTAGTATTATTAAAAGTATAATCTAGGTTAGAATTGTCTTTACCAATTTGTACATCAAAAACAGGGTTTAAAGTAAACCAGTAGTCATCTCCTTTGATATTAACTAAGTGTTCGTTCCATAATTTTTTAGTAAACCATACATTGGTTTTTTTAAATAATTTTTGTTTTTTAGTGGTTATATCTGTATGTTTTGAGACTGCATTATAGGTATATGGCTTTACGGCACTATGTGTATTTTCTCCTTGGTTAAACCCAAATTGTAAGGCATCGTACTTTTGATGTGTAAATGGAATGTTTAATTGGCTTTCATGTTCTGGGAAGTAGGTATTTTTAATTACAACTTTTTGAATGTCTTTTTTCAAGTCTTTTTTATCATTAATAGTATCTGCCATTAAGATAATTGGTTTGTACCCAATTGGTATTCCTAAAGGTAAAATATATTGTTTTTCAATTGCTCTACCATTATAGGTTGCTGGTTTAATTTTCGGCAGTGTTTTAAAAATTCTTTTTGCCTCATTTTCTAATTCGGTATAAACAGCGTTAATGTACAATACCTCTAGTTCACCCGTTTTGGTTACATTAAAAACAATTCGTAAAACACCTTTATAATTTTCTTGTGTTACTATAGTTGGTAATTGAAAATCTTTTTTAAAGGCTTCTTTTATTTTGATAAAAAAGCAAGACTCCATATCTTCTATTGTTTCTTTTTCGCAGCCTAAATATACTGGTGGTTTTTCATTTTGAGAAAAAATGATATTGTATTGAAATAGTGTAAATAAGATTACTAATTTTTTCATTTTAAGTTATTTTACTTTACTAACTGTATTGTTTTTCAATTCGTATTTTTCTTTACTCTCTTTACAAAAAGCAATTCCGTTATTGTCAAAATTAAGCCTGTGTCCAAAGGCACTAATCCAACCTATTTGTTTTGCAGGGTTACCAACTACTAATGCATAGGCTGATATTTCTTTAGTTACCACAGCACCAGCACCAATCATTGCATACTTTCCAATTTTATTGCCACAAATAATAGTAGCATTTGCACCAATACTTGCGCCTTTTTTTACCAAGGTTTCTTTATATTCGTCTTTTCTAATTACGGCACTTCTTGGGTTAATAATATTGGTAAAAACCATAGATGGTCCTAAAAAAACATCGTCTTCACAAATAACCCCTGTATAAATGGAAACATTGTTTTGTACTTTTACATTATTTCCTAAAATTACATTTGGTGATATAACGACATTTTGCCCAATATTACAATTATTGCCTAATACACTATTTGGCATAATATGACTAAAGTGCCATATTTTTGTACCCTGACCAATAACACAGTCGTTATCAACTACTGCCGTTTCATGCGCAAAATAATTTGAGTTCATATTAATCATTTTCAATATTTATTTTCCTTGAAATATTTTTAATGCAGTTGATGTACCAATTCTTGTAACACCAAGGTTTACCATTTTAATTGCATCATCATAATTCTTAACTCCACCAGCAGCTTTTGAAGAGAGTGGTTTTGCATTTTTGACAATTAATTGCATCGCCTCAAGGGTTGCTCCTGTAGGTTTAGCATTTTGGGTGTTATAAAAGCCCGTAGATGATTTTACAAATACTTTTTTATATTGCTCTTCATTAAAATTTTGCACAACAATATCGCGAATTAATTTTGTTATTTCAATAATTTGCTGGTCATTTAATGCAGCAATTTCAATAATCCATTTTACAATTTTATTATTATCAAGCCCTATTTTAGTTCCTTTTAAAACTTCATTTTTTACTAAAGCGACATCGCCTTTTTTAAAGGCTTCATAATTAATTACATAGTCTAAATCATCTGCCTTATTATCTATTGCTTTTTGTGCTTCTATTAATTTGTTTTCTATCGTATTTATTCCTTTGTGAAAACCGATTACTGTACCAACGTTTACATTACTTTTTGCATCAATAATCATTTTTTTAGCCAATGCTACAAATTTTGGTCTAATCATTACTAACACAAAATGGTACTTAATAGCTTCATTGACCAAATCTATCACATTTTGTTTTGTTTCTTGCGCTGTAATTTTAGCCTGTTCTGTCGTTTTTAAATATGTTGAGTCTAAAAATTTATTGATTTCCATGCTGTATTATTAGTACAAATGTAAGTAATTATGATTTATAATTTTGAGTTAACTCTAAATTAAACAAATTTATAAAAATTTATGTGCTATAAAAAAATTGTCATATCATAAGATAGACACTCCAATATGACTTTTTGACCAACAGGTTTATCTTTAAAATTACACTAAGCATGTACTCACTATAAACAACATAGAGTCAAAAAATAAAGAAAATGTAACACCAAATTTTTAAATACCTTTCTTTAATCTCTCTTTAAACTGTTTTCTAAACTTTAGTAATTTAGGATTTAGAACTGCATTACAATAACTATTATTTGGATTATTTTTATAAAAATCTTGATGGTTTTCTGTTGCTTTATAAAACACCTCAAACTTTGTAACTTCTGTTACAATTTTAGCATTAAAAATGTTATCTTTCTCTAAAGCAGCAATAAATTTTAATGCTTTACTTCTTTGATTTTCATTATGGTAAAAAATTACTGAACGATACTGTGTTCCTACATCTGCCCCTTGTCTATTTAATGTCGTTGGGTTATGTGTTGCAAAAAACACATCTAATAACTCCCTAAAATCAACTTTTTTTGGATTAAAAGTAATATGAATTACCTCTGCATGACCTGTATTACTTGTACAAATATCTTCATAACTTGGGTTTTTAATTGCTCCACCTGAGTATCCTGATTCTACTTTTAGAACACCATTAAGTTCTTCAAATATTGCTTCTGTACACCAAAAACATCCTCCTCCAAATGTAGTAATTTCACTTTTATGCATAAATTTATATTCTTTATTATTATTTTGTTTATAAATTAAAGAAGGAAACAAACTCAAAACTAAAATAAATACGATACTTCTTATCATCTTTTATTTTTTTAGTCTCTTATCCTATTTATTCTTACAAATTATATCAAATGAATATTTTTTTAGTTTATTAAATTAATTGCAATTTGGTTCGTCATAGCATGCAGATTGTCTTTAATACTATTTTGATAATAATCGTTGCTTAGATATTTTAGTCATTATTTGTTCTTTGAAATTTAGAATTTGTTATTTTCGCACTATGGTTACATCTAATCAAATAAAAGATTTACTTGAAAGAGTTGGCAAGTTAGAAACTTACTTAGAAATAGACAAGAAATTGATTGAAATTTCTAATGCCGAAGAAAAAACAACGAACCCAGATTTTTGGAATAACCCAAAGCAAGCAGAAATTTTAATGAAAGTCTTACGAGGAAAAAAAAAATGGGTCGAAGATTATAACCAATCTAAAACGGATGTTGAAGATTTACAAGTGCTTTATGATTTTTTTAAGGAAAATGCTGTCTCTGGAGAAGAAATAACCAATCATTTTGATAAAACATTAGCATTTATAGAGTCTATAGAGTTTAAAAATATGCTTTCTTCTGAGGGCGACAATCTAAGTGCAATCATACAAATAACTGCTGGTGCTGGTGGAACGGAAAGTTGTGATTGGGCACAAATGTTAATGCGTATGTACATGATGTGGAGCGAAAAACAAGGTTATAAGTTAAAGCAATTAAATTATCAAGCTGGGGATTCTGCTGGAATAAAAACGGTCACTTTAGAAATTGATGGCGAATATGCATTTGGTTATTTAAAAGGGGAAAACGGTGTACATCGTTTGGTACGTATTTCTCCGTTTGATAGCAATGCTAAACGGCACACTTCTTTTGCTTCTGTTTATGTATATCCGCTGGTAGATGATAGTATTGTTATTGAAATAAATCCTGCAGATATTACTTGGGATTTTGCAAGGTCTGGTGGCGCTGGAGGTCAAAATGTAAACAAAGTAGAAACCAAAGCTATTTTAAGGCATAAACCTTCTGGTATTATGATTGCTAATTCTGAAACTAGGTCACAATTAGAAAATCGTGAAAAGGCAATGCAAATGTTAAAATCGCAATTGTATGAAATAGAATTACAGAAGCAACGTAAAAAACAAGATGCGATTGAAGATAAAAAAATGAAAATTGATTTTGGTTCACAAATTAGAAATTACGTAATGCACCCTTACAAATTAGTAAAAGATGTAAGAACTGGTTTTGAAACTGGTAACGTAGATAATGTTATGAACGGCAGTATTGATGGCTTTATTAAAGCCTTTTTAATGCAAAATTAATTTATGCTAATTGATATTGATTAATTTACAAAATTTTAGAATAGTAAAATTAGTTTACAATTGCTAAGTAAGTATATAATTCTGGTTTATTTGCTGTAAACTTTTGTAACCAAATTTTTAATTCATCAATTTCATAAGGTAATAATCGCTCAATTGCTTTAGTTAATTCTTTATAAAATAAATCCGCATCAAAACTAACTTTTTTAAGTATTGTTTTGGTGTACTCAAACATTGCTCTAGCCATAAAATTTTATTTTAGTAGGTTCAGTTTCTCATAGCAATGCTTTAGAACGTAGCAATCATAGTATCATTACATCGTAAATGTTAAATTTTAAGTTTTAAATGTTAAAGTTTGACTAATTTTAACTGTAATTTTTTAACATCTTTTTCTAATGCAGTAATAATACCCTTAAAATGCGCCTTTTTATTTTCTATTTTTTTATCGTTTACTTTTGCTACCAATACATCAAAAGAAGCAATTGCATCATCAATAATAACTTCTGCCTCGTCTGCCTTATCACTATTCTCTAATTGCCACACATAGCAATCTTCAATAATACCTGAATAAATGTAATTTAAATCCTTTTTTAAATTTTTAATACTTGCCATTTTTATGTTTGTTTGTTGTTAATTAATATAAATTTCTAATAACTCTGATTTTTTATTCGAAAGAATTTCAAATTCATTTAAACTATTAGGGATTAATAGACTTTCACCATAATTTAATTGTACTGTTTTATTCTCGTGTGCAAAGATAACATTTCCTTGAACACACATATAGATAATAAAAGAATCTTTTTTACTATGATTTACTTTTACGCTACTTTCAACTTGTAATATATTTGTAGTAAAGTAAGGACATTTTACCATCAATTTTGCTTTATTTTTAGTTTTAGTATATGTCGTTAAGTAAGTTTCTTTAACTTCAAAGTCTATTGCATCTAAAGCATCTTCTGTATGTAACTTTCTTAAATTACCTTCTGTATCTTTACGGTCCCAATCATAAATTCTATATGTAATATCACTTGTTTGTTGAATTTCTGCCAACATTACTCCTGCCCCAATAGCGTGAATAGTTCCTGTTTTTATAAAATAAACATCTCCTGTATTTACTTTATCTACATTTAGTAATTCTTTGATTTTATTATTCTTTAAACTCTTTACATACTCTTTTTTAGATGTTTTTTGCTTAAAACCAACTATTAATTCTGCATTTTTATCTGCTTGCATAACATACCACATTTCAGTTTTACCAAAACATTGGTGTCTTTTTTGTGCTAGTTCATCATTAGGGTGTAATTGAATACTCAAATTCTCTTTGGCATCTATATATTTTATTAATAACGGAAATTTATTTCCAAATTTATTATAAACTTTTTCACCAACTAGTTTGCCTTTGTATTTCTGAATCAATTCTGTTAAAGTTTTACCACTATCTTTAGTAGTTATAGCAACTGAAATAGCAGTATCAACCGATGAAATTTCCCAACTTTCTCCAATTTTATCAGACCCTGATTTCTTACCTAAAAGTGTTTTTAATTTAATTCCTCCCCAAATTTTTTCTTTTATAATTGGTTTAAATTTTATTGGTTCTAATATCATATTACAAATATATAAAATTAAGGACACTTAAATAAGTTTATCCGTTTTTTCATATAAAAGGTCACTAAAATTTTCGTAAAGAACATAAAAAATGAATTATATTTGCTTTATGAAAATAGGCATACTACCTAATGCACTATAGTTTTGAAAAAAATAAAAACAAACATATGAAAAATTTTATAGAAAATCTACCAAAGGCAGAATTACATCTACATATTGAAGGTTCTTTTGAGCCAGAACTAATGTTTAAAATAGCCAAACGAAATGCAATAAAAATCCCATTTAACTCAATTAAAGAAATACAAGATGCATATCAATTTAACTGCCTGCAAGATTTTTTAGATATTTACTATCAAGGTGCGCAAGTTTTAATTACCGAGCAAGACTTTTACGACCTAACTTTTAGTTATTTAAAAAAATGTGATGCCCAAAATGTAAGACATACTGAAATTATGTTTGACCCACAAACACATACAGAAAGAGGTGTCAAATTTGCAACGGTCATTGCCGGAATTACTAAAGCACAAAAAGATGCTAAAATACAATTTGGTATTACATCTTTATTAATAATGAGTTACTTAAGACATCTATCAGAAAAAGATGCTTTTAAAACTTTAGAAGAATCTTTACCTTATAAAAATCAAATTACTTGTGTTGGATTAGATTCGTCTGAAAAAGGAAATCCGCCTTCAAAATTTAAAAATGTTTTTAAAAAATCTGTTGAGGTAGGCTACATTCCCGTTGCACATGCCGGCGAAGAAGGTAATGCAGGTTATATTTGGGAAGCTTTAGACATTTTAAACATAAAACGCATTGACCACGGTAACAACTGTTTGCAAGATACTACATTAATAAAAAAAATTATCAAACAGGACTTAGCGCTAACTATTTGCCCGTTATCAAATACAGCACTACAAGTAGTAAAAAATTTGAAAGAACATCCTTTAAAAAAAATGTTAGATTTAGGATTAAAAGTTACTATAAATTCAGATGACCCTGCATTTTTTGGCGGACAGGTAAATCAGAATTATATCGAAATTCAAAAAGCCTTAAATTTAACTAAAGAAGATTTATATACCTTAGCAAAAAATTCATTTCAATATTCTTTTTTAGATAAAATTACAAAAGAAAAATACTTGAATGAACTAGAAACTTATTACAAAAAAAATAAATGATTTTAATAGCAGATAGTGGCTCTACCAAAACAAGTTGGATTGCAGTTGATAATAAAGGAAGACAATTATTCCTAACCAAAACTAAAGGGTTAAATCCAGCAGTTTTTAAAAAAGAGGTGTTAAAAAAACGCTTAACAAAAAACAAAAAACTAACAAAAAACAAAGAGCAAATAAAAACTGTTTATTTTTATGGTGCAGGTTGCGGTACAAAAACCTCTAAAAAAAATTTAAAAAAAATATTGAATTCTTTTTTTAAAAATGCAAAAATCACTATTAAAGAAGATATCAAAGCAGCAGTGTATGCAGTCACTACAGAGCCCAGTATTGTCTGTATTTTAGGAACTGGGTCTAACTGCTCTTATTTTGACGGTAAAAAAACACATCAAAAAATAAAATCTTTAGGGTATTCAATAATGGACGATGCGAGCGGAAATTACTTTGGCAAAACCCTACTACGCGATTATTTTTACAATAAAATGCCTAAAAATTTTGCAGATGGGTTTGCTTTAAAGTACAACCTAAATCCAAATAAAATTAAAAAAAATCTTTATCAAAAAGAAAATCCAAATACTTATCTCGCAGGATTTAGTCATTACTTAATACACCATAAAAATGAAAACTATGCGCAAAAAATAATAAATAACGGTCTTAAATTATTTATTGAAAATCAAATTTTACAATATAAAGAAAGTAAAAAATTACCAATACACTTTATTGGTTCAGTTGCTTTTTTTTTAAAAGATGAAATACAATTAATTTTCAAAGAATATAATTTAAAGTTAGGTAAAATTGAAAGATACCCTATTAATGGCTTAGTTAAATATCATTTTTAAAATTAATATTATATATTTTGTATAATATTTAAGGTCTAAGTATTTTTTTCTATTTTTGTTAAATGAATAAAATAGTTTTAATTACTGGAGCTTCTTCTGGTATTGGTAAAGCCATTGGCGAGTTTTTAAATAACAAAGGTTTTGTTGTTTATGGCACAAGTAGAAATCCGTTAAATTATAAAAAATCGAAATTTACTTTGTTAACCTTAGATGTATCTGATGAGAACTCTATTAAAAATACGGTTTCAAAAATCATTAAAAAAGAAGGAAAACTAGATGTATTAATAAATAATGCAGGAAAAGGTATTACTGGTCCTGTAGAAGAAACACCTTTAGAAGAAATTAAAAAAGCATTTGAAACTAACTTTTTTGGCGTTATTAATGTATGTAATACTGTTTTACCTGAAATGCGAAAGCAAAAAAAAGGATTAGTAATAAATATTTCTTCAATTGCTGGTTATATGGGCTTGCCTTATCGTGGCATATACTCTGCCTCTAAATCTGCTTTATCAATTTATTCAGAAGTTTTAAGTTTGGAAACCAAACAATTTGGAATTACTGTTGTAGATGTTGCTCCTGGAGATTTTGTTACTAATATTGCTGCAGGACGTTATCATACACCTTTATTTAAAAATTCAAACTACAAAGAACATTATGCCAAAGTTTTAAAACAAATTGATGCCGAAGTTAATACTGGCTTACAACCAGAAATTATGGCAAAAGCAATTTATAAAATAATCCTAAAAAAGAAGCCCAAAGTAAGATATAGAGTAGGTTCTTTTATGCAACGCTACGCAATTCATATCAAACGATTATTACCTGACCGTCTTTATGAAAAAATATTAATGAAACATTATAAACTTTAATTTTTAAAAAAATTTATGATTCTATCCCTTTTTAATTTTAGATAATTACGAGATTTCTTTAAACAACAAGATTAACATGCCTCATATGTAACCCAAAGTTTTTAGTGTAAATTTTAATCAAAATTTAATTGTAGGTATATAATTAATCTAAAAACTAAATTTTGTAACTTGCACTTTGGAAAAAAAATTAATGTGAAAAAACAAGAATACATAGAAGTTTTAGGAGCTCGAGTTCATAACTTAAAAAATATAGATATAAAAATACCTAGAAACCAACTAGTTGTAATAACTGGAATTTCTGGTAGCGGAAAATCTTCTTTGGCTTTTGACACTATTTATGCCGAAGGTCAACGAAGATATATTGAAACTTTTTCTGCTTATGCTAGGCAATTTTTAGGTAATCTAGAACGACCAGATGTTGATAAAATTGATGGGCTTTCACCTGTAATTGCTATCGAACAAAAGACGACTAATAAATCTCCAAGATCTACAGTTGGTACAATTACTGAAATTTATGATTTTTTACGTTTATTATTTGCGCGTGTTGGTACTGCTTATTCTTATATCAGCAAAGAACTAATGGTGAGTTATTCTGATGAGCAAATTCAAAATTTGATTTTAAAAAATTTTGATAATCAAAAAATAAATATTCTATCACCTGTCATAAAATCTCGTAAAGGGCATTATCGAGAACTTTTTGTGCAAATTGCTAAACAGGGCTTTGTAAAAGTTCGTGTTAATGGTGAAATTATTGATATTACCAAAGGTATGCGCTTAGACCGTTACAAAACACATGATATAGAAATTGTTATTGATAGACTAAAAATAGAGTCTGTTAAAACAATAAACAAAAGACCAAAAACAGAAATTCTAACTAAAAAAAATAACTCAAACGCTAATAAAAGATTATCCGAAGCAATAAATACCGCTATGTATCATGGTAATGGTGTTATTATGGTGGTTATTCAAGACGCTAAAAAAGCACGGTATTTTAGTAAAAATTTAATGTGCCCTACTAGCGGAATTTCTTACCCTAAACCAGAACCTAATACTTTTTCTTTTAACTCTCCAAAAGGTGCTTGTTCACATTGCAACGGTATTGGCAAAGTAAACGAAGTGAGTTTTGATAAAATCTTTCCAAACGAAAAATTAAGTATTCAAAATGGAGGCATTGCCCCTATTGGCGAGCAAAAAAATTCATGGATTTTTAAACAACTCCAAATTATTGCAGATCGTTTTGGTTTTACAATGACAACGCCTATTAAAAAAATACCTAAAAAAGCAATTGAAGTAATTTTAAATGGTGGAAATGATAGTTTTGAAATAAAATCTAAAGTTATGGGAGTTACTCAAAACTATGAAATAGATTTTGAAGGCATTCATAAATTCATTACCAACCAGTATAATGAAAGTGGTTCAAATTCTATAAAACGCTGGGCAAAAGGGTTTATGGATGAAAATGTTTGCAGTACCTGCAATGGTTCTAGACTAAAAAAAGAATCTTTGTTTTTTAAAATTAAAAACCAAAACATTAGCGATTTAGCACAATTAGATATTATACAATTGGCAGATTGGTTTAACAAATTAAAACTAACCAATAATCAACAAATTATTGGCTCTGAAATTATTAAAGAAATTAAAACAAGAATTCAATTTTTATTAGATGTTGGTTTAGACTATTTAACTTTAGACCGTAGTTCTAAAACACTCTCTGGTGGCGAAGCCCAACGCATTAGATTAGCAACCCAAATTGGCTCCCAATTAGTTGGCGTGCTTTATATTTTAGACGAGCCTAGTATTGGTTTACATCAACGAGATAATCATAAATTAATAAATTCTTTACTAAAATTACGTAATATTGGCAATTCAATTATTGTTGTAGAACACGATAAAGATATCATGCTAGAGGCAGATTATATCATTGATATTGGTCCAAAAGCAGGAAAAAATGGCGGTGAAATTATTAGTAAAGGCACACCTGCTGAAATGCTTCAAAATAATACCCTAACTGCTGCTTACCTTAACGGAAAAAAAATATTTACAATACCCAAAAAACGCCGAAGAGGAAACGGAAAAAAAATTACCTTAAAAGGTGCTAGTGGCAATAATTTACAAAATGTAAATTTGACAATTCCGTTAGGAAAAATGATTTGTGTTACTGGAGTTTCTGGAAGCGGAAAATCTACCTTAATTAACGAAACACTTTATCGCATTATAAATCAACATATTTATAGAGCTGTTAAAAAGCCCCTCCCATATAAATCAATTACTGGTTTAGATTATATCGATAAAATTATTGATATAAATCAATCTCCAATTGGTAGAACACCACGTTCAAACCCTGCAACTTATACAGGCACTTTTACAGAAATCAGAATGCTTTTTGCTAAAACTCCAGAGGCTCTAATAAGAGGTTACAAAGCAGGACGTTTTTCATTTAATGTAAAAGATGGTCGTTGTGAAACATGTCAAGGTGGTGGAATTAGAATTATAGAAATGAATTTTTTACCTGATGTTCATGTTGCATGCGAAACTTGTATAGGAAAAAGATTTACTCGTGAAACACTAGAAATTAGATATAAAGGAAAATCTATTTCAGATGTATTAAATATGACTATTGATGAATCTGTTTTATTTTTTGAAAATATACCTAAAATATATCGAAAATTAAAAACAATTCAAGATGTTGGTTTAGGGTATATTTCATTAGGACAACCTTCCACCACACTTTCTGGTGGTGAAGCACAACGCATAAAATTAGCAACAGAATTATCTAAACGTGATACAGGAAATACCTTATATATTTTAGATGAACCAACGACAGGATTGCATTTTGAAGATATTAATGTTTTAATGCAGGTTCTAAATAAATTGACCGATAAAGGAAATACAATACTTATAATAGAACATAATTTAGACGTTATTAAAATGTCTGACCATATTATTGATATCGGTCCCGAAGGAGGAAAAAATGGCGGACAAGTATTATGCAAAGGTACTCCAGAAGAAATTATAAAAATTAAAAATAATTATACTGCAGAATTTTTAAAAAAGGAAATGGATAGTTGAGGCGGTAGTCGGCAAAATGATTAATTAAGGAATAACAAAAATAATTAAAATATGACAGATAAAAAAATAAGAGAAAAGTTAAAACGAAAAACTTGGAACGAAATTAAAACCAACGACTCTTGGGCAATATTCAAAATAATGTCTGAATTTGTTGAAGGGTACGAACGCTTGAGTAAAGTAGGTCCTTGTGTAAGTATATTTGGCTCTGCAAGAACAAAACCAGAAGAAAAGTATTACAAACTTGCAGAAGAAATTGGTTTTGAATTAACTCAAAATGGATATGGAGTAATTACTGGTGGTGGTCCTGGGATTATGGAAGCAGGAAATAAAGGTGCTTACAGAGGTAAAGGAATTTCTGTGGGTTTAAATATTGAATTACCCTTTGAGCAACACGATAACCCATATATAGATAGAGACAAAAGTTTAGACTTTGATTATTTTTTTGTACGCAAAGTTATGTTTGTAAAATACTCACAAGGGTTTATAGTAATGCCTGGAGGTTTTGGTACTTTAGATGAATTATTTGAAGCTATTACTTTAATACAAACTAAAAAAATAGGCAAATTTCCTATTATTTTAGTAGGGTCAGAATTTTGGTCTGGAATTTTTGATTGGATTAAATCAACACTTTTAAAACAGTTTAAAACAATCAGTAAAGAAGATTTAGATTTAATGATTATTGTAGATTCTAAAAAAGAAGTTATCGCGTTTTTAAATAATTTTTATAGTAAATATAATTTACAGCCAAACTTTTAATATCGGAATGATATTCGGAAATCAAAATTATAGGGGGTCACATATAAAAGTTGGGGATTAATGTTATTTTTGTTTTAAAAAACATATAATTTTGACAGACTTATTTTTACCCAAAGACCTTTTATTACATTTTACCATTATCGATATTCAGCGTTTATGTGAGATAAAGTTAAAGCGAGAAATTTTTCATATTTATTTAGAAGAGAAAAACGAATTACCCAAAGGATATACCAAAGAACATTATGAATCTAAAGGTTTTTATGAAGCAAAGATAATTCAAGATTTTCCTATACGAGGTAAAGCGGTTTATTTAGTTATTAAACGTCGTAGGTGGCGTAAAAAAGACACTAAACAAGAGATTAAGAGTGATTATAGTTTTATAGCAGTAGGTTCTAAATTAACAGAAGAACTTGCTGATTTTTTAAAAGGTACAGGTATCGACACGAGTAGACACCATTAGTAATATATCTAGTTATTATGGTGTTAAGTCTTACACATTATTAAAACATTACAAAGAAGTTAGTAGTGGTTTTAAACAGTGGAATCAAAAATCACATGCAGAAAAATATATGTTGTTCCCAAAAAATATGGGCGACTATTTAAGTATTGATGAAGTTGCATTATCACAAGGAGAATTATATACTTTTATTACTAATAAAAAGGGCAAAGGCAAGAAAGGTACTTTAATAGCATCTGTAAAAGGAACTAAATCATCCGACATTATAAAGGTGCTAGAAAAGATACCGTTAGAACAACGAAACAAAGTAAAAGAAATTACTTTAGATATGGCAAAGAATATGGAATTAGCCGTAAAGATATCTTTTCCCAAAGCATATTTAGTTACCGACCGTTTTCATGTTGTTAAATTAGCCATGGAATCTTTGCAACATATCAGAATTAAACAACGATGGAAAGAATTAGATAAAGAAAACAAAGCAATAGAACAGGCAAAAAAACAAGGAATTAAATATAAACCCATAGTTTTATCTAATGGAGATACACCAAAACAATTATTGGCAAGAAGTAGATATATCATAGCAAAGAAACCTAATAATTTAACCGAAAATCAAAAAATAAGAATAGACTTATTATTTAAATTATATCCAGAATTAGAAAAAGCATATAAGCACACTTTAGAATTTAGATCCATTTACGAAAGTACAGACCAATTAAAAGCATTAGAACGATTTAACCTTTGGATAGAAGATACTTTTGAACAAAAAATAGAAACGTTTTATACAACAGCAAATACTGTAAAAGCAAACTTTGAGAATATTTTAAACTTCTTTATAAATCGAAATACTAATGCAAATGCAGAATCATTTAATGCCAAAATTAAACTCTTTAGAGCAAATTTAAGAGGTGTCTCTGATACTACTTTTTTCCTTTTTAGATTACACAAACTTTTTGCCTAATCCCCATAAAAAATATGTGACCCGTTTTTTATTTTTTTGATGGCATAGAAATCAAAATTAAAAATGCTATTACAGAAAGTGTTTTTTTCATTTTCAATGATATAAAAAACGCATTATAAAATGAATTACAATGCGTTTAAGTTTTTTATAATTTAAAACTATCCTCCAAAATCATCAAAACGGATATTCTCATCGGCTAGACCAAAATCTTCACCCATTTTTTGTACTGCATTATTCATTAATGGTGGTCCACAGAAATACAATTCTAAATCTTCAGGAGCTTCGTGTTTTGATAAGTATTGATCTATTACTACTTGGTGTATAAAACCTGTAAATCCATCACCAGTTTCGTCATTTATATCGGTTTTTACTTTCCAGTTATCAGCCTCAGTAGGGTCAGATAAGCCAACAAAGAATTTAAAATTAGGAAAATCTTTTTCTAGAGCTCTAAAGTGTTCTACGTAGAATAGTTCTGCTTTTGAACGTCCGCCATACCAATAGGTAACGGTTCTACCTGTTTTTAAGGTTCTGAATAAGTGATACAAATGTGAACGCATTGGTGCCATCCCTGCTCCACCACCAACATACAGCATTTCTGCATCACTTTCGTTTATAAAAAATTCTCCGTAAGGTCCAGATACAATTACTTTATCTCCTGGTTTTTGATCAAATATATAAGATGAAGCGATTCCTGGATTTACATCCATCCATCCATTTTTTTCTCTATCCCAAGGTGGAGTAGCAATACGTACATTTAACATTACACGTCTTCCTTCAGCAGGGTAAGAAGCCATAGAGTATGCTCTTTCTACATTTTCAGAATTTTTCATTTTCAAAGGCCAAAGATTGTGTTTTTTCCAATCTTCTTTATATTTATCTGGTTCTCCTGGATGTTCCTCTGGATGCGCTGTTATATCCATAGTTTCAAAATTCACTTCGCAATTTGGAATTTCAATTTGAACATAACCACCAGCTTTATAGTCCATATCTTCTGGCAGTTCAACAATAAATTCTTTAATAAAAGTTGCAACGTTATAGTTAGAAACTACGGTTGCTTCCCATTTTTTAATTCCAAAAATTTCTTCTGGAATGGTGATTTCCATATCATTTTTTACTTTTACTTGACAAGATAAACGAATTCCTTCTGCCAATTCTTTACGTGTAAAATGAGGCACTTCGGTTGGTAAAGCTTCTCCGCCACCAGATTGAACATGGCATTCACATTGTACACAAGTTCCTCCACCACCACAAGCCGATGGTAAAAATATTTTTTCATCACCTAGCGTTTGTAATAAAGTTGCTCCTGCATCTACTTCGATTGTTTTTTCTCCGTTTATGATAATTTTCACTTTACCTGAAGGCATTAGTTTCGCTTTTGCGAATAATAAGATACTTACTAATAAGATAATTAGTATTAATGAAAATACGATACTTGCTACTATTGGACTCATTTGTTCTCTTTTAGACTTTAGACTTATATATGTTTAGACTTTGAACTTGTATTTTTTCTAATCACAATAAGTATAAATCATTTTATTATTTTAATATTTCAATCTCTAGTCTTTCAGTCATTCATAGGTCTAAAAGACTAGTGTTTTTTTACAATTTAATTCCACCAAAACTCATAAAGGCGATTGCCATTAAACCAGTAATGATAAAGGTAATACCTAGTCCTTTTAAAGGAGCAGGTATATTTGAATAACTAATTTTTTCTCTAATTGCGGCAATAGCAACAATGGCTAATAGCCAACCTATACCTGAACCTAAACCATAAACAAAGGATTCGGTTATTGTGCCAAAATCTTTTTGTTGCATAAATAATGACCCTCCTAAAATAGCACAGTTTACAGCAATAAGTGGTAAAAAAATACCTAATTGACTATATAAAGTTGGTGCAAATTTTTCAACAATCATTTCAACTAATTGCACCATAGATGCAATCACAGAAATAAACATAATAAAGCTTAAGAAGCTTAAATCAATCGTTGCATATTCTTCTCCTAACCAAACTAAAGCGCCTGGTTTTAATATATAATTATCTAATAGGTAATTTACAGGAACAGTAATAACTAAAACAAATATTACTGCTAAGCCTAATCCTACAGCAGTATCTACCTTTTTTGATACTGCAAGATAAGAACACATTCCTAAGAAATATGCAAATATCATGTTCTCTATAAAGATGCTTTTTACGAATAAACTAATTAATTCTTCCATTTTTTTTGTTTTTGTACTCTGTGTTTAGTGAAAATCAGTCTGTTTATTTATTCTGATTAACGATCCCTAATTATTAGCTTCTATTAAATTTCTACTTTTAGTTCTTTGTATCCAAATATAAATTCCAACAACAATTAAAGCCATTGGTGATAATAACATAAAGCCATTATTTTCATAGCCAAAGCTATATAAACCTGTTGAATCTGCTAATGTTTTTCCTTTATATCCTAAAACTTCAAAACCTAATAGTTTACCCGAACCTAATAGTTCTCTAAAAAAGGCAACTACTATTAAAATTAATGCATATCCACCAGCATTACCAATACCATCTAAAAAAGCTCTCCAAGGTGTATTCCCAAGAGCAAAAGCTTCTAAACGACCCATAATTAAACAATTGGTAATAATCAATCCAACAAAAACGGATAATTCTTTACTTACGTCATATAAAAAGGCATTTAGAACTAAGTCTACTAAAATTACCAAACTAGCTACAATAACTAATTGTACGATAATACGAATACGACTTGGTATTAAGTTACGTAGTAAAGATACAAGTACGTTACTTGCAACCAAAACAAATAGTACTGCAATTGACATTACAATTGCGGGTTTTAATTGTACGGTAATTGCTAATGCAGCACATATACCTAATACTTGTACTGAAACAGGATTATCATCACCTAAAGGGTCAAGTAATAATCGTTTATTTTTTGAGGAGAATAAAGCTTCTTTTTCTGCCATTGTTAATTATTTTTAAAATATACTAAGTAATGTTTTAATCTTTCTTCAATCATTGCTGAAACGCCATCTGCGGTAATTGTTCCTCCAGACAAGCCATCAACTCCGTGTTTATTGCTCTCAGGTGTTCCTCCTTTTATTACTTTTACCGAAACGAATTCAGATCCTTTCATAATTTGATCACCTATAAACCTCTCTTCAAACCAAGATTGATTGATTTCTGCTCCTAAGCCTGGAGTTTCTCCTTTATGATCAAAAGATGCTCCTACAATAGTGTTTTCATCATCAGCAAAAGCCATATAACCCCAAATTGCATCCCAAAGTCCTGCTCCATGTAAAGGAATTACATAAAATTTCTTTCCTTCTTTTTCGGCTACATAAATAGGGAAGCGTTGTTTTTCTACAGGTTTTTTGATTTCGTGTTTTAAGTTTATTTCAAAAGCTTCTACATTTTGATCCACAGTTCCATCAGCTTTTAAAGATAATTTTTGTTTAATATATGTTGAAAAAACTTTTCCTGCTTCTTCTCTACTTGCATCAACTCCAATAGTAGATAAGATATTTTGCATTTTTTCTAACTTTACATTATTTGCACGCCTTTCTTTAGTACTTTCGGATACAAAAGCTAGTAACGAAGCTACAACAACCACTAAAACAATGGCAAAAATAAAGGTATATGCATTAGAATTTCTGTTCATAACTATGCTTTTTTTAGTTTTAATCTTTTTTGTCTGCGTTTAATGTTTCCATTAATTACATAATGGTCAATAGTTGGTGCAAATACATTCATCAATAATATTGCCATCATTACACCTTCTGGCAACGTTGGGTTTACAATACGTATTAATATAGAAAATACACCAATTAAGAAACCATAAATCCATTTACCTTTATTGGTTTGTGCTGCCGATACAGGGTCTGTTGCCATAAATACAATACCAAAAGCAAAACCACCAACTAATAAGTGTTCATACCAAGAAAAATTAAATAAATCATTTGTTTCACTTCCAATTGCATTAAATAATAAACCAACTAAAGCAGCTCCAATAACGGCAGATAACATAATTCGCCAACTTGCAACCTTTGTAAATAATAAAATTGCTGCACCAATTAAAATCATTAAAACAGAAGTTTCTCCTATAGAGCCAGGCATATAACCCATAAACATATCAAATACACTAGTTGATGTTTCTTTTCCTAAGGCTAAAGTTCCTAAAATAGTTTCACCAGACAAGCCATCAATTCCAGCGTCTGCAACCCAAACTTTATCTCCACTCATAAAACCTGTATAAGAAAATAAGGCAAATGCACGAGCTACTAGAGCAGGGTTTAAAATATTCATTCCTGTTCCACCAAAAGCCTCTTTACCTATTACAACAGCAAAAACTACGGAAACTGCTAACATCCATAAAGGCATGTCAATAGGCATAATCATTGGTATTAACATACCTGTTACTAAATAACCTTCATTTACTTCGTGACCTCTAAAGATAGCAAATGCAAATTCAATTCCTAATCCAACTCCATACGATACAACGATCATTGGTAACATTTTTAATGCTCCATAGCTAAATAAGGCCATAAAGCTCATGTCTGAACCTGAAACTTGTGAAAAGTGTTGGTAGCCAATATTCCACATTCCAAAGAATAAGGCAGGAAGTAATGCTATTACTACGGTAATCATTATACGTTTTAAATCTACAGCATCACGAATGTGAGATCCTTTATGTGTAGCGTGATTTGGCACGAATAAAAGAGTGTCTATTCCAAAAAATGCAGGTGCAAATTTTTCATATTTTCCACCTTTATCAAAAAGTGGTTTTACTTTATCTAATTGTTTTCGTAAAAATTTCATTTGTAAATTTTATATCTATAAAAAATTATCCTACTTCGGAAATCATTAAATCCAATCCTTTTCTAATAATATCTTGTGCTTCAATTTTTGATGAACTTGTATAATCTATCAATGCAAAGTCTTCTGGAGCTACTTCGTAAATTCCTAATTTTTCCATTCTGTCTATGTCTCCAACTAGTGTTGCTTTTAGTAATTGCATTGGGTATACATCAATTGGCATTACTTTTTCCATAGCACCAGTTTCTACGAAAGCACGCTCTTCACCATTCAATAATGTATTTAAAACATATTCTTTCTTAGATGCTAAAAACGAGAATGATGTACGTGAAACACTATGTATGTGATTACCTACAAATGGCAACCAGCCCATAAAACGATATGCGCCACCTTCTGGCAATACAGTAACTTCGTTATTATAGAAACCAAGACTACCTTCCATTTTTATGGATTTTCCTGTTAATGGATTTCCGTTGATAATTCTTACATTATCAGATGCTAATTTATCCTTAGTAAAGTCGGCGATAGAAGTTCCTGGTTTTGCTTGATAATATTTTGGATTAGATACTTCGGATCCTGCTAGAGCAATTATTCTTGTGGTATCAAAATTTCCAGTTAAAAATAAGTTGCCAATAATAGCAACGTCTTGTGCGTTTATTGTCCAGACTCTATCTCCTGAATTTATAGGGTTTATTTTTGAAATTTGCACACCAACATTTCCTGCTGGATGTTTTCCTGTTATATTGTGAATTGAAACTCCTTTAATAGTATTTAAAAACGAATTTCCTTGAACAGATAAATGTATTTTACCTTCGGTTAATTTTGATAAGGCATCCATTCCTACTTGAAAAGCATCTTCTTTACCTTGTAGCGTAATTTTTGTGTTTGCTGCTAATGGTGCCGTATCGAATCCAGATACAAAAATGGCTTTTGGTGTATCTTTAGGGTTGGCTAAGGTATCGTATGGTCGTTGATTTATAAATGCCCAAGCACCACATTCTAATAGCGCTTCTTTTATTTGAACATCTGTTAAATTACTTGGTGTTTTTTTACCAAAGTCTTTGTAAGTATCCTTTGCATCTGCTTTAATGGTTAAAGCTAAAATTTTACGTTTTGCTCCACGGATAATGCCAGTCAATTCGCCACTTACAGGTGAAGTAAATTTCAACTCTTCATTAGATTTTGCATAGAATAAAACATCACCTGCTAATAATTTAGCACCTACTTTTACAGTAAGCTTAGGTGTGATTCCGTGAAAATCTGTTGGATAAATAGTAAAAATTTTAGAACGAGTGGACGTTTCAATGTCATTTGAAGCTGCTCCTTGTAGCTTAATGGTTAAGCCTTTTTTGATTTTTATGTCTGTAGACATTTATTTTTTGAATTAGGTTCTTAAAAACGATGCAAATTTACTTCTTTTTTATAGAAGTAAATTAATAAAATTGCTATTTATATTTATTCTAAATAGTTAAAAAAAGATTGATTTTTTATTAAAATTTAGGATTATAAAAAACCTTAAAGTTTAATTTAGTATAAAGAATTTAGACTTAAATTAATTTCCGTATTATTGTGGTATATTAATTGTATTAAACCAGTTAAATTTACTAAAATAATGATTAAAAAATATTTTTTAACATTTTTGTTTCTTATACCACTTGTTTTGTTTTCTCAAGATAGTTTTGAAGTATTAGAGCCTTCTTATATCAAATCGGTTACTTTACATTCAAAAAATGTAAATGCGTTTGTTCCTATAATTAAGCTTGGTGAAACTTTAGAGTTTACTTTTGACGATTTAGAGGGTGATGATAAAGAATATACTTATAAAGTGGATCATTGCACCTATGATTGGAAAAAATCTAAGCTTAGCTCTACAGAATTTAGTACTGGTTTTGCAGAAGATAGAATTCGTACTTCGGTAAATTCTTTTAACACCTATCAAGATTATACACATTATCAATTATTTATTCCCAATCAAAGTTTCCGTATTAAAATAAGTGGTAATTATTTGATTTCGGTTTTAGATGAAGAGGAAGAAGTTGTTTTTACAAGGCGTTTTATAGTGTTTGAACCAAAGGTTGATGTAGGTGTTAGTATTCATAAAGCAAGAAAAATTGCGGATATAGCTACCAAACAAAATATAGAGTTTGTAATTAATCATCCTAATTTACAAATTAACAACCCTAGTGAAGAAATACAAATTGCTATTTATCAAAATAACGATTGGAATAACGTTATTACAAATTTAAAACCGCAATTTTTACGTGGAACACAATTAATTTATAAATACGGAGAAGAAACTATTTTTTTTGGCGGTAATGAATACTTGTATTTTGATAGTAAAGATATAAGAACTGCAACTAACAATATACGTAGAGTCGTTCTTAATGATTTATATGAGACTAGATTATATGTAGATCAAGCAAGAATTAACCAACCATACACTTACAATCCTGATGTTAATGGCAAGTTTTTTCCTCGAAGTATTAATGTAGATAATACCACGTATGAATCTGAATATACCAAAGTCCATTTTACTTTTCAAAATTATGAAAACATCGCAAAAAATTCACATTTATATGTATATGGAGCATTTAATAATTGGCAGTTGACAACAGAAAACCGATTAACTTATAATGACAATACGCAACTATATGAAACCGATATTATACTAAAACAAGGCTTTTATAATTACACCTATGTTCTAGTTAATGAAAATTTTGAAATTGATACTACTTTTGAAGGCACGCATTTTCAAACTGAAAATGAATACCAAGTACTAGTTTATTACAAAAAATTTGGTAGTAGATATACACAAGTAATAGGTTTAGGCGCTGGTAGCTCTGTAAATTTGCAAAATTAATCTAAACGTTCTTTTAATTCACTAATATTTGGAAAATTTTGATAAATTTTAATAAAGGCTACTGCTTTTTCTAACTTTTGATAATCGGTGTCTGATAAAGGAATTGGATAGTTAGTTATCGTAAATTTAGGATCGCTATAAGAATGATATTTTTTATTGGTTACAATTATTGGTGCTTTAAAACCTAAACGATTGTCTTTTAATTTTCTTAAATCTCCTTCTACCGTTCTTCTACTACATTTTATCTTAGTAGGATCATATTTTTTCAATTCTTTAGCACAAGCTTTCATTAAATCTTCAATGGTGTGTTTATGCTTTTGCAAACATTCATCTATTACTTTAATGCGAATTAATGCAAATTTACCTAGTGTTTTTTTAGTTTTCATATAATAATAATTTATAGTTTTCCTTTTTCATCATATTCTTGGTATAAATAGTCATGATAAGGAAAACGTGTTTTATGAATCGTTTTTACTGCTTCGTAAACTTTAGCTTTAAAATTTTCTAAGTTTTCTTTATTTAGTGCAGAAATAAAAATAGCTTTATTATCTGTTTTATTCATCCAAGTGTTTTCCCATTCTTCTAAGGTGTAATGAATTTTTGATTTTTCGGTTATTAAATCATCTTCAGCAATAGTTTCATGTGTGTAAGTATCTATTTTATTAAACACCATTAAAGTGGGTTTATCCAAACATTTAATGTCGGATAAAATACTATTTACCGATGCAATATGATCTTCAAAATTTTTATGTGAAATATCTACAATATGCAATAATAAATCGGCTTCTCTAACCTCATCTAAAGTAGATTTAAAAGATTCTACCAATTGTGTAGGTAGTTTCCGAATAAAACCAACGGTATCGGTTAATAAAAAAGGTATGTTTTTAACCACTACTTTTCTAACCGTAGTATCTAAGGTTGCAAAAAGTTTGTTTTCAGCAAAAACATCGGATTTGCTAACCACATTCATTAAAGTAGATTTGCCAACATTTGTATAACCTATTAACGCAACCCGAACCATTTTACCACGGTTTTTACGTTGTACTGCCATTTGTTTGTCAATAGCTTTTAGTTTTCTACCTAATAAAGTAATTTTATCTCTAATAATTCTTCTGTCGGTTTC
>JAKISG010000008.1 GCA_021648755.1 Flavobacteriaceae bacterium | reverse complement strand
GCATACATTACACTGTTAATGTCTGTAGCAAATTCTATCCAAGAGCCTTTAAATGGAATAACTCTAGCAGAATATAGCTTTGTGCCATTTGCATGGAATGATTGTCCAAAGAAAACTCCTGGAGAACGGTGTAATTGAGATACTACAACGCGTTCAGCTCCATTGATACAAAACGTACCTCTTGGTGTCATATAAGGAATTGTGCCTAAATACACATCTTGAACAATGGTCTCGAAATCCTCATGTTCAGGGTCTGTACAGTACAATTTAAGTCTTGCCTTTAGTGGTACACTATAGGTAAGTCCTCTTTCTATACACTCTTCTATTGTATATCTTGGTGGATCTATAAAGTAATCCAAAAACTCCAGGACAAATTGATTACGTGTATCTGTAATTGGGAAGTTTTCCATGAAGGTATTGTATAACCCTTCGGAACCTCTTTCTTCTGATTTAGTCTCTAACTGGAAAAAATCCTGGAAGGATTTAATCTGAATATCCAAGAAATCTGGATATTCTGTTCTATTTTTAATAGATGAGAAATTTAATCTTTCAGCTTGTATTGCTAACATCGACGGACGAAATTTTGATTAAAAAATATTTTTACGTGTATATTGCCTGTATATACACAAAAGGGTCTAGGTCTTGAGATTAAACTCCAGACCTAAACCATATGTAGTAGTTTAGTTAAGCTTACTTAAGCTCAACTTCAGCTCCTGCTTCTTCTAAAGAAGATTTAAGCCCTTCGGCTTCATCTTTAGATACTCCTTCTTTTATAGCACTTGGTGCACTATCAACTAATCCTTTAGCATCTTTTAATCCTAAACCAGTTAATTCTTTAACTAATTTTACAACTGCAAGTTTAGAACCTCCAGCTGCTTTAAGGATTACATCAAATTCTGTTTGCTCATCAGCGGTTTCTCCACCACCTTCAGCTGGCCCAGCAACAGCTACTGCAGCAGCAGCAGGCTCTATACCATATTCTTCTTTTAATATACCAGCTAATTCGTTAACCTCTTTTACGGTTAAGTTTACTAACTGTTCTGCGAAATCTTTTAAATCTGCCATTTTCTATCGTTTTAATAATTTTAATTTAATTTAATATGTTGTAAAAAGTGCGTACTTATTATTTTATCCCTCTTTTTGAGATAAAGTTTTTAGGATACCTGATAGTTTCCCTCCTCCAGATTGAAGTGCTGAAATTACATTTTTAGCTGGAGATTGTAATAATGAAATAATATCTCCAATTAACTCTTCTCTAGATTTAATATCTACCAATACATCCAATTGATCATCACCTAAGTAAATTGCTTCTTCAATAAACGCTCCTTTTAAAAGAGGTTTATCAGATTTTTTTCTGAAAGCTTTAATTACTTTTGCTGGTGCGTTACCTGTCTCGGAATACATAACCGAAGTATTACCTTTTAATATAGAAGGTAAATCTCCAAAATCTTTAACTGATGCTATCATTGCTTTTTCAAGCAAAGTATTTTTAACTACTGCTAACTTAACATTTGCTTTAAAACAAGCACGACGTAAGTTTGAGGTAGCTCCTGCATTTAATCCTGAAATATCTGCTAAATAGATATTTGTATTCTCTGTTAATTGAGCAGTTAACTCTTTAATTACTATTGATTTTTCTTCTCTTGTCATAATAAAATCTTTAACTACTAATTAAATTTTAGGGTCTATTGCAACACTAGGACTCATTGTGCTAGAAATATAAATACTCTTAACGTAAGTTCCCTTTGCTGTTGAAGGCTTCATTTTAATTAAAGTGGTAAGTAATTCATTAATATTACTTGTAAGTTTATCTGCAGTAAATGATACTTTACCAACTGCTGCATGAACAATACCTGTTTTATCTACTTTAAAATCAATTTTACCTGCTTTTACTTCAGTAACTGCTTTAGCTACATCCATAGTTACCGTTCCTGTTTTAGGATTTGGCATTAAACCTCGAGGTCCTAATATTCTACCTAAAGGGCCTAATTTACCCATCACACTTGGCATGGTTATAATTACATCAACGTCTGTCCAACCATTTTTAATTTTATCAAGGTATTCGTCTAAACCAACGTAATCTGCTCCAGCTTCTTTAGCGTCTGCTTCTTTGTCTGGAGTTACTAATGCTAAAACTTTTATGTCTTTACCTGTACCATGTGGAAGAGATACAACACCTCTTACCATTTGATTTGCTTTTTTTGGATCTACTCCTAAACGCACAGCCAAATCTACAGAAGCATCAAACTTTGAGTTACTAATTTCTTTTACTAATACTGAAGCTTCTTCAACACTGTAAAGTTTAGTTTTATCAATTTTTGAAACTGCTTCTTTTTGCTTTTTTGTTAATCTTGCCATTTTTAAAAATTTTTAGATTAATTAGGGGCTTGACCACCTTTTACGTTAATACCCATAGACCTAGCAGTACCTGCTATCATCTTCATTGCAGATTCCACAGTAAATGCATTTAAATCTACCATTTTATCTTCAGCGATTGTTCTTACTTGATCCCAAGACACTTTTGCTACTTTAATTCTATTAGGCTCACCAGAACCTTTTTTGGTTTTGGCTGCTTCTAATAATTGTGCAGCAGCTGGAGGAGTTTTGATTACAAAATCAAAAGATTTGTCTTTGTAAACAGTAATAGCAACAGGTAATATTTTACCTGATTTATCTTGAGTTCTAGCATTAAACTGCTTACAGAACTCCATTATATTAACTCCAGCAGCTCCTAAAGCGGGTCCAACTGGTGGCGACGGATTCGCTGCACCTCCCCTTACTTGTAGTTTAACTACTTTACTTACTTCTTTTGCCATTTTAATAATTTAGTTTGAAAATGATTTAAAATTGGAAGCTTTAAAACACATCTATGTAATGTAACAATTATTATACTTTTTCTACTTGCATATAACTTAACTCTAATGGTGTTTTTCTTCCAAAAATCTTAACCATTACTTCAAGCTTACGCTTTTCTTCATTTATTTTCTCTATAGTTCCATCAAATCCATTAAATGGACCATCAATAACTTTAACCGTTTCTCCTTTTATAAAAGGAATTACAACATTAGAGTCTGCTTGAAGAGCTAATTCATCAACCTTACCTAACATTCTATTAACTTCAGATAGTCTTAATGGTACAGGATCTCCTCCTTTAGTTTCTCCTAGAAAACCAATTACGTTAGTTATCGATTTAATAATATGAGGTATCTCACCACTTAAATTTGCCTGAATCATTATATAACCTGGGAAAAAGACTTTTTCTTTATGAATTTTCTTTCCGTTACGAATCTGAATCACTCTTTCTGTTGGGACTAAAACTTGTTCGACAAAATCTCCTAATCCTAATCTAGAAATTTCATTTTCTATATAGGTTTTAATCTTGTTTTCTTGCCCACTTACAGCTCTAACAACATACCATTTTTTTTCAATACTATTTTCTGACATTACTAGTAAGCTTATTTAATCCAGTTAAAATATTCTTTTATAACTCCACTAAAAACCGTATCAACACCCCAAATAGCTAAAGAAAAAATAATTGAAAATACAGCTACTAAAACTGTTAAATTCTGTGCTTCTGCCCATGGAGTCCAAGAAACATGACTTTTTAATTCTTCAAAAGACTCTTTAATATAATTTATTATTCCTGCCATCTATTTTTATATTTTCTGAGAGGTTAACTCAACTTCACTCGGAACAAACTTCTCGCCTCGTGTTTTGTTTTGCACGGGTTGAGAGACTCGAACTCCCGACACCTGGTTTTGGAGACCAGTGCTCTACCAACTGAGCTAAACCCGTAAATATAAGTCAAGGTATTTCGGAAAAATCGAAACACCTTCACTCTATATTACAAATTCTAATTTACTATAAAATCTCAGTAACCTGACCTGCTCCAACTGTTCTACCACCTTCTCTAATTGCAAAACGTAAACCAACGTTCATGGCAATTGCTTGATGTAATTCTACAGTAATAGTTAAGTTATCTCCAGGCATAACCATTTCAACTCCATCAGGTAAAGCAATATTACCAGTTACATCTGTTGTACGCACATAAAATTGTGGACGATAGTTATTATGGAATGGTGTATGACGTCCACCTTCTTCTTTCTTAAGGATATAAACTTCAGCTTTAAAATTAGCGTGAGGAGTTACAGAACCTGGTTTACAGATTACCATACCTCTTTTAATTTCAGTTTTCTCTATACCTCTTAATAAAATACCTACATTATCTCCAGCTTCTCCTCTATCTAATATTTTACGGAACATCTCAACTCCTGTAACTACTGAAGTTAATTTTTCTGCTCCCATACCAATAATATCTACAGCATCTCCTGTATTTGCAACACCAGTTTCAATACGACCTGTTGCTACAGTACCACGACCTGTAATAGAGAATACATCTTCGATAGGCATCAAGAAATCTTTTTCAACATCACGTTTAGGTAATTCAATCCAAGTATCAACAGCATCCATCAACTCCATAATTTTTTCCATCCATTTAGGCTCTTTGTTTAGAGCACCTAAAGCAGATCCCATAATTACAGGAGTGTTATCACCATCATAATCGTAGAAAGATAATAGCTCTCTAATTTCCATTTCTACAAGTTCTAATAGTTCGTCATCATCTACCATATCTACTTTATTCATGAAAACAACTAATCTAGGAATACCTACCTGACGACCTAATAAGATATGCTCTCTTGTTTGAGGCATTGGCCCATCTGTTGCAGCTACAACTATAATTGCACCATCCATTTGTGCAGCACCTGTAACCATATTCTTCACATAATCTGCGTGACCTGGACAGTCAACATGTGCATAGTGACGATTTGCTGTTTGGTATTCTACGTGAGCAGTATTAATTGTAATACCTCTTTCTTTTTCTTCTGGAGCGTTATCGATTTGGTCAAAACCTGTAACTTCAGAAAGTCCTTTTTCTGCTAATACAACAGTAATAGCAGCTGTTAAAGTAGTTTTCCCGTGGTCAACGTGTCCAATTGTACCTATATTTAAGTGTGGTTTGGATCGATCAAAATGTTCTTTTGCCATGATTTAAAATTTAATCTTTAGTTATATAATAATATTAGTGTTCAAAATTTTTAATTATAAAAGAGCCAATGACGGGATTTGAACCCGTGACCTCTTCCTTACCAAGGAAACGCTCTACCCCTGAGCTACACCGGCTTTTCATTTACGATTGCCGATTTAAGATTTACGATTGAAATTCGCACATCATAACTCGCAAATATTTAGAGCAAAGAGGTCAAGCGTTTTTGCGTGACGACAGTTAGCTCTTTGAGCGGGAGACCGGGTTCGAACCGGCGACATTCAGCTTGGAAGGCTGACGCTCTACCAACTGAGCTACTCCCGCATTTTAATTCTGAATTCAAAATTCAGAATTTTAATATGTGGGGAGAGCAGGATTCGAACCTGCGAAGACGTAGTCAACAGATTTACAGTCTGTCCTCGTTGGCCGCTTGAGTATCTCCCCAATAAAAATCCACTCTTTTAAAGAACTCGAGCCGATGGAGGGACTCGAACCCACGACCTGCTGATTACAAATCAGCTGCTCTAGCCAGCTGAGCTACATCGGCTTTTCTTCACTTTTTTGCAATAAAAAAGTCCGCTATTTCTAACGGACTGCAAATGTAGATATTTATTTTTTGAATCAAAACATTTTTTAGAAAATTTTCGCTATTAATATGCTCTAAATTTTTCTTTGCGTTTTCTTAATTGTCTTACTAATGAATTTACTGCGGAATCTACTCCTTCTTCAAATGTTTTGCAAACCTTTTTTACTACAAAACTATCTCCTGGCACGCTTATTTTTGCTTCAAATATTTTATTCTGTTTATCACTTGTATTTTCTAATTTTAAAAGTACATCTGTTTTTATGACTTTGTCATAATACTGATCTAATTTATTCATTCTTTGTTGGATAAAATCAATTAATTTCTGGTCTGCATTAAAGTTAACGGATTGTGTGTTTACTTTCATATGTTTAGATTTATTGTTTTTTAATGGTCATATGCTGTTCGCTATTAATTATTTCCTTAAGTATAAAAATTATAGTTTGCTCGTTTCATCCTCTACTTTTTTTTGATTATTTATTTCTTGGATGTGTTTTATCATAAACTTTTTTTAGTTCTGCAATACTATTATGAGTATAAATTTGTGTTGCAGCCAAACTGGAATGACCAAGTAGTTCTTTTACAGCATTTAAATCGGCACCTTGATTAAGCAAGTGAGTCGCAAATGAGTGCCTTAAAATATGTGGACTCTTTTTTACTTTTGTGGATGCTTTACTAAAATAATCATTTATTATTCGGTACACAAGAGTTTCATAAATTTTAACTCCTTTTTTAGTTAAAAACAAATACGCTTTATCATTAATAATTTGGAGCTCTTGTCTTTTAATTAAATACCTTTTAATAGCTTCTATAACTGAATTTAATAACGGTAAAAGACGTTCTTTATTTCTTTTTCCTAAAACTTTAAGTGTGCGATTTGATACATCTATATCTTGAAGCTTTAGTTGCACTAATTCTATTCGTCTTATTCCTGTTGAGTAAAATAATTCTATTATAAGTTTGTCTCTAACACCTTGAAAAGAATCATCGAAATTTAAATCGTCTAAGACCAAACTAATTTCGTTTTCTGAAAATGGTATTTGTACTTTTTTACTTGTTTTTAAAGCTCTGTGTTTTGCTAACGGATTTACTTCTATGCTATCGACTTTTAGCAAAAATTTATAATAAGTATTTAGTGAAGATATTTTTCTGTTTATGCTTCTGTTTGCTATTCCATCTTCAACAAGACATATAATCCAACTTCTAATTTGAGAATAATTAACAGTTTTAATATTAATTTCATCAAACTGTTCTTGATTGTGTTTTTGAAAACTTTCTAAATCTTTTTGATATGCATTTATTGTAAGTGGAGAATATTTCTTTTCTAATAAAAGATAATCTGTAAATGGTTTAAAGGACATATAACTATTAATTAAATGCTGTATAAAAATACGAAACTTTTAATACAATCTGACAAAAGACATAAGACCGCTTCGCTGTTAGAATCAAGAACAAAGACTTAATTTTAACAAATTGATAAACAGTGTTTTTAAAAATAGTGTTTTCAGCAAAAGGCGAAAACGAAAAAAAAATAAAAAAAATAAGATGTATCTTTCTAAAAAACACACAATCTATCATTTTATATAACCTTAAAGCATTAGCACCAATTTTTAATTTAACAACAATGATAATTAAGCATAAAAAAATCCCACAATTGCTTGTGGGATTTTAAACTATATTTTAACAGCTTTTAGATTTCTTCTGCATCTCTTAATCGCTGTATGTATTGCGCTTTTTGAATTTGAGCTCTACGAACTACTGAAGGCTTGTTGAATTGCTTACGAGTTTGTAAAGACCTCTTTGTACCAGTCCTATCAAACTTTCTTTTAAAACGTTTTAACGCTCTATCTATATTTTCTCCTTCTTTTATTGGTATTATTAACATAGTGTCTTAACCTCCTCTCTTTTAGAATTTCAGGTTGCAAAGATATAAACTAATTTACAATTAACAATTAATAATGAATAATTTTGAATTCAGAACTATTTGAAGTTCCACTCCTTTATTTTTCTTATGTTTTTATTATTCTGAAAAACATCTACTGGATAATACTCTAAAGTATCTTTCCTAAAATAAGTTGCATAAACACCGTTTAATTTTTTTTTATGTGTTTGAAAATTAAAATTAATAGAGTCAACTTTATGTAATACTTTAAAAATAAACTCTGAACAATACATTTTAGTAGAATCCTCTAGTGTAAATAATTTATCAAATTTAATGAATTTAGCCAAATAGTAATTTAGTTCTTTTTTTATTTGCTGAAACTCATTAGAATCTATATTATCAATCTCCCAAAAACTCACATAATTAATATCTTCTTTTTTGCTATCAAAAAAATCTTTTAAACTTTGTTTCCTAAAATCGGAACGGTTCTTGTCTTTAAAATCTATAATATGGTATATTTCCCATTTAGTTTTATCATTTATTAGTATACCAATATGTGAACTTAAAGTGTCTCTTATATTAAAGTCTTTGGCAAAAAAACCTTCTTTAGATTTAGTACCACGAAAAACAAGATATACTTGATCTTCGTTTAATTGTACATCTTTCCAAAAAAGGCTATTTGAATTATCTTTACAATTTATTAGTGTTAAAAATACACTAATACGCAAAATAACCTTCATGCTATTCAATTGTCTTATAACCTATAACGTTAGACCTAATCCAAATTGAAAAGCGTAAAAGTCGGTAACTTTAAATTCTTGAACTGAACTTTTAGAGCTATTTAAAACATCGGTTTTAGATTTTATTCCAAAACTAATACTCAATTTTTTGCTAATTTTATATCTTGCACCAATATTTGCTTGAAAACCAAAATTTGTACCCAAATCCTTTTCTGTATTACTAACATTATTAGTAATATCTTCTACTCTTGATTTATGAAGATATGAACCATAAATGCCTAAATCTACAAATATTGTCATTTTTTGTTCTCTGCTTAAAAACAATCTTGCAGTAACTGGAATAGCTATATAGTTGTTAGTTATAAATAATTGATTATCGGCACTGTTAAAATCTCCTTTTATTCTTAAATGTTCAATTCCAATAATTAGAGATACTTTATTATTAAGTATTAGTTCTTTAGCAATAAGTCCTTCAAAAGCTGTTACATTTATCTTGAAAGTATTTTCTGCCTCTAGTGTAGCAAAACCAATATTATTTACAAAAATCCATTCGCCTTTTTGGTTTACTTGAGTTTCATCTTGTGAAAACAAAAAGGTAGAGTTAAAAGAAAGAAAGATTAAAATAAAATAAAAATTATGTTTCATATTTATCACTTTTTAATTAATATACTACTATTTAGAAGACCCAACAATAGCTCCAACTATAGCACCTCCAATTACACACCAAAAATTACAAATAAATCCACCCACAATTAAACCAATAAAAGCTCCAACGCTTGATCCAGGATCAAAATCCTTTGAGATTAACTCGTATGAATAAGCATTTGCAACTGATAACATTTCTTTTTCATTTAAACTCAAATTATTATAATTTGGATTGCTTTCTAAATCTTCTATCCAATTTCCTTCAGCTATATCTTTAAAAGATAATTTTGCAAAATCTGTTAAATCGTAATCTTCTAATACCTGTTCATATCCTCTATCTATAACATCAGCATATTTTACTATAACTTCTTCTACTAATTCTAAACTAATTGAACCTTCTTCATGACCTAATAAAACTGCATATTCGTCTACTAGTTCTTGTGTTATTTCATAACTACTATCAGTTCTATTTTGATATGATTTAGCCAGATGAGTTTCGAGAATTTTAACTGATTTAAAAATATATTCAGCTTTCTTTTTGTAATCCAAACTATTTTGGTTAACTCTTAAACCTTCTTGCGTACAAGAATAAATCATTGGTAACATAAATACAGATGTTAAAAATATTGCCACTAATCTTTGGGTTTTTTTAATTATCTTCATTTTAATACTTTTTTATGATTGATTTATTAATAATCAATCTGTTATATAATTTATAGTTTAGAAGCTAAATTTTAGAAGCATTAACTTTTAGAAGCTATAAATGTAGAAGCATTAAATAAAAAAACTGGCACCAGTTAAGATCGATCATAGTTAATTACTTCTTTTGATTAAGCTTCTAAACAAATCAAAATTAGTTTTTAACAGCAACTAATATATATATATATATATAGAAACCAAACATTTTTATCGATTACTTTTTTAACAATTAATTGTTGAAAAATAATAGTGCAAAAGCAACTCTTGTTATTGCTAAAGAGTACGGGAAAACCGTAAACAAAATACATTTTGAATAAAATTTTAACAGTTATTTTAACGGTTTAATTGTAAAATATTTTGTAAGTCAATTCTGTAATATGTAATAATACTGTATTGCAAAACAATTTAATAATGAATAATTTATGTAGCAGGTTTATATTCTTTTTTATCGATAACAATTTTCGCCAAAATTTCTCGTAAAATTTCTGATGTTCCTCCTCCTATTGGTCCTAAACGACTATCACGTAATAATCGTGCCATTGGATAATCTTCCATATAACCATAGCCTCCTAAAAACTGAAGGCATTGGTAAACAACTTTGTCTGCCATTTTTGTTGATTGAAGTTTCGATATGGTCGCTTCTTTTACAACATATTCTCCTTTATTTAATCTGTAAGCTACAGAATAGTTGTATTCTTTACACAGTTCCATTTCACTATATAAATCGGAATAGGTATGTCGTAAAGCTTGATATTTATCTATTGTTTTTCCAAAAGTTTTTCTTTCCGACATATATTGCAATGCATACTCTAAAGCGTACTCTGCTCTTGCATGTGCATTAACTCCCATAACCAATCTCTCTAACGAAAAATGCTGCATTATATATGAGAAGCCTTTATCTTCCTCTCCCATTAAATTTGATGCAGGAATTATTACATTATCGAAAGCAATTTCGGCAGTATCAGATGCTCTCCAACCAAGTTTATCTAATTTTGTAGCGGAAACTCCTCGAGTGTCTTTATCCACGATAAACATACTAATTCCTTTATTACCAAATTCAGGATTTGTTTTTGCTGCAACAACCATATAGTCACAATACACACCATTTGTAATAAAGGTTTTTGAACCATTTAGAATATAATTTTCTCCTTGCTTGATTGCTGTTGTGCGCATACCTGCTACATCACTTCCTCCAAAAGGTTCAGTAATACAAAGACATCCTATTTTTTCACCATTAATACTTGGTGTTAAATAATTTTCTTTTATATAATGACTCCCTTCTTTATTAACATGTGTCATTGCTAAATAGCAATGTGCCCAAATGGCTGCTGCAAAGCCTCCTGAATTTATTTTTTGAAGTTCTTCCAAAAGAATAACTGTATAAAAAAGGTCTAGATTTAATCCTCCGTAATCTTCAGGATAAGCAAGTCCGAAGTATCCCATTTCACCAAATTTCTTCCAAATAAAGCGTTCTATAGCTCCTGTTTTTTCCCATTTTTCAATGTGTGGAACGACTTCTTTTTTTAAGAAATCCTGAAGGCTTTTTCTAAAAAGTTGATGCTCTTCACTGAAGTACATACTATTCATATTTTATAAGTTTTAAGTGCCTAAAGTTTTAAGTGCCTAAAGTTAGGTTTAACTTTAAGAACTCATAACTTTAACATACTTTAAGTACTTTATTCAAGGGTCAAATATAATTTAATTATCTCAATTTTATTTACTGGAAAGCCTTTAACTTTTATTAATTCTTCGAAAGAACGAAATCCTTCTCTTAAGGTTCTTTGCTCAACAATTTCGTAAGCTAATTCGTAATCTATATGCTGAATTGTTACCAGCTCATCTCTTGTTACAGTGTTAAGATTATATGCAACGATTTGTCTGGGCGTTTTAACTGTGAATTGGTTTAAAACGCGTTCAATAACTTCGGGTGTTAAGCCATAAATATCTTGAAGCTGTACATCGGCAATAAAGCCTCCAACAAATTTGTTTCTATAATTAATAATGCGTTCTGAAAGTTTTTCGCCAATGCCATTCACTTTTCGTAATTGAATAACAGTAGCTGTGTTTAAATCTGTTTTTTCTGAATAACTTTTTGGAGAGCTATTATTTTGATAAGTAAATGATGATTTAGGTTTTGGATTTGTAACCCAATCCGGAAATTTAAAATAAGGTGAGATTCTATTAAGCAAAGAATCTGAAACGTTGGTTACATCCTGAAACTGTTTAACAGAATTAATCCATTGGTTCTTTGTTCTAAATTTGAGCAATCTGTCAATCTCTTCATTAGTCATTCCTAATGTATAGCCTTTGTAATCTGTAATATAATTTGGGTTAAAAGGATAAATTTTAGGTCTTCGATTTTCAGTTTCAACCAATCGTAATGAATCTATTTCTTGCTGAAATAGTTGAAGCTCCTTCTGGTCTACAATCACATTCTCAGAAGAAAAGTCAACAAAAAAATATACACATTGAAAAATGATGATGAGCAGTAACAACAAAAAAATCCCACTTCGTTGTTTTTTAGTAAACTTGAAATGGGATTTCATACAGTACTATATTAAATTATGTTTTTTTGGATTTTATGGCATCCATATATTTTGAGAGCTCTTCTTTTACTTTAGGCGCTAAAAGTACAAGTCCTATCATATTTGGCACCATCATTGCAAAAATCATTGCATCTGAAAAACCGATTACAGAGCCTAAACTTGCGGCAGCACCAATTATTACAAAACCACAGAACATAATTTTATATGCATATTCCATTCTCTTTGTTCTACCAAATAAATATGCCCAACCTTGAAACCCATAATAAGACCAAGATATCATTGTACTAAAAGCAAATAAAACAACAGCAATAGTAAGTACGTAAGGGAACCAAGAAATAGCAGACTCAAAAGCTCCAGAGGTTAATAAAATTGCATCTGCATCATTTAATCCTGAATTAGCTGCGGTTACATTACCAGTAATTATAAGTACTAATGCAGTCATGGTACAAACTACTACTGTATCAATAAATGGTTCTAATAAAGCTACCATACCTTCGGAGGCAGCATATTTTGTTTTTACAGCAGAATGTGCAATAGATGCAGAACCTATTCCAGCTTCATTTGAAAATGCAGCTCTTCTAAATCCTTGAACCAATACTCCAACAGCACCACCTGCAACACCTTCTGGACTAAATGCTCCATCAAAAATTTGCATAAAGGCATTACCAATCATATCGTAATTCGCAAAAATCACGAATAATGATGCAGCAACATAAATCACTACCATAAATGGCACAATCTTATCTGTAACCTTTGCAATTTTTTTAATTCCTCCAATAATAACAATCCCAACCAGTATAGCCATAATTAAGCCAAAAAGCCATCCTCTTCCGTGAAAAAAGGAAGCTTCTCCTCCTGTAATACTTTCAACCAATTGGAATGCTTGATTTACTTGAAACATATTTCCACCACCAACAGATCCACCAATAACGAAAACCGCAAACAGACCAGCTAAAATTTTTCCTAATCTGCCAAGTCCTTTTTCCTTAAGCCCTTTGGTTAAGTAATACATTGGCCCTCCATAAACCGTTCCGTCTTCTGCTATATCTCTATATTTCACGCCTAGTGTACATTCAACAAACTTTGAAGCCATTCCTAAAAACCCTGCAACAATCATCCAGAACGTTGCTCCTGCTCCACCAATAGACACTGCAATTGCAACACCTGCAATATTACCTAAACCAACTGTGGCAGATAATGCTGCTGTTAATGCTTGAAAATGTGAAACCTCGCCTTGATGTCCTTCAACTCTAATTGTATCCGGATTGTCGCCATCGTCTGTGAATACTGTATCTGCTACTTCTACGTTATGATCTTCTCTTCCTTCTAAATCGTCAAATTTTCCTCTAACGATATTTATTGAAGTAAAGAATCCTGTAAAATTTATCAGCTTAAAATAGAACGTGAAATATGTTGCTCCTAATATTAATGGAAACAATACCCAATACACTTTAACATCTTCAGTAAAAGATATTTGATAAAAAATAAAATTTACAAACCATCCCGTTGCACTGCCAAAAGCCTGATCAATTTTTTCATCGATTCCAGCTTCAGTTACTTCTTGAGCAAATGTTAGAATTGGTAAAATTAAAGTGAAAATAGAGAGAAGATATTTCTTCATAATAATAAGTGTTAGTTAATATTTTTTCGAGAAAATTAAAATTAAAGACAGCAAGATGCTAAAAATAAATGAGTTTTTAAAAGTATAATACCTATTTAACTCAATTTATATTATATAATGAAGTAGGGTTTGGATTTACAATGTTTCTATAAATCGAAAACTGAAGAGCGTTTAGTATAAACCAAATCTTTAATGCGCATCCAAAATGCTATGAATAAATACAAGGCAAACCCGAAGCCTAAAGTTACAAAAGTGAGGTAAATAAAAGAGGTTCGCACCACTTTTGCTCGCATTCCTAAACGATCGGCAATACGCTGGCACACGTAGTAACCGTGTTTTTGAAAATAGAGTAAGGTTCTGTAAAAAATATTCATGCTGCAAGTTATTAAAAGTTATTGAGTTATTGGGTTATTGAGTTATTGAGTTATTTCCCGGAATACTTTTCTTCATCGTTGCGCCTAACAAGTTGTTTCCTATCGCACATCTTAAACATTTATTTTTATCGCAATACTCATTTTTTAATTGCAATAAAGCTTGAGATTGCAAAGCAGTAATTGATACTGATTTTATTGAATTAAATTTTTCTATAATACTATTCTTTTCTGAAACTATATTTTGAATAATCTCAACAATTTCATCATCAATAACTTTTCCTTGATATTTTAAATAACTAAATTTTAATGGAATAATTGTATTGATGAGTAACAAATCTATAAACGATTTGGTGATTACTTTTTTAGATTGTTTAACTGTTTTATTAAATGTATAATGCGTTTCCCAAAAGGTAGAAGTTGCAACAGTAAATAATTTATATAATTCTTCAACAGATTTTGTATTCATTATTTTTGAAAATAAATTTTGTTGCTCATGATACAACATCGCTAATTGAGGTAATCTAATTGTTGGAAAATTTGATGGACGTAATCTAAAAAATTGTAATGGTGTAACATTTTCATTTGATAGATTAAACTTTTGTTTTAAAAATTTATATTCTTGAGCTAATTCTAAATAATATACATCTTGATTATCGCCTTCCAATAAACCTGCTTGTCCAAAAAACAGTGCTTCCAAACTCATAACTTTAGATTGTTGTTTTCTAACTACCGAAAAATCGAAAGAATTAGAAATGCTCAAGAATGCCTCTGCATTTACTTTTAATCCAAAATTTTTAGCCAACATTTTAAACAACACTTCTTCCCAATTATTAGAAGATGTTTTTAGTAACTTTTCAATATCGTGAGACTTACGTTCCAAACGTTCAAAATACAAACGCTCTAACCAATTTTGAACTACAAAATCATCTATGCTAGCAAAATTGTTCTCACAATTAATCCATTTTTGTGATTTAGAAAATAGCTCTTGGTAGTTTTGTAAGGCTTCTTTTGAAACAACTTCTTGTAATACTAAAGTTGGAATTGTTGTATTGTCTTTTCTGAAAATATCTGTATCCTGTTCCCAAACCACATGCAAAATTACATTGTCGTAAGCCTTATCATTTTCATGATTATGCACAAACCAATCACTCGCTTTAACATGAATTTCTACATTGCCTGCCCAATGTTGATTATCGATTTTTAATTGTGCAGCAAAAAAATCTGGTCCAGAATTTTGGTTATGTTGTCCAACTGAAACAATAGAAATATGTTCTCCTGCTGTAGTTTTTAAATCGAGTAAATTAAACTTTTTATGCTTCCATAAATAGTGGAGAAAATCTTCTTGCATTTTTTAAATATAAAATTCCAATACCAAAATAACAAATTCCAAATTGTTTATTCCTCTCTTTTGTTCCTTCTTATTTAGAATTTTTAAATTTAAGGATTGTAAACTTAAGTTGTTCAACTTTTAATAAACAAACATTAAATCATTTTTTATCCTGATATTTGTTAGAGGTTATACTAAATCAACCATTAAGACAGGACATATTATTATGGCACCCAGTATTATTTTTATAGCAGGATTATCATTAATAATTATACACGAAATGGATGCAATTCGTTGCAAATAATGGAGAATATTTCCTGGGCTTTCAATGCTGGACGACAAAACAGGATATATAGTTTTTTAGTTTGCTCATATACCAATATTTTATTGGCTGTTTTGGCAATTAACAAATAGTTCAGACATTGATACCTTTAGAATAGGTTTTGACATCTTTCTAATTGTTCATCTCGGATTTCACCTAATGTTTCTTAAACACAAAAACAACGAATTTAAAAGACTGGATTTCGTGGATAATTATAACAGGAGCAGGAATTTGTGGAATTCTTGACTTAATATTAAAGTAGAACAACAATGCAGAATTGCGAAAAAAAACACAAACCACTAACAAAAATCAAACAAAATTTCAAAAAACAAATATTGGCTTTACTTTCTTAACTGATGCTAACGGAAAAATTGTTTTTGTTGACCTTACAAATAACCAAAGAGTTCGCCCAGAACCAGACACTTTTTTAAAGGTTATTGATGCGTTAAAATAGGGTTTTAATGCTTGTTAGGCTTCATACAAAAAAATACTTAATATCGATAATATCTATGAAGTTATAAAAACTATCAATTTATTTCATTCATCAAAAAACCTACATTAACTGTTAATTTGCATTACACTCACTTAAAAACTTTAAAAAATGAAAAACATAGCAACAATAATTATTTCACTTCTACTATTTGCAGGTTGTAACACTGAGAATGGCAATAAAACAACAGATGGAGTTTCAGGAGCAACTGTTACCAAAAAAAGCAATTTGAATAAAAGAAGTGCGGACAATAGCGATTGGTGGCCTAATCGATTGAATTTAGATTTGTTACGCAAACATTCAACATTAACAAACCCTACGAATACAGATTTTGACTATGTAAAAGAATTTAAAAGTTTGGATTACAAAGCATTAAAAAAAGATATACGTACATTAATGTCCGATTCGAAAGACTGGTGGCCAGCAGATTACGGAAGTTACGCAGGCTTTATGATTAGAATGGCTTGGCACAATGCAGGTACATATCGTTCAGGTGATGGACGTGGAGGTTCTAGGTCTGCACAACAAAGATTTGCACCACAAAATAGTTGGCCAGATAATGCCAATTTAGACAAAGCAAGAAGATTACTTTGGCCCATAAAGAAAAAATATGGAAATAAAATTTCTTGGGCAGATTTAATGATTCTTACAGGAAATGTAGCATTAGAATCTACAGGCTTTAAGACTTTTGGTTTTGCGGGAGGTAGAACAGATGTTTGGCAACCAAATGAAGATGTTTATTGGGGAGCAGAAGAAAAATGGCTAGATGATAGTAAACGATATCAAGGAGATAGAAAACTTGAAAACCCGCTTGCAGCAGTTCAAATGGGATTAATTTATGTAAATCCAGAAGGACCAAATGGCAATCCAGACCCGCTTTTAGCAGCAAAAGATATTCGTGAAACATTCGGAAGAATGGGAATGAATGATGAAGAAACGGTAGCATTAATTGCAGGTGGACATACGCTTGGCAAAGCACACGGTGCAGCTAGCGCATCTTACCTTGGGTCAGATCCTGAATCTTCTGAAATAGAAGCACAGGGTTTTGGTTGGAAAAACACTTATAAATCGGGTAAAGGTGCAGATGCAATTACATCAGGTCTAGAAGTAGTATGGACATCTACACCTACCAAATGGAGTCACTTATTCTTTTTTAATTTATTTGAAAATGACTGGGAATTAACAAAAAGTCCCGCAGGCGCTCATCAATGGGAACCTAAAAACCCAAAAATGATGGTTCCAGATGCTTTTGATTCAGCTAAAATGGTTAAGCCAGGCATGTTTACTACGGATTTAGCACTACGATTTGACCCTGTTTATGAAAAAATAGCAAGAAAATTTTACAAAAATCCAGATACTTTTGATGACGCTTTTGCAAGGGCTTGGTTTAAATTAACGCATAGAGATATGGGACCAAAATCTACATATATTGGACAGGAAGCACCAACAGAAGATTTGATTTGGCAAGACCCAATCCCTATTGCAAATTATAAATCTATTAACCAAAATGATATTGAATTTCTAAAGAAACAAATCTTAAACTCAAATTTAACGATTAGTGAAATGGTAACAACTGCCTGGGCATCTGCTTCTACTTATCGCCATTCTGACAGAAGAGGTGGTGCAAATGGTGCAAGAATACGATTAAAACCACAAGTAAACTGGGAAGTAAACAACCCTAAACAATTGAAAAAAGTATTGGCAGTATTAAAAAATATTCAAGAAAATTTTAATGATAAATCAGATTCTAAAAAAGTATCAATGGCTGATTTAATTGTATTGGCAGGAACTGTTGGAGTAGAAAAATCAGTAAGTAATGCTGGATATAATTTTAAAGTACCGTTTACTTCTGGTCGTACAGATGCAGTTCAAGAGCAAACAGATATTAATTCATTTAATCTTTTGGAGCCAATGGCAGATGGTTTCCGTAATTATTTAAAAACGAAATACACACTATCTACAGAAGAATTATTGGTTGATAAAGCACAATTACTTACACTTACAGCACCAGAAATGACAGTATTAGTTGGAGGAATGAGAGCGTTAAATGCTAATTTTGATGGAGGTAAAAATGGAATATTCACAACAAATAAAGATAAATTAACTAATGCTTTTTTTGTTAATTTACTTGGAATGAGTGTTGAATGGAAAGCAACATCAGACGCAAAAGAAGAATTTGTTGGAAAAGATATTAAAACAGGAAATAATAAATGGACAGCAACTAGAGCAGATTTAATATTTGGTTCAAATTCTGAACTTAGAGCATTAGCAGAGTTTTATGCAAGTAACGACTCTAAAGAAAAGTTTGTAAAAGATTTTATTGCTGCTTGGACAAAAATAATGAATCTTGATAGGTTTGAGTTAATTTATAAATAAAATTTAATATTGATTATTGGCTATTCTTAGAACTTGAGTAAGAATAGCCAAGAGTATCTATGTAAACAAATGTGACAACCAACTATCCGTTACATTAACTTCCCATTCGTTTTCAAATTCGTATTTGGTTTTAATTAAATTATTAAAAACAATGGTTTTTTTAGAAATACTTCTATTTTTAATTAGTTTTCTAAAACGTTTCATTTCTTGGTATTGTACAAACCTACCTTGTTTAAAACAAACGTTTATTTTGTCTAGTAAAGTTATTGCATATTCTTTTTCCAATTTCAAAATAAATAGAGCTAATTTATTTAAAAGCGCTGTTGTAATTATAGTGTTTTCCGAAATAAAAAAAAGAATAAAACGGTTATATTCAATCTTATATGAAGCAGAAAATGTTGTTTCTCCTAAAGAAAGGTCTGACCAATTAGCAATAAACTCTTTTATTTGTAATTCTAGTTCTTCTATTTCATTGTCGTAAAATTTTCGGCTAGAAGGGTATAAAAACACCTTTGCTTCTTCAGATAAATCGGAATAGTTAATTAGCATTTTCAAAAATATTTAATAACGAAGCAATTTCTTTTTGCGTACTTATTCCTTTATCTTTATTATACCAAACTTGTATGTTTTTTTTAAATTCATCATCTAAAGTGCCTTTTTCTTTTTTATAGGCTATTACTATTTTTCTTAAATTATTTGGACTTGGTCCCCAAGAATTTAAAACTTTTAAATTCTTTTTTTCTAAAATTATTAGTTTCGGAATTGATTTTGCTCCATTAGTTAAAAAATGTTGCATTAAGTCTTCATTTGTATCTCGCAATAGTATTTTCAATTCTATTTTAGTAGTTAATGTTGCTATTTTATTTATTACAGGTAAAGTTTGTGCACTATCACCACACCAGCCTTCTGTTAATACTAAAAAAATTAAATTAGTTTTAATATTATTTATTGTAGCTAATGTCTCTGCTGTTATTTTAATTGTTTTGTCAATCCGTTTCATTCGTTTATCATTTAATAAACTATAATGAGATAAAACTTCTGATTGCTCATTACCTGTAGATTTATTTTCTGTAATTAATTTAGAAACCAAATTTCTAAATTCTTGATAACTACATGCTTTTTCTAAACTTTTCTTAATTATATTTTTCATAAAAACTTTAGACGGTTAGAATTTTAAACCTTACGAATTAAAATTTATACATTCTCTAACGATGAGTTAAATCTAGTTTTTAAATTTTTAAGCATCTCAATAGTCATTATTTTTAAATCAAACTCATGTGTCCAATTCCAGTCTTTTTTTGCCTTGGTATCATCAACGCTACTGGGCCATGAATCTGCAATTTTTTGTCTAAAATCTGGTTTGTAGTTAATATTAAAATTCGGAATATGTTTTTGAATTTCAGTCGCAATTTCTTGTGGTGTAAAGTCTATTGCCGAAATATTGTATGATGTAAAATTCGTTGTTTTTTTTGTACTCATTAATTCTATGGTGGCTTTAATGGCATCATCCATATACATCATTGGTAATCTAGTTTCTGGACTTAAAAAACAATCATATTTTTTTTCTTTTAGTGCTTTATGAAAAATCTCTATAGCATAATCAGTAGTTCCTCCTCCTGGGTTTGCTTTCCAACTAATAATTCCTGGATAACGAATGCTTTTTACATCTACATCGTATTTATCTTGATAATATGCACACCAACGTTCGCCTGCCAGTTTACTTATACCATATACTGTTGTTGGTTCTGTAATCGTTTCTTGAGGCGTGTTATGTTTAGGCGTTGAATGACCAAATACAGCGATGGAACTTGGCCAAAATACTTTTTTAATTTTTTTGTCTTTAGCTAAGTTTAAAATATACAACAAAGAATTTATATTTAGGTTCCATGCTTTGTTAGGTAATTTTTCTGCAGTTACTGATAGCATTGCTGCCATTAAATATACTTGTGTAATTTGGTATTTTTCTACAATTATAGCAATTGCTTCTTCATCTGTTGCATTTAAAATTTCGAAAATACCTGAATGCATTAATTCTTTTGAACCTTCTCTAATATCTGTTGCAATTATATTTTTTTCGCCATATTTTTCTCGTAATTTTAAAGTCAGTTCGGTTCCTATTTGACCACAAGCTCCGATAATTAATAGGGTATCATTCATAAATTAATTTTTAAATAGTTAATATTCAAACTAAATAGTTTTCTTTTTACATTAAAAATAAAATCGAAATCTATTTAAAATTTAATCAACAAAGATATTAAATTTGACTTGATTTTTAAATCAATTTTAAAAATTTATGAAACTGAGAAATTAACCTATAATAAAAGAAGAGCGTAATGCTCTTCTTTTATTAAGTATAATGTGATTTTTTTAAATATTCTTTCTGTTAGTAAAACCCAAATATAGAAGTTAATCAAATTTATTTGACTACAATTTTTTTAGTATTTCCATATTTAGAATTACCTAATCTTAAAATATAAACACCTGGAGTAGCATAAGACATATCCAGACTATATTTGTAACCTCCATTTTCATTATCTAAATTATAACTCAATAATTTTTGACCTAGCATATTGGTAACACTAAAGTTTAATCTATCTGTAATTTCAGTAGTATTTACTGAAATAATAAATTGGTTATTTTCTAAAGTGGCAACTCTAAAATCAGATTCATTAAATAATGCACCTTCTACACTTGCAGTAACATCATCACTACATAATTGTAATGACCAACTATTTAAGTTACCTCCGTCAAAATTTGTATCATCTTCAATTACTAAATTCCAGTCTCCAATAGATTGTAAACCGTTTAAGGTAGCTAGGCTTCCTTCTGGCTGAAAAGAACCTGTGAAAGGGGCACTTCCTTCTGTAATTAATATTGTTGCTTCATCATCAAAAATAGTGTTTGTGAAATTAGCGTTACCACCACCTTGATCTTCTGCCAAAATTACTTCTGTGCCATTTGGTGCTACTAATTTAATATCTAAATCAGCAACCCAAGTATGCGTAATATCTAAAGTTACATTAATATCATTGATTACAAAATCTTCTATAAAAGTTACTGTTGATGTCGTTATTGTCCCTCCATCTGGTCCAACTGGTTGAGAAGTTGTATTTGCTTCAGATAGGCAAGAAAGATTAACAATAGTTTCAGTAATCGCATCATTACTAGTATCAGCATCATCTGTTAGTTGTGTTGTTGCCATAAGTGTATGTGATGCAACTACAGAGAAATCGCCTTGTGCAGTAAAGGTATAAGGTATTGTACTACCAACTGCAAGAGGTCCTGCTACTGTTTCAACAACTGGAGTTTCTGAATTTAAAGTATAAGAAACATCAAAATTTGATTGGTCAGCACCTCCAAAATTTTCAATAGTTACTGTAATAGACTCACTACCTAAACTTTCACCACCTGTTGGTGCAGTAATAGCAGTAATACCTATGTCTGTAGGGTTTAAATTTGTTACATTTGAAGTAGTACAGTCATTTTCTGTATCTTCATCACCTGTTAAGCCTGTACAAGATGTAAGCGTATATGTATGATTTACTATAGATAAATCGATACCTGTAAAAGTAAATTGTGCTGTATTTAATGATGTTAGGTCAGTCAAAACACCAGTTGCAACAACATTACCATCTACACTTAATTCAATGGGTATATTAGTTTGAGAATCTTCACCATAGTTAAAAACGGTAACGATAACATCTTCATTAGCGCCTAAAGTACTATTTGTAGGAGAGTCTATACTAATTACACCTGTATCATTTGTAGTATTTGGCGCAATTTTAAACACTCCTACTACACCTTTTCTACCATCTTTACGGTATTCATTAATAAACCAAAAGGTCTTGTCATCTACTGGGTCAACATCAATTTTACTATAATCTCCGTATCTAAAGCTGCCAATATCTTCTGTACCATTTTCAATAAGTTCTTCGCTTATAGTCATTGTTCCTAAAGGGTCATTAGCAAATCTACCCGTATAATATGAACTTACTCTTACAGTTGTTGGGGTAGTTGGACCAGACATTGAAGTGTAACCCATACCTATATTTCCTTGAACATCCATTATCATAGAAGCATGCCATGCGTGTCTTCCGTCAGGGGCAGTATATGTGCCTTCTTGAAAAAGAGACCAGGGCATATTATCACCATCTTGTCTAAATTCATACCAACGGATTCCTGCTAATTCTCCTTCAGAAGCATCTGTATCAACAACAAAATTAAATATTGCAGCATTATAACTTCCAAATTTTCTAAATTGTGCTTGATTCATAATAGTTGCTTGTAGTGCGTCAATATTTACACCATCTGGTTCTTCTAAATTTGAAAAACTACCACCATCAAATACAGAAATAAAAGGTGTGGTATTTATGGTTTGTGCTGCAGAAATTGTAGAACTTTCTGGTGTGACCCAATCAACATCAACAGTCCATAATTTAATGTGGTCTTGAGAAACTCCAGACCAAGCGTCATCTTGTAGATATACAAACGGAGCCCCACCAACTGCTGGCATATTAGCATTACTTACATTAAAGGCTTGTGGACTAAAAAAACCGCTGGTAATAATTCCTGGTAAAGGAAAACCAATAACTTGTGCTGCAGGGTTTCCTAATAACATTTCATTACGTTCCATAGCAAAAATTTTATTTGTGTCATTATTGTTATCGGTTAAGTAATAACCGTCACTCCAAATAGATAATTTTTGATAGTCATTAATAGCAGGAATGTTATAAACAAACCAACCGTCATTTACGGGGTCTGGACCGTCTGAAACTGCTATTTGCGCACCTGCACCTGCACCTGTTAAAAAAGATAGAACCCATCTGTCAGCAGCAGCATCATATGAAACGGTAAGGTCACAACATCCTGAACTTGGGAATATGGCAGGGTCTGGTGATATTTCTTCTGTTAGCGGATTTCCGCTTTTATCAAAAATTCTAAAACCAGTATTAAAAACTACAAAGACATGGTTTGGTCCAATAGCTAGAGAAGGGTCTGTAGGCGTTGCTCCTGATACGTAAGCATCAAAAACAATACTTGGTGCTTTACCTGCAATTTTTTGGGTTAAAGGGTTTGGGTTACTTGCTAATAAGTCATTTTTGGTTTGTGGGTCTTTACCGATTATTACTTCGTTACCTAATGACCTCCTATCTTTTGCCTCTTTTGGGGTCATATCTATCGGGATTTGATCGTTTGGTCTTGATGCTATTGATGTAACATGTGTCATTGAAGTAGAACTAGACATTAATGTAGGACCTGCTGGTTCGTTTTTTTGAGCATTTATGTTTGCTGTAATTAAAACAACAAACAGTAAAGTAAAAATTTTTTTCATTTTAAAAAGGTTTAAATTTATAAATTTGATTTCTGAGTTTTACGAATAAAAAAAGATATTAACGCTCTTTTTAAATTATTTATTTGATTACAATTTTTTTAGTATTTCCATATTTAGAATTACCTAGTCTTAAAATATAAACACCTGGAGTAGCATAAGACATGTTTAAATCATAATTATAGCCACCATTTACATTGTACAAACTATAACTTAGTAGTTTTTGACCGAGCATATTAGTAACGCTAAAATTTAATTTTTCTGTAATTTCTGTTGTAGTAACGTTAATATTAAATTGGTTATTTGCTAATGTAGATACGATAAAATTAGTTTCATTAAATAAATTATCATCAACGCTAGCTACTTGATCAATAATATTTACAGTATAATCTTGAGTTTCTCCAAATGCATAATCTGCACATGGATCGTTAATGTCACCTGGAGGGCTAGAAGTATCAATACTTCTAACTCTTAACACGTGGCTTCCTAGATTTGCTGATGCTGGTAGTGTTAGATTAAAATCTACTAATTCATTAAATGCTGAATATTCTTCGCCAAAAATTAATTGTTCTGAAGTTTCAAAAGTACCATTATCATTAAAATCTATCCATACTGATAGTTTTTCTGGTCCATTAATTCCGTCTTCCCAGTTCATTTGAGATTGTAGTATATAGGCATCTTCTTGTAAGTTTAAGTCTGTTGACAAATGTCTTCTATCCGCATAACCTTTTATAGTCACTTCACCTTCATTGTTACAACCACTATCCCCATTATCTACATCTATTGTGCCTAATACGAAACGTTTAATTCCATCTAAATTACATCCATTGGCACTGGCACTTATATCACCATCCCCTGCTACAGGTATGCAAACAACTAATTGGTTTAGCATTATATTTGAGCAGTTATTAGAAGTTTTTTCATCATCTACTAAATTTGTACAAGATTCTATACTATAAACTTCTCCTGTTGACATGTTTACTGTTGCTGTAAATGTGTATTGTGCTGATGTACCTGTTGCAATTGTTCCTGTAAATGTTTCGTTAACAGTATTTCCGTTAAATATAAATGAAACAGGTATGTTTGATTGTGGAGAATCACCAAAGTTATGGATTGTAATTGTAACTTGTTCTGTTGCAGAAGTAGCACCATCAATCGGTGCATCAATACTTGTAACACCTATATCGTTAGCAAGTAATTCAAGACTAAATACACCAACAATATCTTTACCGCTACCATTTATATATTCATTAATAAACCAAAATGTACTATTATCAGATGGGTCAACATCAATTTTACTATAATCTCCGTATCTATTTCCGCTAACATTTCCTGTTCCGTTTGCTATCAATTCTTCAGCAACATTCATAGTTCCCAACGGGTCATCTACAAATCTACCTGTATAATATGAACTTACTCTAACTACTGTTGGTGTTGTTGGTCCAGACATAGATGTGTATCCCATTCCTATATTTCCTGCAGCATCCATAGCCATTGAGGCATGCCAGGCATGTCTTCCGTCTGGTGCTGTGTACGTTCCTTCTTGATGTAAAGACCAAGGCATATTATCATCATCTTGTCTAAGTTCAAACCATCTTACACCTGCTAATTCTCCGCTTGAGGCATCTGTGTCTACCACAAAATTAAATACTGCAGAATTATGATTTTCAAATTTTCTAAATTGTGCTTGATTCATTATTGTTGCTTGTAGTGCATCAATTGATCCACCACCTGGTTGGGCTAGGTTAGAGAAACTGCCACCATCAAAAACAGAAATAAAAGGTGTTGTATTAATTATTTGCGCTGCGGAAATTGTTGAATTACCTGGTGTAACCCAATCGACATCTAAAGTCCATAATTTTATATGATCTTGAGCAACTCCTGCCCATGCATCATCTTGTAAATAAACAAAAGTTGCACCGCCAGCAGCAGGTGAATTTGAATCTGTAACGTTTAATGCTTGTGGGCTATAAAAACCACTTGTAGTAATTCCTGGTAATGGAAATGCAATTATTTGCGCAGCAGGGTTTCCTGCTAGCATTTCAGCTCTTTCTAAAGCATAAATTTTATTTAATGAACCTGTATTGTCAGTAATATAATACCCGTCACTCCATACAGATAGTTTATTATAGTCATTAACCTGTGGAATTGAATATACAAACCAACTTGCTGTTTCAGGGTCTGGTCCATCAGATACGGCAACTTCGATTCCATCATCTACATAAAGAAAAGTCATCACCCATCTATCAGCAGCATTATCATATGATATGGTTAAATCACAACAACCTCCAGCAGAAAAAATGTTTGTAACGGCTAGTGGTCCTTGAATTTCAGTACCACTTTTATCATAGATACTAAACCCCGTATTATAAACAATCATAACGTGATTTGGACCAACAGCTAATGCAGGGTCTGAAGGAGGCCCAACACTATTATCTACTTCAAAAGTAAAATTTACAGATTTAGTTGATGTTTTTTGCGCTAGTGGGTGTGGGTTACTTGCAAGAAAATCATTTTCTGTTTGTGGGTCTTTTCCTATAATGATTTTATTTTTTAAAGACCTACCGTCTTTCGGCTCTCTAGTTAATTTTTCTGCAGGAATTAATGCAACCCTTGAAGAAAGAGGAGGAACTATTCTCATCGAAGTTGACTTCCCAGTATAAGTTGCTTTAGCAGGTTTGTTCTCTTGAGCTTTTATATTTATTATAAAAGAGGTAATTAATAATAGTATAAATATATTTTTCATTTTGTAAGTTTGAGTGATAATAAATTATTTTGCTAACATAGTATTATTTTTTAAAATATAATAATAATAATAGTTAAATTACGTAATTTTAAAAATTTAAACCCTAAAATTATGTATCCATTTTTTAAATGAAATTTCTTTAGAAACAATTAATGTTATTTCGTTTATTGATATTCGTTCTTGCTTCATAGAGTCTCGATGTCTAATGGTTACTGTATTATCTTCTAATGATTGATGGTCTATAGTAATACAGAAAGGTGTTCCGTTAGCATCTTGTCTTCTATATCTTCTACCAATAGCATCTTTTTCGTCATACATAGTTTGAAAATTATACATTAAATCATTCATTATGCTTTTTGCTAATTCTGGTAAGCCATCTTTTTTAAGTAATGGTAAAATTGCGACTTTGGTTGGTGCTAATATCGAGGGCAATCTTAATACAACTCTGCTAGACCCGTCTTCTAATTCTTCATTTTGAAGAGCTTTTGAAAATATGGCTAAAAACAAACGATCTAATCCAACCGAAGTCTCTACAACATAAGGCACATAATTTGCGTTTGTTTTAGGGTCAAAGAAACGTAATTTTTTACCAGAATGTTCTTCGTGTGCTTTTAAATCAAAATCTGTTCTAGAATGTATGCCTTCTAGTTCCTTAAACCCAAACGGAAAATTAAATTCAATGTCTGCTGCTGCGTTTGCATAATGTGCTAGTTTATCATGATTGTGAAATCGATAATTATCTTCACCTAAACCTAATGATTTATGCCAGTTTAAACGTTTTTCTTTCCATTTTTCGTACCATTCTATTTCTGTTCCTGGTTTCACAAAATACTGCATTTCCATTTGTTCAAATTCTCGCATTCTAAAAATAAATTGTCTTGCTACGATTTCGTTTCTAAATGCTTTACCTGTTTGGGCAATACCAAACGGAATTTTCATTCTTCCCGTTTTTTGTACATTAGCAAAGTTTACAAATATGCCTTGTGCAGTTTCAGGTCTTAAATATAAATGCATTGCAGTAGCAGTATTTGCACCTAATTTTGTACCAAACATCAAATTAAATTGTTTGACTTCAGTCCAATTTTTTGAACCTGAAAGAGGATCTGCAATTTCTAACTCTTCAATGAGCAACTTTAGGTCTGCTAAATTTTCTTTTTCTAGAGATTTACCCATTCTGGCAAGAATGGTATTTATTTTTTCTTGATAAGTTAAGACGCGCTGATTTGTAGTAATGAATTCTTCTTTATTAAAAGATTCACCAAAGCGTTTTGCTGCTTTAGTAATTTCTTTTTCTATTTTTTTTTCTATTTTAAGACAATAATCTTCAATTAGAACATCTGCACGATATCTTTTTTTTGAGTCTTTATTATCTATTAACGGGTCATTAAATGCATCTATATGACCTGATGCTTTCCAAGTAGTTGGGTGCATTAAAATAGCCGCATCAATACCAACAATATTGTCGTTTAACTGTACCATTGCTTTCCACCAATAGTCTCGTATGTTTTTTTTGAGTTCTACGCCGTTTTGTGCATAATCATAAACTGCACTTAAGCCATCATATATCTCACTAGATTGAAAAATATAACCATATTCTTTTGCGTGAGCGATAACTTTTTTAAATAAATCTTCTTGTTTTGCCATTATACAAAAATAGAAAATTAGTGTAAAATAAGAAGTGATTTACACAAAAGAAGTTAAATTCTTTTCGTTGTATATTTAATAAGTCTTTTATTAGCAAAAATTGAGAAGGTGTATTCTTCACCAATACGAAATTTACCGTCAAATTTTTTATAAAAAGTCAACGGAAGCATTTGGTTATTAAAAATAATTTCTTTTTCATCAATTATTAATAGTTTACCATGAAGATCTTTAATGACAAGCATTATAGCAATTTTTTGATTATTTACTTGTTTCAAATTATTTAACTTGAGGCTAATTTTAAATGCATTTAAATTTTTAAGTTCTTTAGGTACTATATATTTGTTTCTTGTATGTTGCAAACTAAGTATTTCTAAATTTGCTACTATTATCTTAACTTTGCTATTTTTATTTGGCTTTCTTTTTTTGTGTAATGTGTTACCTTTAATTATGGGTTTATTTTTTTTTACGATTATTTGCTTTTCTAGAACTGTTGCATCATTTTTTATTTGGGTTGTGTTATTTATAATCTTTTCAGGCACGTCTTTATAGACTGTAAAATCTTGAATTTCATCTTCAGGAACTTCATCTTGAATTTCTTTGAAATAGGTATTTGAATTAAAATTTATTTTTTCTTTTTGTTTTTTAATTAGTAACTCTTCTTTTTTGTTTTTAAAATTACTAAAATCCTTAAAGTTACTAAAATAATAAGAGCCTGCAATAACAGTAAAGGTGAAAAAGAAAATATAGATTTTAATTTTTTTTCTAGTGTATTTTTTTTTCGGTTTCTCTTTTATTAAAGTATTAATGGCATATAATTTATTGTATTTAATTCTTTCAAAATCGTCATTTAAAACTTCATAGGCTTCGTTTATTTCAATAAATTCAAGATGCGTATTTAATTTATTTAAATCTGGATGAAATTCTTTAGCAAGTTTTTTAAATGCCTTCTTTATTAGAATTGGATGTGCATTTTTTTCAATACCTAATATTTTATAATAATCTTTCAATTTTAAATATTACAACGTATGCTTTGCATAAGGGTTATAAAAAATTTATATTGTTTTAATAGAGCTTTGTATCAAAATATTATTTGCAAAGATAGAAAAAAAATAGGGTTTATTAACTTCTAATTTCTCTGCAATGGTCTCAAAAAAGGTTAAATATAGTGTTTTATTAGTATTAAAATCAACTTCTTTAATGTCAATTTTTAAGGTTTTTTCAGACTCATCTTTGATAACTAACATTATTTTTACTTTGTTATAAAATGTAGTTTTTTTGAACTTAGTGAGTTTAACTCTAATTGAAAAACTATTTGTCTTTTTTATTTTTTTGGGAGTTATAAATTTTTTCTCTTTTACGAGATATTGCAAAGCAACTACCTTCATGTAATCAGATGTTATTTTTATTTTTTCTTTAAGATCAATCTCTTCGTTGAATTTATCAAGAGGCTTATCATTGAGTTCTTCAACTAAATTTAAATTCTCATTTAGGTTATTTAAATTCTCATTTAGGTTATTTGAACCCTTATTTACTGTACTATTGTCATTTTTTACTGTTTTTTTTGTGTTTGTTTTTTTAGTAACTTTAGTCGTTTTTAAAATTTTAGTGTTTTTTGCAATTAATTCAGGAATATCTTTATAATCACTAAAATCTTGTAAGTCATCTTCGGATACTTCATCTTCTATTTCTTTGAAGTAATTATTTGAATTAAAATCAATTTCTTCATTTTGTTTTTTAATTAATTGTTCTTTATTATCTAATTCTTTTTTTTGATAAGTATAGCGCAATGTAAGTAATATTGCAAAAATCAAAATCCCTAGTGCTAAATATATTTTTGGGGTACTAATTTTTTTTTGACTTTGTTTAGTCAAAATTTTTATAAGGGATTTTTTTTTAGTTTTCGCTTTTTTATTTACAACAATACTTTTAGTTTCTGTTGTTATTTTAGGTATAGATTTTTGTTGTTTTGCTGTTTTTTTTAGAAATTTTTTTTTTGTAATTGCTTTTTTTGCTACCTTTATATCTTTTTTTAGTTCATTATTTTTACTTATCTCTTCTTCATTTTTTAAAAGACGTTCTTCTTTTAATTTTAATTTTTGCAGTTCAATTTTAACTAATTTAATTTCTAAATCAGTTTTAAGTTCATCTAATTTTGATTTAATATTTTCTTTTTCTTCCTTCATTTAGTATTAAAAAACTATATTTTAAATTTAATTAATCTAACGTTTTTTCTAAAACAGCAATTTGTTTATTATCCTTATAAATAGTTATTATATAAGTTCCTTTTTCTAATCTTTGGTCAGATTTAATAATCATATCTGTAGTTATGGCTTGATTTTTATAAGGGATTACTGTTTGGTCAGAAAAGGACACCTCTTTACCATTTGTTGAAGTGAAATTCCCTTTGCTATTTAATATTTTTCCATTAGGTGTTTTTATGGATACATGAGCAACAATATCTTTTTGTTTTGCTATTGGATTATCATTTACTAAAAACCCTACTTTAAAAACACTAACTTTTTTAGCTTTTTGCGACTCTTTATATTTACCATTATTCCTTTCATCATAGGTTGTTATTTTAAAATTATTTATCTTAACCATTTCTCCTAAAGCAACTTTTTTAGCTAGATTTAAATTTTCCCTAACTAAGGTATCGTTAAAATTAGTTTGATTTTCTAAATCTGTTGTTAATTCTGTTTTTTGTATATTTAAATCTTGATTTTCTAGATTAAGTAGTTTATTACTCTTAACTAAAGAGTCATTAATATGTAACATATTTTTAGTAGTAGCCGTTAAGTTTTTAATCTTATTTTTATAAAATTTTATTAACTTCCAATTTGTATTTTTTATACTTTTAAGAGAGTCTTTAAATTTTACAATACTATTTTTTTGAATTTCTAATTCACTCGATAATTGCGTTTTTTGAATTATTGCTGTATTATATTGATCTTCTAACTTTGTTAAATCTGCTAAAATGGCTTCTTTTTCTAAAGTTAATGTGTCAATAGTTTCTGTTTTTTTTACGTGATCAAAATAGTAAAAAATAACTAGACTTAACAATAGTATGGATAATATAGCAATAATTACTTTTTTATTATTATTTGACATAATTTGATTTTTTTTTAATTAGTTAGGTTTATAGAAACATACAATATACAAAAGTATTAAATTTTCTTACAATTATATATAAAAGCAGGAGGAATATTTAAGACTTCGAATTTTATTTTTACATTTTTTTTATTAAAAACAGATTTTAGTTTTTTGAAAAAACTCAAACTGTATTGAAATTGGGAAAAATGGCCATTGGTTTTTAGTACTTGTCTTGTGTTAATTAATATGTTTTTTCCAATAATATTTGGAATATTTGTAAGTGGCAAACTTGAAATACAGCAATCTATTTCTGTAAAACCTAAATTATTTATTTCTGACTTAATATTTTCGGCGGAAACATTTAGTACAATTAGTCTTTTATCATTTATTTTATTTAAATGTTCATAAAACTGCTTGTTAACTTCAAAACAAATTAAGACGGCATCAGGTCTCATTCTTTTTAAAATTTCATACGTAATAATGCCATTTCCAGGTCCAAACTCTACAATTACTTTTGCGTTTTCAAAATCAACATTTTTTAACATAGCATTAGTTAAAAATTTTGAACTTGGTACAATTGAACCTGATATTTTAATGTTTTTAATTGCTTCTTTAAAAAAACCTCTTTTATTGTGCACTTAGTATGAATTAAAGTTATATTTTTAACAAAGATGCGAATATTTAAAGATATAGCAAATTTATTTTTTCCAAAATTATGTTTAGGCTGTAAAAATGTTATAAATAGTAACGAAAAATTGGTTTGTTCTTTTTGCAGTCATGAATTACCAAAAACAGATTATACAAATAATATAGGCAACCTTGTAGAGCGAACTTTTTATGGTAGAATTAAAGTTGAGGAGGCAACTGCCTTATTGGTTTACAGTAAAAAAGGGATTGTTCAAAAACTAATTCATAATCTAAAGTATAAAGGGCATCAAGATGTGGGTGTCTTCTTTGGTAATTGGCTTGGAAGAGAAATTTATAATAGTCCTAGATTTAAAACTATAGACTTTATAGTACCTGTGCCATTGCATAAAAAAAAATTAAAGGATAGAGGGTACAACCAAGTAACTAAATTTGGAGAACAACTTTCTTATGCAATAAAAAAACCTTATAAAGCAACTGTTTTGATACGGAAAAATACCTCAAATACACAAAGTAAAAAAATAAGATTTGACCGTTGGAAAAATGTAAATGAAATGTTTTTTGTAAATGATTTATCCGTCTTTGAGAATAAACATATTTTATTAATAGATGATATAATAACAACTGGCGCAACAATAGAAACGTGTTGTAATGAATTGTTAAAAATAAAAGGCATTAAAATAAGTATTGCTGTAATGGCGTTTACAGTTTAGTTTAATGCTAAAAAGCATATTGCATAATGAAAATAATAATCGTTAATTTGCGTAAATTTTATATATGAAATTAAAATATTTTTATTTAATATTAATAATGTTAACTATTTATAGTTGTGCAAGAAGAGGAAACCCAACTGGTGGACTAAAAGATGAAAATGAACCAATAATAATAAATGCTATACCATCTCATAAGTCCGTAAATTTTAACACCAAAGAAATTAAAATCTATTTTGACGAATATATTAAATTAAAAGACATTCAAAAGCAGTTAATTATATCGCCACCTTTAAAATATAACCCAATTATCACACCATTAGGCTTACCTAGTAAAAAACTTACTATTAAAATAGTTGATACTCTAAAAGCAAACACAACCTATGTTTTTAATTTTGGAGAAAGTATAGAAGATAATAATGAAGGTAATAAGTTAAGTAATTTTAAATATGTTTTTTCAACGGGAAATTATATAGATTCCTTAACAATCAAAGGTGTAATTGCAGATGCTTTTTTAAAGAAAACAGACGATTATGTTTCTGTTTTGTTATATAAAATAGATGCTACATATAATGATTCTACTATTTTTAAAGAAAAACCAATGTACATTGCAAATACTCTAGATAGTACAAGTTGGGAAATAACCAACATCAAAAAAGGAAATTATAAACTAATTGCTTTAAAGGAAAATAGTAGTAATTATATTTATGACCCTAAGTTAGATAAAATCGCATTTATAGATAGTGTAATTACAATACCTACTTCAAAAAAATTTCGATTAAATTTATTTAAACAAGAGTCCGAGTTTAAATTAACAAAACCAATTGAGGCATCAAAAGGGCATATTTTATTTGGTTTTGAAGGTGATGGTAAGAAACTCAAAGTAAGAGCAATAGATTTAGATCATTATTTAAAAAATAAAAAAAGTGAAGATTTAAAAGCGACCACTTTTTTTGATACAAAAACAGATACACTACATTATTTCTACAAAGGAAGTGATTTAGATTCTATAAAAATAAAAATTACAAATAAAAATTTTGAAGTAGAAAAAGTAATCAAATTGCGGCTTAAGAAAAGAGATAGTTTACTGCTTATAAGTACTATTAAAACAATCTTGCATCTAAGAGATACGGTTCAATTCCTGAGTAATATTCCGTTAGAAAAAATAGATGATTCAAAAATTAGTTTAACAGATAAAGATACGATTCCGGTACCTTTTACAACTAAATTAGTCGCTTTAAAAAAACTAAAAATAATATTTAGTAAAAAACCTAAGGAACGTTATAAATTAAAAATATTACCAAATGCTATAATCGATTTTTTTGAACAAACAAACGATACTTTAAATTATAACTTTACAACTAAAAAAGAGACCTATTATGGTAGTTTAGGCTTAAAAGTTATTGCAGATAACTATCCAATTATAATACAATTACTTTCTGAAAAAGGAGTATTAGTTCAAGAAGTTTACGCTCTAAAAAATCAAGATTTTAAATTTGAAAGTTTAATACCCTCTAAATATATTATTCGCGTAATAATAGATAGTAATCAGAATAAAAAATGGGATACAGGTAATTTTATTGAAAACAAACAACCAGAGAAAGTGTATTACTTTAATAAAACTATTGAAATTAAAGAAAATTGGTTTTTAAACGAAACTTTTATTTTAGAATAATGTTTAACCTATGTTGAATGCTATTTTATTTTACATATTTTGTTTTCTTCATAAAACTAATAACAATTAGTCCTAAAAAGAAAAATATAGCTAGTACTAAAACTGAAGTTCGCATTGATTTTGTAAAAGACATTGCTAAACCAAAAGATAATGTTCCAATAACAATTGCTAATTTTTCAGTAACATCATAAAAACTAAAATAAGTGGCGTTATCATAAGTATCTTCTGGAATTAATTTAGAATAAGTAGAACGTGCTAAAGTTTGAGTTGCACCTAGAACAAGACCTAAAAACCCACCAAGAGTATAAAAATAAACATCAACATTTGGACTCTCTCCAGGTAATAAATATGCAGCAAAACAAACAATAATCCATATTGTTATAGTTATTTTTAGTGTTTTAATATTTCCTATTTTTTTAGAAATTTTAGAAAATAAAATTGCACCAACTATAGCTACTAATTGAATTAATAAAATGGTTATTATTAAATTCATAGTAGGTAATCCCAATTCTTCATCGCCAAATTTTCCTGCTAATACTATAATAGTTTGTATTCCTGCACTAATAAAAAAATACGACCAAAGAAATATATAAATTGTTTTATGCTGTCTTATTTCTACAAAAACTTTTTGCAATTCTTTAAAGCCTTTAAAAATAAAATCTTTTTCAGGTTTTCTTTTAAAGGAGTTATTTGGTAGTTTTGAAAATGTATATTGTGCAAAGCCAACCCACCATAGACCAACTAAAATAAATACTGTTTGAAATACAATTACAGGTGTTTTTTCGCCTTCTGTTAAGGCATGGTCAATAAAACCATACCAGTTAGGAAACTTAATCATAGTTAAAATAAAAACGAGTAAGATAATGGAGCCTATATAGCCATGAATAAAACCTTTAGCACTAACTTCATCTTGTTGTTCTGGGTGGGCAATTTCAGTTAAATAAGCATTATAAAAAACGAGGCTTCCCCAAAAACCGATACTTGCTAGTATTGAAAATGTAATACCAACCCATAATCTATCGATACTATCAAAAAAATAAAGCAACATAACTGAAAATGAGCCTAAAAAACAGAAAAACTGCATAAAGCGTTTTTTGTTTCCTGTATAATCTGCAATACTGGATAATATTGGTGAGATAAAAGCGACAATTAAAAAAGAAAAGGATAAGGTATATGTGTAAAGTACTGTATTGTTCCAGTTCATATTAAAAAAGGTAACAGTAGCATCTTTTCCGCCAGTTATCATTCCGTAAAAAAGCGGAAAAACAGCGGTTGTAATCACTAACGGGTAAACAGAGTTTGCCCAATCATAAAAAGCCCAAGCTTTAATTAATTTTTTATCTCCCTTTTTTAACATTTCTTAAAATTAAAATTCATAAAAAAACCGTTCACCTTATAATGAACGGTTTGCAATATACTATTTTTTATTTTATTTAAAATTTAATTAGTTTGCGCATTAAATTTTTTTGCATAAACTTTAGCCTTAGGAAGATATGCTTTTAAATCAGCAATACGAGATTGATTAGATGGGTGTGTACTTAAAAACTCTGGTGGTGCTTCTCCGCTACGTTGACTCATTCTGACCCAAACTTCAGCAGCTTCGGTTCCGTCATAACCAGCCATAAGCATAAATACTAAACCTAAACGATCTGCTTCAGTTTCATGGGTTCTGCTGAACTTTAACATTCCTAACTGGGAGCCAACACCGTAAAGCATATTAAACATTTGTGCTTTTTTAGGGTCTTTGATAGAGGTGCCCGTGTAAACTTGTGTTGCAACTCCTCCTAATTGAGTAATCATACCTGTTGACATACGTTCTTGACCATGTTTTGCAAAGGCATGAGCAACTTCATGACCCATAATAGCGGCAATACCATCTGTATTGGCTGCAATTGGTAAAATACCTGTATAAAACACTACTTTTCCGCCAGGCATAGCCCATGCATTTATAGTTTTATCTTCTATTAAGTTAAATTCCCAACGGTAACTATCGGCCTCTTTAGTCATATTATTGGCGCGCATAAATCTATCAACTGCTTTAGAAATTCTAGCACCAACCTCTTTAATTTCATTTGTTTTTGTTGCATCTTTTGATAAGGCATTTTCTTTCAAAAAACCAGCATATTGAGCAAAACTTGTAGGTAAGACTTGAGCATCACTGACAAAATTAACTCTTTTTCTTCCTGTAATTGGAACAGTACTACAACTATAAATCATTAAACTAATTAAAAATAAGGCTATAATTTTTTTCATTTTTTTCTTTTTTTTTTAAGATTCTAGTCAACAAAGATAAAAAATAATAATTAACTTACTTTAAATTTAACCAAATCATGAAAAATTTAGTCATATTTCTGGTAATTAATAAATTTTAGTAAGCCAACTTATTTACTAATCTATAAAATCTGTATCTATAATTGCTTCTTGAATAACACGTTGTATTTTTGTTCTGATATTTTCTTTGGTCAATCCTCTATTTTCCATTGTTGGATAAACTCTATTTGATAAAAATATATAAACAATCTTACTTTTTGGATCTGCCCAAGCATAAGTGCCTGTAAAGCCAGAATGCCCAAAACTTGCTTCTGAAACACAGTCACAAGTTGCTTTTTCATTTTTATTAATTTGTTGTTTGTCAAAACCTAAACCTCTTCGGTTTTTTTTATCTTTAAAATAACGTGTATTAAATTTTTCTAAAGTTTTTGTTTTTAAGTATCTTTTTCCTCCATAATAGCCTTTTTGCAAATACATTTGCATCATTTTAGCAACATCTAATGAGTTTCCAAAAAGTCCTGCATTACCACTTACTCCATCAAGCATTGCTGCTCCCATATCATGAACATCACCTTGTAATAGTTGGTGTCTAAAATAAGTGTCTCTTTCGGTTGGTACAATTTGTTCTTTTTTATATTTATCTAATGGTTTATAGGTTAATTTTTTAGCTCCTAAAGGCAAGTAAAATTCTTCATCATTCAATAAGTCAAAAGGTTTTTTATATTGTTTTTCTATAAAATCTTTAAAGAGGTAAAATACAAATCCGCTATATTTATAACCTGGTTTTATACGTTGTGGAGCATCTGCTATTCTTTGATAAATAGAATCCATATAATCTCTTCTTAAGTATAAATTTTTTGCAACCCTAATTGAGAATTTCTTATTTTTAGTTGTTCTATAATATTTTTTTGAAGGTTTTTTAGTACTATCTATTGTCTCGATATAAAAAGGGATCCAAGGTCTTAATCTACCTGTATGTGCTAGTGCTTCTTTTATAGTTACGGTATTTTTATTGGAATTTTTTGTGACAGGAAACACTTCATCAAATCTACTATTAATAGAGAATTTTCCTTGTTCTTCTGCTTTCATAATTTGAGGTAAACCTCCCAATATCTTAGTCAACGATGCTAGGTCATAAATACTTTTGTTTACTACTTTTTTAACTTTTTTATCGGTATAATGTCCGTAGTTTTTCTGAAAGATTACTTTTCCGTTTCTTGCAATTAACACCTGCATTCCTGGAGTCATTTTTTTAGTTAAAACTATTTTAGCAATGGAGTCTATTCGTTTTAATTTTAAAGTACTCATGGCTTCTTCTTCGGGCAACCCAAATGATAGACGCATTAAGTTTGCAGACCTCAGCCCAAAGCCTTCGCTAAAATCGGAACCAATATTTACGGGTAACTTACCTTTTGTCCCAATTGCTCCAAAAATTATTTGAGCAGATAAGTCTTGTGCTATTTTTGAGTTTTGATAAGACATTAATACAGCATCTATATTACTAAAATCTTTAATATCTAATAATGTATAAGGGCTTGCAAAAATGTTTAATATCACTTTATTTTCACTAGATTGAGATTTAACCAAATCTGTAATTACTTGGATAGATTCTAAGGCTACTTTTTTAAGCGAATAACTTTTCCAAGGGTTTGCGTCTGATTTATGCACTCCAAAAATTATGGTGTTATAATTAGTTATTTTATCTAACAAACTTAAATCGTCTCCTTTAAAAACAGTAATATCTGTGTAGTCGTTTAATCTGTTTATAAAAGTTTCATTAGCTGCTTCTCCAAATTTAATATAGGCAATTTTAGATTTTACTAAATCTCTGATAGGAAATGTTGCATTTTCATTTTTGACCAAGGTTATTGCATTACGTATTAGTTTTCTATATAAAATTTCATCTTTAACCGTGTTTAGGTCTTCTTTTATATTTTTAATTTCTATATGTTCATAATTATTTAAACCACACCAATATTTTGCATTTAATATTTTTCTTACAGATTCATTTATTCGTTCTTCAGTAAGTGTTTTATTTTTTAATGCGTTTTTAATCTGTTTTACTGCAGCACCAACATCTTCTGAGAACAATAAAACATCGTTACCTGCCAAAAGTGCTTTTAAATCTATTTTTCCTTTATTATTTTTTAGAGATTTTGAAGTTTCTAACTCATCTTCTACAAATTCAGAAACACCTTTCATATTTAGTGCATCTGTAAATATTAAGCCTTTAAATTGCATTTTATTTTTAAGTAAATCTGTTAAAACAGTATGTGATAATGAACTTGGGATCTTAACATTTTTCTCTAAACTAGGTACACTTAAATGTGCTGTCATTACAGAGCCTATTCCATTTTTAAAAAGTTGTTTGTATGGGTATAGTTCAATAGTATCTATCCGTTCTGCAGTAAAATTAATGGTAGGTAACATTTTGTGAGAATCTGTATTGGTGTCACCATGTCCTGGGAAATGTTTTGCGCAAGCCATTACATTTTGACTTTGTAAGCCTTTAGTAAATGCTATGGATTTGTTTGTTACATTGTATTTATTTTCACCGAAAGAGCGACTGCCAATTATCGGATTTTTAGGGTTGGTATTTATATCTACGACTGGTGCAAAATTTACATGAATACCCATTCTTTTACATTGCTCACCAAGTCTTCTGCCAAAATCTTCTATTAATTTATCATTTCTTATTGCGCCCAAAGTCATGTTCCAAGGGTAGCGATACGTGTTTTTTAGACGCATGTCTAGACCCCACTCGCCATCAAAGGCTATGAGTAAAGGTATTTCTGATAGCCATTGATATTTATTATTTAATTCAATTTGTTTTTCAGGTGTACCTTGCATAAAAATTAAGCCTCCTATTTGGTATTTTTGAATAATAGATTCGACAAAATCAATATGTTTTTTATCTTTGTTAGAATATGCTGCTAGCATAAACAATTGACCTATTTTTTGATCTATGGTCATTTTAGACAGTAGAGAGTCTGTCCATTTTAGTTGAGCAATACTGTCTTTTGTTATTAACGGGTTTTTTTGTCCAAAAATTAATTGAACTGAAAATAGTACTAAAAATAGTATTTGTTTTTTCATTTTTTTTGAACTGCACAAGGCATAAATTATTATTAGTGCTATGCGTATTAAATATCTAATCTAAAGCAACTTCCTTTTTCTTATGTCTCTTATGGTTAATTAAATAGTCTTATGTGCCAAGAATCACTAGCTTTTACCTCCCAATTTGTTTTAAAATCTGCAACTGTATTTACTAGATTATTAAAAACAATGGTATTTCTGTTTATTTTATTTTCTTTTATATATTTTTTAAAACCTGCCATTGAAACCATATGTATAGTATCTCTATCTTTAAAAGTAATGAGCAGTTTGTTCATTAAATCTACTTTAAATATAGTCTCTATATTTTTAATAATCCTTACGGAAGAGTCTATAGAGCAACCTGATGCTTCTTTATGGTTTTCATCTACGGATAAAATAATAAATTGGTTGTATTTAATTGTAAAGGAGGATTTTAAGCCTTGACCGTGGTTATTCCAATTAGTCATAAAATCTTGTAACAGAAGTTTTATTTTCTTCAATTCTTCTGTATTAAAAATTCTATCTGCTTGATAAATCCAGACTCTTGCTTCTAAAGGCATTTGTTTAAAATCTAAATACATAATTAACTATTAAATTTATTTTTTAAATCTTCTAAAGTATACCCTGTACCCGACATTTTATTCTTTATTTGTTTTAAAATTTTTTTGGTGTATCGTGGAAAATCTGCGTTTTGAATCCAATTATAATAACCTTTATTTTCTTTAAAGACGGCAGTTACTTTTTGGCCTTTATATTTACCAAAAGAAAAAACTTCTTCACCTTTATCATTAAGTAATATAAAACCTGCAAAATCTGCTCTTTTTGAATGTTGAGAATATTCGCTTAAAGTGAATATATCATTTTCTAAATCATCATATTTTTCTAATTGTGCTAATAAGATTTCATAAGTTGCTAATGTATCTGCTTTGGCCGAATGTGCATCGGTTAAATCTTTATCACAATAAAATTTATAACCTGCAGTTAAAGTACGTTGTTCTTTTTTATGAAAAATAGTTTGCACATCTATTGCTAATCTATCTTTCATTGTAAAATCAACTTTTGCTCGTAACATTTCTTCTGCTAACAACGGAATATCAAATCTATTGGAATTAAATCCTGCTAAATCACAACCTTCTATCATTTTACTAATTTCTGGTGCTAGTTCATTAAAAGTAGGTTCAGTTACTACTCTTTCATTGGTAATATGATGAATATCAACTGCTTCTTTTGGTATTTCCATTTCTGGATTTACCAGCCAAGTTTTACTTTCTTTATTTCCGTTTGGTAAAATTTTAAGTATTGAAATTTCGACAACGCGGTCTTTTGCAATATTGATACCTGTTGTTTCTAAATCAAAAAATACGATAGGTTTTTTTAAATTTAATTTCATTTGTTCTTTTTTTAAAAATCGCTATTTAAATCCCAAGTTTCTAAATACGTTGCAACTGCTTTTACAAACATACCTCCTAAAGCACCATTTACAACTCTATGGTCATAAGAGTGTGATAAAAACATTTTATGTCTTATGCCAATAAAGTCGCCTTCATTAGTTTCTATAACTGCTGGTGTTTTACGGATTGCTCCAAGCGCTAAAATACCAACTTGCGGCTGATTAATAATTGGCGTACCCATAATACTACCAAAACTACCAACATTAGTAACTGTATAAGTTCCGCCTTGAATATCATCTGGTTGTAGTGTTCCTTTTCTTGCTCTATTTGCCAAGTCGTTTACGGCTTTTGCCATTCCTATTAAGTTTAATTGGTCTGCATTTTTAATTACTGGCACAATTAGATTACCATCTGCTAAAGCTGCTGCCATTCCTAAATTAATATTTTTTCTTTTAATAATATTATGACCATCTACAGCAATATTTATCATCGGGTAATCTTTAAGTACTTTGGCAACTGCTTGCATAAAGATTGGTGTAAAAGTTAATTTTTCTCCTTCTCGTTTTAAGAAATTATCTTTTACTTTATTACGCCATTTTACAATATTGGTAACATCAACCTCAACAAAAGATTGTACATGAGCAGCTATTTGTACCGAAGCAACCATATGATGTGCAATTAACTTACCCATTCTAGTCATTTCTATTATTTCATCTCCTTGTTGTCTTACAATATTAGGTTTTATTTTTTTCTCTTGTAAGGTTGTAGCAGGGGCTACAAAGTTTGAGCTTTCAATTTTCGTTTTTGTTACTTGTTTTTCTGTTTTTGGTTTTCGGTTGTCTAAATACTCTAGTATATCATTTTTGGTAACACGATTATCTTTTCCTGTGCCTGTGATTGCTTCTAACTCTTCCATCGAAACGCTTTCGGTTTGCGCAATGTTTCGAACTAATGGTGAATAAAATTTACCAGAATCTCCTGTTTTTTGAATTGGGGTTGATGTTATAAGTTCTTTTTTGTCTTCATCTTCAATTATTTTGACCTCATTTAATACTTCTTCCTTTTTAGTTTCAGAAATTGTATTTGTAATTGTTTCTTTAGCGTCTGTTTCAATAATTGCAATGGTTTCTCCAACAGCAACAACATCATCTACCTGATACAATAACGCTACTAAGGTACCTTCTACTTCACTAGGCACTTCGCTATCTACTTTATCTGTTGCTATTTCTACTAGTGACTCATCTAATTCAACAGTATCACCAACTTGTTTTAGCCATGATGTTATAGTTGCTTCTGCAACACTTTCACCCATTTTAGGTAATTTAATTTCAAATTTTGCCATTATCTTAATGCTTATTTTAGCGGTGCAAAGTTACATTTTTTTTTAAAATAGAAACTACTTCTCCCCTACCAAAAGAAGAATCACTACCAATAAAATAATTACAATCTCTTGGAATAAATCGAAAAGAAATCTGCTTATCTTTTAACTGCTGTATCGTCTTTATTATTTCTTTGTTTGCAATGCTATTATTATCTAAAATTATGGTATCTATTTTATTAATGAGTATATCTTCTATACTTACGGAAGTATGATGTATGGCTAATTTAGAGTTTATCTTAATTTTTAATTTTGCAAATGTAGATGCATCTTTACCAATATAGATAAATTTACTTATTTTTTTATGCGATATTTCTGTTGTCTTTAATTTAAAGTACTTCATTAAATACCAAAAATGAATTCCGAAACTCATTAAAAAATCATAAATAACATTTAATTTAAAATGTTTTTTATAAAAAATATTCATTGCGCCATAAAAATAACGCAAATATTTAACATCTTTTTTAGTGCTTTCTCCTTTATAATGTATTGTTTGTGTATCTGCGAAATAATAGTTTTGATATCCTTTTTTTAATATTTTATAACTTAAATCTATATCTTCGCCGTACATAAAATAATCTTCATCAAAACCTTTAACTTCGGTATAAATGTCTTTTTTTAGGAACATAAAAGCGCCAACTAAAATCTCTACAATACCAGATTCATCATCTTTTAAATGTGACGCATAATACTTACCCGTTTGCTTGCTAGAAACACCCAATAATTTATTAAATGAAACTCTTGGTGTTGGTATCCCGCGTTTACTTTCTGGTAAAAAGTGACCTGTACCGCCAATTAACTTTGAGCCTAAGGCACCTAAATTAGTTTTGGTTTTTGCAAAATTTATTATTTTTTCAAAAGTATCTTCTGCAACAACAGTATCAGGGTTTAAAATAAGCACATATTTACCTTTAGCAATTGTGACACCTTGATTATTTGCTTTTGAAAAACCTATATTTTCTTTATTTGTAATTAATTTTACTGAAATATCATTTCTAGCAGCCTCAATAAATATATTAACCATCTCACAACTAGTATCATCTGAGTTATTATCGATTATAATTATTTCTGCATTGATATTTTTACAAGCATCTTGAACACTTAACAAACATTGCTCTAAAAAATAACGCACATTATAACTTACAATGATTATGGATAGTTCTATATTATTTTTTTCTTTTGACAAATTTCTTTATACTTGTTTGTTTTTCTATTTAGCACAAACACTAAACTTTTAAACTATTTTCAAACGGTATTCTATTAATTATACTTCTTCCTAATGTAATTTCATCTGCGTATTCAATTTCATCACCAACTGCTACGCCTCTTGCAATTGCAGATATTTTTATGTTAAATTTTTCTATGTTTTTAAAAATATAAAAGTTCGTTGTATCTCCTTCCATAGTAGAACTTAAGGCAAAAATAATTTCTTTTACATTACCCTCTTTTACTTTTTTAATTAGACTTTCTATAGTTAAATTATGAGGACCAACACCTTCTATTGGTGAAATTTTTCCACCAAGAACATGGTATAAGCCTTGAAATTGTGCTGTGTTTTCTATTGCCATAACATCTCTAATATCTTCTACAACACAAATAAGTTCTGAGTTCCGTTTTTTATTAGTACAAATTTCGCAAATAGCAACATCCGAAATATTATGGCAATTAATACAGTGTTTAATATCATTTCTTAGAGATTGTAAAGCATTTGCCAAATAAGTTGTTTGTTCTTTTGGCCGTTTTAGCAAGTGCAAAACCAATCGTAAAGCGGAGCGTTTACCAATTCCTGGCAATTGAGAGACTTCGTTAACTGCATTTTCTAAAAGTTTAGAAGAAAAATTCATTTTGCAAATGTAATTTATTAAAATTTTAAATGGAAAGATTTAAAATTTAAATTCCGTTTTATTTTGTTTCTTTGCGTAAAAAACTTAAAGGGTTTCTATTAAATTTATTTGTATTAAAAAAATTTAAAGATTCTCCTAAAAATTATTTAAATAATATAGGTAATGAATCCATTAAATATACTACTTTTAATTGCTGCATATTTCGGTGTGCTCTTTTTAATATCTTACCTTACTGGAAAAGATGATAGCAATGAAACTTTTTTTAAAGCAAACAAACAATCGCCTTGGTATATCGTTGCTTTCGGAATGATTGGCGCAACCTTGTCTGGTGTTACTTTCATTTCGGTTCCTGGTACTGTTGCCTCACAACAGTTTGGTTATATGCAAATGGTCTTTGGTTATATTTTTGGTACTGTAATTATTACTTTTGTGCTTTTACCTATCTATTATAAACATAATGTTACTTCTATTTATGAATATTTAAACACCCGATTAGGTGCAACTTCGCATAAAATTGGCGCAGCCTTTTTTTTACTTTCTAGAACTATTGGTGCTGCCTTTAGAATATTTTTAGTTGCTTTAGCAATGCAATATTTAATTTTTGATGAATGGCATGTACCATTTGTTATAACTGTTATTTTTTCTATTTTATTAATTTGGATTTATACACATCGTGGTGGCATTAAAACCATTGTTTGGACGGATACTTTACAAACATTTTTTATGCTCTCGGCAGTTGTTTTCGCTATTTATTTTATCAATCAAAAAATAGGTTGGAGTTTTTCTGAATTTTATGCTTCTGATGAACTAAAACAATTTAATAAAATTTTATTTACTAATGATGTAAACAGTAAGGCTTATTTCTTAAAATCTTTTTTTGGAGGCATCTTTATTACCATTGCTATGACTGGTGTTGACCAAGATATGATGCAAAAAAACTTAACTTGTAAAAATTTAAAAGAAGCACAAAAAAATATGCTTTCTATGGTTAGTTTATTAGTTCTTGTAAATTTTGTATTCTTGTTACTTGGCGCTTTGCTATATATTTATATTAATAAATTTGGTTTAAACGTACCTGTTTTAGATGGTAAACCAAGAACAGATTTGCTTTTTCCGATGATTGCTGTAAAAAGCGGATTAGGTTTACCACTAGCCATGGTCTTTATTTTAGGTATTATTGCTGCTGCATATTCTAGTGCAGATTCCGCTTTAACATCATTAACAACCTCTTATTGTATTGATTTTTTAGCTATTGAAAAAAAGGAAAAATCAATACAAAAAAGTTTGCGTAAAAAAGTACATATTATAGTATCTATTATTTTGGTTATTGTTGTTGTAATCTTTAATTATGTTTTAGAAAAAGATGTAATTACAGGTCTGTTTACTATAGCATCTTACACCTATGGCCCACTTTTAGGCTTATTCTTTTTCGGAATTTTTACAAAATACAAAGTATATGAGCGATATGTTTTAATTGTATGTATTATTTCAGTAATCTTAAGTTATTTTTTAAATCTATATTCTGAAGGATTATTTAATGGCTATAAGTTTAGTTTTGAATTATTAGGGTTAAACGGATTATTTACATTTCTAGGCTTATGGTTAATAAGAAAGAAATAAAATTTATGTCTATATATTTAAATGAAGGTTAACCGTTTTTCAACCAAAACCACTAAAAAATCAACACTTAAAAAACCAACACTAATCAATCATAAAAAAAATAAATTTGTAGTTTAATACTGATTGGATTTTTCTATTTTTGCAATCTTTAAATTACTAATCATTCTGTTTTTCAGATTTTGGAAACAGTTTAGAAATACTATAAATAATGAATAACGGATTATACGCAAAAATAAGCACTACAAAAGGTGAAATTTTAATAAATTTAGAATTCGAAAAGACACCTGGTACAGTTGGCAACTTTGTTGCATTAGCACAAGGCACCATGGAAAATAAAATTAAATCTCAAGGTACGCCTTACTACGATGGATTAAAATTTCATAGAGTAATTCCAAATTTTATGATTCAAGGTGGCTGTCCGCTAGGTACAGGGACTGGCGATCCTGGGTACAAGTTTGAAGATGAATTTCATACCGATTTAAAACATGACAAACCAGGCATTTTAGCAATGGCAAATTCTGGACCAGCAAGTAATGGTTCTCAATTTTTCATTACACATGTAGAGACTCCTTGGTTAGATAATAAACATACTGTTTTCGGCAATGTAATTAAAGGGCAAGATATTGTTGATAGTATTGGTCAAAATGATATTTTAGAAACTATGGAAATTATTGCAGTTGGTGATGACGCACAAAAATACAGTGCCATAGAGGCTTTTAGGACCTTTGGTGGTGAACGAGAAGAACGTATTGAGCTAGCAGCGAAAAAAACAGAAGATCAACTAGAAGAACTAGCTGCAGGTTTTCAAAAAACAGCAAGTGGGTTACGCTATCAAATGATTCAAAAAGGAAATGGCAAACAAGCCGAAAAAGGCAAAGGTGTTTCCGTACATTATAAAGGTTCTTTACCTAACGGAACTGTTTTTGACTCTTCATACCAAAGAAAACAACCTATTGAATTTACTTTAGGTGTTGGTCAAGTTATTGCTGGTTGGGATGAGGGAATTCAGTTTTTAAAAGTTGGTGATAAAGCTCGTTTTGTAATTCCATCTGAATTAGCTTACGGTAGTCAAGGTGCTGGAGGTGTTATACCACCTAATGCGGTTTTAATTTTTGATGTGGAGTTAATGGATGTGAAATAAATAGTATCTATTTCTGTAAATTGTGTGAATTAACTAGTCTATATGTGTAGCATATTTTCGCCATTTTTTAACACAATCTAACATATCTTGTGGTAATTTAGATTCAAAACGCATTAACTCTTTTGTTTTTGGATGCACAAAACCTAAAGTTTTAGCATGCAGTGCCTGTCTAGACAAAATGGAAAAACAATTCATTACAAATTGTTTGTATTTAGTAAAAGTAGTGCCTTTTAAAATTTTATTCCCGCCATAACGTTCATCATTAAAAAGAGTATGACCAATATATTTAAAATGGGCTCTAATTTGGTGTGTTCTACCAGTTTCTAGTTTACATTCTACTAAAGTAACATAGGTAAAGCGCTCTAAAACTTTATAATGTGTAATTGCGGGTTTTCCAAAATCACCATTTGGAAAAACACTCATTTGCAATCTATTTTTTAAACTCCTACCAACATTACCTACTATTGTACCTTTATCTTCTACCAAATCTCCCCAAACTAAAGCATAATATAAGCGCTCTGTAGTTTTATCAAAAAATTGTTTTGCTAAATAGGTTAATGCTTCTTCATTTTTTGCAACAACTAGAAGCCCACTAGTATCCTTGTCAATTCTATGTACTAAACCTGGACGTTCATTCGCATTTTTTGGCAGATTTTCTACATGATGTATTAGGCCATTAACTAATGTACCAGAGTAGTTACCATGACCAGGGTGTACAACCATACCTGCCTCTTTATTTACAACAATAACATCTTGATCTTCGTAAATAATATCAATTGGTAAATCCTCAGCAATTAATAAGTTTTCGTGTGGTGGATGCGCCAAAACAATTCTAACTTCGTCATTTGCTTTTACTTTATAGTTAGATTTTACAACTTTATCATTTACTAAAACACCTCCGTTTTTAATACCTTTTTGAATTTTACTACGTGTTGCATTTTCAATAAAATTCATCAAAAATTTATCTACTCGTAAAGGCTCTTGACCAGTTGTCGCAATAAATTTATAATGTTCATACAAACCATCATTTTCAGCAATATTTATATTTTCATTCATTTGTCGTATCTTTAACCCTTACCATCACCTATAATCAGATTTATTTTAGAGTTTTTGGGTATCATATCTCCTTCCGAAATCCGCTTACCTTTAAAACGCAAGCCTCTAACTACATTTCTACCTCTGTCTGGTACGTAAGAAAAAGTGCCTATTTTAAAACCTAATGAAATTAATTCTGACTCTACATGGCGTTTAGTTTTACCCAAAAGTTTCGGCAGTTTAATGTCTCTATACGCTTTTTTATTTAAGGTTATATATATTTTTCTACCTTCCTTTACAAAGTCTCCTGCCTCAGGAGTTTGTTCTATCACAGATGAAACTGGGTAATCAGGATTATAACTACCCGCATCTTGCAATTCATAATTTAAATCTAAATTATCTAGTACAACCTTTACTTTTAGAATAGACATTTTTGCTAAATTGGGTACTTCTATTTTTTGACTGTGATTCGTTGTACAATTTAACCAATAACGTAATATAAATATCAAAAGTAATGTTATAATTAACATTTTTACAATTACTTTTAAAAAATATTTACTTTTTAAATAATCAATAATTTGCATTAATTTTTGTTTTAAGTTACTCTTATTTAACTCATTTCTTTAAAAAAAGAAAAATAAATTGAGGTGCAAGTTACATTTTTTTTAGAATAGCCTTTAATATACTGCTTTAAATTTTATACTAGCACAAATTTATGTCCTAATTACTAAACCAAGACTAAACCAAGCCGTTTAATAATTAATTTACCGAAAGCATTGTATGTAAAAATAGAAAATGAATATTTTAAAACGGGAAAAGAAAATAGCTATATTTACGAGTCTCAAACACCAATACTAACACACGTTTTAACTTCTTGCTACAAATACTTACGGATTTAAGGTTATTTAAAAAGTTAGTAATTATTTAACTAGAAATATTAGAATTCTCAACTAAATCTCTTACTTTTACCAAAATAATATATATAGTATGAATTATACAAAACCAATGTTAAAAGAAGGTAGTTTAGACGGTCAAGTAATCGTTGTAACTGGTGGTGGTAGTGGTCTAGGCAAGGCAATGACCAAGTATTTTTTAGAGTTAGGAGCAAAGGTTGTGATTTCTTCAAGAAATATGGAGAAATTAGAAAAAGCTAAAATCGAATTAGAAGAACAAACAGGAGGAACTGTTTTACCAGTACAATGTGATATTAGACATTATAATGAAGTTGAGGCTATGTTAAAAGCAACAATAGATACTTTTGGAAAAGTAGATGGTCTATTAAACAATGCCGCAGGTAATTTTATAAGCCCAACAGAAAGACTATCGGCAAATGCCTTTGATACTATAATCGATATTGTTCTAAAAGGAACAAAAAATTGCACACTTGCTTTTGGTAAGCATTGGATTTCTACAAAGCAAGAAAAAGCAACCGTTTTAAATATAGTTACAACATATGCTTGGACAGGCTCTGCTTACGTAGTGCCAAGCGCAACGGCAAAGGCAGGCGTTTTGGCAATGACAAGATCATTAGCGGTAGAATGGGCAAAATACAAAATCCGTTTTAACGCTATTGCTCCAGGACCATTCCCTACCAAAGGCGCTTGGGACAGACTGCTGCCTGGAGATTTGAAAGAAAAATTTGATATGAAGAAAAAAGTGCCTGTTGGCAGGGTAGGCGAACATCAAGAGTTGGCAAATTTAGCTGCTTATTTAATATCTGATTTCTCAGCTTATGTCAACGGAGAAGTAATCACTATTGATGGTGGCGAATGGTTAAAAGGTGCAGGACAAATGAATATGCTTTCAGATATACCAGAAGGAATGTGGGATATGTTAACGCAGATGATTAAATCTAAAAAGAAATAGTTATTGTTTATTTATAGATTTTATTTAGTTTATTTGTAGTTTTGTTTATTCATTTTTTGTCTAAATAAATCTCTTATAACACCTAATTTACAACTAAAAAAATTAAAATTAATGAGTAAAATAATTGCAATTGCAAACCAAAAAGGAGGTGTTGGTAAAACAACAACAACAGTAAATCTTGCTGCTGCTTTAGGGGTTTTAGAAAAGAAAATTTTATTGATAGATGCCGACCCACAAGCAAATGCATCTTCTGGTCTAGGGATTGATGTTGAGGCTGTTGAACTTGGAACTTACCAAGTTTTAGAACACACCATAACTGCCAAAAAAGCAATTGTAAAAGCGAACTCGCCAAATGTAGATATTATACCTGCCCATATAGATTTAGTTGCGATAGAACTAGAGTTAGTAGACAAACCAAATAGGGAATATATGCTTAAAAAGGCATTAGAAGAAGTAAAAAAAGATTATGACTATATCATTATAGATTGTGCGCCATCTTTAGGGTTAATAACATTAAATGCGTTAACTGCTGCAGACTCTGTAATTATACCAATTCAGTGTGAATATTATGCATTAGAAGGTTTAGGCAAATTATTAAATACCATTACAAGCATTCAAAAAATACATAATAAAGAATTAGCAATCGAAGGACTTTTATTAACAATGTATGATTCTAGGTTGCGATTATCAAACCAAGTTGTTGCCGAAGTCAAAAAACATTTTGACAATATGGTATTTAAAACGATAATTCAGCGCAATATTAAATTAGGTGAAGCACCAAGTTATGGTGAAAGTATTATTGCTTATGACGCAACTAGTAAAGGTTCAGTCAATTATATTAACTTGGCACATGAAATTTTAAAAAAAAATGAATAATGGCTAAAGCAATTAAAAAACAAGTTTTAGGTAGAGGCTTATCTGCGCTATTAAAAAACACGAACGATGATATTCTTTCAGTACAAGATAAAAATGCCGCTAAATTAATTGGTAATATTGTTGAAATTGATATTGATGCTATTATTGTTAATCCATATCAACCAAGATCATTTTTTAACGAAGAAGCCTTGCGTGAATTGGCAAATTCTATAAAAGAATTAGGAATCATTCAACCAATTACTGTTCGTAAATTAGAAGGAAATTCATTTCAAATAGTATCAGGAGAACGACGTTTTAGAGCTTCAAAACTAATAGGCAATACAAAAATACCTGCTTATATTCGTTTGGCAAATGACCAAGAAATGCTCGAAATGGCTTTGGTTGAAAATTTACAAAGACAAAATTTAGACCCCATAGAAATTGCGCTTTCATACCAACGTTTAATAGATGAAGTTAAATTAACACAAGAGCAAATGGCTCAAAGAGTTAGTAAGAGTAGACCCTCCATAGCTAATTTTTTACGTTTATTAAAATTAGACCCAATTATACAAACTGGTATGCGCGATGGTTTTTTAAGTATGGGGCATGGTAGAGCATTAATTAGTATAGAAAATCAAGAAGAGCAATTAGCTATTTATGAAAAAATAATTTCGGAAAAATTATCGGTAAGACAGACCGAACAATTAGTTAAGCAACTTAAAAACCCAAAGCCTAGAAAGCTAAAAGCAAATAAAGAAACTCCTGCCTATATAACTAAGGCTACAAAAAGTTTTAGGGAATTTTTTGGACATAAAGTTTCTGTAAAAATATCTGGAAACCATAAAGGAAAAATTGAAATTCCGTTTCATTCAGAAGAAGATTTTAATCGAATTAAAAAATTATTACAATAAATGTCTAAAGTGTTTGGTGTTTTAATATTTCTTTTATTTTGTTTTGCGAATATATTTGCACAACAAAAAAAGGATACTTTACCAAGCACACGTTTAAAAGTTAAAAATTACACCCCAAATGATGACTATTTTGTAAACCCGTTAGCACCAGCAAAAGCAGCATTCTATTCCACTATTTTGCCAGGACTAGGACAAGCCTACAACAAAAAATATTGGAAAATCCCTCTTATTTATGGTGCTTTAGGAAGTTCATTATATTTTTATAAAATAAATAATGATAATTACAATCGCGTTTTTGATGCTTTAAAATTAGAACTACAAGGTAAACCACATGAGTTTGAAAGTTTAGATATAGATGCCTTAGAAAGAGCAATAAATAGATTTAAAAAAGACAGAGATTTGGCTCTATTTATTTCAGTTGGTTTGTATATTTTAAATATTCTAGAAGCAAATGTAGATGCACACTTACCCGATAAAAAATTAAATTCTAACTTGTCATTTACGCCAAACCTGTTTGTTTCACCAATTAATTCAATAAATTATGGTGTTGCATTAACTTTTAAATTTTAATTTAAAATGAATATTGCATTATTAGGTTACGGAAAAATGGGCAGAGCAATAGAAAAAATTGCTTTACAAAAAGGACATAAAATAGTGCTTAAAACTAATCGAAACTCCGATATTTTCAATTTAGAAAATGTAGATGTTGCTATAGATTTTAGCACACCTCATAAAGCATTTAATAATATTTATACCTGTTTAAGTAACAAGACACCTATCATTTCTGGAACAACAGGTTGGTTAGAAAAATACGATGAAATAATTGCCTTTTGTAAAAAGAAAAATGGAAGTTTTATCTATGCATCTAATTTTAGTTTAGGTGTAAATTTATTTTTTGAATTAAATGCTAAATTGGCAAAATTAATGAAAGACCATAAAGGTTACAATGTTGCAATTGAAGAAATTCATCATACACAAAAATTAGATGTACCAAGCGGCACAGCAATTTCATTGGCAAAACCAATTTTAAAAAATTATAATATGCAGAAATGGGTTCTAGGTGTAACAAACAATGATGATGAACTACCAATTATAGCAAACCGTATCGATAAAATTCATGGAACTCACTGTGTAAAATACACCTCAAAAATAGATGAAATAGAAATTAAACATACAGCAAGAAGCAGAGAAGGCTTTGCATTAGGGGCAATTATTGCAGCGGAATGGCTAATAAATAAAGAAGGTATTTTTACAATGAAAGATGTTTTGTTTAAGTAAATAAAGAAAAAATGAAATGCATTGCAAGTTTTGCGAAAACTTAGCGACCTTTGCGATTAAGAAAAATACAATATGAATTACATACAAATATTCGGAATCACATTATTAATATCCTTCGTAATTGGCGCATTACTATTCAGTAAATTATTTATAAAAGCAGGCAGAAAACAATGGGAGGCTTTCGTCCCAATTTATAATTATTATATAGTAATTAAAATTATTGAGCGACCATGGTGGTGGATAATTTTAATATTCATACCAGTAGTAGGTAACATTGTAATTATTGCAATTATATATGAATTTTTACATGTTTTTAACTATCGGAAAAAAAGATTTACTTTATTTACCATACTTACTTTAGGTATATTTATTGCTTATCTAAATTTTAAATCAGAAACAAAATATGTAGGTAGAGATAATGATAAAATATTAAAGAATGTATCTTCTTGGACTAATGCTATTTTATTTGCTATTGTCGCAGCAACTTTAGTTCACACTTATTTTATGCGACCATACACCATACCAACATCATCTTTAGAAAAATCATTATTAGTTGGCGATTTTTTATTTGTAAGTAAGTTTCATTATGGTGCAAGAGTACCTATGACACCTATAGCTTTACCAATGGTACATGATTCCATACCTTTTACAGGAAGAGGCTCTTATTTAAAAAACAAATTATTGAAATTACCTTATGCAAGAATACCAGGATTTCAAAAAATAAAACGAAATGATATTGTTGTTTTTAACTGGCCAGCCGATACTTTAAAATGGATGTGGAATGACAATTCAGGTAAATTTACTTATAAGCCAATTGATAAAAAAACCAATTATGTAAAACGTTGTTTAGCAATTGCAGGAGATACTTTTGAAATAAGAGATGGTGAAATATTTATTGATGGTAAACTTTCAAAAATGCCAGACCGATGTAAACCACAATATTTTTATAAAGTTAAATCAAAATCAGGTAATTACAAGTCAATTATTGACACTTATAAAATTAAAGAATATAGACAAAATCAGCAGAGAGAGGTATTTATTAACTTAGATAAAGAAACTGCAATAAGAGTTAAAAATAACCCTGACGTAGTAAGTTTAACACAAGAATTTAGAGAAAAAGGGAAATATAGTAAAGATATTTTTCCGCACGACTCAAAATACCCTTGGTCAATTGACAATTTTGGGCCATTATATATTCCTAAAAAAGGAGTGACTATTAAATTAAATGAAGAGACAATGCCGCTTTATAGAAATTTATTAATGCATTATGAAGGTATTAGTTTTGCAGAAAATGGTAATGAATTTTTTATTAACGGCAAACAAGTTACAGACTACACATTTAAACAAGACTATTATTGGATGATGGGAGACAATAGACAAAATTCATTAGATGCAAGGTATTGGGGTTTCACACCGTTTGATCATGTCGTTGGTAAGCCAGTACTTATTTGGATGAGTTTTGACGGTATTAAGAACCCAAGATGGGAAAGATTTTTTACAACCGTTGGCTTTAGTGGCAAACCTAAATCGTACCTACTCTACTTTTTTGGCGCACTACTACTTTATTTTGGATATACGAATTTTGTCGGAAAGAAAAAAAAGAATGAATAATTCAAAATATAAAAATCAGAATACAGAATTTTCAATTTTTCACCCAACTTATTTCTCAACCATTTTTCAGACAGCAAAAATGTTACAAGTAGAAAAGTTAATTTTTGAAATTGAAGACAATTTTCAAAAACAAACTTACAGAAATAGGTGTTATATCTTAGGAGCAAACGGCAAACAATTACTAAACATACCTGTTCAAAAAATTTCAGGCAAACAAAAAACTAAAGAAATTAAAATTGATTATATTGAAAACTGGCAAAAATTACATTTAAAATCTTTAAATACAGCTTACCGTTCTTCGCCATTTTTTGAATATTATATAGATGATTTAAAAACAATTTTTAATAAAAAAGAAACTTATTTAATCGATTTAAATATTAAGATATTTGAAATTGTTTGTCGCTTATTACCTCTTAAAAAAAATTATGAAAAGAATAATTTTTATAAAAAAGAGGTCGTAAATGATTTTCGTTACTTGGTAAACTCAAAAAAAGAAACTAACTGCAACTTCCCTAAATACACACAAGTATTTTCTAATAAATACGAGTTTATTGAAAATTTAAGTATTTTAGATTTATTATTTATGGAAGGCCCAAATGCAATAAACTACCTAGTATTGATAGAAAACTTCTTTTTCCCTAATCCTCAAAATAGTCACCTTAGAAGTTAATTATTGTAAATTTAAAATATTTTGTGCTAATTATAGAATAATTACCTATAAAAGTGTGTATTTTTGCAAAATATTTAATAGCAAAAAATAATTATTAGATGAGTGACACACATTTGAAATTAGAGAGTAAGACATTATATAATTATCAAAAAAATGCTATTGAGTCTATTCTTAAAAAGATTGATGAATTGCCAGGTTATTATAATCTGCTATATCAACTACCTACTGGTGGCGGGAAAACAGTCATATTTTCAGAGATTGCAAGAAAGTTTATTAAAAAAACAAATAAAAAGGTTATCATATTAACACACAGAGTTGAACTATATAAGCAAACCTCTGCAATGTTAACTGAGTTTAAAGTACCTAATAAAGTAATAAATAGTCAAGTTAAAGAGTTACCTGATCAAGATGATTACATGTGTTTTGTAGCAATGGTTGAGACCTTAAATAATAGACTTAAAGAAGAAAAAATTGAATTAAGTAATATAGGTCTTATAATTATTGATGAAGCACATTACAACTCGTTTAGAAAATTATTTAAATATTTTGAATCCTGTTTTATTCTAGGAGTAACAGCAACACCTTTAAGTTCTAATATTGAAACGCCTCTAAAAGATATTTATCATGAACTTTTAGTTGGTGAATCAATACCATCTTTGATAGAAGCGGGTTTTTTATCTGCAGCGATCCCTCATACTTATAATGTAGGCTTAACAGCTTTAAGAGTAGGTATGAATGGTGATTATACAGTTAAATCATCTGAAGAATTATATGTAAATCAATTAATGCAAAGTAAGTTATTAAATGCTTACGAACAATGTGCAAAAGAGACTAAAACATTAATTTTTAATAATGGTATTAGAACTTCTTGGTATGTATATGAAACGTTTAAAGAAGCAGGTTATAAAGTACGTAATTTAGATAGTACCGTTGCTAAGCAGGAGCGGAAAGAAATTTTAACTTGGTTTAAAGAAACACCTGGTGCAATTTTGACTTCTGTTGGTATTCTAACTACTGGTTTTGATGAGCCAACTATTGAAACAATTATTATGAATCGTGCAACGAAGTCTTTAGCACTCTATTTTCAGATGATTGGTAGGGGGTCTAGAGTTCTAAGTAATAAAAAAACTTTTAAGTTAATAGACTTAGGTAATAATATTGCAAGATTTGGACCATGGACAGCAAATATAAATTGGCAACAAATATTTAGGTCACCAAACTATTTTTTAGAAAACTTAGCGAATGATGAGGATTTAGAGCGCAATTTTACTTATCAAATGCCAGATGAGGTAAGAGTCCAATTTAAAAAGTCTAAGTCTGTTGCATTTAATATTAAAAAAGAATATGATTTAGTTACCAGTAATGGTTTAAAATCTAAAACAGTATTAGATAACTCAATAAATCAACATGTACAAATATGTATAGAAAATAGTGAAGATGTTTATGATGCGTTAACTTTAATGAAGTTACTAAACGATGACATTACACATAGAGTTAAACAATATTCTTACTGCATAATTAAAAATACGAAAAATTATGTAAAATGGCTAGAAGACGATTATAAAAGACAATTACGAACTAAAATATCTCAAGCAATAGATTAAATAAAGGTTAGTAAATTTTATTCTTGAAAAGGTCTGTAAATTTTATTATATAAAATATAATATTTAGTTTTAATAATATCTTTTTTTACTTTTAATGTTGGTGTTAAATGACCTGCAGCTACTGACCATTCATCTGGAGTTAATTCAAAATTTTTAATTTTTTCCCATTGACCTAAAGAGTGATTTACTAAATCTATTTCTTTTTGAATTAAGTTTATTGCTTCATTATTTTTAATAAGTTCAATATTGTTTAAATTTGGATATTTATTTATGAACCACTCAAAATTAGGTTGAATTATTACTGCAGGCATTTTTTCACCTTCACCAATAACAACAGCCTGTTCAATTAGAATAGATTTTTTTAATGCAATTTCTATCTTTGATGGGCTTATATATTTTCCGCCAGATGTTTTAAAAATCTCTTTTTTTCTACCAGTTATATATAAAAAACCTTCATCATCTAATTTTCCCAAATCACCTGTGTAAAGGTAATCATGCTTAATAGTCTGTTTAGTTTTTTCTGAATTTTTATAGTAACCTTGCATAACCCCAGGTCCTTTTATTAATATTTCACCATCTGCTGCAATTTTTATGGCAACGTTACTAATAGGCTTTCCGATACTACCTATTTTATTCATTCCTTTACTAACTGCATTAGCCGAAATTACTGGTGAAGTTTCTGTAAGCCCGTAACCATCCATCAAATATAATTCAGCAGCACAGAAAATTCTTGCCAATTTTGGTTGTAATTTTGAACTACCACAAAAAATAACTTTGATATTACCACCTAGAGCTGCTTTCCATTTACTGAAAATTAATTTTCTAGCTCTTTTAAGGTTCCGTTCGTATTTACTACCGTTTTTTCCATCAGGCTTATAGGCATATCCTAATTCTATAGCCCAATTAAAAAGTCTTTTTTTAATACCACTTAATTGGTTTCCTTTGGCAAGAATACCGTCGTGTATTTTTTCAATAAGTCTAGGCACAGCTGTTATTATATGTGGTTTTACTACATTTAAATCTGCTGAAATAGTATCTATGCTCTCTGCAAAATAAATAGAGGCTCCAGTATATTGATATAAATATAGCATCATTCTTTCAAAAATATGGCTAACTGGTAAAAAACTTAAGGATTTAAGGGTTTTTTCTTCTATAATTGGCAGCATTGAGGTACATGCTAACACATTGCTAATTACATTTTTATGACTCAACATTACACCCTTTGGCTTATCGGTTGTTCCAGAAGTGTAAATAATGGTTGCTAAATCATCTTCCTTAATTTTATTTTTTATTAGTTCTACATCATTTAAATTATTTAATCCTTTACCAATAATTAATAAATTATTAAGAGAGTTACATTGTTTAATTATATCAAAAGATATTATTTCTTTTAAAGTAGGTATTTTATCTTTAAGGTTATTTATTTTAATAAATATTTCTTCGGTTGCAACAAAACAGTATTTAATTTCTGCATGATTGAAAATATATTCCATTTCATTTGCACTGGTAGAGTCATAAATAGGTACACTTTGAGCACCAATTTGCATTAAACCAATATCAGTTATATGCCATTCTGTTCTTGTTCTATTGGTAATTATAGCAATTTTATCATTTATTTGAATACCTAATTCTAATAAAGATTTACTTAAATTATTTGCTTTTTCAACATAATCTTTAGAAGAAATTGCTTGCCATTCACCATGGTATTTTGTTACAAATGCAACAGATAGGTTATAATTTTTTAGTTGAAAATTTGGTATGTCAAAAAGTCTTTTTATTGTAGTCATTATCCCCTTTATAATGCTTATTATTATTATTATTTATGTTTGTAAATATTTTTCTATAAAACTATCGTAAGTTAAATTTGAATTTTCTAGATAACCATTAAAATATTTTTTTGCAATTTCTAGATTAGATTCAGTTTCAATTTTAGTCAATTTTTTATAAAATTTTTCTAGTTCTAAAATTGCATTTCTAGATGGTACTGATGCATAAAGATAAATATTTATTACTTCTCTAGTTACCTCACTAACTTTATAATCAAACTTTAGTTGCAACCAATAAAAATGCCCAGATTTTGAAAGGTATTTAATTATAGCATAAACTTTATGTTTTTTATTAATCTGCTCCCAAATATATTTAGATATCAGTTTTGGTGTTTCTGGGTGGCTAATGATATCTAAACTTTCACCCATAATTTCTCCTTCATCATAACCTGCTAATTCTACAAAATATTCATTTGCATATTCAATATGGCCATCTGTATCTGTTTTACACATGATAGATTTTGTATTGGCTACATGTTTTTCTTTATCTAAAGGTTCTGGTCTATTAATCATAAGTTATTTATCGTAAAAAAGCAAAGATAAATTAATAAATTAAATATTATTTAGTAAAAATTAATTTTTATATAATTTGTCATATAGATGAGCATATTTTTTATGAATCTCATTTCTTTTAGTCTTAAAAGTAGGTGTTAGTAAATTATTTTCAACAGACCAAACCTCTGGAGTCAATTCAAATAGTTTTATGGTCTCCCATTTACCAAATTTTTTATTTTTTTCATTAATTTCTTCTTGAATTTTTGCTATTATTTCTGTGTTACTAATTAACTCTTCATTTGTATTGCCCCAGATAATACCTTCTTGGCTAGACCAATCTTTAACAAAATCAAAATTTAATTGAATAATTGCAGTAGCCATTTTTTGTCCTTCGCCAAGAACTACTAATTGCTCAATAAACGGCGATTGTTTTAACTCATTTTCTAATAAAACTGGAGAGATATATTTACCGCCAGATGTTTTAAAAATTTCTTTTTTTCTACCTGTTATTTTTAAAAATCCATCTTTGTCAATTCTACCTTTATCACCTGTATGAAAGTATTCACCAGTCATGACTTCAGCAGTTTTTTTAGGATCTTTATAATAGCCCATCATTACATTTGGACCTTTGACTAAAATTTCACCATCTGTAGCAATTTTAATTTCAACATGCGCTATTGCTTTACCAACTGAGCCAATTCTAAAGTAATGATTTTCATATTGATTTACAGTTACTACTGGTGAGGTTTCGGTTAAACCGTAACCTTCCATTACGGGCATTCCTGCTGCAGTAAAAATCCTGGTTAGCCTTGGTTGAAGTGCTGCACTTCCTGAAACCATTGTTTGTAAATTACCTCCTAATGCTGCTTTCCATTTGCTAAAAATTAATTTCTGAGCTAAACTTAATTTCTTTTCGTAAAACCAACCATTCTCTTCATAGGGCTTATATTTTAATCCCATTTTTACTGCCCAAAAGAAAAGTATTTTTTTAATTCCTTTTAATTCAGAACCTTTAGCAATAATACCGTCGTAAATTTTTTCTAAAAGCCTAGGTACTACACTCATAAAAACAGGTTTTACTTCGGTAAGGTTATCCTTTAATTTTTCAATAGATTCTGCAAAGTAGATAGATGAACTATTATAAATATATAAATATAGCAACATTCTTTCAAAAACGTGACAAACTGGTAAAAAACTTAATACTTTAGAATTTTTATCAAACTCAGGTAATCTTTTAATACTTGCTATGACGTTACTAACTATGTTTTTATGTGAGAGCATAACCCCTTTAGGCCTCCCTGTAGTGCCAGAGGTATAAATAATAGTTGCTAAATCTGTTGTTTTTACTTCTTTTTTTAATTTTTCTACTTCTTTTTGATTACTATCATCTTCACCTAATTTTAATACCTCATCCCAATTCTTACAACCTTTAATATCCTCAAAAGAATATATTTCTTTTAATGATTTTACTTGTGATTTTATACTATTTGCTTTTTCGTATAGTGTTATGTCTGATAAAAAACAATGGGTAACTTCAGAGTGGTTAAAAATATATAAATAATCATCTGAAGAAATGGTTGGATATATAGGCACATTTTGAGCGCCAATTTGTAAAATACCCATGTCTAAAATATTCCATTCTGTTCTATTTGAACTAGAAATTACAGCAATTTTAGAATTAGGCTTAATACCTAATCTTAAAAGACCTCTACTTATTTGATTTGCTTTTTTTATAAATTCTTGGGTAGATGTTGATACCCATTTACCGTTATATTTTGTAGTCAAAGCATTTTTGATTGGTTTATTCTTTAGTTGATAATCTAAAAAATCAAAAGTACGAGTAATTTTAGTCATAAAAATTTGGTTTTATTGAAAGGATGCAAATTACAAAAATAATTTATAAAAAACTAAATTAGTTCTTTTTAGTTTGGATAATACTAAAAATAAAAAATCAAAAAAATTTAACTACCCTTTAGATACTATAGGTACAAAAAAACTACAGAAAAGCACGAAAATAAAGACGCATTTATACTTGCTTATGGTCGTAAAATATTAAATTTAATTACCCAAAAGGATAAAAAAATTATAAAATATAGTGCTTGTTTTTAAAAAACAGCAACCTTAACTAATTTAATAAATAATGGGCATAAAATTTATCTAAAAAATTAAGGCGCTGCTAAATTTTTGAACAAAAATACGCGTTTTTTTTAATGCTTTTTTTGACTTCTATTGCAAATATAATGAAATTATTTTACTCTGTAAAAAAATATCAAAAATTTAAGCCTTAATTTTTGATTTTAATTTTTCTAAATTTTGTACTCTTAGATTAGTTTCTATAAATATTCTATTTATATAAGCATCATAAATATAAATTTGTATTTTTGAAACAAAATTTTAGAGATGAAAGATCCTAGCGATAGTTTTATAAAAGGCAGAATTAAAAGTCTAAAATTTGCTTTTAAAGGTGCTTATTTATTAGTGACTACCGAACATAGTATTATGGTGCAATTTGGTTTCGGTATTGCCGTTATAATACTTGGTTTTGTAATGCAAATTTCTGCTATAGAATGGATGTTTCAACTACTAGCTATTGGCTTAGTTTTAGTAGCTGAATCTTTAAATACTGGCATTGAAAAACTATGCGATTTTGTACATAAAGATTATCACGAACGTATCGGTTTTATAAAAGATATTTCTGCTGGTGCAGCAACATTTGCAACAATAATAGCAATAATAATAGGTTTAACTATTTATGTACCTAAATTTATATAAATGTTTTTGATGTAAATTAATTAAAAAAAGAAAACTCAAAAGACCAAAAAAAAGAATGGTAAAAAAGAAAAAAATAATCAAAATAAAAAAAGAAAATAAGCATGTTTCTTTTTTCAAAAATCAGCAAACCCATTTAGGGTTTGGTGTTTTTTTTGTACTATTAGCCATTTTTTTACTAAGTGCTTTTGTTTCTTTTTTTTCATATTGGCATCAAGATCAGAGCCAGTTAATAGAATTTACAACAAGAACTACAACTACTAAAAACGGATTAAGTAAAATAGGAAGTGCGGTAAGTCATTTTTTTATATATAAAGGGTTTGGTGTAAGCGCATTTATAATTCCGATATTAATTTTTATAACAGGCATTTATTTAATTATCGCTATTCCGTTAAAAAAAGTACGGAAAATTGCTTTTTGGTCTATTTTATTAATGATCTTTACTTCCATATTAATTGCTTTATTAACAAATGAAGATACACATCTAGCAGGAATTTTTGGTTTTGAGATAAACGATTTTTTACAAGATTATATCGGTAGAATAGGTGTAATTCTCTTACTAATATTATCCGTATTATTATATTTAATCTTTAAATTAAAATGGAAACCAAAAAAAATAAATAACATTTTAGCAAAGAAAGACAACCTAAAAAAAATTAATACAACTATAAATAAAGAAGAAACTAACGCTAAAATTGATTTAGATGTAAATGGGTATTTAGAAACTGAAAAATCTAAATTTGAGTTAAGTGTAGAGAACTTACAACCAACTATTAAAAACACATCAACAATTGACTCAGAAAAAGAGCTTATTTTAAATGTTAATGAATTAGAAAATAAAGAACTAGAAATTGAAGTAGAACCAGTTCTTAAAGAAGAAAATCTAACCGAAAATTTAAGCAATAAACTAGTAGAAGATTTTGGTGAATTTGACCCAACTTTAGAACTATCAAACTTTAAATACCCAACTTTAGATTTATTAAAAGACTATGGAAAAGAAGGGATTACTATAAATAAAGCAGAGTTAGAGGCAAATAAAAATAAAATTGTAACTACCTTAAACGATTATAAAATAGGTATTAAGAGTATTGCAGCAACTGTCGGACCAACAATTACTTTGTACGAAATAATTCCTGATGCAGGAATACGAATTTCTAAAATTAAAAATTTAGAAGACGATATTGCTTTGTCTTTAGCGGCACTTGGTATTCGTATTATTGCACCAATGCCAGGAAAAGGCACTATAGGCATTGAAGTGCCAAATAAAAAATCGACCATTGTTTCTATGCGTTCTGCAATAGCATCGGTTAAATTTCAAAATGCAAATATGGAGTTACCTATTGCTTTTGGCAAAACTATTTCTAACGAAACTTATGTTGCTGATTTAGCAAAAATGCCACACTTATTAATGGCTGGAGCAACAGGTCAAGGTAAATCGGTTGGCTTAAATGCTGTCTTAACTTCATTATTATACAAAAAACACCCTGCAGAAGTTAAGTTTGTTTTAATTGATCCTAAAAAAGTAGAATTAACACTATTTAATAAAATTGAACGTCATTATTTGGCAAAATTACCAGATGCTGAAGAAGCGATTATTACAGATACCTCTAAAGTAGTAAATACACTAAATTCACTTTGTATTGAAATGGATGACCGCTACAACTTATTAAAAAATGCCTTTGTTAGAAATATAAAAGAATACAATACAAAGTTTAAAGCACGTAAATTAAACCCTGAAAATGGACATCGATTTTTACCATATATAATCCTAGTAATCGATGAATTTGCAGACTTAATGATGACCGCAGGTAAAGAAGTAGAGACTCCAATCGCACGTTTAGCACAATTAGCAAGAGCTATAGGTATTCATTTAATTGTTGCTACACAAAGACCCTCAGTTAACGTAATAACAGGTATAATTAAAGCAAACTTTCCTACAAGAGTTGCATTTAGAGTTACTTCTAAAATAGACTCTAGAACTATTTTAGACGCAAGTGGTGCTGATCAATTAGTTGGTAAAGGGGACATGTTAGTGTCAACAGGCAACGATTTAATTAGAATTCAATGTGCTTTTATAGATACACCAGAAGTAGATAGATTAACAGAGTTTATAGGTTCTCAAAAAGGATATAATAGTGCTTATTTATTACCAGAATATCTAGGTGAAGAAAGTGGCACAAGTATTGATATAGATATAAAAGATAGAGATAAATTATTTGAAGAAGCAGCTCATGTAATTGTAAATGCACAACAAGGATCTGCATCTTTATTACAGAGAAAATTAAAATTAGGATATAACCGCGCAGGTAGATTAATAGATCAATTAGAGGCAGCGGGAATTGTAGGTCCATTTCAAGGAAGTAAAGCGAGAGAAGTTTTAATTCAAGATATTTTAGAACTAGACAAACTATTAAAAAATGAATTATTATAATTAAAAATAAAAGTAACAATCATAAAAAATTAAAATCAATAAAATGAAAAAATATATAGTATTAGTAACCTTGTTTTTAGGAATAATAACTTTTGCACAAGACGCTTTAGAGGCAAAAAAAATATTAGATGAAGTATCAACAAAAATTAAAAGTTATGAAAGTTTATATATAGAATTTAGTAGTAGTTTAGATAACAATGCCGAAAATGTACATCAAATAACTAAAGGGAACACTTCTTTAAAAGGTAATTTATATGTTGTTAATTTATTAGGAGTGACCACTATTTTTGATGGTAAAAAAGTATATACTATAAACCCAGAAGACGAAGAGGTTAATATTACAGACCCTGACGAAGATATTTTTACACCAGCACAATTCTTTTCTTTTTACGAACAAGGCTATGCCTTTGAATTAGACAAAACAGAGAATTTAAATGGCAGAGAATTACAATACGTAAAACTGTCGCCAATAGATAGTGAATCTGAATTCAAATATGTACTTTTAGGTATAGATAGTAAAACAAAACATATTCAAAAAATAATTCAAAAAGGAAAAAATGGCACAAATTATACCTTGATAATTACCAACTTTAAATCTAATTTAGAATTGTCAGCTAAACTTTTTAAATTTGATAAAAGTAAATATGAGGCTAAAGGATATATGATTAATGAACTTTAAAAACAGATTGAAGTTTTTAAAGCCTAGAAAAAAACTTAAAACCAATAGAAAAGATGTTGTCTAGATTAGTTATTTACCGAAACAAGACTCTTTTTTATACAAATTTTATTACAAATAGTTTAACTTTTAATTAACCTTATTTTACCGTACTTTTGTTTTTTTAAAAAGCATAAAAAATAAAATTTGCAAAAAGTATTGCATACTATTAAGAAATTTTTTGAAAATACTAGACAAATATATAATTAAAAGTTTTTTACTACCTTTTTTTGCCACTTTTTTAGTGGTTCTTTTTGTGCTAGTAATGCAAATTTTATGGCAGCAATTTGATAAGATTGCAGGTAGAGGTTTAGGTGTTTCTATAATACTAAAATTTTTAAATTACACAACTTTAATGGTTTTGCCAACAGCTTTGTCTATTGGTATTTTATTATCTTCTATCATGGCTTTAGGAAATTTATCAGAAAACTATGAGTTTGCAGCAATTAAATCATCAGGAGTCTCATTATACAGAATGTTAAGACCCTTAATTATCTTGATGCTGATTTTAAGTACATTAAATTTTTTATTTCTAAATTATGTTTTTCCTTATGCAACCTATGAAAGTAAGAACTTAGTTAGAAATATTAAAAAAAAAAGACCCGCAATGGCTTTAATTGCAGGGTCTTTTAATTCAGATATACCAGATTTTAGTATTAAATTTTCTGAAAAATATGGAGTAGAAAATAATTTATTAAAAGATGTTTTAATTTATGACCTAAGGTCAAAAAAATATAATAATAAAGTTATTACCGCTAAATATGGTGAAATTACTACAACTCCAGGTAGTAAATATATGACACTTGTACTAAAAAATGGATATTACGTAGAAGATATTAATGAAAAAACACTAACATTAAATAATGATAAAATGCCTTCTGTTAAATCTAGCTTTAAAGAACATCAAATTAATTTTGACATATCTAAACTAGATAAAATTGACGATAAAAAAACAGACCAACATTATGAAATGATGAGTTTAAATCAATTAATTGATAAAGTAGATAAGTTAGAGAAACCGCATAAAGATAACATAATAAACAATACAAAGCGATATTATCAAAGAGTAAAGGCAAAAGGGTTAGTTAAAGACACCATAGACTTGTCAGTATATAAATCAAATATTTTAGCTAATTTTAATTCTAAAAATAAATTAAAAATTTTACAAAACACAAAAAGAGAAGTTACACAGATTGGTAATTTATATAAAGGGTTACATAAAAATTTTAGTTGGAAAAAACGACAATTAAATAATTATAAAATAGAATACCATAAAAGAATTGCTTTTTCTTTTGCTTGTTTGGTGCTATTTTTAGTTGGCGCACCATTGGGCTCATTAATAAGAAAAGGAGGTTTTGGAGTGCCAATGATAACTGCAATAATAATCTTTGTAATTTATTTCTTTATAGGGGTCTTGGCCAAAGGAATGGCAGAGTCAGGTAAAATATCCCCTTTTTTAGGAGGTTGGTTGTCCACAATAATAATGTTTCCTTTTGGTTTATTTTTAATGTACAAGGCAATAAACGATAAGGTCGGAATAGATTTAGGAAAAATAGCACTTAACTTTGCAAAACTATTTGTGAGAAAAAAAGAATCTATACCAGATATATCGAGTAATTAAATAATAAACTATGCAAATAAACTTAAACACCGTAGAAGAAGCAATAGAAGCTATTAAAAATGGTAAATTAATTATTGTTGTAGATGATGAAGATCGTGAAAACGAAGGAGATTTTATTGCAGCAGCAGAATTAGTAACACCAGAGATGATTAATTTTATGGCAACTCATGGTAGAGGTTTAATTTGCGCCCCAATAACAAAATCAAAAAGTGAAAATCTAGATTTACCCTTAATGGTAAATAAAAATACAGTTTTACACAATACCCAGTTTACGGTATCTATAGACTTAATTGGTAGCGGTTGTACAACAGGAATTTCAGCTCAAGATCGTTCAAAAACAATTAAGGCTTTAACAAATGATACTATAAAACCAGAAGACTTTGGCAAACCAGGACATATCTTTCCGTTAATTGCAAAAGAAGGCGGTGTTTTACGTAGAACAGGTCATACAGAAGCCTCAATTGACTTAGCTAGATTAGCAGGTTTAAAACCTGTCGGAATTTTAGTAGAAATTTTAAAAAAAGATGGAACAATGGCAAGGTTACCTGATTTAATGATAGTTGCTAAAAAATTTGATTTAAAAATTATATCTATTGAAAAACTAGTTGCTTATAGAATGCAACACGATTCGTTGATTGAAAAAGTAGACGATTTTATTATGCAAACTCGTTTTGGAGAGTTTAGATTAAGAGCATTTAAACAAACAACCAATAATCAAGTACATATTGCATTGACAAAAGGCAATTGGAAAAATGATGAATCCATTTTAGTTCGTGTAAACTCTACATTGATTAATAATGATATTATAAGGTTGCTTACTAACAAGCCAGACAATCAATTTTCTAAAATATTTAAGATGATAAATAAGGAAGGTAAAGGTGCAGTTGTGTTTATTAATCAAGAGAACCAGTCTTTTAATTTAATTAATAGATTGTCATTAATTAAAGATGCGCAACAAGAAGACACAAACAAAGTACCTAAAGTAAAATTAGATGAAAAAGATTTTGGTATTGGAGCCCAAATACTACATCAATTAAAGATAAGTAAACTAAAGTTAATAACAAACAAACCAAATAAACGTGTTGGTTTAGTTGGTTATGGGTTAGAAGTAGTAACTAATATTAGTTTTTAGGGCAATCAAAAATAGTTGATCATTTTTTAGGATAGTGTAGAAATGATTTTAGAACTAAAAGAATGAACTTTCTAATCGTTATAAGTAACGATAGAGGAACTTCTTATTTAATGAACCATTTCATTATTTCTAGTAATTTTTCTTTAAAATAATAAGAGATTTTTTTCAATTCATCTTGATTATGAATATGAAGGTTTTTGTGATGTTCGGGTATATTTTTACTATCATAATTGCTTAAAAATATTTGTTTCATTTCAATAAAGTACATTTCTTTTAGAACTTTGAAGTCTCTATTTTCTGAAAACCAATCATAAAAATTAATTACAAAACCATACCATTGATAAATTAAATCAATATCTTTTTGTTTTTCTGCCTCTTTCACTAATGTTAATGCAATTTCAAATACATCAAGGTTTTTAGGTTCTAGTTCTTCTTTTTTAATATTTTTTTTCCATAAAAAAGAACCATAATCAAAAAATATTTTATTTTCTCCATAGTAACATGTACTAGGGTTTGTTTCACGATTCCATTCTTCTGTAGGATTTTTATTTATAAATTCAAAGTCTACATTTTTTAAACCTTCGAAATAGGTTTTGTAAAGTTTATAATCTGGATGCTCTTCAATATTTATGACATACGTATAAGCATTTTTTAACAAGATTGGCATCACTCTAAAATTTGTAAATGAGCAATCAAAATTGTCTTGTACATTATTATATAGATTCCAAATAATTAATCTCTTATTTAGGTTACTGTTCTTAGATTTGGATATAGTTCTAATACTATCTTCCACTAAAGATTCTATTTCATACATTGACATAATATACGTTTTATTTATTAAACTTCATAAGGTTATTCTTTTTCAATCTATTTACTTTTACAAAAGTATTTTATTTTCTTGAATAAAACTTTATTTTTTTTTTAAAAAATTCACGGTTAAAGTGTCTCGATATTTTAAACTCAAAAGTGTTGAAGCCCCACCAACTGATTCTAGATTACTTCTATACACGGCTACTTCTAAATAATTATCGCTATTAAATAGCAATAAACGTTTACCGTCGTTTCGTCGTTGATTTTCAGGTATTTTAAAATCTACAATGTCATTATATTTTTTATAAATTTTAGTAAAGGTATAATGTCTAGTTTTAATTTCAAAATTTCTTCCTTTACCTATAGCGTCAAATATTTTTTTATCAATATTACTAATTGCATTTCCAAAATTATCGATATAAAGAATATTACCTATTATCTTATTTTTCTCAAGATTTACAAATGGTTTTAATTCTTGTATTGTTTTAATAGTGCTCAAATTTTTTCCGATAAGGTTTAATTTACCGCCACGAGCCAAATGACATGCCGCATTTATAAAATTAAATAAGAAATAAGTATTTTTAGTATTAGAGATGTTGATTTCTATTACTTTTTCAGGATTAAAATTTGCAGTTATTAAAGACATTACACCATTATTTGCGCAAATAAAATAATGACCATCTAACAACATAGCAATAGGTTTATTCTCTGTACTATACTCAGCATCTACCGCTAGAACATGAATGCTCCCTTTCGGAAAATGATAATATGCATTTTTAATAATATATGCCGTTTCATTAATACTAAATGGTGAAATTTTATGAGAAATATCAACTATCTTAGCCTCTGGCAATTCAGTATAGATATGACCTTTTATAGCACCTATAAAATAGTCTTTTGTTCCAAAATCAGATGTAAGCGTTATAATTGGCATCATTTATTCTTAAAAGAGTTAACAAATCTATTAAAAATTTAACAAATAATCAATTTATTTTAATCTAAAAATTAGTATTTTTGATATTACAAATTTATACGATTTAATCTTAATAACTGCCGTTGAACGAAAAAATTATAAAAATTACAGAAGTGAATCCAAGCGAATTTTTTGGAACTAGAAACTGTAACATTGCACAAATAAAAAAACATTTTCCAAAATTAAAACTTGTAGCAAGAGGTAATGTCTTAAAAATTTACGGCGATGACCTACAATTAATTGAATTTGAAAAGCACCTAAAAATGTTACTTCAGTATTTTGAAAAATTTAATAAATTAGATGAAAACAGTATTCATCAAATATTAACATCTAGTAAGAGTACAGAAATAAACACCAAAGTTTTAGTACATGGTATTGGTGGAAAACGCATACAAGCTCAAAGTCCCAACCAACAAAAGATGGTGGATTTAATGCAAAAAAATGATATGCTTTTTGCCGTTGGTCCGGCAGGAACTGGTAAAACATATACGGCCGTTGCAATTGCTGTACAAGCATTAAAAAAAAAATCTGTTCGTCGTATTATACTGACTAGACCTGCCGTTGAAGCAGGAGAAAATTTAGGCTTTCTACCTGGAGATTTTAAAGAAAAACTAGACCCTTATATGCAACCTTTGTACGATGCTTTAAGAGATATGATACCCTCTGAAAAATTAGAATCGTATCTAGAAAAAGGCGTCTTTCAAATTGCACCATTAGCATTTATGAGAGGTCGTACTTTAGATAATGCTTTCGTAATTTTAGACGAAGCCCAAAATACAACACACAACCAAATGAAAATGTTTTTAACTAGAATGGGTAAAAATGCTAAGTTTATTATTACTGGCGACCCTGGGCAAATTGACTTACCAAGAAAACAGGTTTCAGGTTTAAAAGAAGCTCTACTAGCACTTAAAGATATTAAAGGTATTGGTATGGTTTATTTAGATGAGAAAGACGTAGTAAGACATAAATTAGTGGGTAAAATAATTAAGGCATATAAGGGTATTGAAAATAGTTAGTCTTTTAAAATTTAAAAAAAGACCAAATCAAAATAATGGATACAATAAACAAAACTAATTTTAATTTCAAAAACCAAAAATCTGTTTATCGAGGCAAGGTTCGTGAAGTGTATGCAATTAATAATGAATTATTAGTTATGATTGCAACAGACCGTCTATCTGCTTTTGATGTCGTTTTACCAAAACAAATTCCGTTTAAAGGGCAAATTTTAAATCAAATTGCCTATCAAATGATGCAAGATACTAAAGATATTGTACCCAATTGGCTACTTGCAACACCTGACCCAAATGTTTCCGTTGGCTATCTATGCACACCTTTTAAAGTAGAAATGGTCATTAGGGGCTACTTATCTGGTCATGCAGCACGTGAATATCTGTTAGGAAAAAGAAAAATTTGTGGTGTTACTATGCCAAACGGAATGAAAGAAAACGATAAATTTCCTCACCCCATTCTTACACCAACTACAAAAGCTCCAAACGGCAAACATGATGAAGACATCTCTAAAGAAGCTATTTTAGCACAAGGTATTGTTTCAGAAAAGGATTATTTACAATTAGAAAATTATACTAGAGCACTATTTAAAAGAGGCTGTGAAATCGCAGCCAAAAGAGGTCTAATTCTAGTAGATACTAAATATGAATTCGGGAAAAACAGCAACGGGAAAATTATTTTAATTGATGAAATTCACACACCTGACTCTTCTCGTTATTTTTATGCCGCTAGCTACCAAGAAAAACAAGATAATAACAAAAAACAAAAACAATTATCTAAAGAATTTGTTCGACAATGGTTAATTTCTGAAGGTTTTCAAGGAAAATATGGTCAAAAAATTCCAGAAATGAATTCTAAAAAAATACTAGAAATATCAAATAGATATATTGAACTTTATGAACAAATTACAGGTAAACTATTTAGAAAAGGAAAAACTAATAATATTTTACAACGCATTGATAAAAATGTAAAAAAATATTTAAAAAGTGCATTTGTTTAATCTAAAAAATAATTCACTCAAAATTCAAAATTTATCTGGTATTTTTTTAGTATTCAGTCTTTTAGCAAGTAGTCTTTTTATTTAAAATCCAAAATTTAAAACGAACTAAAAAATTTCTTTAGAATTTCTTTAGAATTTGTTTGTTCTTTTATAGAAATTTTTTATTAATATATTAACCTAATTTAAATATCATGAAAAAAATTAAATTTTTCGCAACTGTAATAGTTGCAACAGTACTTGTATTTGTTTCCTGTCAAAATGAAGACAGTTTAGAAACCGAAGATACTTCATCTTCATTGTATCCAGAAATTTCTGCCAAATTACAAGAAATGTACTTTAACACAGATAATCTTGAATTAGTTGATTTTCTATTACCAGACGGCACTACACAAGAAATGTTTAAAGTCGAAGGTGATATTTTATTTACAAGAAAGCAAATTGAAGAAATGCAAATAAATGATAGTAACGAAGAAGGCCCTAAACAATATAGCACAAGTAATTTAGTAAGTACTTCTGGAGGTGTTAGAACCCTTGACATCATAGGCTATAATGGTAACGATAATTTTGGACTAACTCTTAGAGAAAGAACAGGTTTAGAATGGGCTGTAAATAACTACAACAGACAAAATCTAGACATAAGATTTAACTTGACTTTTGGTACTAACTATCAACCTAAAGACATCGTTGTTTATCACAATTCTAATGAATCAGGCTCTGGTGGTAGTGCTGGCTTTCCTTCAGGAGGAAATCCAAATAAGTTCATTCAAGTTTATGGTCTCGATAACTTAAGTAATAATGTTGCAGAACATATAATTGGTCATGAAATAGGACACTCTATTGGTCTTCGTCATACAGACTGGTTTAGTCGTCAAAGTTGTGGTCAAAATACCAATGAAGGTTCTGCAGGTGTAGGCGCAATTCATATTCCTGGCACACCAACAGGTTACGACCCAACATCACAAATGTTAGCTTGTTTTAGTAATAGTACCGATGGTGAGTTTAACAGCAATGATATTATTGCTTTAAAATACTTATATTAAGAATATTTAAAGTATATCTAAATTTATAATTATTTGGAGACTTCTGATGGTTTAATTATCATCGGAAGTTTTTTTATGAAATTATTTAGGTATAAACAATATTGACTCGTTATATAGTAGTTTGAATATTTTAATATTTAGGTCATTTTAAAAAATTAAATTTTTCAATTTAATTGTTAAAACTTTTCTGTACTTTTGAATTTGCTTAAAAATTGAAAAATGCATATTTTTTTAGATAAATCTAAAAATACCGCTAAACCTTCAGTAAAAAAGTATTTTGAAAGAGATTGATCTTATATTTGAAATCTAAAAACAATATTAAGTTGCAAAAGCAAATGAACTATTCAGTAAAGAATTTATCCCATAAAAAATTATTAGAATTATATCGAGCAATGCTCAAACCTCGATTAATTGAGGAAAAAATGCTAATTCTACTACGCCAAGGTAAAATTTCAAAATGGTTTTCAGGTATTGGGCAAGAAGCAATTTCGGTTGGCGTAACAAGTGCCTTAAATCAAGAAGAATATATCTTACCAATGCATCGAAATTTAGGAGTGTTTACAACTAAAAATATACCCTTAGATAAATTGTTTTCACAATGGCAAGGTAAAGCAAATGGATTTACAAAAGGTAGAGACCGTTCATTTCATTTTGGAACAAATGCATACAAAATTATAGGTATGATTTCGCATTTAGGACCACAGTTAGGTGTGGCTAATGGTATTGCTTTAGGTAATTTATTACAAAAAAATAAGCAAGTTACTGTAGTTTTTTCAGGAGAAGGAGGTACAAGTGAAGGCGATTTTCACGAAGCACTAAATGTAGCTTCTGTATGGAATTTACCCGTATTATTTTGTATAGAGCATAACGGTTATGGACTTTCAACACCAAGTTCTGAACAAATGAAAAATCAAAATATTTCAGACAAAGGTATAGGCTACGGTATGGAAAGTCATACTCTAGATGGCAATAATATTTTAGAAGTGTACGAAACTGTCGATAAATTAGCAAAGAGCGTTCGCAAAGACCCAAGACCAATTTTAATAGTCTTTAAAACCTTTAGAATGCGCGGTCATGAAGAGGCAAGTGGAACTAAATATGTGCCAAAAGAACTATTAGAGACTTGGAGTAAAAAAGACCCTATAGAAAATTACGAAGCCTTCCTTAAAAGTGAAAACATTTTAACCGAAGCATTAGTTTTTAAATACAAAACAGAAATTAATACCGAAATCAATACAAACCTACAACTTACTTTCAAAGAGCCTAAAATAAAATCTACAGTAACTTTAGAGTTAAATGATGTATATAAAAATGTCGATATACAACATCGTAAACCCGAAAATAAAAATAATAATATTAGATTTGTAGATGCTATTTCTCAAGGACTTAGGCAAGCTATGGAACGTCATGAAAATACAATAATTATGGGGCAAGATATTGCTGCATACGGTGGTGTTTTTAAAATTACAGATGGCTTTTTAGAACAATTCGGAAAAGATCGAGTAAGAAATACACCAATTTGTGAATCAACTATTATAGAAGCAGCTTATGGCCTATCAATTAAAGGCTATAAAGCTATCGTTGAATTGCAATTTTCTGATTTTATAACTTCAGGATTTAACCCAGTAATAAACTTATTGGCAAAATCATATTATAGGTGGCAACAAAATGCAGATGTTGTATTGAGAATGCCTTGCGGAGCAGGAGTTGGAGCAGGTCCTTTTCATTCACAAACTAACGAAGCATGGTTTACTAAAACCCCAGGATTAAAAGTAGTTTATCCTGCTTTCCCTTATGATGCCAAAGGTCTATTAGCAACAGCAATAGAAGATACAAATCCAGTATTATTTTTTGAACATAAAGCATTATACCGTTCAATTTATCAAGAAGTACCAAAAGACTATTATAGCATTCCGTTTGGTAAGGCAACTTTTTTAAAGGAAGGTAATGATTTGACAATCGTAAGTTATGGGCAAGGAATTCATTGGGTTTTAGATGTCTTAAAATTAGAAGATTGTAATTTTATTGCTGCAGATGTAATTGATTTGAGAACTTTACAGCCATTAGATACTGAGACAGTATATAATTCCGTCAAAAAAACAGGTAAAGTAATTATCATTCAAGAAGACACTTTGTTTGGTGGTATTGCATCTGATTTATCAGCATTAATTACCGAGAATTGCTTTAAATATTTAGATGCACCTGTAAAGAGATTGGGCAGTATAGAAACACCTATTCCGTTTGCAACGGATTTAGAGTTAGAATACCTTCCTAAGAATAGAATCAAAGAATCCTTATTAAATTTAGTTGCATTTTAAAAATTTATTAAAAATGTATAAATTTATTAGGTTTTACTAAATATTTTAGTACATTTATACATTATTAACATAATTAATCATATAAAATATGAAAAAAATAGTAGTATTGACCATTTTAACAAGTTTTATTTTGTCCTGTGGCTCAACAAAAGTAACGAGAGAGTCTAAAAAAATAATTAAAGGAGACTGGTCATTAGACACAATAACCTATAGCGAATCAGGTACATACAATGTCATCTTACTAAACGACGTTGCTAAAGAATGTTTTGAAGGTAGTACATGGCATTTTGTGTCAAATAATTTTACAGGTAATTATACGATAAACAAATCAGATTGTAAAACTGGTAGTCGCTATTTTAGATTCAATATTCAAGAAGTTAATGCAGAAACTGGTTTGTATGACTTTTTATTAAAACCAACGGATGAAAAATATAAATCAGATGACTACAACCGAGGTTTTAGAATGAAATTAACACAATTATCTAATGAAACTATGCAATGGAAACAATCGCTTATAGTTGCTGACAAACCGTTTACAATACATTTAAACTTTTCAAAAAAAATAAATTAATAATCAATAAATCAATTTTAAAAAAATAATTAAGACTTATGAAAACAATATTAAAAAAAACAGGATTAGCCATTTTTGCAATGACACTTATGGTTAACTTATCTAGTTGTACTGCAACAAAAAATGCAAATAACAAACAAAAAGGAGCCGTAATTGGAGCTGCTGGAGGCGCAATACTTGGAGCAATACTTGGAAATAATATTGGCAAGGGTGGCAAAGGAGACATAGGTGCAGTAATTGGTGGTGTTGTAGGAGGAACTGCAGGAGTGCTTATTGGTAATAGAATGGATAAGCAAGCACAAAAAATTGAAGAAGAAATTCCAGGTGCCGTTGTAGAACGTATAGATGACGGTATTGTCATTACTTTTGATGAAAATAGTGGTGTTTATTTTGATACAAGCAAATACAATATTAATGATGCTTCAGAAGAAACTCTAAATCAATTAGCAGGTATTTTAATAGAGTACGTAGATACCAATGTTTTAATTATAGGTCATACAGACAGTAGCGGTTCTGACACCTATAACTTAGCACTATCCAAAAATAGAGCTAATGCAGTAACAAATTATTTTACACAAAAAAATATTAGCACTTCTCGTCTTACAACAAATTGGTATGGCGAAACACAACCTAAATATGATAACACTACTAAAGAAGGTAGATCAAAAAACAGAAGAGTAAATATTGTAATTTTACCAAACGAAAAGATGAAAAATGACGCAGAAAAAGAAGCAACAAAAAATTAAATAATTTTGAAGCAGTCATAACTTATTTTTTTTCACACTTTTGAAATAGTTTAATCTATATTACTTAATGTTGTACTGTGAACTATTTTAAAAATATTCGAAATTATAAAACTTAATAAGTGATAAAAAAAACCAAGCAACAAAATGATAAAAATTATATGATTTTTGTTGTTTGGAATTTAAAAATATAATTTTATTTCTCTCTAAAATAGTGTTACTTTTGCATTCGCTAATAAATTATTAGCCCTAACCTCAGATTTAAAAATCTGTGACTATTAAAAGAATAAAATGAAAGATTTATTTGATAGAATTATAAAAGATAAAGGACCATTAGGAAAGTGGGCGTCTAAAGCAGAAGGGTATTATGTATTTCCAAAACTGGAAGGACCGATTTCTAACCGTATGAAATTTAACGGCAAAGAAGTCATCACTTGGTCTATAAATGATTATTTAGGTTTAGCCAATCACCCTGACGTCATTAAAGTAGATGGAGAAGCAGCAATGGAATACGGTATGGCTTACCCAATGGGAGCAAGAATGATGTCTGGCCACACAAAATTTCACGAACAATTAGAAAGAGAATGTGCTGCATTTGTAACTAAAAAAGCAGCCTATTTAGTAAACTTTGGCTATCAAGGTATGGTTTCTGCCATTGACGCTTTGGTAACTAAAAATGATGTTATTGTTTATGATATGGATTCTCATGCCTGTATTGTAGACGGAGTTCGTTTACATCATGGTAAACGATTTACCTATAAACATAATGATATAGAAAGTTTAGAATTAAACTTAGAACGTGCTACAAAAATTGCCAAAGAAACTGGTGGTGGAATCTTAGTAATTTCAGAAGGTGTTTTTGGCATGCGCGGAGAACAAGGTAAAATAAAAGAAATCATTGCTTTAAAGAAAAAATTTAATTTTAGAGTATTAATAGATGATGCGCATGGTTTTGGCACGTTAGGTAAAAATGGCAGAGGTACAGGTTTTGAACAAGAATGCCAAGATGGTATTGATATCTATTTTGCCACTTTTGCAAAATCTATGGCTGGTATCGGTGCTTTCTTTGCAGGTGATAAAGATGTAATTCAATATTTACAATACAATATGCGTTCACAAATGTTTGCAAAATCATTACCTATGCCAATGGTAAAAGGAGCCTTAAAACGTTTGGATATGATTAGAACTATGCCAGAACTTAAAGAAAAGCTTTGGAAAAACGTAAATGCATTACAAAGCGGTCTAAAAGAAAACGGATTTAACATAGGTAATACCAATACATGTGTAACACCAGTTTTCTTAAAAGGTGAAGTGCCAGAAGCAATGGCTTTGGTACATGATTTACGTGAAAATCATCATATTTTTTGTTCTATTGTAATATATCCTGTAATACCTAAAGGATTAATGATTTTAAGACTAATACCAACAGCAACACATACCTTACAAGATGTTGAAGAAACCATAACTGCTTTTAAAGCGATGCGTGAAAAACTAGACAAAGGTATTTATACTCGTGTTGGTGCTGCTATGGTACGCTAAAGTATGAGGTACTAAAATTAAAAAAACCGTTACAAATGCAACGGTTTTTTTTAATTAAACTTTAAAGTTATTTAAAATTATTTTTTACTCATTTTTTACTCATTTTTTCTGCCATCACTAAAGCGTTATAGGCATTTAAGATTTTTCCGTTTACAGACATTTCAGAAAATGGTTTCATCTCGTCTGTTGTATGTGGTACAACTACTTCTGCATTATAAGATATGCCTGATTCCATAATAATATGTTTTACTTGACTTGCCGTTAAATTAGGGTAATAAGAACGAACTAATGCAGCAACACCTGCAACTGCTGGTGAAGCCATAGAAGTACCTTGAATAGACAAATACTTATTACTTGGTACGGTAGAATAAATCTCTAGCCCTGGAGCAAAAACATCTACTCTTGTTTTACCGTAATTTGAAAAACTTGCAACCAAACCTTTATCATAATGACGTGTAATTGCTCCAACGGTTAAAACATTGTCTGTAATTTCTTTAGACCCAATTTCTGGAGAATCTGTTGGGTAATGTAAATAACTTGGCAAATCAATATCCTCACCGTTATTACCTGCTGCCTTTACTAATAATACATCGTGCTTTGCAGCATATTTTATAGCATCATAAACCCAATCTGAATGTGGAGAATAGGCTTTTCCAAAACTCATATTTACTACTTTAGCACCATTATCTACGGCATAACGTATTGCTAAAGCAACATCTTTATCATACTCATCACCATCTGGTACTGCTCTTACCGTCATAATTTGAACGTTTGTTGCAATTCCATTTATACCAATACCATTATTTCTAGTTGCAGCAACAATACCTGCTACATGTGTACCATGCAATTCTTTATCTGTCTTACCTATTACATTATTATCTCCATAATATTTTGTAGAAAAATCTTCTTCGTTATCATTTAAAACTTTGCGGTAATTATGCTTTAGATTGTCACCATTTAATAATTCAGTTGCTCCAGTAACTAATTTTGTTAATTCTTTTATACCGTCTTTTAAAGAGGGTAAGCCAAAACTATACATTTGGGTTGCAATAGCAATATTTTGTAAAAGTGTAGTCTCTTCTGTTTTAATTGCAGTAACATCTTCTTTAGTATAACTGTCTTTATCAAAATGCTTGACAAATGCCTCGTGAGCAGTAGTAACTGCTTGTAGCATTCCGTCATAACGTATTTTTTCATCTGTTGCCTTTTTAATTTTACCTTCTAAAAATGCTTTTGCTCTTTCATATTCTTCTTTTGAGGTTATTGATGGATTTTTAATAATACGTATATATTCTAAATCTTCTTTGTCAATATCACCTAAAAAGTTCCAACCATGTATATCATCTACATAACCATTACCATCATCATCTTTACCATTACCTGCAATTTCTTTTGGGTTAACCCAAACAACATCTTTTAAATCTTCATGCTTAACATCTACACCAGAATCAATAATACCAACAATCACAGTTTGGCCTTTTTTATCTTTAATAAAATCATATGCTTTTGCTGTACTCATTCCTGGTACAGAATCGGTTAAAATATCCATATGAGGCCATTTTTGAATTTCCTCTTTAGACATTTCGCCTTTTTTGGCAACAATTGTATCTGTTATTGATATCATTTTATAAGCAACAGTATTTGTGGTTTTACTTGTTTTTGTTGCTCCACAACTTACCATAGTAATTGCAATTCCTAAGCCTAAGGCTAATTTTGTAAATTTCATTTTTATTGTATTAATTAAATATTTCGTTAAATTTATAAGTTTCGTTTAATCGTACTCCTTTTTCAGTATGCTTTACAGTACATAATTCATTATATGCATCGTGTTCTAAAAATAGTAAATATTCTTCATTAGCAGCTTTGTCTAAAAAAAATTTTTTTTCGTTTAATGTTAATAAGGGTCTTGTGTCGTACCCCATAACATAAGGCAATGGTATATGCCCTACTGTTGGCAATAAATCTGCCATAAAAACAATTGTTTTCCCTTTGTATTTTATATGCGGAATCATTTGTTTTTCGGTATGCCCATCCGCTAAAAAAATAGCAAACCCTAATTCAGAATTTTTGATATAGTTAGTGTTATTTAAAGAAATATAATTTAATTGACCACTATTTTGTATCGGGTTTATATTTTCCTCTAAAAAAGAAGCTTTTTCTCTTGCATTTGGTTTAATTGCCCATTGCCAATGATTTTTATTTGTCCAAAATTTTGCGTTTTTAAACGCAGGCTCATAATTCGTTTTATCTTTATTAAACTGAATACTTCCGCCACAATGATCAAAGTGAAGATGGGTTAAGAAAACATCAGTAATGTCATCTCTATGAAATCCGCACTTTGCTAGTGATTTATCTAAAGTAAAATCTCCGAATAAATGATAATGTCCAAAAAACTTGTCTGACTGTTTATTACCTAAACCAGTATCAATTAAGATAAGTTTATTACGATCTTCAATTAGCATGCAACGCATACTCATAGTTATTAAATTATTACTGTCCGCAGGATTTGTTTTTTGCCATAATGACTTGGGCACAACCCCAAACATAGCGCCACCATCTAATTTAAAATTTCCTGTTTCAATAGGGTAAATAGTCATCTTTAAAAATAATAATCGCAAATATCCTAAAAAGTTTCTTAACCTTATGTTAATTTGGTCTTAAAATATTTTATAAAAAAACCTTGTAAATGATAAATTTACAAGGTCTAAAGAGGTGTCGAGCGGATTTGAACCGCTGTAAACGGTGTTGCAGACCGCTGCCTAACCACTCGGCCACGACACCTTTTGATTTGAGTTTGCAAATGTAAGTAAATTTAAAATTTAAACAAATATTTTGTAACTATTATGCTATATTATATTATTTTATTTTACTGTGTGTCAGATAAAAAAATATCATCAGAACATAATGTTAGCTATCAACTGAAAATTATAGTTGAGATCTTTAAAAACTGACAAGATAATTGAAATTATTGCCACTAAATAAATGCCCTTTTTAAGTTTTAGTAATATCATAGATTTAATAATACCGTAGATTTGCAACTTACAATAAGGTGAAATTAAAAAAAAGATAAAAATATTTTTTTCAAACTACTATTAAATCGTATATTTGTACGTTAGCCAAAAATATACTATAATTTACAAAAACTAAAAACCAATCAAAGATGAGTATAAAAGCAACATTACATATAGACGATAAAAAACTAAACGTTTTATACTATTACTACGACTTTTACCAACCAACAGACGCTAATAATCGTCCTTCAGGCAAGCCCGTATTTCAAGGAATACGCATAGTTCTAGAGACCCAGCAAGACTTAAGTCTAGAAGAATGGGCAGCCGCAGCAAACCAAAAAAAACAACTAGAACTACACCTAAGCCCAATTACCCTAGGAGGCAAAACACGTATTGTTTACTTCATAGATGCGCATTTAGTAAAATGGGACGTTAACTTCACAAACAAAAGCAGCGCCCCAATGACCGAAACGCTCTTTATTACCTGTGGCGGTCTAAAAGAAGGCACCGTAGAATATGAGGCTTATTGGCGAACGACATACCCAAATAAAGCAACACCAATAGTAAGAAATAATCAAGAAGAAGCAAAAGAAATCACAGAAAAAGAAGAAACAGATTACAAATTAGATAAAAAAGGTTATATAACTAGAATTGATAAAATTAATGGTGCAAAATATGATAGGCTTTATGCAACTGATGCTAATGACGCTATTGATAAAAGTAAGTTTATACAAATTAAAAAAAAGGGAAAGAATGATAGTACGCTTATATCTGATTTGGTAAAAAATAAGATTAGTTATACATATTTAAATCAAGATGATATTGAACAAACTCATAATGAAACTACTGCAACAGTTGTAAACAAAAGCCTTGTGTTTAAGTTTTTTAAATTTGCGGCAGATAATTCAGACGTAGAATGGTCTGTTAATAAATATGAAATAATGCCTAATTCTCCTGATTATCAAATAGGAACATTTTTTTTAAACAACCTTTCTCCAAGTTTAAGAGGGTATAGAAGTAATAGTAAATGGTTAGGAATGGTGCATTCTCATCCTAATGAATTAACTCTTAATGATAGATTAGATAGTCTTTTTGGAGATTTAGATGTAGGTACTGGTTACTTAGAAAGAAATGGTAAAAATTTACCTTATTTAATATATTTTCCTGATACTGAAACAGCCACAAAAATAAGATTAGGAAAAAAAGTTGCAGGTAAAAGAACTGCTAAACCACACATTCATAGCATTATAAATTTTACATTTTAGAATATGAAAAAAATATCTTTTATAATAATTATTTTTATTTTTTCTACTTGTTTAAATAAAAAAGATAAAATAATATTAAATAGCAAATTTAAATCTGTATTAATTAGTTATATAAAAGAAACTCCAATTAAAGATCAATTAGAGATATTTGATGATAAAATTTCATACCCTTCTTATCACCTTTTTTTTGAACAAAAAAATATGGACACAATTTTAGCAATAAAATTATTACCACACCTTGCTTCTTTCAATCTAATTAATTTTATGACTAATATAGATAGCGCTCAAATATTTTCTAAAATCACTCCTATTGGCTATTTTTTTATAGATAAAAATCCTATAATTATTTTTGACTCAAACAATTACAGCAAAAATATTTTTAATAAGAAAGAACTTAAGCAAAAAATCCCAGATAGTCTTAAATTCACTACCAATAAAATAAATATGCATCTAAAAAGTAAAACTAAATATTATAAAGTAACTGGTGATACCTTAATTGATATAGAATTAGACATAATAAAACACAAATAAAGATGAACTCTCATAAAAAAAAGTAATTATGCCAACAATAACCGAAGTAGGAAACCCGAGTAATAGTTACCTCACCAGCTCTAGAATTAGATGAATTTTTACCAATAGTACGATTTAAGAAACCAGAAAGGTATGTGATAGAAGGAGAAGAACTAATACAAAGCAAAGAAGATGCAGCATTATCTAAATATTTAGATAAAGACAAAAAAACATTTAAAATATTACAACTTACTACCCAAAAAAATAAAATAAAACTACCTTTTACTGTAAAACAAGGCAAAGGCAGTTGGCTTAGTTGGTTTCAAGATAATAATGGTTTTTTAGAGCCTAAACTCTCTATAGAAGATACAGCAATTAAAATTATTAGCAATACAAAAATTTTTACAAAATACAATTCAGAAATAGAAGTAGAAATAGAAATGACCGCCAAAGAAAGCAAAGAATTCTACCTAGACTTTTATGCCAATGATGATAAAAACTATTTTTATAATAAAGACAAATATAAAAATATACACTGTGGGAGATTGAAGATTAGCTTTAATGTAGTTGATGCTGATGTTTTTAGAAAATCAGAAATTAAAAAATTTTTATTAGAAAACAAGAAAGCACAAATATTTAATAAAACGGGGAATGTTGTTGGAAATGGATATTGTATTAATAGTGCTGATAGAACTCTAGGGGCATTATTAAATGATACTACCAATTTTTATACAGAACCTAATTTAATTGCTCAAGGAGGGAATGGAATAAGATTAGAAAGCTCAAGGTCTAGAGCCAAAATGATTAAATCACTTGGTTATATAGAAAATTTTAAAGAAGTTAGAACAGATAATTACAATTCATTTAAGGCTCCTTCTGTACTAATTACTAGTCTAAAAAATATTATTAAAAAAGATATTAATAATAGAAAAGGGTATCATGTTTATTATTTTTCTATGCATGGAGAATATCATGTTATGTTACTTTTAATTAATTTTTCAAATTTAAATAATCCTACATTTAGCATTTTAGATCAAGGTTATGTTGACCAAGGTAACTCTAGAAATCTTGATTTTAATAAAATAGATGATACTTTTTTAACTTTATCAAAAACTTTTTGGGGCAATAAGCCAAAATATGCTAAAAACATACTTTTATGGAAAATAAAAAAAAATCAGTAATCTATATTTTTTTAATACTTATATTTTTTATAGGTTGTAAAAAGAATGTTCATACACAAATTGCTTTAGGCAATAAGCCAAATAAAAAAATTGATACTATTCGATGTAAGAATGACTCATCTTTGTACTCAGAAATTGTTTCAGGATTATTATATAAAGATTCTGTCTCAAATATATATTTGAGAAGAAAGAAAGTTATGCAAAAAAGCCCTTTAGGAGGTAAGTTAAGTAAATGTGAAAAATTGCCTTATGGATATATTGATGTTATGGGGATTTTGAATGATTCTATAGTAAATATAAAAGACATTATAGATATAAAGTCATTTAAACGATTTAGTCAAACAGATATTTTTTATGCTGATAATAATAAAGTCTACGTATTTCAGGACTCTCCAGTTACATTCCCTCAGTTTTTTGAAATAAATATAGATGTAGAAAAAGTAAACATAGTTGATTCTCTTTATATAAAAGATTCAAAAAATGTGTATTGGAAAGGAATTAAAGTACAAGATGTAGATGCAATTTCTTTAAAAAAAACTACTATAAATACTAAAGATGGAGAGTATATTAGCTTAGTATCTGATAAAAAACATCTATACCTTTTTAATAAAAAATATAATTTAGAACAACTTAAAAATTTACCATTTAGTGAAAAGAAAATAGATTCATTACAATCTATTTTTTTTAAATAATTTAAACAGCAATGACACACAGTAGGAAATACGGAGATAGTCATTCAGTAATTTTTAAATCTTATATAATGGATAGTTCAGCTTGTAATTCTGGGACAGGAAAATTAAATTCTTTTGCTCAAAAACTAGCTGATGTTACTGATACTAAAGTAGTAGGAATGATTGGTGATGGAGTTGCTGTAGTTAGTCGCTCCTTAATTTCAGTGTAATATTTTATTAATCAGTTATATAAGTTGAAATAAAACATTATTTTATTGTTTTAAATTGCAAGGTTTTTTGTATATTGTAGCATAAACCTTGCAATATATGA
>JAKISG010000030.1 GCA_021648755.1 Flavobacteriaceae bacterium | reverse complement strand
CTGCTATTGCCCATTCTTCTAGACTTAAGTCTTGCTGGGTTTCTAGTACGATGCGTACTCCTTGAAATATAGGTTTGCCTGATGGGCGATTGTTAGCGTCTGTTGGTTGGTAAAAGTCGTAGTAATAAGATAAAACATTTCTTTTTTTATCATCTATGTGCAATGTTGCTTTTATACTCATCTTATTGGTTTTTGTAAAAATAGGTGCTTTTAGGTAATATGCAAATTTTTAGGGTTGTTTTATTTGAAAAAAAGGTTTTATTATCTTTTTTTAATTTTACTTTATTATAATAAGGAGCAAATCTATGGTAGTACTAAAACTTAAAAAAGTAAGGAAAATATAATTATTTTAAGCGCTCTTTTTAATAATGAATCTAAAGAAGTTGATTTGCCGAAATAGTCAGCCTCAATATGAATCTATACATCAAAAAAAATTACAAATCACACTTTTGACGAAAGCACTTTTATTTGGTCGCATAAGTTTGATAAAAATTTTACTTTAAAAGATAAAGTCAAATTTAATAATTATGGAATATGTAGAGTGATATTTAGAGTTTATATAAAAATAAATAACTTAATATTGCGTTAGGTAAACACAATAAATGATTTTTATGAAAAAAATAGTACTTCTTTTTTTAGTAACCTTAAATTTTTACACCTATTCTCAAATTGATTATAGTGATACTTGGGAAGATTTTTATTCATATAACAATGTAAAAGATTTTGTAAAAACAGCGAATAAAATTTATGCAATTGTTGATAATGCCGTTTTTATTTATGACTTAAATACGACTACAAATCAAAAAATATCATCCGTTCACGGCTTATCTGGCGAAACAACATCTGCATTATTTTATGATGCTGAGTTTAGTAGAATAGTTATTGGTTATGTAAATGGTTTAGTAGAAATAATTAATGAAAACGGATCTATTACTATTTCTGATGATATAGAAAGATTATCAATTTCTGGTTCAAAGCAAATAAATCATATCTCAAAAGAGGGCAGTAACTTATACTTATCAACGCCTTTTGCAATTGTACAATACAATATTGAAAATTTAGAATTTGGAGATACTTATTTTATTGGTCTAGCATCATCATCAGTTACTATAAATCAAACAGAAATATTTGAGGATAGAATTTATGCCGCTACAGAAAACGGAATTTATTCTGCCGCTATTAATGATCCTTTTTTAATAGATTTTAATAATTGGCAACAGCCTCAAGGTAACTTAGTTGGCAACTTTAATACGATTAAAAAATTTAATGCTAATTTATATACAACCAGAAGTAATACTTTATATACTATACCAACACCAAACACACTTCAAAATAGCACTAATTTTTCAAGTGCAATAATTAATTTAAATGCTACTAATACATTTTTAAACATAACAACATTATCTAGTGCTTTTATTTTCGATATAAATTTAACACAAATAGAAGTGGCAACTACAACTATAGCATTTGATTTTGAATTACACAATTCATTTACAGAAGATAATACTATTTTTTTAGCAACTTCAACTTTTGGAATCCTAACAAAACCATTACAAACAACAACTTATCAAGAAATTCACCCAGACGGACCTCTGTTTAATGATGCTTTTTCTATTGAAGTAAAGGACAATAATCTTTGGGTTGTTTATGGCGCTTATGATGCATCTTATAACTTTACTGGAACACGAAGAGGGTTTAGTCACTTTAACGGCGAAAACTGGATAAACACACCTTATATAAATGATGTAGAATATGTAGATCTAGTAGATATCTCTATTGATCCAAACCATGAAAATAGAGTTTTTTTAAGTTCTTTTAAAAACGGAATGATTGAAGTTGTAGATGATGAGATTATAACTAAATTTAATATTTTTAATAGTGGTTTAGAAGAATGGACAGGAGGTTCAGGCTTAACTTTAGTTACAGGATCAGTATTTGATAATCAAAGTGATTTATGGATAGCAAATGCATGGACTAATAATAAAATTAAAAAATATGATTCTAGTGGTAATTGGACTAGTTTTAATATTGAAGAAGCCGTTTTAGGTTCAGATAGAGGGCTTGGAGAAATAAGCACAGATAACATTGGTAATAAATGGTTAGCAACGCGAGATTATGGCGCTATTGTTTTTAATGAAAATGGAGAACTTAAAAGAAGTTTAACAACACAAACAGATAGGGGAAAGTTACCAACTAATGTAGTAAAAGCAATTATTGCAGATAGAAATAATAGAATTTGGATAGGTACCGATAAAGGCTTAGTTGTGTTTTCTGGAGTAGGAGGAATTTTTGAAGCAGAAACCTATACAGCAAACCCTATATTAATACGATTAGAAGGAGGGACAGGAGAAGAACAAGCAGAGACTCTACTTGGCGTACAATCTATAAGTACCATTGCAATTGATGGTGCAGACAATAAATGGTTTGGTACAAAATCAAGCGGTGTTTTAGGTACAAACCCAAGCGGTAGAGAAACACTAAACCTTTTTAATACAACAAATTCACCATTACCATCTAATGATATTTTAAAAATACGGGTAGACAATACCACAGGTAAAGTCTATTTTGCAACTGCAAAAGGAATTGTAGTTTTTAATAATAATGTTGCACCATTTGGTGATACTTTAGGAGAAACTTATGCGTACCCTAACCCATCAACAAGTGCTAACGAATTTATAACTATTGACGGTAGAAATGGGACACATTTGCCAAGAGGAACTAATGTTAAAATAGTAGATAGTGCAGGTTATTTAGTACATGAAACCAATGTAATTGAAGGTTCAGAAATAAAGGGGGGAAAAGTAATTTGGAATAAAACAAACCTAGCAGGTAGAAAAGTAGCTTCAGGAGTATATATCGTTTTATTAACCTTACCAGATAAAAGTGAAACTTCAATTACTAAAATCGCGATAATTAAATAAGTTAATTTCTTTGCAACCTTTGTAAAAAAACTTGCGACCTTTGCGTAAAACAAGAACAAATGTTAGTTTTAACCAAAGCAATCGTTTTAAATACTATTAAATTTCAAGACTCAAGTTTAATTGTAAAATGTTATACCGAGAGAGGAATAAAAGCCTATTTATTAAAAGGAATATTAACAACTAAAAAAGGAAAATTAAAACCAGCACATTTTCAAATTTTTACTTTATTAGAAATAGTTGCAAAACATAATAACAAAGGAAATTTAAACTATATCAAAGAACTTCAAGTTTACCATCCATTTCATTCTTTACATACCAATATTTATAAAAGTACTATGGCTATTTTTTTAGCCGAAATTTTAACTAATGTATTGAAAGAGGAAGAAGAAAATATAACATTATTTCAATTTTTAGAAAAAGCATTTATTTGGTTAGATAGCCATAATGAAATAACTAATTTTCATTTACTTTTTTTATTAAATTTAACAAAACACTTAGGGTTTTACCCTAAAAACAATACAGAAAACACTTCTTTTTTTGATTTAAAACAAGGTGTTTTTACAAAAAACAAACCAATAACTAATTTTATTTTTGATGAAAATTTAACACTGTTAAAATCAATAATTGGTATAAATTTTGATACTATTTTAAAAATGAAATTTAATGCAAAAAAAAGGTACTTATTTTTAACGTTTTTAATTGATTATTTTGCTTTACATTTGCCAGCATTTAAAAGACCTAAATCATTAGCGGTGTTGCAATCCGTTTTTAAATAAAAACCTATTAATTTTGAAATTTTTTTTAATGTTTTTTGTACTATCTAACGCGTTATTTGCTCAAAATATAACATTATTAGATAAATCTACAAACGAACCAATCTCTAATGTACATGTTTTTAACAATACAAAAGAAAAACAAAATATATCAGATATTGATGGGGTTTTAAATATTTCAAGTTTTAAAAATGATGCATTATTATATTTTCAACACACTTCCTATTTAGATTTTAAGATTTATAAAAAGGAGTTATCAAACAAACAAATAATTTTTTTAACACCAAAATCAAACACGCTAGAAGAAGTATTTATATCTGCAAGTAAAACCGAAGTAAAACGAAGTAGAATTGCACAAGAAATAGCCATTATTGGTATAGCGGAAATCCAAAAAATAGGCGCACAAACAGCAGCAGACTTGTTAGCAGAAATACCTGGAATTAAAGTTCAAAAATCTCAGTTTGGCGGTGGTAGCCCTGTACTTAGAGGTATGGAAGCAAATAGAATTTTATTAGTTGTAGATGGCGTTAGAATGAATAATGCAATTTATAGAAAAGGACATTTGCAAAATTCCATTTCAGTATCTCCAAATATGTTAGAGCGCACTGAAGTTATTTTTGGACCATCATCTGTTATGTATGGCTCAGATGCTTTAGGCGGAATTATTCATTATATAACAAAAAAACCAAAAACAAGTGAGCAGTTTAATAGTACACCTTCCTTTTTAACAAGGTATAGTACTGTTAATAATGAATTTACCTCACAAGCTGCAGTAGAATTGCAATTTAAAAAATGGGCAACCTATACCAGCTTCTCTCGCAGTTCTTTTGGAGATTTAAAAATGGGTAGAAAACGATCTCATAGATTTGATAATTGGGGTTTACAACCTTTATATTCTAATAATAGCGAAACTTTTTATAATGAAAACCCTGCTATTAATGAAGACCCAGAAAAACAAAAAAATGCAGGTTTTAGCCAATTTGATTTCTTACAAAAATTTTATATTCCGCTATCAGAAAAAACCGACTTAAACATTAATTTTCAGTATAGTAAATCATCTGATATACCCAGGTTTGATAGATTAGCCGAGTATAGAAACGGCACTTTAAAATTTGCCGAATGGCGTTACGGACCACAAACAAGATTATTAATATCTTCACAATTAAAAATATACCCCAATAAAAAATGGGTACAAAACGGTACAATAACTGTTGCTTATCAAGATGTAAAAGAATCTAGAATTCAACGAAGCTTTGGTAGTTTAAAACGCACTTACAGAAATGAAAATGTAGCTGTCTTTAGTATCAATGCAGATTTTGAAGTACCATTAGCTAAAAATAATAACCGTATGCTATCTTACGGAACCGAGTTTACTTATAATAAAGTAAACTCCGTTTCAAAAGGAAGAACTTTACTAGTAAGCGGAAATGAAATTACTGGTTTTGGTGAAAATTTCACCGTTCAAACTCGTTATGCCGATGGTGGGAGTTCATATGCTAGTACTGCTTTTTATATTAATTATAGACAAGATTTAAGTAAAAAAGAGACCCTAAACACAGGTATTAGATTAACAAATACACAATTAAATGCAACATGGATAGACGAAACATTTGTGGTATTGCCAAATAGTACTATAAGTTTAAATAATACTGCCGTAACTACAACAGTTGGTTATGTTTTTAAACCAACAAAACAATGGCAATTAAATAGTGTGATTTCATCAGGATTTAGATCTCCAAATATAGATGATGTTGGTAAAGTACGAGAAAAAAGAGGGCTTGTTACAGTACCAAATATTAACTTAAGACCAGAATATGCTTACAATGCAGAAATAGGTATTTTAAAATATTTTAAAAATAAAAAATATCATATAGGATTTTCAACATATTATACGCTGTTAGATAACTATATTATTAGAGAAGCTTTTGAATTAAATGGCAATACCACCATTTTATTTGATGGCGAAGAAGGAGATATCATTGCCAATATAAACGGAGGTGCTGCATATATTGTTGGCGGAACTTTTACCTTTAAAGCAAATTTTACAGAACAACTTTATGGTAAAACGGCACTTACTTACACTAAAGGTAGAGCTTATGACACAGGCGACCCTTTATCATCAATACCCCCTTTATTTGCTGACGCTCAATTTGGTTACACTAAAGGTAAATTTGATGCTAGTTTAAACTTTCGGTTTAATGCAAAAAAGAAGTTTGAAGACTATAATTTAATCGAGGGTATTGATAATATTGAGCAAACACCTGACTTTAATGAAGATGAAAACACAGGCACAGGAAACCCAGCATGGAGCACTTTAAACTTTGATTTAAAATATACACTTACTAAAAATATGGATTTTCTTTTTGGTATTGATAATATTTTTGATCAACACTATAAAGAATTTGCTTCAGGAATTTCTGCTCCAGGGCGAAATTTTTCTTTCAGCTTAATAGGTTCTTTTTAAAAAACTAACAAAAACTATTTATTAAGTTTATGTTCTGAGGGTAAAACCTTAAACCATAAACTATTATTAGTAACCTTGTAAACTATAAATTTATTCTAAATTAATTTATTTTATGATTTTTTTTGTATAAATTTAACTGTTTCTTTCACAACTTCACTATTCCAAAGCATTCTATAATGTCCGATTTTTTCAAATGAAATCAATGTAGCATTTGATATTTCATTACGTATTTCTAAAGCATTTTTAAACGGAATTACCTTATCATATTTATCATGAATTATCAATAATTTATGAAACTTTGCTTGCTTTAATTTTTTAGAAGTTACCACTTCATTTATTTTTTCTCCCAAATACATTTCTACTAATTTATTAAATTGATTAAAAACACGTTCGTTGAAACCAAGCATTTTTTTATAATCTATAAAAATGTCTATAAATTTATTATTACTCGATAAAAATACTATTTTATCTACTTTATATTCTAATTTTGACAATGTGTATGCTGTAACTCCCGACCCAAAAGAATGACTGATAATAGAAAATGACTCTTGTGGGTTTATGTATTTTATTAATTTGACAAATGCAATTTTACTCTCGTATAAGTTTGTGTGAGATTCTTTATTTGTTCCATGTCCTGGTAAATCAAAACCAATAACCCTATAGTTTTGCTTTAGTAATTCATTGGCAAATAATGTTAAACTCCCTGCATTGCTTTGCCACCCATGAATCAAAAACACTATTTTCTTGTTTTCACTACCAAACTCATAACATTTCAAATCTTCGCCTTCTAGCGAAACGCTAAACTTTGTTGCTTTTAAATAATAGGATTCCTCTCGCCTTTTTATCGTTTTTAACCTAACTTCTTGAAATATTTTAAATGCTTTCTTGCCACTATATTTCGGAAAAATAAAAGATAGTACATTTAGGTAATATCCTGTTAATTTTAGAATAGATTTCATAATATACTAATTGGTATTTTTTTTGATTCGTTTTTTAAACACTTATATTTTGCAATTCAATTTTAATTATATGGTCTAAATGATTCATCATATCTAATAAATATTTTTCCTCTTTTAGTATTATGGAAGTAAATAGGGCGCCTTCAATCAATGAAAATATCCGTGAACCATATAACAAAGCATCTACTTCTTTTTTAATTTCATTTTGCGCTTGCCCCTCTTTAATAATAGTTGAAATATTATTTTGTATTTTTATCACAACTTCTTTTACCCGCTTAAATAATTTAGGGTTTGTATGGTTTGCATCTACGCCAACATTTAAAATTGGACATCCTCCAAAATGTACTATATGCGTATAGTGATTTCTATAAAAATTAGTGATTGCATATAACTTTGCAATAGGAGAATTGATAGTTATAACTATATTTTTAATTTTAGTTATAATAAAACGAATATTATATTCAAACGATGCCAAAGCCACTTCTTCTTTGTTCTTGAAATTACCATAAATGGCTCCTTTGGTCAGTTTAGTTGCATTAACAATGTCGGACATACTTGTTGCTGAATATCCGTTTTTATTGAAAATAGGAGCCGTTTTTTCAATTATAAAACGGCTTGTTTTTTCAGATTTTGTTATTGGTTTCATATTGCAAATATATAAAAAATATACTAATCGGTATATTTTTTAGTTAAAAAAATAATCAGTAGCTTAAAAGAAAACCTTTTAAGCTTATTCTTTAATTTCAATAAACCGTATAATTTGAGCACCTAACTCATCAACTGCGGTAATAGTATATTTTCCTTTTTTTGGCTGTATTGCTATTTCATGAAAATTTTGAGTTGTACCAATAAAAGTTTCGTTTAAATACCAAAATACTTTAAGGTCTGCTGTTGAATGTGCTAATTGTATAATTAAATCATTGGTTTTACCATTAAAATCTTTGGGTAAAAAAATACGGCTATTTTTCTTTGGATAAATAAAAGCCATTGGTTTATCAGATTCATTTAAACAATTAATATTAAATTTGGGTAATACTTTATATTCAGGGTTTTTTTGTTTGTAATAATATTCCATTAAAGGCGCTAAAACAAACCAGTTTTTATGCTTCATTTTATGTAATGGATAACAACTAGCGTTTACTTGTTTTTTTTCTAATTCATCTAAATGAATATAAACATGGTAAGGGCAAGCTTCTGTTTTTAAACCTATTCTTTGTACAAACATACTGTCCTTTTTTTCACAGTAATTAGTTGCTCTGTGTCCACTTTTACTACAGACTAATATTTTTACTAATTCGTCAAAAGGTGGTGTAAACCATTTGCTTTGTGGTAATTCATTAAATACATCAAATAAAATGGGTGCTGCTGATTGAACACCAACCAAACCTGGTCGCCCTTCACCATCAGCATTACCAACCCAAACCCCAACCACATAATCTTTGGTAGTTCCAACTGCCCAAGCATCTCGAAAGCCAAAACTAGTTCCTGTTTTCCAAGCAATATCTTTTGAATTGTCAAAAAATTGCCAATTCTCTTCACCCTCGGGTCTATTAACCTCCTTTAATGCTTTATAAGTTAAAAATATAGATCCTGCATCATAAAGTGTTTTTTCAGTACTTATTTTACCAAAATCTATTTTTTTATTTGCTAAAAAAGTAGGCTCAGCAAATTCTTTAATATAGTATTTTGCTTGATTTAAATCATAATTATTTAAAGTAGCACTTAAAGAAGCATATGATTTACAGATGTCCCAAAGATTAGACTCTGCTCCTCCAAGAATTAAGGATAAACCATAGTGATTAGCATTATATTTAAGGTCTTTTAAATTTAATTTTTTTAAATAATGATAAAATCGGTCTAATCCAAATTGTTGCAACATTATTACAGCAGGAACATTTAATGAGCGCGATAAAGCGCGGCTAACAGAAACAGCACCATCATATTCTTGATTAAAGTTTACGGGGTTATAATTGGCAATCTGAGTAGGCACATCTGCAACTAAGGTGTTTGGTAAAATATCACCTTGATCTAACATTGCAGCAAATAAAAACGGTTTTAAAATACTACCTGTGCTTCTTGGTTTATCTATAATATCAACATCTTTTTGATGTGCTTTATCAGTAGGTGAGTTACCTACATAACTCAATACTTTTCTAGTTTTTACATCTAAAACTAAGACAGCAATATTATAAATTTCATTTTGCTGCAATTCCTTATAATGTGTTTTAACAATATTGTTTACTCTATTTTGTAATTGTAAATCTAGAGTAGTTTTAATAGATTTTCCTTTGTGTTTTTTAGCAATTTTTTGTAATAAGTGTGGTGCAATTTGTGGTAACTGATACGGTTTTTGTGGTAATTCTTCAACAATTGCCAAGGTATAAGTTAGTTTGTCAATGATATGTTTAGTATATAATTTTTTAAGTAATCTATTCCGTTTTTTTAATAATCTAATTTTATTTTTTCCTGGATAAATTAAACTTGGCGCATTTGGTAGAACAGCGAGTGTTGCCATTTCTGCCCAAGATAAATTACTTGCTTTTCTGCCAAAATATCGCCATGAGGCTGCTTCTAACCCAACAACATTTCCTCCAAAAGGAGCATTTTCTGTATATAAGGATAAAATTTTATTTTTTGAATATCTAAATTCTAATCTAGTTGCTAGAATAATCTCTTTTATTTTTTCAAAATAAGTTCTTTTTGTTCCGTTTCTTGATAATCTAATAACTTGTTGTGTGAGTGTACTTCCTCCTCGTTTTATACTATTAGATTTTAAATTTTGAGAAAACGCTTTTACAATAGAGACAGGGTTAAACCCAAAGTGTTTATAAAAATACGCATCTTCAAATTGTATAATACACATTTTGAATTTTTGTGGAATACTATCTTGTTGCGGAAATCGCCATTGTCCATCATCTGCAATTTTTGCACCTAATAAAACATCCTTATTACTAGTGATAATTGTTGTTGTTGGGTTTTTAAATAAAATTTTAGGTAACGAAAAATAATACCAAACGAATAAAATAAGTAAAATAATACTTTTTATTTTATTTTTTTTTATTTTGGTTTTAAGATTTAAGTACATTTGATTCAAATAATTGAGTTTCACTGAGAGAATCTTATTACTTCTCTTGCCACAACCAAGCGGCACGCAAAGCATCTTGAAGTGTTAATTTACTTTTCCAACCTAATTCATTATTTGCTAAGGTTGTATCTGCATACGCAGAAGCAATATCTCCTACTCTACGTGGCACAATTTTATAATTTAACTTTTGGTTATTTACTTTTTCAAAAGCATTAATAACAGTTAAAACACTACTCCCTTTACCAGTACCTATATTAAAAAATTCTATTTTTTCTTTATTATTTTTTGTAAATAAGCGCTTCATAGCCACAATGTGTGCTTTAGCAAGATCTACAACATGAATATAATCGCGTACTGCTGTTCCGTCAGGGGTCTCATAATCATCTCCGAAAATGGATAAACATTCTCGAACCCCTGCTGCGGTTTGCGTAATAAACGGAATTAAATTCTGTGGAATACCAATTGGTAATTCACCGATTAAGATACTTTGGTGACCACCAATCGGATTAAAATAACGCAACACAATGGCATTCAAATCACTTATTTTAGTAGTGTCAGTAATTATTTCTTCACCTATTTGTTTAGTGTTTCCATAAGGTGAATCTGCTGGTTTAATAGGTGTTTCTTCAGTAATTGGCAATTCATCTGCTTGTCCATAGACGGTACAAGATGAACTGAAAATTAAATTATTAACTTTATTTTTTTGCATTTCTTTTAATAAATAAACTAATGTTGTAATATTATTTTCATAATATTTTAGGGGTTCATTTACACTTTCGCCTACGGCTTTTGAAGCTGCAAAATGAATTACACCATCTATTTTATTATTTTTAAAAAATTTCTTAACTTTAGATATATTTTTTAAATCTATTTGAAAAAAAACAGGTTTTTTATTAGTGATTGCTGTAATTCCATCAAGAACCTCGATTGTAGTGTTAGACAAATTATCTATAATTACTACTTCAAAGCCTTCGTTTTGTAACTCTACAACAGTGTGTGAACCAATAAAACCTAAACCTCCTGTTACTAGTATTCTTTTCATTTAAATTAATATTGTAATGCCAATAGCTCTAATTTTTGGCATTGTTTAATTATATTTATAGTAAAACATATGTTGATTCAATTTTTTAGTTACAAAATTTTAAAACGGTATCTACAATAAATTGTTGTTGCTCCTTATTTAATTCCGTATGCATTGGTAATGAAATAACCGTTTGAATTAATTTATTAGTTACTTTAAAATCATTTTCATCATAACGAGTATTTGTATATGCTTTTTGACTATGTAATGGTACAGGGTAATAAATTGCATTTGGTATTCCATTATCTAATAAATGTTGATGTAAAGCATTTCGATCTATATTATTTGTTTTTAAAGTATATTGGTGAAAAACATGTGTTGTAAAATCGCTTATTTTTGGGATTTCTATTTTATGGCAATCTGCAAAAGCATCCGAATAAAATTTTGCAGCTTCTTGCCTTGCTTCGCAGTAAGAATCTAATAAAGGTAATTTTATTTGTAAAACCGCTGCTTGTAAACTATCTAAACGTGAATTTACACCAACTACATCGTGATAATAACGTTTATACATTCCGTGATTTACAATTCCTCTAATAATGTGTGCTAAATTATTATCATTAGTAAAAATAGCACCTCCATCGCCATAACAGCCTAAATTTTTAGACGGAAAAAAGGAAGTTGTACCAACGTTGCCCATAGTTCCTGCTTTCTTTTTTGTACCGTTACTAAACGTATAATCTGCGCCTATTGCTTGTGCATTATCTTCGATAACAAATAAATTGTATTGTTTAGCAATTGTTAAAATGGCTTCCATATTAGCACATTGTCCAAATAAATGGACTGGTACAATTGCTTTTGTTCTAGGTGTAATCGCTTTTTTAAGTGCCTCAATATCCATATTAAAAGTCGCTTCTTCAACATCAACTAAAACAGGCGTTAAATTTAATAAGGCAATAACTTCTACAGTTGCAGCAAAGGTAAAATCAACTGTTATTACTTCATCACCAGGTTTTAAGCCTAAACCCATCATAGCAATTTGTAAAGCGTCAGTGCCATTAGCACAAGGAATTACGTGTTTTATATCTAAATATTTTTCTAAATCTGTTTGAAACTCTTTTACTTTTGGACCTCCAATATAATATGCCGTATCTAAAATACTTGTAAAGGCATTGTTTATTTGAGGCTTAATGTGTTTATATTGACCTATTAAGTCAACCATTTGTATTTTTTTCATTATTTGATTTTTTTAAATGTATTTAACAGCATCAAAAATACAAATAAATTTTGTGAAGTATAAAAGGGTTTAAAAAAGGTTATAAGAAAAATTCATTTTTTGTTTTTATAAAATTTAAAAATAAATTAACCTAATCAATAATATTACCTAAATTAAAAATAACCGAACTCTTTTTCGTTTCTAATAAATTAAGGATATTCATATTATTAATTTATATATTTATGAACATCGTTATCTATTTGTTTATAAGTATATTATAGGTTATTATATAGTTAATTTGTTTATAATTTAAATTAAAAAATATACAATTAAATATTGTCATAATCAATTACAATCTCATTAGTTGTTGGGTGTGCTTGGCAAGTTAAAATCAACCCTTCTGCAATTTCTTCTTCACTTAAAATAGTGTTTTTATCCATTACAGCATTTCCTTTAGTTACTTTTGCTAAACACGAACTACAAATACCTCCTTGACAAGAATATGGAGCCTCTAGTTTTTCTTTTAACACAGCTTCTAAAACAGTGCTCTTTTGAGACATCGTAAACGTTGTTTCTTGATCATCTAATAAAATAGTAATTTTTGAATTTCCATCTAAATTTAGTGTATTCTCTGCTTTAGATTCACTAGGTGTAAATAATTCAAAATGAATGTTTTTGTTTGGATAGTTTTTAGCACTTAATGTTTCTTTTACAGTGTCAATCATAGTTTCTGGACCACAAATAAATAGGTCACTAAAGTTTAAATTTTTATATTTATTTACAACATAATTAATATTTGCAGTATCTATTCTCCCAAATAAGGCATTTTTCGGTTGTTCTTTACTATACACATATTGTATAAAAAATGAATTATTATAACGATCTAATAATTCATTTAATTCATCAAAAAAAATAGTTTCAAAAGTACTTTTATTTCCATAAACTAAAACAAATTTACTTTTTGGCTCATTTTCTAGTACACTTTTTATCATGGACATTATTGGTGTAATTCCGCTTCCTGCAGCAAAAGCAATGTAGTTTTTAGCATTATCTTCATTGGTTGCTAAACAAAACTTACCCTCTGGTTCTGCAACTTCAATTTCTTGACCAATAATTAAATTTTTAGTTGCAAAAACTGAAAAAGTACCATTTTTAATTGCTTTAATAGCAACTGTAATTTTATCTTTATTGGTTGAAGAGCAAATAGAATATGCTCTTCTAATTTCATGACCATCAATTATAATTTTTAAAGTAACATATTGACCTGCTGTAAAATGAAACGATTGTTTTAATTCTTTAGGAATATCAAAAGTTATGGAAACTGCCGCTACCGTTTCTCTTTTAATTTTAGTAATTCTTAATTTGTGAAATTTTGACATGTGATCATTTATTTGAAATTCAAATTTACAAAAAAAATGTTTTGATAAACGCTTTTTACTTCACAAAGATACAAAGAGAAACTTAGAAATTTTTATAATGCAACAGTAATACTTTTAGCAATATTTTTCATTTCATCTTTAGAAAAAGATACTTTTTTAGAAAATTGAATATCTTCTAAACACTGTAAAGGTATTAAATGTACATGTACATGAGGCACTTCTAAACCAATAACACTCATGCCAATACGTTCACACTTAATTGCTTTTTCTAAAGCAATAGCTATTGTTCTAGAAAACGCCATTAACTCTTGATAGGTTTTTTTGTCTAAATCAAATAATTTATTAACTTCCTTTTTTGGCACAACTAATGTATGCCCTTTTGCATTAGGATTAATATCTAAAAAAGCAAAAAAATGATCATTTTCTGCAATTTTGTAACAAGGTATTTCACCAGCAATTATTTTTGTAAATAGGGACATTATCTCGATATATTTAAAATTTCTAACTTCATAATTCCTGCTGGAATATTAATTTCGGCAAGATCACCTACTTTTTTACCTAATAAACCTTTACCAATTGGCGAATTAATAGAAATTTTTCCTGCTTTTAAATCGGTCATAGCATCTGCAACTAAAGTATATTCAAACTCCATATTATTCATAACATTCTTTATTTTTACTTTAGATAAAGCCAATACTTTAGTTAAATCCATATTAGAATCATCTAAAATTCTTGCATTAGCAACTACATTTTTTAATTTAGCAATTTTAAATTCTAATAAAGATTGCTCTTCTCTAGCTGCATGATATTCTGCATTTTCACTTAAATCACCCTTATCTCTTGCTGTAGCTATTGCTTTAGTTATTTTAGGTCTTTCAATGGTTTCTAACTGCTCCAATTCATCTTTTAACTCTTGCATGCCTTCTTTGGTATAATAAGATACTTTACTCATAATTTTTCCGTTTACACTATAATTAAAACTAAAAATCCCAACACCAATTAATTTGGTTTGAGATTAGACCACAAAGATACAAAATTATTCTATTTTTACACTTTAATCCTTTTTAAAGATGAAGTACCTATTTTACACCATATTATTTTTAAGTTTAATTTCATGTGGAGATACAACAGATAATAATCAAACTTTACCTTATAAACTAGTTGATTTTACCGTTAATTTAAATTTATCAGAAGGTATTAATCTAAATACAAATGGCGGTCAAGATCAATTTTTAAATCAAGGTCTTAAAGGTGTTTTAATAATAAGAAGAAGTGATACCAATTTTATTGCTTTTGAAATGGCCTGTCCGCATCTTGACCTTCAAGACTGTTCGAGAATGACTGTTGGTAGTTTATTTATGACTTGTCCTTGTGATGAAGAACGTTTTCAACTTTTAGATGATGGTGTAGCCGAAAATGGAAATATTAGTCAAAATCTAAGAAATTATAATGTTATTAGAAGTGGTGATATTTTAAGAATTACAAACTAAAAAATTGAATTTTAGATTGAGTTTATGAATTGTACTTAAAATTTATGAAAAAAATAGCAAAATATATTTTGGTTTTTTTTATCGGAATTTTAGTAGCATTAGGCTACTTTAAAAAAGAAACACAGCAAAACAAAAAAGAACAAATACAAGTTCTGCTTAACGAAATTAAAAATGTTAGTAAATTAATTGTTACCGAAATCAATGTTTCCGAAATATATAATTACCAATCTGCTAATAAATACTTCTTTGAAATGTTATCTTTTAATAAAAAAATAATATTAGTAGTCAATGCAAAAGTACAAGTATCTTATGATTTATCAAAAATGGACGTAGTAACCGATTCTATTAATAAAAAAATTATTATTAAATCCATACCAAAAGCAGAAGTATTTATAGCACCAGAGGTGCAATATTATGATTTTGAACAAAGCACATTCAATAGTTTTACGAAAGAAGAATTAAATAAAATCAACAAAAAAAGTATAGAAAAAATTACGGAAACTACAGATCTTTCAATTATTAAAATTAAAGCAAAAAAGCAATTATTATTAGAATTAGGTAAACTCTATAATATGGCAACACTATTAAATTGGGAATTGATTGATGAAACAGAAAATCAATTAATTATTACTAATTTTAAAAATTAACACTCTTTACAAAGAAAAACTTTGAGACCTTACAACTTTACGAGAGAATAGCCTTAACTTCGCAAAGTGTCAAATACAAATTTGGAAATACAATTAAAAACACTACCAACCTCTCTTGGAGTTTATCAATATTTTGACGACAATGAAAAAATATTATATATCGGTAAGGCAAAAAACTTAAAAAAAAGAGTTACTTCTTATTTTACTAAAACCCATGAAAATGGCAAAACAAGAGTATTAGTAAAAAAAATTGCTTCTATAAAACATATTATAGTAGAAACTGAAACAGATGCTTTATTACTAGAAAACAATCTGATAAAGAAATATCAACCACGGTATAATATTTTAATGAAAGATGATAAATCATATCCTTTTATTTGTATTAAAAAAGAAGATTTTCCAAGAGTATTTATAACTAGACGAGTAATTAAAGATGGCTCCGAATATTTTGGACCTTATACATCAGTAAGAACAGTAAGAAATTTACTTTCATTAATAAAAGATTTATATCCGTTACGTACTTGTAAGCATAAATTATCACCAGAAAATATTACCAATAGAAAGTATAAAGTCTGCTTAGAATATCATATAAAAAATTGTAAAGGTGCTTGTGAAGGCTTACAACAAGAAGGTCATTATCAAGAAGATATTAAAGCAATTCGCAATATAATAAAAGGTAAATTTTCTTCGTCTTTAAAATATTTTAAAGACATAATGTTTACGTATGCTCAAAAAACTGAATTTGAAGAAGCACAAAAAATTAAAGAAAAACTAGACAGTTTATCTAACTATCAAGCAAAATCAACAATTGTAAACCCTAACATTACTAATGTAGATGTTTTTTCAATTATTTCAGATGAAAGTTTTGCTTATATTAATTTTTTTAAAATTTCTAACGGAAATATAATTCAAAGTCACACCACAGAAATTAAAAAAAAATTAGACGAAACTGATAAGCAAATTTTAGAATTTGCAATTATAGAAATTCGACAGAGATTTAGTTCAATAACCAAAGAAGTTTACGTGCCTTTTCATGTAGATTTAGGTGAAAAAATTAAAGTTACCATACCAAAAGTTGGAGATAAAAAAAGAATTGTAGAACTATCTATCAGAAATGCAAAATATTATAGACAAGAACAATTTAAACAAATAAAAATTGCAGACCCAGACCGTCATACAAAACGTATAATGGCACAAATGAAAACAGATTTACGACTTACAGTAGAACCAAGACATATAGAATGTTTTGACAATTCTAACACCCAAGGTACAAACCCTGTAGCCGCCTGTGTGGTTTTTAAAAACGGAAAACCAAGTAAAAAAGAATATCGACATTTTAATATAAAAACAGTTATTGGTCCAGACGATTTTGCATCTATGGAAGAGGTAGTTTACAGACGCTATAAAAGGTTAGTTGAAGAAGCCCAAGATTTACCACAACTTATTATTATTGATGGTGGTAAAGGGCAATTATCAGCAGCCCTAAAAAGTTTAGATAAACTAAAATTAAGAAAAAAAATGGCTATTATAGGTATTGCAAAACGCTTAGAAGAGTTGTTTTATCCAGACGACCCAATACCACTATATTTAGATAAAAAATCCGAAACCTTAAAAATAATACAGCAATTAAGAAACGAAGCACATCGTTTTAGTATCACACATCACCGTAATAAAAGAAGCAAAGTAGCCATTAATTCTGAATTATCACAAATACAAGGAATAGGCGAAAAAACAATTATTTTACTGTTAAAGCGTTTTAAATCTACCAAAAGAGTAACAAGTGCGAGTTTAGAACAATTAACAAAAATAATAGGTGGAGATAAAGCGTCAAAAGTTTATGCCTTTTTTAACTGAATACTATTCTTCCAAATCAAGAAACTATATTAAATGTTCTGTTTAGCAATCCTTATACTAAAACAGATTTTTTAGAAACGGAACTACAAATAAGTAAAAGAACTGCATTAAACTATTTAGATGCAATTACTAAAATAGGTTTATTAGAAAAAACAAAAGCAGGAAAATCAAACTATTACATTAATACTAATTTAATTAAAGTGTTAGTTAATGACAACGAAAAAAACTAACAAAATTTACTTCGTTGTTTTTAACGTGGAAAGAAAACAGTAAAAACTTACCACGTTAAACAGTACGTGGAAAAAAATAGTAAAAATTTACCACGTTAATGAAAACGTTTATTATTATACAAAACAATTGATATGCATTTTGAAGTGAAATATTAAAATAAATTGAGAGAGCAAAAGGGTTAAAAATATATCCATTATACTGAATATCAACAATATTCCCATTGGTTTCATCTTTTATTTTAATAAAATTTTTCATTTTCATCGAAAACATAACTCCTTTTTAAGTGTCCAAAATTCTTATATCCTAAAGATTTAGACAACCCTCTAAGTATGAAAGTTCTACTTTTATTTTCAAATAATAATTGAGTGTTTTCTACTGCGTGTATTCGCAAATATGTAATATTATACATAACTAATAGTTTTAATTAAAAATTTTATGAGAAGGGTAAAATAATCTCAAATGTTATTTAATTATCTATTAAAATGTGATAAAAAATTACATTTTAATTATTCGTTTGTATGTTATAAAACACAATTTACCCTAAATAGTGAATAAATCCTAAGGCAAATATAGAATAAATATTTTAAAAAAATTACAAATAAAAGTATTTTATTACCAAATATGTAATTTTTTTGTATGTTTGCACTACTCAAAATCATTAAATTCATTTATGCACGTAATATCATTTAAAAGAATAAGAGAATATTTTGAAAAAGAAACAAACTCAAAAACTGCATTGCAAGACTGGTATAGAAGGACTAAAAAAGCAGATTGGGATAATTATTCTGATTTAATAAATACATTTAATTCAGCAGATAATGTTGGGAATAGTAGGTATGTATTTAATGTAAAAGGAAATCATTATAGAGTAGTCGCAATAGTACGTTTTAAAATAAAACGAGTGTTTATTAGATGGATTGGTAATCATTCAGAATATAATAAAATCAAAAATATAAATAAATTATGATAACAAATGAAGAATACATTAAAGCAAACATAAGACTTGAAGAATTGCTTAAATTAATCAATGATGATGATTTTTCTTTAGATGAAGAACTTATAATAGTTAGTGATATTATTGAAAAATATGAAGAAAAACATTTCCCTATTGGTTTACCAAGTTTAAAAGATGTTATTGAGTTACGCATGTTTGAAATGAAACTTAAACAAAAAGATTTAGCATTATTATTAGATACAAGTGCTTCTAGAATAAGTGAAATATTTAAAGGAAAAAGAGACATTACATTAAGTATGGCTAAAGGACTTTATAAAAAATTAAATATTGATAGTGATATTATTTTGCAATAAATATTAATAGTAAATAAACGGTGGTAAAACTTTAATAAATGAAAAGATTTCAAGATTGTAATCAGTTAGAACAGTTATTTAGATATCGATGGTATTTATTAATTCCTTTTAAATTTGGGTTTAGAATGTTAAAACCTTTTAAAATCTACGAAGATAAAATTATCAATAACAAACTTATTCATACCGATAATTTTGAAATTCCAAAAGGTAAATTGCTATGGCGTTTTACTTGTCAGTGAAGCACAAGGAAAAATGAAATGGTATTATACAGGAGAAGTTAAAGCCAGAATGAAAATCAAAATAAAAGAATTGAATAAAGGATAAATCTAAATATTATCTAATTATTTGTCAGTAAATTTGTCAGTAATAAAAAAATAAAAACCCTTATAATCAATTGATTATAAGGGTTTTCTGTACTCGGGACGGGACTTGAACCCGTACGCTCTAACGAGCATTGGATTTTAAGTCCAACGTGTCTACCAATTCCACCACCCAAGCGTGATGCATTGAAATTTTAGTATAAATACAAAGTCAAAATTTCAAAAATACTCAGAGCGAAAGACGGGATTTGAACCCGCGACCTCCACCTTGGCAAGGTGATGCTCTACCCCTGAGCTACTTTCGCAAAAAAGTTATAACAACAAAATTGCGAGTGCAAATCTAATATATATTTTATAATTACAAAACGTTTTTTAATTTTTTATTTTAGAACTCATTTTCTTAATTAAAACTATCTTTGCCAAAAATATAGACATAACTCTACCATTTAATTTTGACTTCGATAACCATAAACAAAGTAAGTATTTTAGATAATTTTAAACAATTAACTAAATTTGGTTTATCAGCAAGTGTAGTAATTTCTTCGATTGCAGGTTACTTGTTAGCAATAGATAAAATAGATTTTAAAATTTTATCTTTATTAATATTTGGTGGCTTTTGTATGGTCGGTGCTTCTAATGTTTATAATCAAATTATTGAAATAGAGCCTGATAAACTAATGAACCGTACCAAAAATAGACCCTTACCAACAGGTAGAGTTTCGGTTAATAATGCAATGATTCTTGCCGTTTTATTAACTATTTTAGGTATTGCCTCCTTATATATGATAAACCCAAAAACAGCAATGTTTAGTGCAATTTCTGTATTTTTATATACAAGCGCATATACACCATTAAAACCCGTTTCGCCAATAAGTGTTTTTGTTGGAGCAATTCCAGGGGCAATTCCGTTTATGCTAGGTTGGGTTGCTGCAACAAATCATTTTGGAATCGAAGCAGGTATCTTATTTATGATTCAATTTTTTTGGCAATTTCCGCATTTTTGGGCAATAGGGTGGCTGCAGTTTGAGCAATACAAAAAAGCGGGTTTCAATATGATGCCAACATCAGAAAAAAGTAAAACGGCAACTAGACTCATTTTAATCTATACTGTTTTTATGATTTTTGCATCATTAATTCCGTTATTAAAAAAAACAGGAAAATTATATTTATTACCAATTTCTGGTGTTTTAGTATTAACTTCTGGTTTAGTAATGCTTTATTTCGGAATAAAATTACACAAAGAACAAACCAACGATTTTGCTAAAAAATTAATGCTATCTAGCGTCTTATACATTACACTTATACAAATAATCTACGTTGTAGATAAATTTTTACATTAAAATTATGAATCCAACATTAAAAGAACAAACATATAAACAAATGCTTTATTTTGCCTTAGTCTCTTTAACCATGGCATTTGCAGGTTTAACAAGCGCTTATATCATTAGTAAAAAACGTGACGATTGGGTTTCCTTTGATATGCCTTTACTATTTTATTACAGTACATTACTAATTATTTTAAGTAGCATCTGTTTTTATTTTGCAAAAAAAGCAATACAAAATGAAAATCGCAATAAAGCCGCTTTTTTATTAACAATGACTTTATTTTTAGGCGTTGCGTTTATTTATTTTCAATACCAAGGGTATTTAGCATTAAATAAAGTGGGTTTATTTTTTACAGGTCCAGAAAGTAATATTTCCTCCTCTTTGTTTAACGTTGTTGCAGTAGCACATGTTACTCATGTTATTGCAGGCTTAATTGTTATTTTAGTTTTGCTTTTTAATAATTACAAAAAAAAATATAACGCAGTTAATATGTTAGGGATTAAGTTAGGTGAAATATTTTGGCATTTTTTAGGCGCTTTATGGGTTTTATTATTTTTGTTTTTTCTTTACATAATTTAATGTTAATTCAAAGCAAATTTTTATCTTTGCTTTTTCTGAAAAAAAGAAAAGCAAATTTTAATCAAAAAACAACAATTTATATGGATGCAACCATTCCAAATCAATCAACTAGAGCAAATGAAGGTAGTGTAGAAAAACCTCTTAATGCTAGTTATGGTAAAATGATGATGTGGTTTTTTTTAGTCTCAGATGCATTGACATTTTCAGGATTTCTAGGCGCTTATGGATTAATGCGCTATAAGTTCATTGATACTTGGCCAATTGCAGATGAGGTATTTACACATGTTCCGTTTACACATACGCCAATGCCAATGATTTATGTTGCATTTATGACGTTTGTTTTAATATTTTCTTCAGTTACTATGGTACTTGCAGTAGATGCAGGTCATCAAATGAATAAAAAGAAAGTAACACTTTATATGTTATTAACCATTATTGGAGGTTTAATATTCTTAGGCTCACAAGCATGGGAATGGAAACATTTTATTAATGGAGACAAAGGAGCTATTCAATTAAATAATGGTGAAATTATTCAATTTGTAAAAAAAGATGCCACGGGTATTTATCACCAAGTTAGTTTAGAGAGTTTTGCATCGCATACAAATAATGAACGTGTACAACACACAAAAAGTAACGGGCTTTGGTTTAAAAAAGAGGCTGGTGTTGCTCCAATTAGCCTAGAACAAGTTCTAGAAGGCTTTAAAAAGCACCCAGAATTAGCATTAAAAACAGAACAAATTGATTTAAAACTTAGAGAAAAAATAGTTGTAACTGGCAATGAAGCAACTAAATTATTAGCAAACTCAAAACAAGTTGTTATTGGTGCTAATCTTAAAGTTAATGAATACGGTAAAACTTTATTCGGCGATTTCTTTTTTTTTATTACTGGGTTTCATGGCTTTCACGTACTCTCAGGAATTTTAATTAATATTATTATTTTCTTTAATGTTATTTTAGGAACTTATGAAAGAAGAGGGCACTATGAAATGGTAGAGAAAGTAGGATTATATTGGCACTTTGTCGATTTAGTTTGGGTATTTGTATTTACATTTTTCTACTTAGTTTAACCTTTATAAAAAAATAAAATGGCACACGCAGAATCACATACAAGTTTAATTTGGAAAGTATTCGCTTTACTTTCAGTAATTACTTTAGTAGAAGTATTATTTGGTATATATAAACCCACGAGTTTAAAATTAAATACTATTCTAGGCACAACTTATCTAAATTGGATTTTCTTAATTTTAACATTAGTAAAAGCCTATTACATTGCATGGTATTTTATGCATTTAAAAGAAGAAAAAAAATGGCTTAGACGCTCCGTAGTTTGGGCAGCAACTTTCTTAATTGTATATTTATCTTTCTTCCTACTATATGAAGGAAGTGCATTATACGATTCCGTAAACTTACTTTTTAAATAAAACAACTATGAAAAGCATATTTTTACTTTAAATAGAAGAACACTTTTTAAATAATCTAATTTCTTTTATTAAAAAACTATCTTCTATGTCTGTTAACAGAAATTTCAAATTTAACAAAAAAATAGAAACACACAAATGAAAAAATTCTGGTTACTTTTTGCTTTATTAATTGGACCATTATTATTTTATCTACTTATCTTATTAATAGATATAAATGCAACATTTTTACCCGTTTTAAACAAAGAGGTTATAGATGTTTCCTCAATAGAACCCAAACAAAATATAAGTTTTAAAAACCATATTAATATTGTAGGATTTTTAGGTGAAGATTTATTACATAAAAAGACAAATGCCTTAAATTTAAATCAAAAAATTTACAAGCCTTATTATGAATTTAAAACATTTCAGTTTGTAATAATAGTACCTCAAGAAACTAGAGAAAAGGTAAAACAACTTAAAAAAGAATTAGGTTTTACAACTGATATTAAGAACTGGAAATTTGTTTTTACCACTAAAGAAAAAATTACTATGCTTTACAATAGTCTAGAAACATCTGTAAAAATTGACTCAAACTCATACAGTTCAGAAGTCTTTATTATTGATAAAATGGGTTTTCAAAGAGGTAGAAATGATGATAAAGATACTATAGGTGGTAAACTGTATAGTTATAATGCAGAAAGTGTTTCTTTTATTCATAAAAAAATGGTAGATGATATTAAAATTGTGTTAGAAGAATATCGAAGAGCCTTAAAAAAGAATAAAAAGAAAGAAGTTTTTAAAAACCCTTATAAAGAAAATAAATAGTAAACGGTAATAAAAATGAAAAACAAATCATATATAGGTATTTCATTAATGATATTAGTATTTGGAATTTACGCCTTACCAAAGTTAGTTAATAGTATTTCTAATAATGATGTGATAAAAAAATCTAAACGATTAGATAAAATTTCTTCTGAAAAGAAAAAATCATCTCTTTTAAAATTTGAAAAAGTACCTGAATTTAGTTTTATAAATCAAGATGAAAAAACAATTAGTAATAAAGACTACGCTAATAAAGTTTATGTAGTTGAATTCTTTTTTACCAATTGCCCAACTATTTGCCCAAAAATGAATGAGAATATGGTAAAAATTCAAAATGTGTATAAAGACAACCCTAATTTTGGTATCGCCTCTTTTAGTATTGACCCAGAAAGAGACTCGCCTAAAATATTAAAAAAATATGCAGAAGTAAAAGGTGCAACAATGAAAAATTGGCATTTTTTAAACGGAAATATTGACACAATATATAAACTATCTAACAAAGGCTTTAAACTTTTTGCAGGTAAAAATACCGAAGCAGAAGGTGGTTTTGAGCACTCTGGGTTATTTGCTTTGATAGACAAAAGTGGTTATATAAGGTCTAGAACAGTTCGTAAAAATGGTTTTGAAAACCCAATAAAATTTTACGATGCTCTTGATATAAAACAAATAAATTGGTTAAAAGAAGATATTGCTTTATTATTACAAGAATAATTTAAGAACTATTAAAAGATTATTTTCGGTAGTATCCAATGATCAACTGAAATTGACAATAAATGCTAAGTTAATTTATTCCGTAATTGTTTCGTAGCCTAAAACATCTGGGTTAAGAATTACAAATTCAGTTCTACGGTTTTGTTGATGACTTTCTTCATTACATACAACTCCGTTTGAACAATGATTAAGTAATTGTGTTTCACCAAAACCTTTTGCAGTGATTCTACTTGCATCTATACCGTATTTTATAATATAATTAACCGTAGAATTTGCTCTTCGAGATGACAAATCTAGATTATACGTATCTTCACCTCTAACATCTGTATGTGAACCTCCTTCAATTATTAAATTTGGATATTTTTGCATAATGGCAATTACTTTATCCAATTCAATTTTTGCATCTTTTCTAATAAAATACTTATCAAAGTCAAAATAAATAGGATTAATATTTACCACTACTTTTTTTTGTGTAGTCACAATTACCTCAGGTATTGGCTCTAAATTTAAATCTAAACGTACTTTTGTATCTGGATTATTTTCTGATGAAAAACTTTTAATGTCTTTTTTGTAATTCTCTTTAGTGCCAACTATTTTAAAACTAGCATTGCAATCAATATTAAAATTAAAGATTCCTTTATCATCAGTTGTTTTACTATCTAGTTCTTTATCTTTATCATCAAATAATACGACTACAGCATTTGTAATTATTTTTCCTGTTTCTTTATCTTTTACAATACCTGTTAAATTTTGATTACATTCAATTTTTAAAGGTGGGTAAGCCGTAAAATGATAGATATCGTCATCTCCTACTCCATTTTTTCTATTTGATGAGAAATAACCTTCATGAATATCTGTTTTTAAAATATACCCAAAATCATCAGATTCACTATTTACTGGCGCTCCTAAATGTAAAGCGTTTGAAACTGATTTTTCATAAATTTTAGCGGCATAAACATCTAGACCTCCCATACCATTTTCTCTACCATCTGATGAGAAGTACAATACATTTTCTTGATCAATAAATGGAAACACCTCTTTACCTAAAGTATTTATTTTTCTGCCTAAATTTCTTGGAATACCGTAAGTTTCATCCAGAATATCTACTACAAATATATCAGTTTCACCATAAGTCCCTGGCATATCTGAAGTAAAATAAAGTTTTTTACCATCATTACTAATTGAGGGATGTCCACAGGAATAATTTTCATTATTAAAAGGCATAGACTTAATATCTACCCAACTATTATCTGAAGTTACTGATGCTTTATAAATTGCAAGGTTAGTTATACCATCATCATCTTTTCCTAGTTTTTTATCTAAAAAATTATTTCTTGTAAAATAAACTGTTTTTTGATCTGGAGTAAAAGAAACAGAAGATTCATGAAATTTTGTATTTACATTGGTAGAAAACCTTTCAACATCTGTAACGGTACCATCTTTATTTATTGTACCTATATATAAATCTAAAAATGGCTGTTTGTTTTCTTTCCATTTTGCTTTTAATAAACTACTTCCTTCTTGTCTTGATGAAGAAAAAATTATTTTATTTTCTCCATAAAATGTTGTTCCAAAGTCAGAATTTTTAGAATTAGAACCTAAATTTTCAACTTTATAACCTCCAGCTGTTGTTTGAGAGAATGCAAAAGTAGAAATTAATACTATTGTTAATAAAATATGTTTCATATTTTTATTTTAAAAAAAATTTAAGGTTTTAGAAGAATCTAGGTGATTTTAGATTCTTACGAGATAGGTTAACATCGTATTGTAAAAATATTTCGTGGGAACCGCTATTGAAATCTGCTAACTTGGTTAGGGTATAGTCATAGGAGTATCCTATTCTAAAGTCATCGCTTACTAAAAAACTTACTAAGC
>JAKISG010000029.1 GCA_021648755.1 Flavobacteriaceae bacterium | reverse complement strand
GGAATTTGATTTTTTAAAAAAGGTTCTTCTCCGTAAATTTCTTTATTCCATTCTTCTTTTTCTTCAAGTGTAATTTTATTAATACAGCAGGAATTTATAAAAAAAGATAAGATTATTAAAACTAAAACTGTATTTCTCATGATTAAAATATTTTACTAAACCTGTTTTTGTTTCGTTTTCTTCTTCTATGTCTAAATTTTTGTAACCTACACTATTTAATTGTTTGATAGCATTAAGGAAAAACTCTGTGATTCCTCATCAGGATGATATATTGTAAAAAAAAACTTATTAAATAAATATCCGTTATCTGATTTTTCTTGACACTTTGTTTCTATTTTTAAATAGTTAATTTCTAAAATCTTATCATTATTTTCAGTAAAATAACCCAAATATTGTCTTTTATTGAAATCATCATAGTATAGTGAAATACTATCTTTTATATTATATTGTAATATTAAATTTTCAGCCTCTATTATGTCTGAAATATTTGGAGTATAGTAATTACCTATTTCTTTTCCTCTTCCCATAGTGTAGAATTTAGGAAAAATAGCTGCTTCAATTCCAAATTCAAGTATTTTAACTACTTTTATATTTGGTATTTCCCTTTTAGGGAACTCATATTCTTGTTGTATTTTTTCATCCCAACGTTGTTTCTCGTATTTAGTCACTTTGTATGGACAGCAGGAGATAATTAATAAAAATAAAAAATAAAAAATTTTTCCGTAGCCTATTTTAATGCCATTATCAATAGTATAGCCGTACCATTTCCTTTTTGGAATATTATGCTCTACACGGATTTTGTTTTCAAATTGAGAAGCAGTAAGTTCTTTTTTTAAAATTTTTGGAATTAAACCATTTTTAGGAATCCATACTTTTTTTAACATATTTATATTTAACCAATTCTCCCAAGCATGCCATAATTCATGCGCCAATGCTAAAAAGGGTTTTCTTTTTGTATTTCCATTTGCGTCTAAACCTCCAAAATTATCTCCAGGAGATATCTAATTCACTACTTTTCCATCTACTCGATTCTAAACCGTTTTTAATCAATAATCACTCTATCATGATTTGCCTATACAACCTTTTCTTAATTTAAGAAAATAAATTTCAATAACTTTTTTATTATGACTGTTATAATAACCTATATATTGCCTATACCATTTTCTGAATTTAACATTTTTAAATTGAGATAGTGAATTATGTTCTATACTTAAAATGATTTCAGCCTTTTTAATATCAACTATCGTAGGAGTAAATTTTTTTTTCCATCCTGAATCATATTCTTTTGGAAAAATATAGCCATCATAATCATAAAATTCTTTCAAATTTATCTTTACTGGTGGAATTTGATTTTTTAAAAAAGGTTCTTCTCCGTAAATTTCTTTATTCCATTCTTCTTTTTCTTCAAGTGTAATTTTATTAATACAGCAGGAATTTATAAAAAAAGATAAGATTATTAAAACTAAAATTGTTTTCCGCATCTTTAGTCTGATAAAATAATTCTTCTTTGTTCCTCATTTTCTGTAGGATGAAATAAATCAAGAAAATATTTGTCGAATAAATAGTAATTAATGGTTTTTTTTTGACATGCACTTTTAAAAATTAACATATTTATTAGTAATATTTTTTCTCCCTTTTTTGTGTAAAAACCAAAATATTGCCTATAGTTATACTTAGAAAGGTTTTGATTAATCTTATTATCTAAATCATATTGTAAAAGTAAAGATTCTCCTTGTAGTATATCTTGAGATGTAGGAGTATATGTTCCATCTGTTCTAGACATTGTATAAGTGTTAGGGAATATTGCTGCTTTTATTTTTAATTTAGAAAAATCAACTATCTCAATTATTGGTATATCTCTAGAGGGGAATTCATATTCTTGTTGTATTTCTTTATCCCAACGTTGTTTCTCGTATTTAGTTGCTTTAATTGAACAACACGAGGATAAGGTTAGAAAAATTAATAAATTTATAAATGTTTTCATATTAAAATATTTGTCCAAAAGGAGTTTTAGTGCCATCTTCTTCTTCAAAATAAGAATACCATTTTCTTTTAGGAATGTTATGTTCTACTCGTATTTTATTTTCAAATTGAGAGGCTGTTAACTCTTGATGTTTAGACTCTTCACTTTTAGGGGATTTGAGTATCCAAATTGGATTTAACATATTTGGGTCTGTCCAATTCTCCCAAGCATGCCATAATTCATGTGCTAATGCTAAAAAGGGTTTTCTTTTTGTATTTCCATTTACGTCTAAACCTCCAAAATTATCTCCAGGCAACCAACTTACTGTTTTATTACTTGTGCTATTTTTACCTTTTTTTCTTGTTATTTCTATAAAATTAGGGTTAGAGCGTTTGCAAATATCATCTATAAATTTTTTACCTATTGGTTTGGTGTATATTAAATCAAGTGCTTCTTTAGTTTCTCTAAATTGTCTTCTTGGTTTTTTGTCATAAGGTATCATTCCTTTTTTATCTTGGGTCGCACTATATAATTTACCTAAATAATAGTAGGCTTTATCATTTCCTTTCTCTAAAAAAATTCCTTTTAATTTTTTTGTAACAATACTTAAACCATTATTTGTAAAGTCTTTATGTAATGTTTTATAGGTTGCTTTTATATAAAGAGTATCTATATTATTATTTTTAGGGTTAGGTTTGTTGATTTTCCAAGACTTATCTAATACTATTTTACAAAAAGCATAGGTATTACCTAATTTTTTTACTACTTCTGCTTGGTATTCTTTATATTTTAGCAGTTCAAAATCACCATTACTTTTTGCATATAATTTTAAGGCAACTTTTTCGCCTAAATCAATGTCTTTTACCTTTATAAATACTCGTATTGTTTCATTAAATTCTTCTACTTCAATTTTTTTATTATCATGATCATCAATCCAATTAAAATCAATAAATGTTGGGGTTTTAGTTTCTTCTTGTTCCTCCTCATTTCTGTTTATAGTTATTGGTATATTTTTAGTATAAGGGTCATTCACTTTCCAATATTTTACATCCATTATTTGAGCATTTACAATTATTGTTGCAAAGGATATTGTTACATAAGTGGTCATTGGTTTATTACTAGTACTGTCAAATTTTTCAGAACATTCTATTACATAAAAATCTCGAATTTCTACAATTGTACTTTTACCATTCATTGATACTGGAGAAATGACAAATTTTAGATAATCCGACATTCTAGCATTAACCAATTTTTCAAGAAATGGGTCGTTTTTAACTGTTTCGTAACTAAAACCAATAGGCTGAACTACTGGTTTTGATGATGGTCTGCCTGTATAGTCTGTACCTTGTGTAACTGAGTGTTGATAGTCTAGTAAATTTATTACCAGATCTTCAACGTGTAATTTTATTTGAATCGTTTTCTTTTTTTTCGTTCTGATTTGCCGTTCTGGCATTGTTTACAAATATTCTATATAATTAATATTTTGAAAATTTCCATTGGTAAAATCTTTTATTTCTTCTAGATAAATTGGGTTTTCGTTTTCATCTAAAACAGGCATTTCATTTTCATCTAACTCTTGTACTAAACGGCTACCTGTAAAAAAAAATTCTCCTGCTAAAATTTTACTAACCTCATCATTAATAGTTAATTTTATAATACCCGAAATTACATCTCTATTAGAAGAAAAATCACCGTTTAAATCTTCGGTATTAGTATATATGATGTTACCTATAAATACTGCTGGGTCGATAACATAAGAGCCTACTTGGTCTGATAATAAATTAATCACAATTATTTCCTTATCATCATTTCTAAATGCCCTTATACTAGTAATACCATTAGTAATTGTTGCTGTGATACTATCGGCAACCCAAGTCTCCCCATCAAAATCAACTTGAAAACTTGTAACAGGTGGATCTATAGATTCTGGTACATTTATCTCTACATCATTATCACAACCTGTAAGCAAAACAAAAATGAACAGAAAAAGTAGCGTTATTTTTTTATTTAACATAGTATATTAAAATATTTTTAAATTTATACAAAGGTAATTAATTAAGTTTTCTTTCACTAATAATTTTGATTACTTTCTTTACATCTTCTAAGGTGTCAACTGAGACTGAATTATGTAGGGTTGTTGTTACTTTAATTTTATAACCATTTTCTAACCATCGTAATTGTTCTAACTTTTCGCAATTCTCTAAATTAGTATATTCCATTTTAGAAAATTTTTTTAATGCTTTTGGCAAAAAACCATACATACCTACGTGTTTAAAGTACGTATTATTTTTACACCAATTCTCCTTACTTTGATCTCTTATAAAAGGGATTACTGCCCTGCTAAAATATAATGCAAAATTATTTTTATCTTTTACAACAAACACACCTGACTTTAACTCTTCTTTCTTAGTTGTTGGCATTATTAATGTTGCCATTTCTGTACGCTGATCATCAAAACAAGAAATCAATTGCTTTATTTGTTCTGGTTCTAATAAGGGCTCATCTCCTTGTATATTTAAAACAATATCAAACTTTTTAGTTGTTGTTTTTTGAATTATTTCAAATGCCTCTAAACACCTATTAGTACCTGTTGTATGCGCTCTTGAGGTCATTACAACTTTGCCTCCAAAATTAATTACAGCATCATAAATACGTTTATTATCTGTTGCAACTACAACGTTTTTAATTGCTTTTTTTGCTTGTTCATATACACGCTGAATCATAGTTTTACCACAAATAATAACTAATGGTTTGCCCTCTAATCTTGTCGAACCGTATCTTGCTGGTATTATTCCTATTATATTTTTCATTAATTTAGTGCTTAGATTTTTAGTTTAGTAGTTCATTTTTAATTTTTTTATTTAAGTAACTCATTCTTTAATAATGCCTTACATTGTTATAAAATTATTTGATTGTGTTTTAATTTTTTTATGTATGCTTTTTTTTATGGCATAAATAGTTATTTCTAACTACAAAATTAATTCTTTTAAAATAGTAATTACGTAATCTAATTCCTTTTTTGTATTGTATTTACTAAATGAAAATCGAACTGATGACTTTAAGGTTTCTTTTTGAGTTAGTATTTCATTTAATACATATGACCCTTTATTGCTACCACTTTGGCATGCTGCGCCTCCAGAGGCAGCAATACCTTTTAAGTCTAAACGGAACAATAGCATCGGTAATTCTTTATCAAAACGAACGTTTAATAAGGTGTATGAATTTTTTTCAAAATTATCAGAAATTCCGTTAAATTTTATAGTACTAAAATTAGATATTAATTTTTGGATAAAATATTGTTTTAATTCTTTTATATATTGATAATCTTTTTCTAAATTTTTTAATGATTTTGTTAAGGCAAAATCCATACCTACAATACTTGGAACATTTTCGGTACCTGCTCTTGCGCCTCTTTCTTGTTCTCCTCCAAATAATATTGGTTTTATAATAAATCCTTTTTTTATTATTGCAAAGCCAACACCTTTTGGCCCATGAAATTTATGTGCCGATGCCGTTATAAAATCAATAGGTGTTTTTTGTAAATCAATTTTAAAATGACCTATTGCCTGTACCGTATCTGAATGAAATAATACCTCATTTACTGCACACAGTTTACAAACCTTAGTTAAGTCTAATAAAGTACCTATTTCATTATTTACATACATTAGACTTACCATTGTTTTAGTCTTGTTGTCTTTCAATAATTCATTGAGGTGTTTATATGCTATTTCTCCATTACCTGTAAGGTTTACCAAATCAATCTTTATATTATATTTGTTTTTTAAATACGCTAATGTGTGTGTAACTGCATGGTGTTCTATTTTAGATGTAATAATTCGTCTAACATTTAAATTAGCAACTGCGTTTATTAAAATAAGGTTATCCGCTTCGCCTCCTCCTGAGGTAAAAACAATTTCACTTGCGGTAACATTAAAATGATTGGCAATATTTTTGCGAGCTGTTTCTACCAAAGATTTTGCCGTTCTCCCAAATTGATGTATAGATGATGGGTTGCCAAAAACGGATTGCATAGTTTTAGTAATAATTTGAATTACCTCATTATCTATCGGCGTAGTTGCTGCGTTATCTAGGTATATTTTTTGCATATTTTACTACAAAGATAGGTTTATTTCCTAGAATTATTGAGAAAATAAATTTTACCTATTTTTGGATCATTTTTAGTTTTAAAATCTGTATTTTTGTCATCTAAATGAAAAAATTATTTATCTTATTTTCAATTTTATTTTTAATCACCTCTTGTGAAGTTGATTTTGCTGAGCCAAATTTTAATTTTGATGAGCAAACAATAAATACCTGTGGTGATGTTTTAGTTCTTTTTAAAATTAATGAAAATGAAACTCTTATTTTAGAAACTGAAATCAATAATTTAAATAATATTTTTTTTACAACTGCTATCGACCAAGAGTCTTATTTTTTAAATGATAAAATTAGTTATCGTATTTTTAATGCTAATGTTACTAGTGATTATTTTTGTCAAAACATTCCGCCTACAGTACCTATACCTATAAATGAATGGGTTGGTAGTGGTACTTTAGTAGTTTCAAATACTATTTCTAATAATAATGATGGTACTTTTACCTATACAGCAATTTTTACCATAAACAATATGGTTTTAAAAAACTCTAATGGTAATGAAATTATATACGAAACCTATAATTTTTCATCTAAAACGGGTACTTTTACTAATTAAAAAGTATATTAGTTCTTGTAAATATAAACCTCTGTTGCCCCTTTACCGTATTTTTGATAATTAGCATCATTAATTTCTACTTTATACTTTTTTAATAATTGGTATAGTTCTCTTTTTAAAACTCCTTGACCTATACCGTGAATAAAAACAATATTTCTAATATTATTTTTAATTGCAAAGTCTAATTTTTGCCTTGCATAATCTAATTGTTTAGAAAGCATTTCGTAATTACTCCAGTTTTTAACTGACTCTGTAATTTGATGAATGTGCAAATCTACTTCTAAAACGGATTGCTTTTTTATTGATTTTTTAACTGTCTCAAAAGATTTTTCTTCTTTTAAAAATGATTTGTAATTAACAATAAACGATTCTTTAAAATTAAAAATTTTTACCAATTCTTTATATTGATATTTATATTGAAAACCATTTTCATCTTTAATGGTAATTAAAGTGTGTATAATTTCAATAATTTCACCAATAATAGTATCATCTATTACAGAAACTTTATCGCCTATTTTAAAATCAATATTATTCATTACAAATACAAAAGTAATATTTTGAAATTTTTAAAATACTGTTTTTAAATTTTTCTTCGTCAATGTGTAATTTTGCTAAACATAAGTTCGTTTTTCCTTAATCTGAGGTCATATATGTTTTAACTGTTGCTTTTTCAATTTTTATACTATCTAATTCACTTTTTAAAAAAATAGCGACATTACTATTGTATTTATCTATTGTAAATACTAGTGCTGCCTGTTTGGTTTCTTTATTTTTATATATCTTTTTAAAGGCAGCCCAAATTTCTTTTTCGTTAAATGTAATTATACTGCCAAATTGATTATCTCTTTTGTCGTACCAATAAAATCCTATTTCTGATGTTGGTGGGTAATTTTGATAATCATCTAAAATGGGGTTATCTGCACGTACACTATATCGCTCTCCATTGTAAAAATCAATTGATAAATCAACTAGTTTAAGTTCTTCTACATGTTTTATTACGGGTTTCCATAAAAAACGCTGTCTAAAGGCTGTCCATTTACCAATGGGTATGCCTTGCTCGGCTAAAACCTTTTTGGTTTCTTCGGAGAAACTTTCAGTTGTTACTCTTACATATTCATCTCTATTTTGAATACCATCAGGATTAAAAATCTTCATATCCACCTCTGTTTTTTTAGCCTGATAATGTCCTATTTCGGTAGTTCTTGTGGCTTCTAATAACCAAACAGATACTGCTCCGCCAGGTGCTAAACCAACTACAATATCATCATAAGTACTTTGTTTTCCTTGTTTATCAATAAACCCTTTTTCAAACAATTCTATCATTTTTTGTTTGGGTAATTTGGTGTCTAAATAATAAAATTGATTTTCGGTATATGAAATCCAAATTATTTTTAAATGGCTGGGTACTGGTTTTAAATCTTCGCCTACTGCCCAAGAGGAACCTGAATGCCCCCAGCCTTGTTTTATAGTGCCACCATAAGGTATGGTGATATATTTATCGTCATCGGTAATAAAACTGCCTTGATATATTTCTGATGCGTAATGAATTGGTGCGCATTCGGTAGGTTTCCATTCAAATTTTTTTTCGGTCATTATTCCTTTTTTTAACTGATTTGTATTTTGTTTTTCTATTTGTTGGCAAGTTATGAGCAACAAACTGCTTAGTAGTATTATTTTAGGTATAAACATCTCTTTTTGGATTTATCCGTTAAGGGTTTTTTTTCGGGTTCTAGTTAAATAACTGTCGTATGGTTTGTGTGGGGCATACGTACCTACTAATATTTTATTGCTATAATGTGCTGAGGTGTGTACGTATTTTGCTCTAATTACGCGTAGCATTTTATTATCTGCTGCATTGTTCCAATCCATTGGTGGTTCGTTATCGTAAATATGCTTGTCTAATCGTTCTTTTATTTTTAGTAAACTTGTAGTGTTTGTAATGCCGTAAATGCTTGCATCGCTTGATGTTTTGTCTAATTTATATTTCTTTGCAATAATAGAAAACTCAAACAACAAATTCTTTTCCATAGCATATTCTACCATAATATGTAGCGGTATATAACTGTATTTTTTTGATTTTACCACTCGGTAAAGCACCAAATTATCCTTTGCATTTATAGCTAGTTCTAATGGTTTATACCAACCTTGTGCTATTACCATATCTCGTATGTCTTCTGCTTTTTTTCTAGCTTTCCAAGTAAGTGTTCCTGCTTCAAAAAGTATTAGATTTTCTTTGGTGTTATTGGTATAACTACCGCCAATGTCTGAGTGTACGCCTGGAATTAGTATGGTTTTACCTCGACTACCTGCACTGTTTATATTTGTTAACGTAAAGTTTTCTCTATGTTCATCTTGAGCAACTAGATGAAGTACATTTGATGCGCTCCTTATACTGTTAAGATGTAGCTGTATAGAATCATTAGATATTCCAAAACCACCTGTGTGATTTACCCCATAAGATGCCACCGTTTCATACAAGCCTACAAAACGAATTACCATACGCCCAATTTCATTTATATTTTTGGCATTTAGTGCTTCTCCTAAATTTACCAAAATCATTTTTATAGTAAATCTTTTTTTTTCTTTTTTTTCCTTCTTTATTATAAACATAAACATTTTTTTTTACCTCTCCTTTCTTTTTGTTTAACTCATAGATAAAATTACGTGCTGCCGCGGCACCTCTACTAAAACCAAAAACATTTATTTGTAAGGTGTTTATTTTATCTGTTTCGCTAGTATCTAATAAATCTTTTACCTTTTGAGCAGTATCTATACATCCTTTTTCTACTTTTTTAAGTATGCCTGTTGGACCTGTACCTTTGCCCATACCGCCTTCATCATCTGCATTGTATGTGGTGGTGCCGATACCTTCTATATAAACTTTGTCTTGTAGAATTTTTCCTTGATGATTTATTTGATATGCAGGTTCCATACGTGCTACGTTAGTGAGGTCGTTTTCATAACTACCACGTAAATCTTTTTCTATGTTGTCTATGGCATCTTTATAGACTTGGGCTTGTTGTGATAAGGGGTTGCGTTTGTCAGATTTTTTGTAGGCTAACCTTGCTTCTGTGTTGTCTTTGTTATTTAAGGTGCCGTCAAAAAACACACCAATAGTTATGTCTGCACTTTCTTCGGCTATATTTTCTTCGTAACTAGATTCGCCTACGTGAACTTTAGCTGTTTTTATAGTAGAGCCTGAAAACGCCTTTTTTTGTTCGTTTTTTGCGCCTACTTTTGTTGAAGTTAGTGTGATTTCGTTTTTTTTCATATGGTTCTCTTGTTTTTCGTTTTGGTTCTTTCTTAAATTAAAGTTAAGTATGCAGCTAAATGTATGTTACTATATTTACAAATGTAATTAATTTTAAAGGCTTTTAATTATTCTAGTGTAAATTTATAGCGTACCAATCAATGACAAAAAACTCTTGTAAATATAATTTCACAAAAAAAGTGAATAGAACTAGACCTTACCTAGCGTAAAAAAATATAAATTTTAATAACCTCTAACGGCTCTTAAAGCGTCAATATTACCATAGCCAAAGTCACCATTTTTAGTTGGGTAAAAAGCTGCAGATTCTTTTAGTCTTTGTAAAACTTGACTTCTTGAAGCCCAAGGATATTTAGCCCAAACTAGTGCTGCTATACCGGCAGTAGTTGCTGTTGCAACAGATGAACCTCCAAAATATGTAGAGTCTCCATTATAAAATCCTAAAACGGGTTGATGGTTATTATTTTCACGCTCCATAATTACCGTAAAATCAATTTTACTACCCGTATGACAAACATCACACTCATCATAGGTGCTTTGTTCTTCTACTCCAGTAACGGCAACTGTCTCATTCATTGAAGCAGGAAATATTACACCAAACCAATTGGTAAAATTTGTCGAAGTTCCTCCTGCAGCAAAAATTAATTTATTTTGTGCATATGCATACCTTACGGCATCTTTAATTTTTCCTATAGACCAAGGGTAGCCAACTGACATAGATATGATTTTAACATCATTTCTTCTTCCTAAAGCTTTTAATGCATCTGCAACACCTTTACGCTCGTGATAATCATTTAACAATACATCACTTGTGCCTCTATATGATATTAAATTACATTGATAGGCTGCGCCTACAAATTGCGAGTTATTATTATCTGGCGCTGCAACAGCTGCACTAGCACTTGTACCATGACCACACTTATCGTTCGGCCCATCTAAATTATTAGACCACCACCAAACAGAATCAATATAAGTACCATATTTTTGAATATATCTGCCCGAATAATAAGCATTAAAATTAGTTCCTAAATTAGATTGATTTGGAGAAACCCCTGTATCAATTACACCCACACCTATTCCCTCACCTTTACTATACGCCCAAGCTTGGTTAATTTTATGGTCGTAAAAATTCCATGGAATTTTTGCGCCACTAGCCAATGTTCCATAATTAGCAGTACTTATATAATCACTAGATTTATCACAACCTTTACTTGATCTTTCTTGCTCTCCAAAACCAGTATATACAAAACCTCCTGGCTCTAAATACCGAACTTGTTCGTTTTTACGCAACTCTTTGATTGTATTAAAATCAACTACTTTTACATCTATGTAGTTCAATAAGTCGTCATCATAAATTAATATATCTTTTTCATTTTTATTTTTTGAAGTAGTTTTTATAGTTTGTAAAATAATTTCTTTTATAGAAGAAAGATGTTTACTTTTTTCAGTTCTAAAAGACACTTCTTTACTGCCATAACCAACCGTTAAAATATTATTTCCATGAACTGTTGCACTCCAAAGTAAATGATCATTTACTTCACTCCAATTAAAAGAACCTTTTTTCTCAAGTATTTCCGTAATTTGATGGCTAACCTCTTTTTTGGTTAATGGTTTAGACAAGTCTGTCGCTTTAGTAGTTGTAATTTCTTCTATAAATTCTTCGTCACTATTACAAGAATTGATAATAAATAATAAAAATAATAATGGTAGAATTAATTTAAATTTTTTCATTTTTCATTTGGTTTTAAGGTTATACAAAAAATAGAATAAGTATTATTTCACAAGGGAGGGAAGTCGATTAAATAATACAAATAACAACAAAGATAGTAAATTAAATTAAAAATAATTATTTTTTTAGTATAAAAATAACATAAAAAGATACGTTAAGCCAACATTAACAGCCATTTAGGCTTTTTGTAACAACCCCCTAGCCTATTTGAGATAAAAGAAAATAAAGAACCTGAAAATTAACCAATTTTTAACAAAAAAATATAGCTACAATTGTATATTTGCTTTCCTATAATTTTAATAAAGTTTAGATATGATAGAACAAACAAATACAGGTATTAATATCAGAGAAATTAATGAAAAAATAGAACGCGAGTCAGCATTTATCGATTTATTAAGAGCAGAGATGAATAAAGTAATCGTTGGTCAAAAATATATGATTGATAGGCTGTTAATTGGTATGCTTGGTGATGGTCATATTTTATTAGAAGGAGTGCCTGGTTTGGCAAAAACCTTAGCTATTAATACACTTTCAAAAGCAGTTGAAGCAAGTTTTAGTAGAATTCAGTTTACGCCAGATTTATTACCTGCTGATGTTATTGGTACTATGATTTACAATATGAAAATCAATGATTTTTCCATAAAAAAAGGACCGATATTTGCAAATTTTGTTTTGGCAGATGAAATTAATCGTGCGCCAGCAAAAGTACAATCTGCTTTATTAGAAGCTATGCAAGAACACCAAGTAACTATTGGTGATACTACTTTTAAATTAGATGAACCCTTTTTAGTAATGGCAACCCAAAACCCGATAGAACAAGAAGGAACTTACACTTTACCAGAGGCACAAGTAGATCGATTTATGTTAAAAGTAGTCATTGACTACCCTTCTATAGAAGATGAGCAAGCAATAATGCGTGCCAACTTAAATAAATCGTGGGAGAAAGTAAATGCTGTAGTTTCTTTAGACACCATTTTAAAAGCAAGAAAATCGGTACAAGAAGTGTATATGGATGAAAAAATCGAAAAATATATCTTAGCTATTATTTTTGCAACGCGCTACCCAGAAAAATACAACCTAGCCGATTTAAAAGATTTAATAAGTTTTGGGGCATCACCTCGAGGGAGTATTAACCTTGCAACTGCTGCAAAGTGTTACGCATTTATTAAACGTAGAGGCTATGTAATACCCGAAGACGTTAGAGCTATCGTTCATGATGTTTTAAGACACAGAATAGGTATTACTTACGAGGCAGAAGCAGAAAATATTAGTTCTATCGAAATAATTGATAAAATTATTAATGAAATTGAAGTGCCTTAATATTTACAATTATAATGAATACCAAAGAAATACTAAAAAAAGTTCGAAAAATAGAGATTAAGACAAAGCGTTTGTCTAATCATATATTTTCAGGCGAATATCACAGTTCGTTTAAAGGGCGAGGCATGACTTTTTCTGAAGTACGACAATATCAATTTGGAGATGATATACGGAATATTGATTGGAATGTTACGGCACGTTACAACGAACCATTTGTCAAAGTTTTTGAAGAAGAAAGAGAACTAACCATGTTATTAATGGTAGATATTTCTGCATCCGAATCTTTTGGTACAGACGAACAATTTAAACGAGAAACCATAACAGAAATTGCGGCAACATTAGCCTTCTCTGCAATACAAAATAATGATAAAGTTGGTCTATTACTCTTTACGGATCAAATCGAATTATTTATGCCACCAAAAAAAGGAAAATCACATGTATTAAGAATTATACGCGAATTAATAGAATTTCAACCAAAAAGCAAAAAAACCAACATTAATAAAGCATTAGAATATTTAATAGGCGTGGTAAAAAAGAAAGCAATTATTTTTATCTTATCCGATTTTATAGATAACAACTACAATCAAGCCCTAAGGATAATAGGTAGAAAACACGATGTAACAGGCATAAGGGTTTATGACAAATACGAAAAAGAACTGCCAAAATTAGGAATGATTCAAGTCGTAGATGCCGAAACAGGTAAAACAATCTTAGTAGACACCAATTCAAAAAAAGTTAGAAACCAATACCAAGCCAATTACTTAAAAATAGTAGATTATTACAAGACAACATTTAAAAAAAGCGGGTCTGGAGTTATACATGCTAGACTCGGTAGAGACTATGTAAAAGAATTAATGAATTACTTTAAAAGGAGGAGTTAAACGGAAAAATTTTGCCGCCTACAACCTATAAAGAACGATAGTAAATCTTAAATTTAAACCAGAGATTAAAATCTCGTTTTAATAATGAAAAAATATAAAAACATACAAAATAAAGCCTTGATAACTTTGCCCTTTTTAGAAATAAAAAAAAGGACTGTTAACTTTTGCGTTTTCTTAGTGTGTCTTTGTGGAGTAACAACTTTTGCCCAAGTAAGTTTAAAAGCAGATACCACAAAAATAAGAATAGGCGAGCAAATAAACTACCAAATAGAAGTTGATGGTATAAATGGTATCGAATTTCAAAAATTACAATTAGACAGTTTTAGAAAATTAGAAGTTCTAAAATCGTATAAAATTGATACTCTAAAAAATAAATTAATCAAAAAATATACCCTAACTAGTTTTGATAGCGGTCGTTATATGCTACCAAAACAAATGGTAAAAATATTCTCTAGACCCGTATTTACCGATTCTCTAATTATCAATGTCTCAACAGTTGCAATTGACACTATAAAACAACCAATTTTTCCGATAAAAGCAATACAAAAACAAAGCCTAAATTTAAAAGATTACACCAAAAATTATTGGTGGTTACTCCTATTATTACCTATTATTGGCTTAATAATTTGGTATTTCTTTATTCGTAAAAAAGAAACCGAAAAAGAACGAATTGCTAAAATACCGCCTTTTGAAATGGCCGTACAACAATTAGAAAATTTAGATAAAAAATTACTTTGGCAAAATAATAAGACTAAGGCTTATTATAGTGAACTAACAGATATTATTAGAACTTTTATTGAAAAAGAATTAAAAATACCTGCATTAGAAAGTACAACAAACGAACTAGTTAATGCCATTAAAAAAACAAATAATAGTAATAAATTAGAAATTTCTAAAAAAACAGTATTAAAACTAAAAGACCTATTACAAGAAGCTGATTTAGTAAAATTCGCTAAATCAAAACCATTTGCCAATGAAATTGAAATGCACCGTAAATATGCAACCCTTATTTTAGAAGGACTAAAAGCAGTAGAAATTAAAGAAATTGAAAAAGAAAATACTACAGAATTTGTAGCAGAAAATAAAATAGAAAGCCCTAATAAAAAAAATAATGTTGAGTAAATTTGAATTCGCAAATCCAGAATTTTTAGGCCTATTGGCCTTACTGCCAATTATAGCATTATGGTATTTTTTTACAAGAAAAAAAGATACTGCAAAACTAACACTTTCTAATACTAGTGGTTTAACAAATACTAGTACTCTAGCAAAATTAAAACCATTTTTATATGTAATACGCCTATTGGCATTAACATTATTAATTGTTGCTTTGGCAAGACCCCGAAACAAAGAAGTAACTACCAAAACCAAATCTAACAAAGGTATTGATATTGTTATGGCAATAGATGTATCCGCAAGTATGCTAGCCAAAGACTTAAAACCAAACCGGTTAGAAGCACTTAAAAAAGTAGCCATAGATTTTGTAACCAAAAGACCCAATGATAGAATAGGCATTGTAGTTTATGCAGGCGAGAGCTTTACACAAACACCAATAACAAGCGATAAGCGCATTGTAAAAAATACCATAAGACGCTTAAAATGGGGGCAGTTAGATGGTGGAACTGCCATTGGTATGGGCTTGGGTTCTGCAGTAAACAGACTCAAAGACTCAAAGGCAAAATCAAAAGTTATTATACTACTGACCGATGGTGTAAATAACGCTGGATCTATAGACCCAAAAACAGCCATCGAATTAGCCAAATCTATAGGCATTAAAGTATATACCATTGGCTTAGGAACAAATGGCACAGCACAAATGCCTGTCGCTAAAGATATAAACGGTAAATTAATTTATAGAAGTGTACCTGTAGAAATAGATGAAAATTTATTAAAATACATTGCTAAACAAACCGAAGGAAAATACTTTAGAGCAACAAACAACCGTAAATTATCTAAAATTTATGACATAATTAATAAACTAGAAAAAACAAAAGTCGAAGAATTTAAATATACCAATTTCAAAGAAATGTTTAGACCATTTGTATTATTAGCAGGGTTTTTAGTGCTGTTAGAAATGCTTTTGCGATTTACCATTTTTCGATCTTTTGTTTAACTGCAAGAGCACGCAAGAAACACTAAATTTAAGAAATAAGATACCTAGCCAGTTAAAAATAAAAAAATGTATCAATTAGAAGAAAAAACATACTTTATATATTTCATTGCAATTGCAGTCTTAATTCTTACATTTGTGATAGTGCTGTTTTGGAAAAAAAGAAAACAAAAGAATTTTGCAACTAAAAAACTATTAGATAAATTAAGCCCAGAACGCTCTACATTTAAGCCCGTTTTAAAAATATTAGTTGTTGCCTTAGGACTATCGTTTTTAATTATAGCTTTAGTAAACCCTAAAATGGGTACAAAATTAGAAACTCTAAATCGCGAAGGAGTAGATGTTGTATTTGCATTAGATGTCTCTAAAAGTATGCTTGCAGAAGATATTGCCCCAAGTAGATTGGCAAAATCAAAGCAAATCATCGCAAAAATAATTGATAATTTAGGTAGTGATAGAATTGGTATTATTATTTATGCAGGTAATGCCTATCCGTTATTACCAATAACTACAGACCAAGCAGCAGCAAAAATGTTTTTGCAAAATGCAAACCCAAATATGGTCTATAGCCAAGGAACAGCTATTAATGAAGCTTTAAGACTCGCAAAAACGTATTATGACAATGACGAACAAACCAATCGTTTTTTAATTTTAATTTCAGATGGTGAAGACCACACCGAAGAAAATGTAACCATTACAAATGAACTAACTAAAGAAGGTATAAAAATTTATACAATAGGTGTAGGCACAATAAAAGGAGGTCCCATACCTATGAAAGTTGGTAACTCAATAGGCTATAAAAAAGACAGAAAAGGAGAAACTGTTATTACTAAAATGCACGATGACATATTAAAGCAAATTGCCAAAGAAGGTAACGGTAAATATCTCTACGGAAACGATATGACTAAAACAGTAGATTTTGTAGCAAAATTATTAAATAATGCAGAAAAAAAAGCATTTGAAACTAAAAAATTTACAGACTATAAAGATCAATTTCAATGGTTTATTGGCTTAGGAATACTATTTTTAATATTGGATTTATTTTTATTTAATAAAAAAACAAAATGGATAGAAAAATTAAATTTGTTTAATGAAAAAACTAAATAAAATGAAAAACATAATACGGTACCTGCTAATCGGTTTTACAACCTTTGTTTTTTCTCAAAAAGATTCTACAGACACAGTATCTAGTAAAAAAAATGAAATAAACACCGAAACCAAAAATGAAATACGTAGAGGAAATAAACTTTACAACAAAGGCCTATATACAGATGCCGAAAAAGCCTATAAAAAAGCAATAGAATTAAACCCAAATTACGATAAAGCAAACTATAATTTTGGCAATACAAAGTTTCTTCAAAATAAAATAAAAGAAGCAAAAGCACAATACAAATTAGTTTCAAAAACTACAAAAGATCATTTTATTAAGGCAGATAGTGAACATAATTTAGGTAATATTGCTATGAAAGAAAAACAATATGGCCCTGCTGTCGAAGCCTATAAAAATGCATTACGTAAAAACCCTAAAGACGATGAAACAAGATATAATTTAGCCGTTGCACAAAAACTATTAAAAGACCAAAAAAATAAAGACAAGAATAAAGACAAAAATAAAGACAAGAATAAAGACAAGAATAAAGACAAGAATAAAGACAAAAAAGACGATAAAAAAGATAAAGATAAAGAAAAAGACCAAGGAGAAAAAGAGAAAAAAGGAAACGACAAAAAAGAAGAAAAAAAAGGAAACGATAAAAAAGACACTAAAAAACAAGACAAAGAAGAAGATAAAAAAGATAAAGAGCAACAAAAACCCAAACCAAAACCTAGTAAATTATCGCCCGAACAAGTAAAGCAACTCCTAGAGGCAATGAATAATGAAGAAAATAAAACCCAAAAGAAAATAAATGCTAGAAAAGGAAAAGGTCGTAAAGTAAAACAAGATAAAGATTGGTAGGCTTTTACTATAAAATTTAAAACCTATCATTAAATTATTAAAATAATTTAAACAAACGAACAAATAAATTGAAATACCTGTCTAAATATATACTTTTATGCTTTACAATATTAAGTACCCAAGTACTAATATCGCAAGAATTTAAAGCAACAGTAAGTAAAAATGTACTTAGTGTAAATGAACGCCTTAGACTTACATACAGTATAAATGAACAAGGGTCAGACGGTTTTACACCACCAAATTTTAAAAATTTTAAATTAGTTTCAAACTTAATACAAAGTGTTAATTTTTTAGAGATAAACGGTATACTCAGTTTTCAGCAAACCTACTCTTTAATACTACAACCAAAAAGCAAAGGCCTATTTACAATACCAGCAGCAACAATTACCTATAAAGGAAAAACCATAACAAGCAATACATTAAAAATTTCGGTTCAAGATGCCGTCGCACGACCAAAAAACCCAAACGACCCTTTACTACTAGCAAGAGAAAACCTTTTTTTAGTTGCCGAAATCTCGAATACAAACCCATTTATAGGCGAGAGCATCTCTATAATTTATAAAATATATTTTGACCCAAGAAATGCAATCCTCACCAATGAAGCACAAGTAAAACCCCCATCTTTTAGTGGTTTTTGGAATCAAAATATCGCTATACCTAAACTCAGAGAACAATCTGGTAAATATAAAGGTCGAGACATGACTTATTATATTATAAGAAAAGACGTATTAATACCTCAACAATCAGGAAAAATAACCTTAAGCCCTATGGAAGTTAATATCTCTGGAGTAGTTGCCTTAAATAGAGCGGACTTGTTTGGGCAAAGACTTCGTAAAAATGTAAGTCTAACCCTAACAGCAGGTAAGCAAACCATAAATGTTAAAGAATTACCCGAAGAAAATAAACCAATAAACTTTAGTGGCGCAGTTGGTCATTTTTCATTTAAAGCAAATAGCACAAAAAACACCCTAAAAGCAAATGAATCTGCACAAATAAAAGTAGAAGTTCAAGGTGACGGCAACCTAAAATTATTTAGCTTACCAAAAATTGAAGCACCAAATGGTCTCGAAAAATACGAACCAGAACACAAAGAAAATATAACTACAAAAATTAATGGCTTAACAGGTGGTGTTTCCGAAATTTATACCGTTGTACCACAATTTAAAGGCAAATATAAAATACCCGCTTTAAGCTTTTCTTATTTTAACCCTAAAGAAAAAAAATACTATACCCTAAATAGCACACCTATAATTATTAATGTACCCGAAGGAAAATCACCGCAAGAAACCGACAACACCTCAATGAGCAATGTAAAATCAAATATTTTAGAAAATGATATTCGATTTATTCATACAAAAACAAAACTATTAAAACTAAAAAATACAGCCGATTTCTTTAAATCAAACCTATTTTGGGCTTTATTGATACTGCCCCTATTTATAATACCTATCGGTATTTATTTAAGAAAAAAGAAAAGAGAACGAGACGGCGATATTAGCGGCAACAAAAGAAGACTAGCAGACCGTTTAGCCAAAAAATATTTAACCAATGCAAAAAAAGAATTAAGCAACAAAGAACCTTTTTACATTGCATTAGAAAAAGCACTACATAATTACCTAAAAGCAAAATTACAAGTAGAAACAAGTGAAATTAGTAAAGAAAAAATTAATACTTTGCTCCAAAATAAAAATGTCAAAGAAAATACAATCACTAAATTTTTAAAAGTTTTAGAAGATTGTGATTTTGCTAGATACACACCAACATCTAACTTACAAATGAAAAAAGAATTTGAAAACGCAAAAAGTATAATTACAGAAATAGATAAACAATTTTAGAACCTAGAAAAAAACAACAAGTGAAAGCCGTGTTTAAAAAATATATCATACTCTTATTATTACTCATACTACAATTAACTAGTTATGCGCAAGAGGCAAATAAAAATTTTGTCAAAGCAAACCAACTATACCAATCTAAAAAATATAACGAAGCAATTACGCTATACCATAAAATTGAAAATCAAAAAATAAAAGCAGCCGAACTATATTATAATTTAGCAAACGCATATTACAAAACCAATAACGTAGCATCAAGTATTTATTATTATGAAAAAGCACTACAATTAGCACCAAACAATAAAGATATTATTTTTAATTTAAACTTTGCAAAACGAATGACTATAGATAATATTGAAGAATTACCCATAAATTTATTTCAAAAATTATCCCGAAACTTTATCCAAAAACTAACCTATAACACTTGGTCTTATGTAACCCTATTATTTGTTGCTTTATTTACAATCCTATTTTTATTATATCATTTTTCTGAAGCCTCAATAAATAAAAGAATACTTTTTATTTCAAGTATTTTAAGTATTCTATTCTTTATTTTTAGTCTAACCTTTGCTTTTCATACCTATAAAGTAAGCTTAAATAAAAAAGAAGCAATTATTTTTGCACAACAAACAAACATAAAAAGTGCACCCATATTATCTAGCGAAACCGTTTTTGAATTACACGAAGGCACTAAAGTACAAATACTAAAAAGTGTAGATAATTGGAAAAAAATTAAAATTGCTGACGGTCAAGTAGGTTGGATTATTGCAACGGAATTGAAAAAATTATAATATCAAAAATTTCACTATTTTAGCCGTATGAACATACATTTTATAGCCATAGGAGGTGCAGCAATGCACAATCTAGCCATTGCCTTACACAAAAAAGGATACCAAATTACAGGCTCAGACGATACCATACATAACCCCTCAAAAAATAACTTAAAAAAGTATGGCCTTTTACCCACAGAATTTGGTTGGTTTAGCCATAAAATTACCCCAAATTTAAACGCTATTGTCCTAGGTATGCATGCCAAAAAAAATAATGTAGAACTATTAAAAGCACAAGAATTAGGAATAACCATATACTCTTACCCCGAATTTTTATACGAACAATCAAAAAATAAAACACGCGTAGTTATTGGCGGTAGCCATGGTAAAACAACCATAACAGCTATGATTTTACACGTCTTAAACTACCATAATAAAGACGTAGACTATATGGTTGGCGCACAATTAGAAGGCTTTGAAACTATGGTTAAATTAACCGATAAAAATGAATTTATAATTTTAGAAGGCGATGAATACCTAAGTTCACCCATAGACTTAAGACCAAAATTTCACTTATACAAACCAAATATTGCACTAATTAGCGGTATTGCTTGGGATCATATTAATGTTTTTAAGACCGTAGAAATTTACAATAAACAATTTGCCATTTTTATAGAAAAAATAACAAGTGGCGGTATGCTAGTCTATAACCAAGAAGATACAACTTTACATACCATTGTAGAAAAAACAACCGCAAATATTAAAAAATACGCCTACAAAACCCCAGCACATTATATTAAAAACGGCATAACCTATCTAAAAACAAATTTTGGAAATTTACCTTTAGAAATTTTTGGTGACCATAACCTACAAAACCTTGCAGGTGCAAAATGGATTTGCCAACTCATTGGCGTGCAAGAAGAAGCTTTTTACGAAGCCATTGCTAGTTTTAAAGGCGCAAGTAAACGTTTAGAAAAAATAGCAAAAAAAAATAACACGGTAATTTTTAAAGACTTTGCACATTCGCCAAGTAAAGTAATAGCAACCACCAAATCTGTAAAAAAACAATACAAAGAACAAACCGTACTCGCCTGTTTAGAACTACACACCTATAGTAGTTTAAACACCGAATTCTTAAAAGAATATAAAAATGCCTTGCAATTTGCAGACAAAGCCGTTGTATTTTACTCGCCAGATGCAGTAGCAATTAAAAAATTAAAAACAGTAAGTAAACAACAAATTCTAGACGCCTTTAATCAAAATGATTTAATAGTTTATACAGACCCTAAAGAATTTGCCGCATTTTTATTTGCTCAAAACTTAGAAAACACTATCGTATTACTAATGAGTTCTGGTAATTATGGCGGTTTAGACTTTGAAAGTCTAATAAAAAGTATTTAAAATAAACCTTTAATTATCATACAAAAAACACTTAAAAAAATATTTTTTTGGTATGTCCTAAAAGTTTATGGTATATTTGCAAAAATTAAAATCGAGTTTTAAAAAAGATTCTAAATAAATAATAAATTAACAAAAAATAAATAATTATGAGTTTTTTAAAAAGTAATTTACAAAAAATAATAGTACTACTAATTAGTGTTTTTATATTTACAGCATGTAATAAAGACGTTGACGTTGTAGAAGACTACAGTTTTACTATAACCACTACCTTTGCAGATACGGGGTTTGTAGATAAAGAGCAACTAATGACGCTAGTAATAACCCCAACAAAAGACATCGCAGATACAACCTACTCCTTTTCGTTTGAAGTAACAGGAGGTCAAGGCGTATTTAAGAAAACAGACGATGTAACCATTAATGTTGGCGACTCCGAAGAAATACCAGAAGAAACAACCTTAAACTACCTACCATCAACCGATGGCGTACATGAAATAACCATAAAAGTACGCAACTCAAACAACTACGAAGAAGAAAAACAAATTAGCTATACCGTATTACCAAACATACCCTGTAGTTTTAACTTTACAAGCGCAACCTTTGCCGAAACAGAAACACCACACCCAGGTATCGTACAAGATATTAATTTTGTTATTACCCAAGACGCTACTTTAGAATGTGGCACCGTTTATAATATGGAGTATCAAGTAAAAAGAGATGGTTTAGACGTATCAGGAACATTTTTATATCAAGAAGAGCCAAAGTTTCAAAATACACCATTTATTATATCAACAGCAACAGGCACTAGTAATACTATAGCAGACTTTGCAGGTAAATTTGAAACATCACCTGGAGACGGGATAGGCACTTACGAAGTCATATTTACCATAACTAACACAGCTTTAGAAAACCCCGAAGAAGCAACACAAATACAAACAGCAACTTTAGCGTATGAAAACCCTCCAGTAACTATAGCCATGACATCTACAGAAAACACCGTTTATGCAAAACAAACAGCCACCTACAATGCTAGTTTATCAGGAGGAGGAACAGCAGGTACCTATGAAATAAAAGTAACCGCAGATGACGCAAACTTAGGAGCCGTATTAGAAATAAATGGTACTCCAATTGCTTTAGATACCTTTGTAGTAGTAACAGACCCAACAAATGTCATCATAAATCTAAGACCAGAAGAAACTGGAGGCTCAACTTCTTTTACAGTAACCGCTATGAAAAACGAAACAGAAACAGGAACAACAACAATTCTTTTAACCTCAGAAGTGCCAGAGTTTGAAATGGGTGATTTAGTTTTAGATCCTACAAGTATTCCTTTAGGTGATGACACCTCTACTTTAACCATACCAATTACCTTATTAGATGGTTATGCCGAAGATTTGACTTATACTTATTCAATACCAACAAATGTTACCTCTAGTCCAGATGCATCATCAGGGTTTGATTTTAGCGCTACACCAACACCAGACCAAACTTTTGAAATAGGATATTCAGGAGGTCTAGCAAGTGATAAATTAATTGAAGTTACTGTTACTAATCAATATGGGTATTCTGTAATTAAAGAAGTAACTTTGATAGTTACAGACTAAATTAACTAAATTAAAAAAAGGGGGAAAACCCCTATTAAAAAAGGGGGTTTTCCCCTTTTTTAAGTTTTAGTAATACTGTAGATTTGCGTTTTATAATAAAGTAAAATTAAAAAAAGATAAAAAACCCTTTTTTAAAAAAAATAACATCTATTTTTACAAAAACTAAAAACCAATAAAGATGAGTATAAAAGCAACATTGCACATAGATGATAAAAAAATAAATGTTTTATACTATTACTACGACTTTTACCAACCAACAGACGCTAACAATCGCCCATCAGGCAAACCTATATTTCAAGGAGTACGCATCGTACTAGAAACCCAGCAAGACTTAAGTCTAGAAGAATGGGCAGTCGCAGCAAATCAAAAAAAACAACTAAAACTACACCTAAGCCCAATTACTCTAGGTGGCAAAACACGTATTGTTTATTTTATAGATGCACATTTAGTAAAATGGGATGTTAGCTTCACCAACAAAAGTAGTACCCCAATGATCGAAACGCTCTTTATTACCTGTGGCGGTCTAAGAGAAGGTAGCGTAGAGTTTGAGGCTTATTGGCGAACGACTTACCCAAATAAGGCAATACCAACCAAAGTACACCAAGAAGAAGAACTTGAAGTAATAAACTACTACATAACAGACTTAGAAAATAATATATTAGACAACTACAGTACAGGGGATAAGATATTACTTCATGTAGAAACTAAAAACGCAATAGATAAATCTTTGACACTTTCCTTAAACGACAAAAAAAACGATTTTAAACACAATGGCGTAATTTTAGAAAATGATACCTTAAAAAATTATACCATAACCAATAATTTTGAAAAAATTGAATTAGAAGTTATAGAGCAACAAAGTTAGAAACTATGGGAAAAAATACACTTACAATAGAAATAGGGAACATAAGAAGATCTGTAACTATTAATGTTTTAGAACCCGAATTTATCAAAGGTTATTGGACAAGCGATAAAGAAGGGCAAGAAATATTAAAAAAAGCAAAACTAGAACAAACTGTATATTTTCACGTTGAAACAAAAGGGCTAGCCGTAGGGCAAGAGTTAACAATGCAACTCTATGATTATGATCATACACTATGGATTGACAATATAGATCCAGATGACGATGAGTTTCCAGAAAAAAAAGTAATAAAAAAGGCAATCGTTAAAACAAAAGGCAGTAAACGTATTGCAACAGTAAAATTACTTTTAGATCAAAGTTGGGAAGCGTTAATTAAAGACGATTCTGACGGCGCCTTTGCATTAGATGAATCTTTAGAACTCTACTGGGAAGTATCCTACGGTAAACGAAAAAAAATACTACCAAATAACAGTGATAATTACCTTAAAGTAACATTTTCTGACAGAACACTATACATAAAAACACCTATGGAAGGTTACAATTTACCAGAATTCATAGCCTATGATGGTAGCCCAATGTTACTCATGCAATTTACAGATACTGCAAAAGAAGTTTTAAAAGATAAAGTGACCACTATAATAGCCGATAAAGCTCAAAAAAACATTAGTAATATTGCCTTTGCAAAACTAGACAAAGACATCTTAAAAAACCAACCATACACAAAAAATTATCTAAACGACTACTATACCAATGACCCCAAGTTATTAGAAAGCCTCAAAGATAAAAAAAACTGGAACTACCTAGATAAAAGCCCAGACGGTATTAAAACCTTAGAATATTATAGCAAAAATGGCAATAGAGTTACTGTATTAGGTGCTTTAAAAAATATAGGTACTGCCTTTGATATTTTTGACTTAGTAAAATTTACAATGAGCGATTTAGATACTTCTGAGCCTTTTCCTTCTTTAGGTGTATTAACACCTATTAGTGAATTAACAAAATTTATAACACTTCAGCAAACACAAGATATGAATGTGTATTTAGAAGATGCCTTACAACGAGATTTAGCACATGCTAAAACAAAAGGACTTAAAGAAATCGAAAAATTTGTAAGAGTTTATGGTGATAGTGATGGTTTTAGATTAGCAGAAATTTCTAAAGAAACAGTCAATAAATTACTGCAAGGTGAGTTTAAGACTATGGAGGAATTAAGAGAATATGAAGAAAATTTGGATTTTTCTGATTTTTCAAAAATAAATGTATTATATAGAATTGTAGAAAATAAGAATAGAGATGAAGATATATATATAATTGAAACCATTTTCATAGATGAATAAAATTAAAATTTCAATACTAATTTTTATATTGTCACTAGGATGTAAGAGTACAGAAAACAATATTCAAATCAGTCAAGTAAAGACAAATTACCCTATAATATTAAGGTATAGCAATAAGTATAATAAATTTTCAAGGATGAAAATCCCTTTAAAATTAAAAATTTATAATAATTCACCTAATCAATACTCATTTGCTACAATTCGCTATGAATATCACTCAACACTTGGGGGTATTTATGAAATAATATACAAAGAGGTTAATCAAAATCTAAAAAAAATTAAAAATAATAAAAGAAAATATATTGATTCAAATGAATACGAAGAGTATATAATATATACCAGTCATCGCTTAGACTCTAGTAGTACTTTTCAAAAAAAACTTAAACCTTATATTAGAGTAATTCAAAATAAAAATATAGACACCTTAAGTATTGGTACTGTTGATGATTTTAAAATAAATAATGAAAATTTATTAAAACTATTAACCAAAAATGATAGTATTTTTATTAACACTTGGAATGGTAAAAACATTACTATTCCTGTAAAATGGTAAAACCCAAATAACAACAAATTGCAGAAACCGACATGTGGTTAGAAGAAATAGTACAAGAAGAAATAGACCAAGGAAAATTAAAAGGGCTAGAAGCAACTAGAGAAGCAATTAATACTTGGAACCATAACCAAGAATATAATTGGCAACTCTTAGAAGTCTCTAACCAAACAGCCCACAAACTAATACAAGGTGAGTTTAAGACGTTGGAGGAGTTGGAGGAGTTTAGTTTAAAAAATGAAACTGAAACTACAAAAATTGAAATTTTGTATCGTAAAATCATAAATAATAACCGAGAAGAAAATATTTATATAATCGAAACAATTTTTATAAATGAATAAGTTTTTAACCAAATTTTTACTACTAGTACTTTTGATTTTTACACAATGTAAAACTATAAATCATAAAATAAACATTACACAAAAAAAAGTCAATAACGAAATCATTATAAGATCTGCAAATGATAATAAAAATAGAATTTTACGAATACAATTTCCTAATGAAATAATCTTAACCAATAATTCGTCAATAAAATATGATTTGCTAACTATTAATTATAAATATAATAATATTCCATCTAATAAAAATTTAAATTTAGGTTTATATGTAAACAAAAATGGCACGTTGAAAAAAGTAATAAATAATAAAATAAAAAAAATATCTTCAAAAGATAGTTTGAATTTTATATTATATACAAGACATTTTGTAGACTCTACAAAATTAACTCAACAACAATTCAAACCCTACATAGAAAAAATGCTACGTCTTAATAAAGACACATTACATATAGGTACAGTAAGTAAATTTAAACAAAAACACAAAGAGTTATTTGAAAAACTAACTAAAAACGATAGTATTTCTATTCGTTTTTTAGATAAAAGTAAAAAAAGTGGCTTAGGCAAAAAAATAACCGTAGCGGCAGAATGGTAATAAAAAAATATTGCCAATAAAAAGAATAAAAACCCAATAATAACAAACAAAAATAATTAACAAAAACCCCCAAACAATGAAAAACAATATACAAAAATTAGCACTAATGCTAACTCTTTTTTTTATACTTACAGCATGTAAAAAAGATAATGACGATACAGACTACAGTTTTACTATAACCACTACCTTTGCAGATACGGGGTTTGTAGATAAAGAGCAACTAATGACGCTAGTAATAACCCCAACAAAAGACATCGCAGATACAACCTACTCCTTTTCGTTTGAA
>JAKISG010000007.1 GCA_021648755.1 Flavobacteriaceae bacterium | reverse complement strand
TAAAAGGACTTGAAAAAGTTTACGAAAAACTTATCATATTTAAAAAGGAAAAAAATAGCGAACTTGTAATTATGCAAGGAGATAAAATCGTAAAAATTAAACCTTAACAAAACACTATGCACAACAACGCTATCGCTAAATTCCCCAAACAATAGAACAATTAATTGACAAAAATAATTCTATCCGATTTATAGATGGGTTTGTTAATTCACTAAATGTTGTTGATTTTGGTTTTAAAGATATACGGCTTAACAAAAACAGAAGACCACCCGTTTCATCCAAAAGATTTATTAAAACTTTATATTTACGGTTATCTCAATAGAAATTCGTTCTTCTCGTGGATTAGAAAAAGAAGCAAAACGACCTGAGCGAAGCGAACAGATGAATTTATAAAAAAATAAGAATCTATGAATAAATATAGAGCTCATTTGGCTAATTAAAGTTGATAGGTATAGTTTATATCTTTTACTCCATATTCAGTTCTAAAATTAGCATAAAACGTCTTAAAAACTACCTATTTTAAACTTAAATTCTCTGAAAAATGAAATTATAAAAAATCACAATTTTTGACTTTTAAGAAAAATTAGAACTACTTTTGAAAATAAATATAAATTTAATGAGATTTTTAGACGAACTGCCGTTGGGCAGAATAAAAAATTACGTATCATAATCGAATGTTTTCGTATCATAATGATATTTTTAATATATTTGCATTATAGTAACCCAACCAGCAACACAGCAACAATTAATTGACTTATTTATAGAAAATGGGACTGTTTTTGAACCAAATGAACAAACTCTTTACTCAAATACAAATTATGTTGTTTTAGGCTTTATTATTGAAAATTTAAACCAAAAATCTTATTCAGATGCTTTGAGAGACCGAATAATAATACCTTTGGGTTTAACAAATACCTACCATAAAATAATATATTCACTTTTAAAAAAATTTCTTGTATTCATTCTAATTTGTATTTCATTAAATACTTATAGTCAAAATGAAATTTCTTTAAACGGAAAAGTATTAAACTCTGAAAATGACACCTCTAACATTTTAGTTATCAATTTAAATTCAAACAAGACGACTATTACTGACTACAAAGGGAAATTTATAATTGAGGCTAAGGTGAATGATACTATCCAACTTATAGCATTTCAATTTATTTCAAAAAAAATTATAGTTAATGATTCAATGTTTAAGCAAAAAAAAATTATAGTTCAACTTAAAGAAAAGGTAATAGAATTAGATGAAGTAACAATTTTACCGCATAATTTATCAGGAAATTTAACTTATGATTCTAAGAGTATTAAATTGAGACCTAAAGTTACTGCATCATCATTAGGCTTACCGAATGCAGATGTCAAACCTTTAACCCAAAATAAACGTTTACTTGCAGAGGCAGATAGTGGAAAATGGATATACTTTTTTCAAAAAGATAGTATCTATTATTACAGACCTACCATAATTATTAACCTACATAAAATCATTAACAGAGTATCTGGTAGAACTCGGAATATGCGTGATAGAGTCTCATTTGATAAAGAGTTAAAAATCACAGAAGAAATCAAAAGTATATTTTCAGAACAAACATTATCCGTAGAGTTTAATATACCAAAAGAAGAAATTAAACTATTTTTAAATTATTGTGAAGAACAATCTGATTTTTCTAGATTATCTGAGAATAAAAACCCATTCGAAATATGGGAATATTTTAAAAAGAAAAGTATCGCTTTCAGAGAACTTTGAATTAGTTGTAAATTGAAAAAACAAGAGATAACAAAGAACTGTGCTAAAAAACAAGTAATTTTTAAGTTTTTTTTTGGAAATTATTTTCCTTCAGAAACTCTCATTTAAAGAACTTCTGCAATTTATTTTTTATTAATTTAATGGAATATTGATAACTTTTTCTAAAAAATTTCCTACGGGTTTTTAGGAAAAGTTACCAACATTCCTTAGTTGGTTTTAACTTCTATGTTTTTAAAACACTTCGGTAATTTTCATCATAACATAATTCTGATTTTGCGATGGCAAAAGATTGCTTTAATAGTTTGTTGCAAACTGCTAGTAAGGCTAATTTTTTACTTTTAAGAAAAATTAGAACTGCTTTTGAAAATAGATATAAATTTAATGAGGTTTTTAGACAGAGACTGCCGTTGTGCACAATCAAAAATGAATTCAAGTAATTAATGTAACAAAATAAGCCTTAATCGTTTAATTATATAAATATTTTATTATGAAAAAAAAATTATCATTATATTACTCTTTCTATATCAAATAGTTTATTTGCGCAATCTCTTATTGGTGCAATAAAAACAACAAATACAGAAGAAACAATTCCATATGCAACTATTCAAGTAGGTGAAAATTACACAAGACCTTTAAAAAAGAGCGATAATTAATAATTAACTTTAATTTAAGCGTTTTTAATAATTTAGAAACTCAGTCATTCTTGTTCTATTTCATCTCCATAATTTCTTACAGAGAAAGGAGCATCTCTATAAAAAACTAATTCATAACTTATTTCTTCTCCTTCTTTTGAAGCTAACCAAGGCAAATCTTTATGCGAATAATTACTTATTGCTGATGCAGACCAATTGCTCATTTGTTGAATAGCTCTGTCAAGGGTTTCTGTTTCACTTGCTTTTAACTCTTCTAAATTAGGTTTTTCTAAAGGTAAGTAGCGAATTTGAGGATAACCGTGCCCTATTAGCAATATAGACACCTAAAAGTATTAAAACACCAGCAAAAAATTGCCAAATAGTGACTTTTTCACCATCAAAATAACCCCAAATTAAAGCAACTATAGGTATTAAATAAGTTACTGATGACGCAAATACTGCCGAAGAAATATGTACCAACTTATTATACATAACCATTGCCAAAGCAGTTCCTATTACCGCTTTAAATAAAATATAAATTAATGAATTTACCTGTTTAGATGACGCATCATACACTTGAAAAAAATCAGTATAAAACAAAACAATTAACGAAGGGATCAAAGTAATTAAAAAAACAGAAGTGGTAATGCTAATTGCATTTAAACTCTTTAGTTTAACCATAATTAAATTAGAGTTTAGAGCGTAACCAAGAGACGAGAATATGACCAATAAAGAATAAATATATTCACTAGAACCTTTATAAAAATCACCCGTTAAAAAATAAACCAATAAACCAATAAAACCAATCACTAAACCGATAACTTGAGACTTAGAAAATTTAACAGTAAACATAAAAAAACCCAACCATAAAGTGTTTAATGGTGTTAGTGAATTTAAAATAGATGTCATAGAAATACCAATCTTTCCAATAGCAATTGTAAACATAAATGATGGAATAAATGTAGAAAACAAAGCAATGATAAATAAAGAACCGTAGTGCTTCTTTTGTATATTTTTTAAGGATTTAAAACCAAAAGGTAAAATTACTATTGCAGAAAAAACCATAATTAACGCACCAACTTGATAAGCGTTAAAACTCAATGTTGCCTTTTTAATTAAAAACAGAGAAGTCCCCCATATTATAGAAAGAACAATTAAAAAAATCCACTTTAAATTTTTATACAGCATAATTACCAAAATTTTGCAAAAGTCGCATTTTTTCATTAATATTAACTAACTTTGCAACGTAAAAAAATAAACTTTAATAAATGAGTTTTGCAAAAACCATATCAATAATAACCATACTTTTAACCTTCCTTTTTTCGTGTAAAAAAGACAGTTTAACCAATGATAATGTTCAAAAAGAAAAATTAGTTGCCAATTATAAAAAATCAGAGTTTAAGATCAAAGGGATGACTTGTGAAATTGGTTGCGCAAAATTAATTCAATCAAAATTATCAAAAATAGACGGCGTTAAATTTATTAAAGTGAGTTTCAAAGACCATTTAGGAATGTTAGAATATGACTCGAATAAATTAACACCCAAAAAAATTAAAACTATTGTTGACAATATTGCTGGCGGTAATTTATATACAGTAACAAGTAATAATGAAGTTTCAGAGTTTCAAATTTTAAAGAAAACTCACTGATTTAATAAAAAATGAATAATTTTTCTTATTATATTGCAATAAAAATAATTAAGTGCAAGCAGAAATAATAACCATTGGTAATGAAATCCTAATAGGTCAAATAGTAGACTCTAATTCTAAATGGATTGCCAAAGAATTGGATAAAATAGGAATTTCTGTATATCAAATAACATCTATTCAAGATGATAGACAGCATATTTTAAAGGCTATTTATCAAGCAGAAAAAAAATCAGATATAATAATAATTACTGGCGGATTAGGACCAACCAAAGATGATATAACCAAATATACTTTAGTCGAATATTTTAAAGATAAATTAGTACTATATAATGACATACAAGAGCATATAAAAATGCTTTTTACAAAAATTAAGTACGCCTATACAGAAATGGATCTGTTACAAGCAATGCTCCCAAAAAAAGCAATAATTTTTAAAAATTTTTCAGGAACAGCGTCTGGTATGTGGTTTACTAAAAAGAATAAAGTTGTGGTTTCTCTACCTGGAGTCCCAAATGAAATGAAAGCATTACTAAAACATAACGTTTTACCAAAAATAATAAAAGAATTTAAACTACCCTATATAATCCATAAAACAATTATTACCTATGGTATAGGAGAAAGTAAAATTGCCAAAATATTAGAAAACTGGGAAAATAATTTGCCTAAAAATATAAAATTAGCCTACTTACCATCTTACGGAAAAACAAGACTGAGACTCACTGCAAAAGGGAAAAATAAAACGTATTTAGAACAACTAATTCAAATTTCTTTAAACGAATTAACAACGTTGTTAAAGGATATTACTTTTGGAGAAGAAAATACAAAGCCAATAGAAGAACTAATAGGCGAACAATTAATAAGAAAAAAACAAACCATTGCAACTGCCGAAAGTTGTACAGGTGGTAATATTGCAAAAATAATTACCCAAGTAGCAGGCTCTTCAAAATACTTTATAGGCTCAGTGGTTAGTTATAATGTAAGAATTAAAATAGAATTTTTAAAAGTTAGACAACAAACAATTGACAAACATTCCGTTGTAAGTAAACAAGTTGCCAAAGAAATGGCAGAAAATATAAAAAAAATATATAAAACTGATTTTGCAATTGCAACAACAGGTAATGCTGGTCCTACAAAAGATAAAACAGATAAAACAATAGGCGATGTCTATATCGCCATAGCAACTCCAAAAAAAACAATTATAAAACAATATAATTTTGGATGGCCAAGAGAAAAAGTAATCGAAAAAGCAAGTATTAAAGCTTTAGAATTAGTGCAAAAAATGATTTAAAAAATACGTTTTAGCAAAAAATAATATTTGATTACAGAAAATCATAAAAACATTTGGTTAATAGTCTAAAATAATTGTATTTTTGCACCTCAAAATTAAACAGATAAGAAAATGTCTAGAGTTTGTGAATTAACAGGAAAAAAAGCAATGGTAGGGAACAATGTTTCTCACTCATTAAATCGTACGAAAAGACAATTTAAAGCGAATTTAATTAAAAAACGATTTTATATTCCTGAAGAAGATAAATGGATTACTTTAAAAGTATCTACAAGTGCATTAAAAAACATTAACAAATTAGGTATTGCTGCAGTTTTAAAAACCGCTAGAGCAAATGGATTTTTAAAAAAATAATTAAAAAATGGCAAAGAAAGGAAATAGAATTCAAGTAATTTTAGAATGTACAGAACATAAAACAACTGGTCTTCCAGGAACTTCTAGATACATTACTACAAAGAATAAAAAGAACTCTCCGGACAGAATGGAATTAAAGAAATTTAATCCAATTTTAAAGAAAATGACAGTTCATAAAGAAATTAAATAATAAATTAAATTTTGATTTAAGTCATAAATCACAAATTATAAATCACAATTAAAAGATGGCAAAGAAAGCAGTAGCATCGTTACAGACAGGTTCTAAAAGATTAGCAAAAGCTATTAAAATGGTAAAGTCACCTAAAACAGGTGCTTATATTTTTGTAGAAAAAATTATGGATCCTGCTAAAGTAAAAGACTTTTTTAGTAAATAAAAATTTCTTTTACATACAATACAAAACTACTATCTTTACTAAGTTAGTAGTTTTTTTGTTCCAATTAATCAATTAAAAATATGAGTTTATTCAAAAAAATATTTTCAAAAGAAAAAAAAGAAACTTTAGATAAAGGTTTAGAAAAAACAAAAAAATCTTTTTTTACAAAACTATCAACAATAGTTGCAGGAAAATCTAAAGTAGACGATGAAGTTTTAGATAACTTAGAAGAGGTACTAGTAACAAGCGATGTAGGCGTAAATACCACACTTAAAATTATTGAGGCTATTGAGGCAAGAGTAGCCAAAGACAAATATTTAGGTACTGATGAACTAAATAAAATTTTACGAGAAGAAATTGCAGCACTTCTAGCAATGACAAACGTTGGTAATGAAACAGAATTTACAGTACCGCCTCATAAAAAACCATATGTAATTATGGTCGTTGGTGTAAATGGTGTTGGAAAAACAACCACTATAGGTAAACTAGCAAATCAATTCACAAAACAAGGACTAAAAGTAGTTCTTGGAGCAGCAGATACATTTAGAGCAGCAGCAATAGACCAATTACAAGTTTGGGCAGATAGAGTAGGAACACCAATTGTAAAACAAAATATGGGGTCAGATCCTGCCTCTGTTGCTTTTGATACCATAAAATCTGCAGTAGCACAAAATGCAGATGTTGTTATAATTGATACTGCTGGACGTTTGCATAATAAAGTAAACTTAATGAATGAATTGACTAAAATTAAAAAAGTAATGCAAAAAGTAATTGAAGATGCACCACATGAAATTTTATTAGTTTTAGATGGATCAACTGGTCAAAATGCCTTTGAACAAGCCAAAGCATTTTCAGACGCAACTGAGGTAAATGCACTTGCAGTTACAAAATTAGACGGTACAGCAAAAGGTGGTGTTGTAATTGGTATCTCAGATCAATTTCAGATACCTGTAAAATACATTGGTGTCGGTGAAGGTATTGATGACTTACAAGTATTTAATAAAATTGAATTTGTAGATTCGTTTTTTAAATAGAAAATTGCTTATTTTTATTACAAACACAACTAAATGCGAACAAAATCAACCAAAAAAAATAAAATTAACGTGGTAACCTTAGGTTGCTCAAAAAATCTATACGATTCAGAAATTTTAATGGGGCAATTAAAAGCAAACCATAAAGAAGTCGTTCATGAAGACGAAAAAGACGAAGGAAATATTGTAGTTATAAATACCTGTGGATTTATTGGTAAAGCCAAAGAAGAATCTATTAATACTATTTTATATTACGCACAAAAAAAAGAAGCAGGCTTAGTAGAAAAAGTATTTGTAACAGGTTGCTTAAGCGAAAGATACAAACCAGATTTAGAAAAAGAAATTACCAATGTAGATCAGTATTTTGGAACAAGTGATTTACCAAATTTATTGAAAGTATTAGGTGCCGACTATAAACAAGAATTGATAGGAGAGCGTTTAACAACGACACCAAAACACTATGCTTATTTAAAAATTGCTGAAGGCTGTGATAGACCATGCTCATTTTGTGCTATACCAATTATGCGAGGAAAGCACCGTTCTAAAACAATTGAAAACCTAGTCATTGAATCTAAAAAATTAGCAACAAAAGGAATTAAAGAATTAATATTAATAGCACAAGATTTAACATACTACGGATTAGATATTTATAAAAAGCGTGCTTTAGCAAATCTATTAAAAGAATTAGTGAAAATTGAAGGTATTCAATGGATTAGGCTACACTATGCTTTTCCGACAGGATTTCCGTTAGATGTTTTAGAAGTAATGAAAGGATCACCTAAAATTTGTAATTATTTAGACATACCATTACAACATATAAATACCCAATTATTAAAATCGATGCGCAGAGGCACAACTGCTGAAAAAACCAGAAAATTAATTCAAGATTTCAGAAAAATTATTCCAGAAATGGCAATAAGAACAACTATGATTATTGGTTATCCAGGAGAAACTCAAGAGCAATTTGAGCAGTTAAGAGATTTTATTGGTGAAATGCGTTTTGAACGTTTGGGTTGTTTTACCTATTCGCATGAAGAAGACACACAGGCCTATAAATTAGAAGATAATATACCCGAAAAAATAAAAAACCAACGAGTTTCCGAAATAATGGAATTACAAGGGCAAATTTCATTTGAATTAAATCAAGCAAAAATAGGGAAAGTTTTTACCTGTATTTTCGACAGAAAAGAAGGTAGCGACTTTATTGGTCGTACAGAATATGATTCGCCAGATGTAGATAATGAAGTTATTGTAGATGCAAATAAACATTATGTACCCATTGGTAAATTTGTAAATATAAAAATAACAGACGCAACGGACTTTGACCTATATGGCGAACCAATTAAATCCATTTAAAAGAAAAATAATTTTTAAAACTTTTAATGAAATTAACCCAAATACCATATAGTGAAACCAGTTACTTTTCAAAAATAGTAACCGATTATCTTAAAGAAAATGAAAATATTAAACCGTTTTATAATAATTTTTCAACTTTAGAAAATCTTAAAAATCAACTTTTAGTTCAAGAAAAATCAAAAACAAATAGAAAAACTTTAGTAAAAACACTACACTTACAATATAAAAATATTAAAACAACTACTAAAACAAAAGTAAATATAGAGTTGCTTTTAAAAGAAAATACTTTTACAATTACTACAGGACACCAATTAAATTTGTTTACAGGACCATTATATTTTTTATATAAAATTATTTCGACTATAAATTTATCCGAAGAGTTAAAAGCGAAATACCCAAGTTACAATTTTGTACCAATTTATTGGATGGCTACTGAAGATCACGATTTTGAAGAAATTCAGTACTTTAATTTTAAAAATAAAAAAATAAATTGGAAAAAAAAATCTAAAGGTGCAGTTGGCAGGTTATCTACGAAAGGATTAGATATTGTTTTTAATGAGATTTCAGAACTATTTGGTTTAGGAGAAAACGCAAGTAAATTAAAACAACTTTTCAAACAAAGTTATTTAGAAAACACTAGTTTAACTGATGCAACACGGTATTTAACAAACCACTTGTTTAATGAATACGGATTAGTAATTTTAGATGCTGATAATAAAAATTTAAAACACGAATTTATACCATTTATAAAAGATGAATTATTAAATCAAACATCGTTTAAAGAAGTTAATAAAACAATTACAGAATTAGGTAAAAACTATAAAATACAAGTAAACCCAAGAGAAATAAACTTATTTTACCTAACCGATAATTTTCGAGAACGGATTATTATTGAAAATAATAAATATAAAATAAACAATACAAAGTTTACTTTTACAGAGAGCGAAATTTTAGAAGAATTACAAAACCACCCCGAACGATTTTCGCCAAATGTAATTATGAGACCTTTATACCAAGAAGTAATTTTACCAAACCTTTGTTACATTGGTGGTGGTGGAGAGTTGGCATATTGGTTAGAGTTAAAATCTTATTTTAAAAAAGTTGCTGTAGTTTTTCCTGTATTGTTATTGCGAAATTCCGCTTTAATTATAACCGAAAAACAAGAAAATAAATTACATAAATTAAATATTTCTAAAAAAGAATTATTTTTACAACAAAATAAATTAATCGCTAAAAAAATAAAAGAATTATCTAATTTAGAATTAGACTTTACCAAACAAAGACAATTTTTACAAAAACAATTTTTGGACTTAGAAATAATTGCAAAAAAAACAGATGCCTCTTTTATTAATGCAGTAAAAGCACAAGAAAAAAAACAATTAAACGGACTCAAAGTTCTAGAAAAAAGACTCTTAAAAGCAGAAAAAAGAAAGTTGAAAAACACTGTTCAAAGAATTTGTGCTATTCAAGACCAATTGTTTCCGAAGCAAAATTTGCAAGAACGTTACACTAATTTTTCAGAACTATATTTAGAATTTGGCGATGATTTAATTCCATTTTTAATAAAAAATTTAAAGCCTTTAGCATTAGAATTTTCTGCTTTAACTTTAATAATTAAGAATTTACGTAAAGTTTAAACAATAAAGTAGCTATTCTATAACATTTATTTAAAATTGTTTATAATTCTTTGTCTATATCTTCATTTTTTTATCATTCTTATGATAAATTTCAATAAAAATTATTTTATTTTTTTCTTAAAAATGAGCATAATACTAATCGTAAACCCGAATTTATCTTGTCCGTTTTATATCTTATCTCAAAATATTTTTTATAAAATTTATTTTTCTATTTCTAAATTAATAAACTACTTTTGTATATTGTTCTATTAAAACTTAATAATTAAAATTTTAAGTTATTTTATAAACGATAATTAATAAAGATCTAATTGAAATCTGTAAGCCTATATACCTGCAAAAAATATAATAAAATATGAAAAAAATAACCAAAGAAACCTATATAAATTGGTACAAAGACATGCTTTTTTGGCGAAAGTTTGAAGATAAATTAGCACAAGTATATATTCAACAAAAAGTAAGAGGTTTTCTACATTTATATAATGGACAAGAAGCAGTACTTGCAGGAGCATTACATGTTATGGATTTAACCCAAGATAAAATGATTACTGCATACCGTAATCACGTACAACCAATTGGCATGGGTGTTGATCCAAAAAAAGTTTTTGCCGAATTGTATGGTAAAGTAACAGGAACTTCAAAAGGCATGGGTGGTTCTATGCATATTTTTTCTAAAAAATACCGTTTTTATGGAGGTCATGGTATTGTAGGAGGCCAAATACCGCTAGGGGCAGGAATTGCTTTTGGAGATAAATATTTTGACCGTAAAGGAGTAACTTTAACTTACTTTGGAGATGGGGCAGCAAGACAAGGCTCCTTACACGAAACTTTTAATATGGCAATGCTTTGGAAATTACCAGTAGTCTTTATTTGCGAAAATAATGGCTACGCTATGGGGACTTCTGTAGAAAGAACAGCAAATCATGAAGACATTTGGAAACTAGGACTAGGTTACGAAATGCCTTGTGGACCAGTTGACGGAATGAACCCTATAAAAGTTGCCGAAGCAATGAGTGAGGCTATAGAAAGAGCAAGATCTGGTGATGGGCCCACATTTTTGGAAATGAAAACCTACCGCTATAGAGGACACTCAATGAGTGATGCACAACATTATAGAACTAAAGATGAAGTTGCTGAGTATAAAAAAATAGACCCGATAACCCAAATTTTAAATATAATTAAAGAAAATAATTATCTATTAGAAGATGAAATCATAGTAATACAAAATCAGGTGAAAGTAAAAGTGCAAGAATGTGTAGATTTTGCCGAAAATGCAGCATATCCAGAAATACAACAAATGTATGATATGGTTTACGAACAAGAAGATTTTCCATTTATAAAACATAAATAGTAAAATTCAATATTCAATATTCAAAAATTAAAAAAAGATAAAAAACCCTTTTTTAAAATAAAACAACCCTAAAATTTGCATATTACCTAAAAACACCTATTTTTACAAAAAATAAAAACCAATAAGATGAGTATAAAAACAACATTGCACATAGACGATAAAAAAATAAATGTTTTATCTTATTACTACGAATTTTACCAACCAACAGACGCTAACAATCGCCCATCAGGCAAACCTATATTTCAAGGAGTACGCATCGTACTAGAAACCCAGCAAGACTTAAGCCTAGAAGAATGGGCAACCGCAGCAAACCAAAAAAAACAACTAAAACTACACCTAAGTCCAATTACTCTAGGTGGCAAAACACGTATTGTTTATTTTATAGATGCACATTTAGTAAAATGGGATGTTAACTTCACCAATAAAAGCAGTACCCCAATGACCGAAACGCTCTTTATTACCTGTGGCGGTCTAAAAGAAGGCACCGTAGAATTTGAGGCTTATTGGCGAACGACTTACCCAAATAAAGCAATACCAACCAAAGTAAGAAACAACCAAGAAGAAGAAATCATAGACTGCTACCTAACAGACTTAGAAAACAACGAAAACCCAGATTTAGAAGTAGAAAAAGAAGTATACTTGGTAATTAAGACCGAAAACTTAGTAGGACAAATCAAAAATATTGACATTGGCAATTTTGGAAAAACATTTACCTATAATGGAGAAGTATTAGAAAACAATACGCTAAATAATTTTAACATTTCTAAAGACTTACATAAAATAAAATTAAAAATAGTTAAATCACAAGACAATACAAATTCATTAGAAGATTAAACGTTTGACATACATAAGAGTTAGAAATACAATTAATGTAGTTTATAAAAAAGTTTTAGATGTGTATTTTGCAAAAATAACAGAAGAAACTATTTTTGAAACCGAGGAAGGTAAAAAAAGTGAGTATATAGCAAAAAAAGGCGATTATCTTTCTACAATAGCCAGTAAAAATAAAATTACCCTAAAAAAATTAAAAGAGGATAACAATTTAAAATCTAACGAAGTAAGTGTTGGGCAAAAATTTATTATAAAACAAAATGATAAAAAAGTTGAAAAAGGTAAAGAAGTAACCTTTACAAAATCAGACAAAGCTACTTTAGGAGAAGAAGTTTACATTATTATAAAAACCGAAAATCTTGACGGAATAGAGATAGAAATAAATGTAATGCAAGGTAAAGAAAAACTACTTGCCGAAAAAGACAGAACTATTTGCTTACTTAAAGATGATAAAAAGAAAATAAAAACTATTGTTGGCGAATATGCTAAAAACGATAAAATAACAAACAAAGAAGATTTTAAAGATTGGGCTATTGCTAAAGTAACTTTAGCTCCAAAAGAAGAAAAAACTTTAAAAAGTTATACAAAAGCATTAAAAGATGCAACAGACAAAAAAACATATTTATTTTTAGCAGTTAACGCATGTACAGATATAGAAGACCAAACCATTTTTTATAAAGATGGAAAAATAGATAAAACAAGCACACCTAACTATTATTTAAATGAGAAAGACAAATGGTTAGAGTTAAAAGGATGTGAATGTTGTAATATGAAAATTAAAAAGGATGGGTATATAGATAATGGTAAGATAACAAAAGAACAAATAAAAACTCTAGAACAAAACAAATTAGATAAAGTTAATGCAGTTATCTTACATAGAACAGTAACTTCAAACAAAAAATCAGCAATCAATTCGTTTAAAACGGGAGTAGGAACACATTTTTTAGTTGCTAAAGATGGCAAAATATACCAAACAGCAAGTTTAAACAACTATACTTATCATGTTGGACACATAAAATCAAAAGCATACGAAAATAATATTTCTTTAAAAGAGGAACTTAAAATAATAAAGGGTTTTAGGAAGTTAAAACCAAATAAAAGTGCAACTAGAGCTGAACATAAATATGAAATAAAAAAAACATATCCAAAAAGATACCCATATAATGAAGATAGTATTGGAATTGAAGTTGTAGGTATGCCAATTGATAAAAATGGAAACTCTACTATAAAAGCTAAGGAGATTGTTGGATGGCAAAGTATACCTGAAAAACAAGCGAAGTCAATATCTTGTTTAGTGAAATTTTTATTAGAAGAATACAATCTAACTTCTGATGATATATACACTCATGAACAAATTTCAAGGAAAACAAAAGGAGAAGGAGGGGAAGTATTTAATATAATTAAAAAGTTCCTTAATCTAATTATATTTTTTACTTTTTTAGCCTCTTGTAATACAAAACTAAATCAATCAATAGATAGTAAAACGTTAGGCAATAATACTAAAAAAGAAATAAAACAAAAAATTAATCAAGATAGTTCATCAATTTCTTTTTTAGAGCCTGTTAAATTTTCTCATCCTAATGAAATAATTAAAATTCAAAAAAATGTTATCAAAATAGAAAATAATAAAATGCAAGAAGTTTTAAAAATAAATTTAAAAGTAATAGACTCTTTAAAAGAAACAGAAAAGAATTATTGGAAATTATTTGTATTTTACAATGAAGATAAAATTAATAAAATAAAAATAAAAAAATCATATATTTCCTATTCATTAAACAATAACACTAAAGATAAAAACTCTTTTCTTTACGTTGAGCACACTAAAATATTTTATTTTATAAATCAAGAAATTATTTTTACTAATGATAGTAAAATAGTAAGAGATATTATAAATGAAAAAGTTGATTATGATAATATTGGAGGTTGGAGTTCAGCTGATTTTTATTGGAAAGAGAATAGAATATTTGATTTAGTAAGTATTGGTCTTTCAAAATTAGAAAGAGATGATTATGATCCAGAAAAAGTTTATTTAAATGAAATAATAACATTAAAAAAAATAATTAGAAACAATACGTAATAAGGATATTATGACTAAACCACTTTCTTATAAAAGTTAGATGAAAATAAGTTTAGAAAAAGACAAAACAAATGAAGGATTCAATAGGATAGAAGTGGTAGGTAATTACATAGAAGCAACCACGTATACTTGGTAATTAAGACCGAAAACTTAGTAGGACAAATCAAAAATATTGACATTGGCAATTTTGGAAAAACATTTACCTATAATGGAGAAGTATTAGAAAACAATACGCTAAATAACTTTAACATTTCTAAAGACTTACATAAAATAAAATTAAAAATAAAAGCACAGCAAGAAAAACCAACAACAATAAAAAAATAGAAATTATGGACTATATAAGAGTTAGAAATACCATAAATGTCGTTTATAGAAAAGTACTAGATGCTTATTTTGCAGAAATAAAAATAGAAGCAGTAGCAGGAGAAGACACAAAAGAAGATTATATCGTAAAATCAGGAGACACCTTAAATAAAATAGCCAAGAAAAAAGGCAGTACCGTAAAAGCCATAATAGCATTAAACCCAAGAATTACCGAAACTAACAAACACCTAATACAAGTAGGACAAAAAATAAAACTATCTAAAAAGACAAGTAAAAAGAAAATTACCTTTACAAGAATAAATAGTGCTAATTTAGGAGAAGAAGTCTATATTTTAGTAAAAACCGATAGATTACAAGATGAATTAGTACAACTAAACGTATTACAGGGCAAAGCCAAAGGTCTGGTAGAAAAAGAAAACCCAATTTGGCTACAGCAAAACGATAACGATGTAAAAATAGCCGAAAACTATGTAGGTAAGTTTGTCTGTGATGATGAATCCATAGAAAATAAAGATGACTTTAAAGACTGGGCAGTAATTAAAGTAAAATTAGGTTCAAAAGACTCTAAAGAGCAAAAAATATATACAGATGCCTTAGAAGAGCTAAAAGATAAAAAAACAAGTTTGTTTTTACTAATTAGTGTAACTTGTCAAGACGGTACACCAGTAGTTTATAACGGTGAAAACCCAGCGATAGACGGCGAACTAGATAAAAGAAAAATCCCGAATTATTGGCTAGATGTAGATGGTAAATGGTTTGAGATTGGAGTTAATGATGGAGTTTTAAAAGAAATGAAAATACTTGTTGATAAGCATATACCGTATAGTCAAATGGGAGTTAGAGATTCTTTATCTGAGGAAGGACTTAAAGCCCTAGATTGTTCAGAAACAGTAGCAATATATTTACATAAATTAGGAGTTATGCCTAAATTAAAAGTATTACATACAGGAGTAATGACGACTGAAAAAGATTTTAGAAAGGCAATAGGTTCAAATAACATTGAGTTTGTAGATGGCAGTGATAAAAAAAATTTTAAGCCAGAAAGAGGAGATGTTTTTGTTTGGAGAGATGGAGATGGACATACTGGAATTGTACATGATTATGATGCACTTAATGATATAGTTACAATTTTAGAAGCTATAGGTAGTAAGGCAGTAGGAGAAACTAAACAGCGTAAAAATGGAGGTTATTCTGGAACAAAATGCTCAAGAACAGCGAAATACGGAAGGTTAGATGGAGCGCTATATGGACATAGAGGATGGAAAGGGTATTTTAGACCAATAAATTATACTAAAACATTGTAGATTATGAATAACTCAATAACAAAAGTAATCACTATTATTTTTTTAAGCATTATATTAAGTTGTAATACAAGTTGTAATACATCATCAAAAAACAATAACAATGTAGAGCATACTTTTAAAGAAAAAAAAAATATTTTAGAAAAAGAGAATACACTAAACAAAAAAAGTAATTTTAAAATCAAAAAATTTAATTACTCTAATTATTTACATTATGCTGACTTCCCGTATAAATCAATAATAAATAAAAACACTATAGAAATACCTGTATGCAAAACTATACTAGATAGTAAAAGAGAAAATATTATTGATGTAGATTTTGGAGGTAGTATTTTCATAAAACAAGAAAAAGAATGGGATGAAGAACAACTTAAAACTATTCAAGAAAATAAGATAAGAAAATTGTCTGAAAAGTATAATATTTGGGCAAAAATTATTCAAAAAGATGAATATTTATTGGATAAAGTAAATGAACTTCGAGAAGGAGTCCCTCCAGACCAGCCTTGTTTATTCCATAATAAAACTCCTACATATTATATATATTTAAACAAAATTAAAGATACTACATGGGTACTAATAGAAGCCACAAAAGATAATAAGAGAGTAGATGCATTGATTGGTTTATAAGACAGTGGAGGTTTGACCACATTATGACAAAGAAATCTATAAAAAGAGCCTCGGCAGATGTTGGGTTTATCTTCATTGCCTACAACTTAAAAAGAATAATGAATATTATTGGAATTAATGAGTTGATAGGTATGTTTGCCATTCTTAACTCCGTATTTATTTAACCCTAAAATCATAATAAAACACCTTAAAATTATTATTCTAAACTTAAATTCTCTGAAAAATGAAATTGTAAAAAAATTACATTTTTTGACTTTTAAGAAAAATTATTGCTACTTTTGAAAATATATATAAATTTAATGAGGTTTTTAGACAGACTGACGTGATAAGCAAGTACCTTATATGCTAAATTTGTTTAGAGTAGAAAATAAAGATGATTAGCAATAAAAGCAACTAACAAATAACCCTCCAAAAGGCAAAATAGTTATTGTCGTTGCAAAAAGTAACTAGTAAAACCTTTTTTATATCTTTATAAAAAAATTACTTTAATGAAAATAAATTATTGGCTTCTTTTTTTATTCTTTTACGGTACTATTTACACACAACAAATTACAAAAACACAATGGAAAAAGGATTTAGATATTTTACAAACCGAATTGTTAGAAAAAGAATATATATTTCATACCTTTTCTAAAAAAGCACTTAAAATACAAATTGATCAACTTAAAACTAAGATTTTATATTTAAATTATACTGAAATTCAATGGGAGTTAAACAAATTATTAACCCGTTTTAAAACCTTAAATTTAGGTGTTTCAGTAATTAATAATAAAAGTTTTCCTTTTGAAGTAAAAGAATTTAATAACAAGTATTATTTAACAAAAATTAATGAAGAAAACCATTATTTATTAGGTAAAGAGTTAATTAAAATTAACGAATTTAACTTTAAACTAATAAGTACTAAAATGAAAACAGTTTTTTATTTACCACATAGTAATTTGGTTACTAAAAATTTAGAAAAGAACATACATAATAAATCACTTTTAAATTATTTAGATATTATAAAAAAGGACACCATAAAATTAACTTTTAATACTTATAATACAGATTTAGAAATAATTAACTTACCATTTATAACAGACTTAGATCGAGATTTATTAGTTGAAATAACACCAAATAAAACAGCATTTAACCAGCAAAAAAATTATGTTTGGTTTTGGAAATATGGTATTAATTTCGGAAAACAAATGTTTTTTAAATACCAAGTAAGTTCTAGTAAAGAACATATTCAAAAAATGAAAGACTCTTTACAGATGTCTTCTCTAGATTATGCAAGAACCTATAAAATACCTTTGCAAGAAGTTTATGATGCACCAACTTTTAATCCATTTATAGAAGAAATAATCGAAAAATTAAAAAACCCCCGTTATAAAAAATTAATAATTGACTTAAGAAATCATACCAAAGGTAGTTTTTTAAACGCTAAAGAACTAATTAAGAAAATTGCCCAAGTAAAGCGAATAAATAAAAGCAGTAGATTATTTATTTTAACCAATAAAATTACAAACCAAGCAGCAATAGCAACAATTTTAGGATTTAAAGAACAAACTAAAGCAAAAATAGTTGGCGAAACTGTTTTTGGCACTAAAGAAGATTCAGATAAAAATAACTCTTTTACTTTACCAAACTCAAACCTTGTAATTAATTACCCAATACATTTTCAAGAAGAAATCCTAATTACACCAAATATTTTGGTAGAACCAACATTTAATCAATACCTAAAAGGTATTGATGGTTTATTGCAAAAAGTTTTAGACGATTAATAAATAACTTTTTATATAAAACAACTTTTATTTATTAACTTTGTATAAAAACTAATGAAGTTACTAATTTTTTTATCTTTTTTTATCTTGAATTTTTATTCGCAAGAAAACCAAATGAAAATAGATGCAGATACATTTATTGGTATAGATAATCAAGAAAATATTTATTATATAAAAAACAATATTTTATATAAAAAAATGAATTCTAAAACAATTACATACAGTAATTTACATTTAGGTAAAATCAGTTCAATCGATATTATAAACCCATTAAAAATTGTGGTATTTTATAAAAATTTTAATAGCATTATTATTTTAGATGATGCATTAAACGAACTTTCTAATAATATTGATTTTAATAATATTTTATTTAAAAATATTAGTTTTGTTGGTACTTCAACCAATTCCAATTTATGGCTATTTAGTGAAGAAGATAATAATTTAATGCTATTTGATTATATAACAAAAAAAGTAGTTTTAACCAAACAATTAGATAGCGAATTTAAGTTTTTAAAAGCATGTAGTAATTATCAAAATATATGGCTTATTTTAGAAGATAAAATTTTAAAATATAATGCTTACGGAAGCCTTATTGCACAATACAATAGTAAAAAAATTGAAAGAGCGGTTGCTACTAAAAACGGATTAATTTATAAAAACAAAGGTAATTTATACCAATTATTTGATACAAATAAATCAGAATTAATTGCGATTGATAAAGATCAAATTATTAAAAATTTTTATAGTAAGAATAACAATTTACTTTATTTTTTTGACGGAAATGTAATTTATAAGCATAATTTCATAAAAAAATAAGTACTTTAGCATTGTCTAAACTTTTACACTATGCACGTAGCCATTGCAGGAAACATCGGGGTCGGAAAAACCACCCTAACCAAGTTATTAGCAAAACATTATAAGTGGAAACCGCATTATGAAACTGTAGATGAAAACCCATACTTAAATGATTTTTATAGTGAAATGGAACGTTGGTCTTTTAACCTACAAATTTATTTTTTAAATTCTAGATTTCGTCAGATTTTAGAATTGCGAAAAACAGGTAATAAAATAATTCAAGACCGTACTATTTACGAAGATGCTAATATTTTTGCACCAAACTTACATGCAATGGGCTTAATGACTAATCGTGATTATGAAAACTATGCATCACTTTTTGAATTGATGGAGAACTTAGTAACACCACCAAATTTATTAATTTATTTAAGAGCAGACATTCAAACCTTAGTTGGTCAAATACATAAAAGAGGCCGAGATTATGAAAACTCTATAAGTATAGATTATTTAAGCAGATTAAACGAACGTTATGAAGCTTGGGTTACACAATATACTAAAGGAAAATTATTAATTATAGATGTAAATAATTTAAATTTTGTAGATAATCCTGAAGATTTAGGCTCTATTATTGATAAAATTGACGCTCAAATTCATGGGTTATTTTAATTTTTTATATAAAATATTTTTAATTTACTAGTGAATAATACAAACGCGTGTGTTCTTTAATGTAATTGCAAATTTTTCAGAAACTGAAAATAACATAAACACTCAATAGTTACAACAAAAAATCATTCTATTTCTAAAGTCTTTAAAATGGCTTCTAATTCAAACATATAATTTCTTTTTTTAATATTTGGTGCATAGGTGAAACCCTCGACAATAATTAAACGATTATTTTTTTTATCTACAACAGTATAATTTAAAAATGGTCCTGCCATATAATCCCCTTTCATCATCCATTTCCCTCTAGTTTCATATGCCTTTTTACCATTTATTTGTGTGTTAAATCTATGTGGTGTATATGCCTTTTCAGTAACCATATACATACCTTTTTCTAATTTTGCTCCAGGAATATAATGCCCTTTTAAATCTCTTGTTGTAATAATATTTTCGCCATTTTCATCTGCCTTAGAGGTAATAGGGACACTATAAATTAAAATGTTTTGATAACCGTCAGGTATATCTTTTACAAACCAAAGATATTCTTTAGTATCTTGCGAATTACCATAAGTTTGAGGTATTTTCATTTTAATATTTAACGTATTAAAAAGAGTTATTTTTTCTGGATTCCAATATTTTTTTAAGTTCTTCTGTTGGTAAACTTTTAAATCTATATTTTTAATAGTATTAATTATTTTAGTTGTATTAGATTTAATTAAGGTTATTAGCCCTTCTTTATTTTTTGCTTTTATATGTATAATTTTTTGTGGCTTTGCATAGACATTATTTTTTATAGTAAAACTATTTTCTTTTGCATACGCTACAAAAAAAATATTTCTGTTTGATGTTAGAAAACTGCTAAAACCTTTTGGTGAAATTTGATTTAAATGGAGTGTAGGTTCAGGCTGTGGTAAGCCTATAACTTCTTTTGCTAAAGTGTTTCTTATGGCATCTCCAACCTTACCTTGCCAATCGTCATTATTTATTACTACCAAAATATGATTCATTCTACCAGAGGAATCTACTAAAATTTTTTCGTAAGATTTTGAATCACAAGAAACAAATAATAGAATTATGATATTTAATAAAAGTATTTTTTTCATTGAATTAGTTTTTAAGTTAAAAAGCAACAATAACTGTACCGTAAACTTACCTACAAGCAACATTAGGTTACTATCAAAATTGTCTAAACCTGTTTAAATTCCTAAAATAATATCAGAGTCAATTCTGCTTTACAAAGATACACTGTTTTACAAAAAATTGTTCTATAAAACAAAATATACTTAAACCTAAAAATAGAGAATTATTAAAACACGTTTTATGACTTTTGTGACCAGTAAAACAAATTTTTTTAATTTTTATAATAATTTTTGTAACATTTTTTTAAATTCATACGTATAATAAATAAGTATCATTAAAAAAGAAATAAAATTATGAGACAACTTAAGATTACAAAACAGGTAACTAACCGTGAAACTGCCTCTTTAGATAAATATTTACAAGAAATAGGTAAAGTTGATTTAATTACAGCTGATATTGAAGTTGAATTAGCACAACGAATAAAAGCAGGTGACGAAGGTGCTTTAGACAGATTAGTTAAAGCTAATTTGCGTTTTGTAGTTTCTGTAGCAAAGCAGTATCAAAATCAAGGACTTACACTACCTGATCTAATTAATGAAGGTAACTTAGGTTTAATAAAGGCAGCAAAACGTTTTGATGAAACTCGTGGATTCAAATTTATATCTTATGCAGTTTGGTGGATTAGACAATCTATTTTACAAGCATTAGCCGAACAATCTAGAATTGTTAGATTACCACTAAACAAAATAGGCTCTATTAATAAAATTAACAAAATGTTTGCTCGTTTAGAACAAGAAAACGAAAGACCTCCTTCTGCCGAAGAAATTGCTAAAGAATTAGATATGACTATTAGTGACGTAAAAGAATCTATCAAAAACTCTGGTCGTCATGTATCTATGGATGCTCCATTAATTCAAGGAGAAGATTCTAACTTATACGATGTATTACGCTCAGGAGAATCTCCAATTCCAGATAAAAATTTATTACATGAATCACTTAAAGTTGAGATTTTAAGAGCATTAGACACTTTAACCCCTAGAGAGGCAGATGTTGTTTTATTATACTTTGGGTTAGGTGAACAACACCCAATGACTTTAGAGGAAATAGGTGAAACCTTTGATTTAACAAGAGAAAGAGTACGACAAATTAAAGAAAAAGCAATTAGAAGACTAAAACACACTTCTAGATCTAAAATATTAAGAACTTACTTAGGTTAGAAGTCTTATAAAAATTATTTTTGAGCAGACCTTAAATATTTTTTTTTGAAACATTTAACAAACCTTAAAGATTAACTTCTTTAAGGTTTTTTTATATTTGAAGCTTAAACTTTTAATCATGAAAAACTTTATTTATTTAATCGTAATTTTAGTATTTATAATGACTTCCTGTAAAAAAGAAACAAAATCAGTAAAAATAACTTATCCAGAAACTAAAAAGGGAACTGTAATTTATGAACATTTCGGCACAAAAGTACAAGACCCTTATCGTTGGTTAGAAGATGATCGTTCGACTGATACCGAAAATTGGGTAGTCGAACAAAATAAAGTAACTTTTGATTATTTAAATAAGATGCCTAATAGAGAGCGCATTCGTAAAAGATTAGAAGAGGTGTGGAATTACGAAAAAATATCGGCACCAAAAAAAAGAGGAGACTACACCTATTTTTATAAAAATGACGGATTACAAAACCAGTATGTTTTATATCGTCAAAAGGAGACTGAAGAACCAGAAATATTTTTAAATCCAAATACCTTTTCTAAAGATGGCACAACCTCATTAGGTTCGGTTAGTTTTACTAAAGATGGCCATTTATTGGCATATTCCATTTCTGAAGGCGGTTCAGATTGGCGAAAAATCATCATAATGGATGTGCTTTCTAAAAAAATAAAAGAAGACACCCTAAAAGATGTAAAATTTAGCGGAATTTCTTGGTATAAAAATGAAGGTTTTTATTATTCAAGTTACGATAAACCTAAAGGAAGCGAACTATCAGCAAAAACAGATCAGCATAAAGTTTATTACCATAAACTAGGTACAAAACAGATAGAAGACAAAATTATTTACGGTGCGATTCCAAGTGAAAAACACCGATATATTGGCGCTAAAGTTTCTGAAGATAATACGTATTTAATAATTTCTGCAAGCACATCTACCTCTGGTAATAAATTATTCATTAAAGATTTAACCAACCCAAAGAGTAAATTAATCACAATTTTAGACCATACTAAAAGTGATAGTTATATTATTGATAATAAAGGAAGTAAACTATATATAGTAACCAATTTAAATGCACCAAATAAAAAAATCATAACAGTTGATGCTAATAACCCTACTTCCGAAAATTGGAAAGACTTTATTGTCGAAACTAAAAATGTATTAAGCCCATCTACAGGTTCAGGTTATATTTTTACAGAATATATGGTTGATGCAATCTCAAAAATAAATCAATACGATTATAACGGAAAATTAATTAGAGAGATTAAATTACCTGGTATTGGTAGTGTTACTGGTTTTAATGGTAAACCAGAAGACAAAGACTTGTACTTTTCATTTACAAATTATACGACACCCTCTACGATATATAAATATGAACCAAATACAGGTAAATCTATTGTTTATATAAAACCTAAAATTGACTTTAATCCAGATAATTATGAGTCCAAACAAATATTTTACACCTCAAAAGATGGTACAAAAATACCTATGCTAATTACACATAAAAAAGGTCTAGAACTGAATGGTAAAAACCCAACAATTCTCTATGGTTATGGAGGGTTTAATATTAGCTTAACACCTAGTTTTAGCATTGCAAATTCCGTTTGGTTAGAAAAAGGAGGCGTCTATGCCGTGCCAAACCTCCGTGGTGGTGGCGAATACGGAAAATCGTGGCATGATGCAGGAACACAATTAAAAAAACAAAATGTTTTTGATGATTTTATTGCAGCAGCAACATATTTAATGGCAAAAAATTACACTTCTTCTGATTATTTGGCTATCCGTGGAGGTTCAAATGGAGGTTTACTAGTTGGAGCAGTAATGACACAAAAACCTGATTTAGTAAAAGTTGCATTGCCAGCAGTTGGTGTTTTAGATATGTTACGTTACCATACATTTACCGCAGGAGCAGGTTGGTCTTACGATTACGGAACAGTCGAAGACAATAAAGAAATGTTTACTTATTTAAAAGGGTATTCACCAGTACACAATGTAAAAGAAAATGTAAAATACCCAGCAACTTTAATAACAACAGGAGATCACGATGACCGTGTAGTACCTGCACACTCCTTTAAATTTGCAGCTGTATTACAAGAAAAACAAACAGGAACAAACCCAATTTTAATCAGAATTGAAACAAATGCTGGTCATGGCGCAGGAACGCCAACGAGTAAAACAATTGATTTATATGCTGATATTTTTGCTTTTACTTTATTTAATATGGGTGTTGAGTAATAGAGTTTTTTTAAATTATTTTAAAAGATGTAAAAGTAATCATATCTTTGTAAAAAAATATTTTGACTACTAATGATTTTATGGCAACTACGCTTGGTTCAAGTTTAACAAAAAAAAGTTTTACCTGTAAAGTACCAAGCAATATTGCATTGGTAAAATATTGGGGTAAAGAAAAAAATCAGATTCCAAAAAACACCTCTATAAGTTTTACTTTAAGTGCTTGTTTTACATTAACGACCTTGGTAATTAAAAGGAGAAATAAAGGTGTTTTAACAGGAAATGATACTGTTAATATAAATTTTGAAGGTAAAAAAAATGAAACTTTTAAACCAAAAATTATTACTTTTTTAGAAAGAATAGAACTTTTTTGCCCTTATTTAAAGGAATATAAATTAGAAATAAACACTCGAAATTCTTTTCCGCATAGTAGTGGTATTGCATCTTCGGCAAGTGGTTTTGCAGCAATTGCTCATTGTATTATGCAATTAGAAAAAGAATTGAATCCAATTATTACCAAAGAATATTTTATTAAAAAAGCTTCTTTTTTAGCCCGTTTAGGCTCTGGGTCAGCAAGCAGAAGTTTAGAAGGTGAAGTTGTAATTTGGGGTAAACATTTAAAAGTGGAAGGAAGTTCTAACTTATTCGGAATAAAATTTCCCTATAAACTACATGCTAATTTTAAAAATTACCACGATACTATTTTATTGGTTGATAAGGGTAAAAAACAAGTTTCAAGTACTGTTGGTCATCATTTAATGCAAAATCATCCATTTGCAAAACAGCGATTTACGCAAGCAAATGATAATATTACTAAAATAAAAAATATTTTGCAAAATGGTGATTTAAAAGAATTTATAAATATTGTTGAAAGTGAAGCATTAACCTTACACGCTATGATGATGGCTAGCAAACCATATTTTATTTTAATGAAACCAAATACTTTAAAAATAATTCAAAGTATTTGGCGTTTTAGAGAAGAAACTAAATTACCAATTTGTTTTACTTTAGATGCAGGAGCAAATGTGCATATTCTATATCCAGAGAAATATAAAATACAAATTAATGAATTTATAACTAATAAGTTAGTTTCATATTGTCAAAATAATAGTTATATTTGTGATAGAATTGGTTTTGGGGTAGTATGATCTCAAGATTTAATGACAAAAATAAAATAAGGAGGAATTAATCTACAAAAAATATAAATCTATGAAAGGACCTCTTTTTTACGCTAAAATATTACTTTTTGGAGAATACGGAATTATTAAAGACTCTAAAGGTTTAACAATACCTTACAACTCTTATCAAGGAGCATTAAAAACGAGTAGTAAACAATCGGATAAATCAGAAAAATCTAACACAAATTTAGTAAAATTTTATACGTATTTATGTAAAATTGATACAAAGTTAATTACTTTTCGTTTAACAGAATTAAAAAGAGATATTGTTAACGGAATGTACTTTGATTCAAGCATTCCACAAGGTTATGGTGTTGGTAGTAGTGGCGCTCTAGTTGCAGCAATTTATGATAAATACGCTAACGATAAAATTACGGTTTTAGAAAATTTAACACGAGATAAACTGTTAAAACTAAAATCTATTTTTTCTGCAATGGAATCTTTTTTTCATGGTAAAAGTTCAGGTTTAGACCCTTTAAATTCTTACTTGAGTATTCCGATATTAATTAATTCAAAAGATAATTTAGAAGCGACAGGAATCCCAATGCAAAAAGAAGGGAAAGGCGCAGTTTTTTTATTAGATTCAGAGCAAGTAGGTGAAACAGAACCAATGGTTAACTTATTTATGAATAAAATGAAAAATGAAGGTTTTAGAAAAATGATTAGTGAAGATTTTGCTAAAATTACAGATGCTTGTATTGACGATTTCTTACATGCAAATATAAAATCACTATTTGGTAATGTAAAACAATTGTCAAAGTTAGTTTTTTCTAATTTTAAACCAATGATACCAAAACCGTTTCATAAACTTTGGCAACATGGTATAGAAACTAACGATTATTACTTAAAACTTTGTGGCTCTGGTGGCGGAGGTTATATTTTAGGTTTTACTGAAGATTATGAAAAGACAAAAAATATTTTGAAAGATTATAGTTTAGAATTAGTTTATCAATTTTAACTTAAAAAAATCGTTTAGCTATAGTAAAAGCTTTAGACCAATACTTTTCATTTAAAGAAGAAATTGTAACTCCTTTTGAATTTGAAGAATGAACAAACTCAATATTTTTTGAATGTACATTAACTACCAAGCCAACATGGCTAATTCTGTTTTTTTTACTTGTTTTAAAAAACAATAAATCCCCAATTTTAACTTTAGAAAGAGCAATTTGTATTCCTTTTTTAGATTGCTCAAATGATGTTCTTGGTAAACTAATACCTGCTAAATTAAAAGAAGTATGCATTAAACCAGAACAATCCATTCCTTTTCTAGTTGTGCCTCCATATTTGTATTTAGTGCCTTGAAAACTTAAGGCATTAGCAACTACTTTGTTTAAAGTAATATTTGCTGAAGAAATTTTATTTAGTTTTACACTATTAGCTGAAGCTACTTTTTTTTGATATTCTTTTTTAAGTGGCTTGTATTTTTTGACTCTTGTGTTTAAATTATTGGGCGCTTTTTTAAATTCCGTTTTTGTAGTGTTGACAGTATTTAACTTAGATTTACAAGAATTTAATACGACTAAAAAAACAACTAAAACAATTCTATTTTTCATACTTTTTTAAAGTTTTACTTTAATTAAAATTTACCATTTATTAAAAGAAAATTTACTTAAAACAGAATTATAATACTTTAAATCACCAGTAACTTCTTTACCTAACCAACTTGGTCTTTTAAAAGCCTGTTGCTCCTCTTTTAATTCAATTTCTGCAATAATTAAACCTTTATTTTTACCTTTAAAGACATCTATTTCAAATAAATTACTACCCTGACCTACTAGATATCTAGTTTTTTTGATAATTACTTTTTCACATAGTTTTAACAATTTCTTTGCCTCTTTTATTGGTATTTCTTTTTCCCATTCAAAACGTATTGTTCCGCTTTTATTAGATTTTCCTTTAATAGTTAAAAAGGCTTTATCACTTGTTATTCTAATTCTAACCGTTCTTTTTTTATGAGAATTTAAAAAACCTTGTATAATTTGGTATTTTTTATGACTTTCTTTGATAAAGTCATTATTTAAAACTAAAAATTTACGCTCTATTTCGGTGTGCATTCTTAATTAAGATTATATTTGCTAAAATACTATATTTAGTAATACTATGCTTTTTAGTAGCGCCATTTTTTTATTTATATTTTTACCATTAATATTGCTTGTGTATTTTTTTACACCAACAAAATTAAAAAACGCATGCTTATTAGTTGCAAGTTTAGGGTTTTATACTTTTGGTGAAAAAGAGTTAGTACTACTTATTTTAGCATCAACAATAGTTGATTTTTCTGCAGGAATTATTATTGAAAAAGGCTTTAAAAAATTAGGGCTAGGCTTATCAATATTAACAAATTTATCTTTTTTACTCTATTTTAAGTATACTTCTTTTCTGTATGAAAATTATTATGATTTTTTAGACTTATTCCAGTTACAAAGTACACAATTAAACAATTTTCCAAACATTATTTTGCCTTTAGGTATTAGTTTTTATACATTTCAAACGATGTCTTATACCATAGACGTCTATCGAGGTAATGTAAAAGCAAATCGTAATTTTATAAATTTCGCAACCTATGTAACTCTGTTTCCACAACTAATTGCTGGACCAATTGTACGCTATAAAGATATTCAAAAACAATTAATTAATCGTAATCAAAATATAAAACAATTTAGCGAAGGTGTAGAGAGATTTATTATTGGTCTAGTAAAAAAAATGCTAATTGCCAATAACCTTGCCTTTGTTGCAGATGGTATTTTTGATACTCCAACAGATTTAATATCCTCACCAATCGCTTGGATTGGGGTAATTGCTTATGCCTTTCAGATTTATTATGATTTTTCTGGATACTCTGATATGGCAATAGGTTTAGGTAAAATGTTCGGGTTTGACTTTTTAGAGAATTTTAATTATCCCTATATTTCAAAATCAATCAAAGAATTTTGGAGGCGTTGGCATATATCGTTATCTACGTGGTTTAGAGATTATTTATATATTTCGCTTGGAGGAAACCGTAAAGGAAAAATAAGAACATATATAAATTTAATAACTGTATTTTTCATTACTGGTTTGTGGCACGGAGCCAATTATAATTTTATAATTTGGGGTTTATTACATGGTTTATTTTTAATTATTGAACGTTTAGGTTTTGATAAGGTTTTACTAAAATTAGGAAAACCTATCTCACACATATACACGTTATTAGTCGTTTTAATAACTTGGGTTTTCTTTAAAACAGAAACTTTAACAGATGCTTTAAATTATATACTACAAATGTTTAATTTTAGTATGCCTAAAGACATAAACTTAATAACCTACTATATGACTAAAGAAGTGTTTTTAGCATTTATTTTAGCAATCGTATTTTCGTTTCCTATTTATCCATACTTTGAAAATAAAATAGCAAATAAAACATTTTATTTATATCTAAAACCAATTAGTTTAATAGTACTTTTTATAATTTCTATACTATATATTGCAGTTGATTCATATAACCCATTTATTTATTTTAGGTTTTAATGCAAAATAACAAACAACATATTATTTTAACAATATTGTTTTTAATTTTATTAATAACACCTACACTTGTCCAATTAACAGGAATTGAAGATAAAATAATGGACAATGAAAATAGAACAAAAAAAAGTTTTCCTAAGTTAAATAAAAAACAACCATTACTATTTGTGAAAAATTTTAAATCTTATTACAAAGATAATTTTGGATTAAGAAACACACTTTCAAATAGTTACTTACATATAAAAAACGAAGTGTTTAATGAAAGCCCTTTACCCTCAAAAGTGATAAAAGGTAAAAACAATTTTTTATTTTTAGGGAATGATAACAGCAATGCATTAAATGAAAGTTTAGGGTTTATTTTATTTACTAAAACAGAATTAAACCAAATTAAAGTGACTATTTTAGAAAGAAAAAAATGGTTGCAAGAACAAAATATTAAATTCTATATTGCAATTGCACCGAGCAAGCATTCTATTTATAAAGAAAATTTACCTTTTTTATTTCCAGAAAAGAAAACGAGAAAAAACCAATTAATACAATTTATTAAATTAGAAATTAAATTTGATATTATTGATTTAGGCAAACAATTCAAGGTTAAAAAAAAGAAAAATAGGTTATATAAAAAACTAGACTCACATTGGAATGATCTAGGTGCTTTTTATGCAAGTCAAACCCTAATTAATACTCTAAAAAAAGATTTTGAAATTAATAGTTTAAAGTTACATAATTATAAAATAGACTCCATTAAAAAAAATGGAGACTTGGCTAAAATGATAAATTTTAAAAGTAAAGAAAATACAATTATTTTAAGCCCTCTTTTTAATAATGAATCTAAAGAAGTTGATTTGCCGAAATATTATAGTCAATCCTCAATTTATGAATCTAGACATAAGAACCCATCAAAAAAATTTAAAGTTTTACTTTTTAGAGATTCTTTTTCAAGTGCATTAAAACCTTTTATAAATCATACTTTTGGCGAAAGCACTTTTATTTGGTCGCATAAGTTTGATAAAAATCTTATTTTAAAAGAAAAACCAGATTTGATAATTATGGAATATGTAGAGCGATATTTAGAGTTTATGTAATTTTTTTTGTATTCAGTTTTTTAATATTCTAGAATAGGAATTTACCAGTTAGATTACCTCCAATATACGTATTTATTTAGTCTGGAATTTTTACCCACGATAAAAGCACTATGAATAACTCAATACAGTTAGTTTTTAAAAACCTCCATTTTTAAGGTGAAACAATTTGCATTAATTCGGCACAGATAATTGCGCCAAGAGTACCAGCAGCATAACCTACAACCGCTAATAAAACACCAACTGTAGCTAATGATGGATGAAATGCAGCAGCAACAATAGGAGCAGAAGCTGCACCACCAACATTGGCTTGTGACCCAACAGCTAAAAAGAAATATGGTGCTCTAATTAATTTGGCAACTAATATAAGTAAACCTGCATGAATAGTCATCCAAACAACACCAATAGCAACTAAACCTAAATTGTCAAAAATCATACTTAAATCCATTTTCATACCAATAGTGGCAACTAAAATGTAGATAAAAATACTACCTATTTTACTTGCGCCTGCACCTTCAAAGTTTTTTGCTTTTGTAAATGATAAAATAACTGCAATAGTTGTTGCAATGCTAATCATCCAAAAGAATGAAGAAGTCAGAAAAGTTAATGAACTTTTAAGAGTTTGATTTAACATTCCTCCAACAAAATCCTTAAAAAACACAGATAAATGACCTGCAAAAAAATGTGCAGTACCAACGGTTACAAAAGCAATTGCTCCAATAACCATATAGTCGGTTAAGGTTGGGTTTCTTTCTGTTTTAGCACTAAAAGCACTTACTTTTTCTTTTAAACGTTCAATTGCCGAAGTATCTGCTTTTAGCCATTTATCAATTTTTTCGGTTTTACCAATTCCTATAAGTAATAAAGCCATCCATATATTGGCAACAACAATGTCAACAAATACCATTCCGCCATATAATTTTTGATTGTAACCATAGACTTCTAACATTGCTGTTTGATTTGCTCCACCACCAATCCATGAGCCAGCAAGTGTAGATAAACCTCTCCAAACAGCATCTGGACCTGCACCACCAACAGTTTCTGGAGAAATTATTGAAATTAATAAAATTGCAATTGGTCCACCAATAATAATACCTATAGTTCCTGTTAAAAACATGATTAATGCTTTTGGACCTAAACTAAAAACCGCTTTTAAATCTAAACTTAAAGTCATTAAAACTAATGCAGCAGGTAGTAAATAGCGACTCGCTACATAATATAAACTTGAACTGTGTTCTGTAATTTCATTATTTGCATTTTGAATTTCCCATTCAGGTGCAATCAGACCAAGTGTAGTTAAAACCGCAGGTAGCATATAGGCCATAAATAAGGCAGGAACAATTTTATAAAAACTATGCCAACCGCCTTTTTTTTTAGACGATGTATAAAAGATAATTCCTAAACAAAGCATTAATAATCCAAAAACAATGGTGTCATTTGTAAATAAAGGTGCTGGTATTAATTCTTTTACTTCCTGCATAATAATATAAAATTAATTTTGGCTAATATATAAAAAAAACGGGTGAGCTTATATTTTTACTTTGTAATACTTTGTAATGGTCCTTTAATAAAGACCTCTTTATTGAAATGGTATATATTAAAACATAAACATAGAATTATACGGTATTTAGGTATTATAAAATCAAATTGGTATATAACATTAATTAATTCTGTATTTTTGTAAAATGAACAATAAACCTATTGGTATTTTTGATTCTGGTATTGGCGGATTATCTATTTGGAAAGAAATTATTACATTTTTACCTAATGAAAATACTATTTATTTGGCAGATAGTAATAATGCACCTTATGGACAAAAATCTAAACAAGAAATTATAGATTTGTGTATTAAAAACACGAAATTATTATTGAAAAATGGTTGTAAAATAATTGTAATTGCATGTAATACAGCCACTACAAACGCTATTAATTATTTACGTAAAAATTACGATGTTCCGTTTATAGGGATTGAGCCAGCAATAAAACCTGCTGCTTTAAAAACAAAAACTAAAAAAATCGGAATTTTAGCAACTAAAGGGACTTTAAATAGTGAACTGTTTTCAAAAAATGTTGCTAAATTTACAAGTGATATAAAAATTATAGAACAGATTGGTGAAGGCTTGGTTCCGCTAATAGAAACAGGTAAAATTAACTCGATTGCATTAACTGTTTTATTGAAAAATCACCTCTGTAACTTAGTTAAAAAAGACATTGATTATTTAGTATTGGGTTGTAGCCATTATTCATTTTTAATACCGCAGATACAAAAGATAATAGGAACTAAAATAAAGATAATTGATTCTGGAGAAGCAGTAGCTAAGCAAACAAAAGTAGTTTTAAAAAAATTTAATTTAATAAATACAAAAACAAAATTTGGAAAACATCAATTATTTAGTAATTTAGATGAATCACGAATAAAAGATTTTATAAAAAATGAAAATTATAAAATAAATTTTTTAAATTTTTAAATAAATAAAATATTATGTTACAACCAAACGACGATAATTACTTTATGCAAAAAGCTTATCAAGAAGCAGAAATTGCATTTCACAAAAACGAAGTACCAATTGGAGCAATTATAGTTTGTAAAAATAAAATTATTGCAAAAGCACATAATTTAACCGAAACATTAAATGATGTTACTGCACATGCAGAAATGCAGGCATTTACCTCTGCTTCCGATTTTTTAGGTGGCAAATATTTAAAAGAATGTACGCTATACGTTACTTTAGAACCTTGCCAAATGTGTGCTGGAGCCAGTTATTGGACTCAAATTGATAAAATAGTTTTTGGTGCTTATGACAAACAAAGAGGTTATCAATATTACAAAACCCAATTACACCCTAAGACAAAAGTTATAGGAGGTGTTTTAGAAAATAAATGCGGAAAATTATTGACAAGGTTTTTTGTTGAAAAACGGAATTTAAATTAAAAGAAATAATTAGACGGTTAGTAAAATAAAAAACACACAAGGTAAAATAACGATACTCCTATATTATCCTATTTTTTTCATGTTTGTAAATAAACGATTTTAATTTTTTTTTACGATATCTACTATAAATAAATAATGGCATTAAGATAAAAGCAAGTATTAAAATACCAATACCAACTAGTATATCTCCTTTTGGGTTATTTATATTTTTAAAATAGTAACCAATTGCAATTAATAATACAACAATTATTAAAACGATTTTTACAAGAATTTTCATTTTGCTAAAGTACTTTCTTTTTTCAATTATTGATTTAAATATAAAAGTAATATATAGATAAAATTGTCTAAAAATATTTAACAATAAAATATACCTATATTTTAATTTTTGAAATCTTAAATATTTTTTTAACTAAATTTTTATTCCATTTAAAAACAAATTTATGAAAGACTAGTTCGTTTTGTTTGATGAAATTTGACAAAATTCATCAAACCTGAAAGGGTAATCTTTAAAAGGGCAATATTTTCGTGTAAATTTTTCAAAATATCTAGATATTCTTTCTAATTTTACACTTCAAAAACCTTATTCTTTTTAAGAATCTGTAAATTATATTTTATATTGAACTTAACTTAAAAGCCTAATTAAATTCCTTTAGATTAAATGGTAAAAACATCTGTAAAAATAACAGCGCAAAAACTAAATTTACAAGATTGTTACGATTTTGTACAAGATGCTTCTTGTGGAGGTATTGCCTTATTTATTGGTACAGTTAGAAATTTAACTCAAGGAAAAGAAGTTGTTTTATTAGATTTTTCGACCTACAAACCAATGGCAATTAAAGAAATACAAAAAATTACTGTTCTAACTTTAGCAAAATTTAAAATTCATAAAATTGCAATTCATCATGCAGAAGGCAAATTACAAATTGGTGCAATACCCGTAATTATTGCTGTTTCATCTGCACATCGTAACGCTGCGTTTAAAGCCTGTCAGTTTGCTATAGATACGCTTAAAGAAACTGTACCAATCTGGAAAAAAGAACATTTTGTTGATGGTCAGGTTTGGGTTAATTCACACCCTTGATTTAAAAATTTTTTCAAATTAATGAAATTTAATTCCAAATTCATTTTTTAAAGTATCTATTTTAATTTGTAATGACCTCAAAAAAATTTGATGTAAGTCTGAATTTTTATTAAAGGGTCTATGATTTAATCCGTTTTGAATTTCTGTTACTTTTTGCATAGTTTCTTTAGTCGTAATTTTTATCCATACTTCAGAAAAAATATTCCAAATATAATCAATTGCAGTTTGATTTGGGTGCAACATATCGTCTTTATAAAAACGATAATCTCGCAAATCATCTAATAAGATTTCGTAAGAAGGAAAGTAATTTGCATTTGTGCTTGCTACAACTTTATGAATTGCTGTTAATAAATGTGCTTTACTTTGTTGATTTTCTACAAAGCCGTCTTTTAAATGCCTAACGGGGCTCAAAGTAAAAATAATAGAACACTCTTTATTTAGTTTTTTAATTTTACGTATACTATTTTTGAGTGAGATAGTAATATCTTTAACAGGTAATAATTCTTTTTTAAATTTTTTTTGTGAAATTTTATGGCAATTAGCTACCAACTCATCATTTTCTATAAAACGATAAACCCAAGCAGTACCTAAAGTAATTATAATATGTGTAGCGTCTAATATATTTACTTTAGTTTGTTTTGTAACGGAATTTAACTTGGCTAAAACAGTATTTTTATTTGGGCTATTAAAATCAGAATGTACATCTAGACAGTGCCAGGTTTCATTATGAAAAATTAAATCGTCTGTAGTAAACAGTTCGTTTGTTAAACTTTTAGCAATTAGTTTTTCAATGGCTTTTGGTTGAAAAATAGTTCCAAATGGGTTGGTAATAGAGTTTAATTTATAATATTCAAATTTGGCTCCAATATTATTAGAAAAACACGAACCAATCAATAATAAATTAGATTTATAATCTATTTGATTTTCTGTTTTATTTAGTTTTATTTGAGTTCTAAAATTCATTTTTTTAGTTCTTACAAAGGTGTAAAAATTTTTGAAGTAAAAAAATCTTAGTTTTAAAAAGTTTAGATTAAATTTTTATAAATAGTCTTTTGCTTTTTCTAAAGCGATGTCAATTCCGTCAGGGTTTCTACCGCCAGCAGTCGCAAAGAAAGGCTGACCTCCACCTCCGCCATGAATTAATTTTCCTAACTCTCTAACTACTTTACCTGCATCTAATCCTTTTTCTGCGACTAAGTTTTTAGAAATATAACAGGTTAATATGGCTTTATCTTCGTTTTTTGTACCAACAATAAAAAACAAATTTTCTATTTTATTTCCTAAATCAAACATTAAATTTTTGATTGCAACTGCATCTATGTCTAATACTATTGCCAAAAAATTAACTCCGTTTATTTTTTGTATTTTATTTTCTAAATCGGTTGCAGCAAATTTTGCTTTCTCGCGCATTAAGACTTCTATTTGTTTTTTTAGTTTAGTGTTTTCTTCTTGAATATTAGTAACCGATTTTAAAATACTTATTGGGTTCTTTAAATTTTGTTTTAATTTAATAAACTCTAAATCTTGTGTCGTGTAATAGTCTTTTGCGGCATCATTAGTAATTGCTTCAATACGTCTAATTCCGCTTGCAATTGCACCTTCTTGCATAATCTTAAAATGCCAAATATCACTTGTGTTTTGCACATGTGTTCCTCCACAAAGTTCTTTTGATTTTCCGAACTCAATCATACGTACTGTATCTCCATATTTTTCACCAAAAAGAGCTAAAGTTCCTTTCTTTAAAGCTTTTTCCATAGTGATATTTCTACGTTCTTTTAGCTTTAATTTTCCTCTAATTCTTGCATTTACAAAATCTTGTACTTCTTGCAGTTCTTTAGGAGTTAATTTTGCAAAATGTGAAAAATCAAATCGTAAATATTTACTATGTACAGCAGATCCTTTTTGTGCTACATGTTTGCCCAATATTTTACGTAATGCTTGGTGCAATAAATGTGTTGCTGTATGATTACATTCCGTTCTAAAACGTTGTTTCTCATCTACAATTACCTTAAAAGTATCGGTTATATTTAGGGGTAAATTTTTAGCAAAATGCAGAATTAAATTATTTTCTTTTTTGGTATCAACAATATAAATTACGTTTCCGTTAGGAGTTTCTAGATAGCCTTTGTCACCAACTTGCCCTCCTCCTTCTGGGTAAAATGGGGTCAAATTAAAAACTAACTGATACATTTCGCCTTCTTTCTTAGAGACTATTTTTCTATATCTTGTAATTTTTACATTACTTGATAGTGAATCATAACCAATAAATTCTACTTCTTTATCTTCATATAAAATTACCCAATCATCTGTATCTACTTTACTTGCAGCACGTGAGCGGTTTTTTTGTTTTTGTAATTCTTCTTGAAAAGTTTTTTCGTCTAAAGTATATTTTTTTTCAGCTAAAATTAGTGCTGTTAAATCTATCGGAAATCCAAAAGTATCAAATAATTCAAATGCTTTTTTACCAGAAACTTTAGTTCCTTTAGTGTTTTTTATTATTCCATCAAGAAGAACTAAACCTTGATCTAACGTTTTTAAAAACGAATTTTCTTCTTCTTTAATAACATTGCTCATTAATTGCCTTTGAACTACTAATTCTGGAAATACTTCGCCCATTTGTTCAGAAAGTAAACTTACTAAACGGTACATAAAAGGTTCTTTTTTATTTAAAAAAGTAAAGCCGTAACGAATTGCTCTACGTAAAATACGACGAATTACGTAACCTGCACCGTTGTTTGATGGTAATTGCCCGTCTGCAATTGCAAAAGCAACTGCACGAATATGATCGGCAATAACACGTATAGCAATATCAATTTCTTCTTGTTTTTCTAGTGGAAGTTTTTTGTCTTCATAACGTGTTTGTGTAATCGTTTCTATTTCTCGAATTAAAGGCATAAAAATATCGGTATCGTAATTAGATTGTACTCCTTGAACGACCATGCATAAACGTTCAAAACCCATACCTGTATCTACATGGGTTTCTGGTAGATCTTCTAATGAACCATTTGCCCTACGGTTGTATTGCATAAATACAAGGTTCCAAATTTCGATAACTTGAGGGTGATCCATATTAACCAATAAATTACCATCTACTTTTGCTCTTTCTTTCTTTGAACGAATATCTACATGAATTTCAGAACAGGGGCCGCAAGGTCCTTGCGCTCCCATTTCCCAAAAATTATCTTTTTTATTTCCGTTTAAAATTCTATCTTTAGTAATATATTTTGTCCAAATATCATAAGCTTCTTGGTCAAAGTCTAGATTTTCTTTTTTATCACCTTCAAAAACAGTTACATAAATAGAATTTTTATCAATTTTATATACTTTGGTTAACAATTCCCATGCCCAAGAAATTGCTTCTTCTTTAAAATACGCACCAAAAGACCAATTACCTAACATCTCGAACATAGTATGGTGGTAAGTATCCTTACCAACCTCTTCTAAATCATTGTGTTTACCAGATACTCTAAGGCATTTTTGAGTGTCCGCAATACGTTTTATTTCGGCTTTTTTTTGACCTAAAAAATATTCCTTAAACGGAACCATTCCTGCATTAGTAAACATTAAGGTTGGGTCGTTTTTAAGAACCATTGGTGCAGACGGTACAATTTTATGTTGCCTTTTTTCAAAAAAATCTAAAAATTGTTGTCTTATTTCTTTAGCGTTCATTGTGATTTAAACCTTTGTTAGTAATTTAATTACAAAAGTAAACTATTTTTTATTTGTGAAGTAGAAAGACTGTTTTAAAATAGATAGAATTATAAATTTCTTTCTTTGTTTTTCAGTTTTTTTATACATTTGTATAAAAATTATGCGTTGGAATGTTAAAGAAGAACCAAATCCTGAAAAAGTAATTAGTTTAGCTAAAACTTTAAATATTGATATTTTACTAGCCAAATTATTAGTTTTAAGAAATGTAGAAACTTATGACCAAGCCAAGGCATTTTTTCGACCAAATTTAAAGCAATTACATGATCCGTTTTTAATGAAAGATATGAATCTTGCGGTAAGTAGAATTGAAAAAGCCATCATAAATAAGGAAAATATTATGGTTTTTGGTGATTATGATGTAGATGGTACCACGGCTGTTTCTTTAGTTTACTCGTACCTTAGCAAAACTCATAAAAATATAACGACCTATATACCAGATAGACATAATGAAGGTTATGGCATATCTTATAAAGGAATTGATTTTGCAAATGATAACGATATCAGCCTAATAATTGCACTAGATTGTGGCATTAAAGCGGTAGCTAAAATTAGTTATGCTAATGACCGAAATATTGATTTTATAATATGTGATCATCACAGACCAGGAAAAGAGATTCCAAAAGCAATGGCTGTTTTAAATCCAAAACAAGAAGATTGTAACTATCCATATGATGAACTTTGTGGCTGTGGTATTGGCTTTAAATTAATTCAAGCTATTCATCAAAAAAATAAAAAAGAGTTTAATACTTTAATTCCGTATTTAGATTTAGTTGCTATAGCAATTGCTGCGGATATTGTACCAATGAATGGCGAAAATAGAATATTAGCTAGTTTTGGTTTACAAGTTATTAATCAAAACCCAAGAACGGGTATAAAAACATTAATTCACCAAATAAAAAAACCAGAATTAACCATAACAGATGTTGTTTTTACCATTGCTCCAAGAATAAATGCAGCAGGTAGAATGAAATCAGGTATTCACGCTGTTGAGTTATTAACTGAAACGGACTTTGATAAAGCAAAGCAGATTGCTATTGCTATAGAATTGTTTAATAAAAACAGGAAGGAGTTTGACCAAAGAATTACTAAAGAAGCCTTGAAAAAAATTGAAGATAGTAAGGAAACTACTCATTTTACTACGGTTGTTTTTCAAGAAGATTGGCATAAAGGTGTTATTGGCATTGTTGCTTCTAGGTTGATTGAAAAATATTACAGACCGACACTTGTTTTTACTAAAAGCGGCGATTTTTTAGCAGCCTCAGCAAGATCTATTAGGGGCTTTGATGTTTATAAAGCATTAGAAGCATGTAGTGAATTTATAGAACAATTTGGAGGTCATAAATACGCAGCTGGTTTGACTTTAAAGCCAAAAAATTATTCAAAATTTAAAGCAAAATTTGAAGAGGTTGTTAAAAATAGTATTCCGAAGGAATTACTAACTCCAGAAATACGTATTGATTCACCCGTTTTTTTAGCTGATTTAACACCAAAATTTAATAGAATTTTAAAACAATTTGGACCATTTGGACCTTTAAATATGAAGCCTATTTTTACTTCTTCAGGCTTAAGAGATAATGGCTTTGGTAAAAGAATAGGTGGTGATAAAGCACATTTAAAATTAAGCCTCATTACAGGTTCTGATACTAAAACGTACAATGCTATTGGTTTTAATTTAGGCGAAAAACAAAATCTAACAAATAATGGTAGCCCTTTTGAAATTGTATATACTGTAGAAGAAAATTATTGGAATGGGGTTACTTCTTTGCAATTAAATTTAAAAGATTTAAGAGCTGAGTAACTAATTTTATTTTCTTTATAAATATTAAAATTTAATGGTAACACCAGTTAAAAAATGAACACCTGCTTGTGGGTAATATCCTGCTCCAAACATAGTTGTAGTTTCTCCAGGGTTAGTTGAAGTATCATCATACGAATAAAAATAACCATTAGATTCATATTGTTTATTAAATATATTATTTACTAACGTTTTAAAAATAATTTCTTTAACTATTTTTTGAGGTCTAAAACTATATTGAAACTGTAAATTAGTAACAGAGTACGCATCTAAAATAGAACTTTTTTCTTCAAGATTACTCATAAATTGGTCACCTACATATTTACTTTGTAAGTTCATTTCAAAATTTAAAAAAGGGGTATAAGTTATTAAACTACTTGCTACAATTTCTGGAGAAAAAGATAAGTTTGTATTCCCTAAACCTTGTAATTGACCATCTAAATTTTCAAATTTATCTATATTTTTATTAGTACTTAATGCTAAGTTAGGCTGTATAAATAATTTATTTTTTAGTAAAGAAAATTTAGCATCTATTTCTAACCCTAATCTAAAACTTTTACCAATATTATTTGCAATTGGTGTACCAACATTATTTAATGCGCCTGTCAGTACTAGTTGATTTTTATAATACATATAATACATATTTGCATTAATAATAGCTTTTTTGTATTTAAAACGCCACCCTAATTCAATATCATCTAATTGTTCTGATTCTGGTTTTTTTTCGGACTCATAATCTGCTCTTTTAGGTTCTTTATTTGCTCTTGCATACGATAAGTAGAAACTGTTTTTAGTATTTAATTCAACATTAATTCCTGCTTTAGGGTTAAAGAAATTAAAGGTGTCATTTATCAAAATCTGCATAGGTCCTTCATCAATTCCGTTAACGGAATAATCTAAATTTCGATATTGTAAGTCTCCAAATAAATTAAATATCTCATTTAGTTTATAATCTATCTTTGTAAAGATATTGAAGTCTTTTTTTATACCTGTATTGTCATAATAACGTTGGGAGTTATTACTACTTCCTACCGTTGCCCAAATCACTTCGCCAAAATGATCACCATCGTATTTATTGTATGCTCCGCCAATAATTAATTTAGTTTTTTCGGTTTTATTTATAATTGAAAATGTAGTTCCATAAAAATCATTTTTTAGCCATTTTCTTCTGACTAAATCAGTTTGATTAATTTCAACTCCGTTTATATTTATTGGTGTAAGTCCGTAGGCATTAAAATCTTCACGTTGTTTAAATTCTTCAAAAAAACCACGACCATAGGTATAGTGTACTGCTATATTTGCAGTCCAATTATTATGTAGAAGGCGATTAAAATGCAATTGATAATGGTCTTGTTTATAAGAATCTACTTGGTTGTCGTAAAAATCAATTACTTCGCCAAATTCATTTCTAATTTCTCCTGCAGGGTTATACGTTCGGTTATTTTCTAATGTTGTTTTGTCGATTCCGTACCATGCTTGGTAAGTAACTTCACTTCCGCCAAAAGCGAGTGCTTTAATACTTGTCTTTTCAGTTGTGTAATTGGCTTCTAGATATAGTGATCTTAAATCGGAGGAGGCTCTGTCTATATAGCCATCTGACTGAATAGTTGAAATTCTGCCCGAAAAGTTAAAATATTCATGAAGCGTTCCTGTACCAAATTTTAGGTTGTGTTTACGTGTATTAAAAGAGCCTATTATATTATCAATTTCTGTAAAAGCATTTGTTTGAACCCCTTCTGTTGCTAAACTTAAACTTGCTCCAAAGGCACTTGCTCCGTTAGTTGAAGTGCCAACTCCTCTTTGTAATTGAATACTTTCTACGGAACTTACAAAATCGGGTAAATTTACCCAAAAAACATTTTGAGATTCACTGTCGTTTAATGGTATACCGTTAATGGTTACGTTTACTCTTGAGGCATCGCTACCACGAACTCTAATACCTGTATAGCCAACTCCTGCTCCTGCATCGCTTGTGGTTACCACATTTGGTAACATCTGTAATAATTGGGGTATGTCTTGACCTAAATTTTGTTTTTCTAGTTCTTTTTTAGAGATAGTTGATTTTGTAAATGGGTCTTTTTTGTTTGCTCTTGTTGCGGTTACTAAAACTTCATCTAGTTTTATAGTGTCTTTTTTAATAGTTGTTTCTTGTGCCTGAGAACAAAAAATTACTAAAATTAATGGGATAAAAAGTGTTTTCATTTAAATCTTTATTTTGGTGGTAACAAGATAAAGATTACTAACTTAACGCATATACGTCTTCCCTAAACAGCATTATCTGTTCTAGGTTCAAAGAGTGTAATCTCAGCTTTTCCTTAAAAATAGGAATTTTAGCACCTCTAATTTGTACTGCAAATATAGTTATTATAAATAAAAACCTGCTAAAAATTAATTTTTAACAGGTTTTTTATCAAAAAAGCAATCTCTTAATTGCCTGTTATTTCAATATTATCTATATGATATCTAGTTGTTGCGCTAGGGTCTGAGCCTTCATAGAAAAAGGCAATATTTATATCGCCATCTAAACAAGATATGTTTGTTGGACCTACAGAGGTAAATGGTCCAAAACCGCTTGCTGGGCCGTTAGGTATATTAACGTCTAACTGTACCCAATCTGCTGTAGTAACATCTCCTGTAAAGTTTGTAGCTATAAATACACTTAAAATAGTACCATTATCAAAATTAGCTTGAATATCAAAGTTTAATTCTTCACCAGTTGTACTGTCCATATTAATAGTTGGGCTTACTAACCAAACATCAATTTCATTTTCATCAGAACCAAAGCCTGATATCTGTGCATAGCTATTACTACTAAAATCACCAATAACCCAGTCTGTACCACCAGCATCAATTACGTTAATGTTGACCCAACCTTCGGAAGCAAAACCTCCAAAAGATTCAAAATTTTCATCAAAAAATATGCTCCCACCACCACTTGTAGTACTACACATTAAAGTATCGGGGTCGCATCTGTTTTCATTATCAAAATTTATATCATTTATAGAATTTACTACCAATACATTTAAATTATCGTTAAAATTTCTTGTAAATACACCTTGAATTGATCCTCTGTTTTGAGGTAGTAATAATGATTTAAAATCTGCAAATGTACTAGTCTGTAAAGAAATAATGGAGTTACTAGTACAACTTTCTAAAATTCTAAACCCATCAAAAGCATCACTTAAACTTCCAGCAAATGTAGCCGTTGTTGGAAAAATTAAACTTCTAATAAACTGAGTGTCTTCAAATTGTACTAAAGTATTTTCGTCTTCTTCTAATAATTCATCAATGGTAATTATTTTTGGTGTTATTGTTTCAACTTCAGGAAATCTACCAATAAATGTTTTAAATTGGCTTTGATTAGGGTTGTATAAATATTCAAATTCTTGAATTTGACCTACATTATTACTTTCTGGTTTACCAATTACGTAAGTACCATTTGATATTCCAACAGCCAAACCATTCATTTTAATAAAAATTTTTCTACCAAATTCAAAAGTATCAGAGAGGCTTCTAGCGTTTATCTCAACTTTAAATCCTCTTCTTATATCGTCTCCTTCAACAGCGCTATTTGATGAGCCATCAATATTGTTTTGAATAATTAATTCTTCGAAAAAGTTACCTCCTTTATCGCTAGAAACAACATAGCCAACGATATATAGTGGCGTATCATTATCTAGGTCAAAAACACCAATTATATTTTCAGCATTATTTTCTTCTTCTTCCGTTATATTACCATCACCATTTACATCGACTGCATCTAAATGTCTTTGGATTAATGCATTAAAATTAATTCTGTTTTCAGGGTTAAGGTCTGGATTTTTTATATTGATATTAGGCGTTTCAAAACCACCGTCTTCAACACAAGAGGTCATAAAAAGTAAAACCGTAAAAAGGCTTACTAGTTTTAAAAATTTATATGTTTTCATAATTATAGGTTATTTTTTTGTTATTAAAATCTTAAGTATACATTTAAAAAGTAGGTTGCACCTCGACCTTTCCAATATCTTGAGCCAAAAACTTGAGTATCGAGTGCTTTATCGTCTCTTAATTGTCTGTAATTAGCATTTCTAGCTTGTTCAAAACCTCCAGTTCTAAAGTCTTTGTCTAGTAGATTATTAATACTTGCAAAGAAGCCAATAAATTTATTGTTAATTTTCCATGATTTACCACCAACTAAATTTACTACCATATAATCGTCAAATCTTTCTTGTTTAAGTAATTCTCTCGCTAAATCTTCGTCATAATCGTTAAATGTAATGCCGTCAAAATCTGTAGTAAAGTTAGAGGATCTAATTAAGGGGCTGACATCAATGTATGTGTCTGAAAAGAAATTTGCTGTTGCTCCAAACCACCAAAAGTTAGGGTCTCGATATTCAAAACCAACGGAATATGCTGTTTGTGGTCCGCCAGCTAATTTATAATTTTTTAAGTTAGATTGTCCAAAGTCTTTGAATCCTTCGTCAAAACCTGCGGCTAATGCATCTGTATCTGGTTCTGTAGTTAACGTTAAATTAGGATTATTAGCATAAGTATATTGTCCTAAAGAAGCAACGCCTTTTAATTTAATTGCTGTAGTTATTTGATATTCTAAGGCTAATTCTGTACCAATATGTAGTTTGTCAATGCCTTGTAAAACTTCTTGAACAAAAGCGGTATTGTCACCACCAATACCATCAGCAAAGAAAAAAGAAATTTCTGTTGCGTCTTGTATTTTTGTATAATATCCAGTTATTTTACCTGTAAGTTTAGGAGAACGTAATATGTAGCTAATGTCTGTAGAAAGAATTTTCTCTTCCGTAATATCCAATCCGTTTTTATCACCTACAATAGCATTATTCTCTCTAGAGTTTGAAAAAGTATTACGAATACTAGGTGCTTTAGTAATATATGCACCATTGACATTAAGTAAATGGTTTCCTGTAATTTTATAGGTTAAGCCTCCTTTAGCACCAATACCTGTAAAGGTTAATTTTTTACTTTTGCCAAAAGAATTGTTTGAAAAACCTCCGTTTTTGTAAAGACCATCTCTTTGGTATTGTGTGTTTGTTACACTACCCGCTAAAAAGAAATCTACTTTATTATATTTAAACTGCACTTGTGTAAAAGCACTAGTTATCTCTGCAAGAACTTCATAATTATACTTAAATTTATCGCCTTTGCCAACAATTCTATTTGGATTTAGTAAGTCATTTTGTCCTTCGTCAATGTTTTCCGCAAAGCCATCTACGTCTAAATAACCAGTACCTCCTAGAAGATCTATTACTTGTGCAAAGTTTTCAGATTTTAGGTTTTTATAAGTAACACCAGCATCTAATAAAATATTATCGTTTAATTCTGTATTAAAAATAGTATTGAAAGTAATTTGTGTATCGTCCACTCTATCTTCATATAGTGCATAAGTTGCATTCAATCCGTTTGCTGTATTGCTTAAATTTGCGTCATATAAACTATCCCAATCTATTTGACCATCAGCTAAAAATTGCTGTTGAGCTCCATATGCAATACTTGTATTGTCTGGAAAATCTCTTAACAAATAGCTTGGTAAAAGTTGGTAATATGTTGGGCTTGGGTTTGCTCCACCTCCAAAATAACTTAATCCGTCATCTGCAAGTGTATTTCCATTATTATCTATCCTACTATTACCTATTTTACCTGTTTGATAAGCAACATTAGTATTTAAAGAGGTTTTTTCACTCATTGTCCAATAATGATTTAACATTAATACTGGCTCTTCTACTTCCTTGATTCTAGAATTTCTTCTTTTTCCATTTTGATAACCCCAAAATTCGTTGTATTTTCTGTCTTTTAAATCAAACACTTCTTGGGTGTTTGGTGAAGATTTACCTCTTTTGTTAGATGCAAAAATACTGGTTAGATTTATACTGTGTTTATCATTAATTTTTTTTTCTACAGATGCAAATAAAGAAGATGCATTGTAAGATGAGGCGTCTAAATATCCTTCTTGTCCCCAACGTCTGCCGATCGATACTGTAAAAGCCCAGCCTTCTGAGTTTAAACCAGAAGCATAACTTGCCATTACTCTATTGGTATAACTCCTGTTTGAAGATGAATAGGTAAGACGACCTCCAACTCTTGCCTCAGATGCTCTTGCATTAATGTTAGTAGCGCCTAAAATACCGCCAAAAGTATAACTTGAAGCGTTAATGCCTTCTGTTAATTCTTGATTTCTTAATACGTCATTTAAACCTCCCCAATTTGACCATTGTGGTCTTCCGTTATAGATTTTATTCATTTCAATACCATTAATAGTAACTGTAGCATTATCTGAATCTAGACCTCTAACTCTAAAAAATGAGGAACTGAATTCAAAAGCGGCTGTTCTACTAAATAAGTTTCGTGAAGAAAAAAGTAATCCAGAAATATTATCTGCTCCACCTGCATCATCATCTAATTCATCATCAGATAATGAGATTGTACTTAAATCTTCTTCTTCTTGAAGGTCTTTAAAAAGAAGAACTTTACCTAAATCAATTTGCTTATTAGAAATTTTTATAGGAAATTGCTGTGCTTCAAACCCGCTTAATTGAATTTTTATAATCTGATTTCCTATCGGAACATTTTTTAATTCAAAACTACCGTTTAGGATTGTTTTTTCAGAAATTGTTGTTCCTACAACAGATATTACTACATTAGCTATTGCTTTTTCGGTTTCAGAATTTACAACTTTACCTTTTACGGTTTGTTGTGCAAACACTCCTATAACTGAAAGAAAACTAAGTAACAATACAAAACTATTTTTTTTCATGTATTCGTTTTTATTGTTTTTAAAAAACATAGTACATTCATAAAATAGTAGTTATGAGCGCTTCATGTTTTTATATTAAAAAAATGATTATTTAATTTTTGCAAAACTACTATTTTTAATTGTTTTTTTTTTAGAAAAAAGAAAGTTAAATATTAACAATTTTGTATAACTAAAATTAGATACTATTTTTTGGCTCGAATATTGTTTTTAGTTTAGCAAACTTTAATATAAATATATAGACAAATGAAATTATTTCGATTAATTACACTTACCTTTTTGTTTATTGGTATAACTGCTTTTGGTCAGCAAAAAGATAAAAAATTTCAAATAAGAACAGTTGCTTTTTATAATCTTGAAAATTTATTTGACACCATTAATGACCCAAAAAAGTTAGATGAAAGAAGTCCTATAATGGAAATGAAAGCAAAAAATAGAGCTAAAGCATATTGGTCTAAAATAGATAATATGGCAAAAGTAATTTCTGAAATAGGTGTAGAAAAAACAAAAACAAGTCCTGCAATAATTGGTGTTTGTGAGGTAGAAAATAGATTGGTTCTAGAAGATTTAATTGCACATGAACTTCTAAAGAAAAAACATTATGGTATTATTCATTACGATTCGCCAGATGAGCGTGGAATTGATGTTGCTTTATTATACCAGAAAAGATATTTTAAACCTATAGACCACAAACCGTATGAATTAGAATTAGTAAATAGTAACGGTAAGCGTAATGATACACGTGACCAGTTATTAGTTACAGGTATGTTAGATGATGAAATAATACATTTAATAGTAAATCATTGGCCTTCTAGAAGTGGTGGTGAACAACGAAGTAGACCTGGACGAGAAAAAGCGGCAGCTTTAAATATAAAAATAATTGAAGATTTAAAAGAGCAATACCCAAATCCTAAAGTCATTATTATGGGTGATTTTAATGATGACCCTATAAATTTGAGTTTTAAAAAAGTATTAAAGGCAAAGGGTAAAAAATTAACTTTAAAGGAAAGTGATATTTATAACCCAATGGAAGATATGTTTCGTAGAGGTTTAAATACGCTAGGTTATCGAGACAATATTAATTTATTTGATCAAATTTTATTAACATTTCCATTAGTAACTACAACTAAAGATTATACTAATTATAAGTTGTATAAAGCTAATATTTTTAACCCACGGTATATGACTAACAAAAAAGGGAGATATAAGGGCTACTCTTTTAGGTCTTGGTCTGGTAATCAATTTACTGGTGGTTATAGTGACCATTATCCTGTCTATATTTATTTATTAAAAGAAAAAATGCAATAAGCGCCTGATACATCTCGTAAAATGCTATTTATTGTTATAGATAAGTTCAGGAAAACACTACATCATAAATAAATATTAATTTAAGTAAAAAACAGCGCCTATTTTAAACAATATCTGTGTATCGTTATTTTCATCACCTATAACATCAGTATCTATACCTTCAACCCTGTCTGAAAAAAAAGATTGAAACCTGCCTTCTGCAATTAAGTCAACATCTGTTAATTTAAATCTAAGACCTAGACCACTAGTAAGAGAGGCTACATTATTTTTTCCTAAAAACAGGCTGTTAGTATAAATAGGTGGTGCTCCCACATTAGAATCAAAAATTACACTAGAATTTGCTGAAGTATAAGAACCACCCACTAAAAGGTACGGATGTACTTTTGATTTAGTTTTTAGTAATGATAAAAAATTAAACTCACCAAAAACCCCAAAATTAAAGAGTTTTACATTACCTCTCATCCCTTCAAATTGGTTTGAATTTAACCCTAAATTTTCAATTCTATTTAAATCATGTTCTAGTTTTACTCTTGAAAATGATAATTCAACTCTTGCTTTTACATGATCAACAATCCAAGAAAGTACTTTTGATTTATATCTAGAAGGGGAAAAGTTTGCAATATATGCAACTCCAAAATCTACACCAGCTTTTGATGATGAATCTGTGAGATAATCTGTTTGCATAAAAACAGGCCCAAATAAAATACCTATTTCACTATTAATAATAGTCTCATTTTGTGCTTTAATACTTAGAGATAAACTTAAAATAATTATTCCTAAAAAAAAATTTATATGTTTCATATGATTTATCGTTTAATAAAATAAAAGTTGTAAATATATGAATTTTTAATAAAACAGGCATTAAACATAATAAATTTAAACTAAATTAACTATTTGGATGCCAAAAAACTTCATCAAACTTCAATATTTGATTATTTTTAATAATAATTCCTTCACTTTCTAATAGTTGCTGCATTAAATTCGTACCGTCAAAATGATGTTTACCTGTTAATAGTCCTTTACGATTAACAACTCTATGTGCGGGTATTGTTTCATCTTTATGTGTTTTGTTCATTGCCCAACCAACCATTCTTGCTGATTTTGCTACTCCTAAAAATTTAGCAATTGCTCCATAAGAGGTAACTTTTCCGTAAGGTATTTTCCTTGCAACAGCATAGACTCTTTCAAAAAAATGTGCGTTTTTATCCATAAAAAAATTAAAAGTTCAGTCTAAATTTAATATACGTAATTGCTTTATTTTTTTCTAAATATTGTTTTTCGTAAAAAGTTTGGGTATTTATAGCTTCTTTTGGTGATTCATTATTGTTATAAATATGATGATGTGCATATAGGATTTCTTGTTTTAACCCCGTTAACAAACCTAAAGTATAACCATGCATAAATTCACTATCCGTTTTAAGATGTACTATTCCATCATTAATTAAAATAGTATGGTATTTTTTTAAAAAATCAATATTTGTAAGTCTATGAATTGTTCTTGTATATTTAATTTGTGGGTCAGGAAAAGTTATCCAAATTTCTGAAATTTCGTTAATTGCAAAACACAAATCAATTAATTCTATTTGAGTTCTTAGAAAAGCAATATTTATTAGTTTTTCTTCAATTCCAGTTTTTGCGCCTCTCCAAAAACGAGCCCCTTTAATATCAACACCTATATAATTGATATTTGGTTTTTTTCTCGCTAATGCAACAGTATATTCACCTTTACCACAACCTAATTCTAAAACTATCGGATTATTATTTTTAAAAAATGTATTCCATTTACCTTTTAGGTTAAATCCGTTAAGAACCTCTTCTCTTGTTGGTTGAATAACATTTTGAAAAATTTCGTTTTCACGAAATCTTTTTAATTTATTTTTACTTCCCAAAATAAGTTTTTATTCTGCTCCTTCTTTTTTAAAGGCTTTTAGTTTAAATAACCAATAAATAAAAAGAGACGCAGTAATTAAAAAAAATATAGTATTCAAAAAATTAGATGTCCACCAAAACTCTTTATAATTTATTTTTGCTAAAGCGTTGTACGGTTTAAATAGAACATTTGTACAAAAATCGCCAATTACTCTAAAAATATTTAATGTCATAATATTATGGTTTACTCCATTTTAATTTAAAATGCAAAAGTAATAAATATTTGTTTATTTGCTAGTGTATTATGGTTAAAAAATTCTATAATTTTTCACCAAAAGCTAAATCTCCTGCATCACCTAAACCTGGAATGATATACCCTTTTTTGTTTAGTTTATCGTCAACAGTAGCAATCCATAACTCGGTATTTTTAGGAAAATGTTTTTTTATAAAATCAATTCCTTGACTTGCTCCTATTACAGCAACTATATGAATTTTTTTAGGTTTACCATGTTTTAATAAAGCATTATATACAGCAACTAAAGAATTACCCGTTGCTAGCATAGGGTCTGCTAATATTAACGTTTTATTTTCTAATGTAGGCGAAGCAAAATATTCAACAACAATCTCAAACTCATTTGAGTTTGTATGTCTTCTAAAAGCAGAAATATATGCATTTTCTGCTGCATCAAAATAATTTAACAAGCCTTGATGTAGTGGTAACCCTGCTCTTAAAATGGAACAAATGACTAAATTGTTAGTTATTAAATTAATTTTTTTTACACCTAAAGGAGTTATTATTTTTTTAACTTTATAATGTAACGATTTACTTAATTCATAAGCAATAACTTCACCTATTCTTTCAATATTTCGTCTAAAACGCATAGCATCTTTTTGAATATCTTTAGCTCTTAATTGTGCAATAAAGGTGTTTAATATAGAATCTGATTTTTCTAATTTGTGAATTATCATAAATATTTAATTTACACAAAGATACAGATTTGATTTTTTTAAAATGGGTCTTACAGAATAAAAATTAACCGAATATTTATTAAAATTATTGTATCTTCCGACTTTAAAATAAATATTAATCAATTAAAAAATTAAAATTATGGGATTATTTTCTTTCATTAAAAATGCTGGAGCAAAAGTATTTGGAATCGGAAAAACAACAAAAGAAGAAGCCGTAGAGGAAGCTGCGGAAAAAGCATCAAAATTAATAGATGCTGTAAACGCGTTAGGGTTTGAAGTAGCAAGTTTAGACATCGTTCTCAATGGTGACACTGCTTTAGTTTACGGTGAAACAGCAGATCAGGCAACTCGAGAAAAAGTGGTATTGGTTGTTGGTAATACAGAAGGTATCGCTACGGTTGATGATCGAATGACAACCGCAGTTACAATAGAAGAACCACAAGCACAATTTCATACTGTTGTAAGCGGAGATACTTTAGGTAAAATCGCTAAAAACTATTACGATAACGCTATGAAATACCCTGTAATATTTGAAGCCAATAAACCTATGTTATCTCACCCTGATAAAATTTATCCTGGTCAAGTATTACGTATTCCTACTTTAGATTAATCTTGTAACTATACAAAGAGATTATTTTTAATTAATGATCTCTTTTTTATAAAAATTATTTTAAATTTTATAATTGAAACCTACTTTTTAATAGCCTATTTTCGTTCTTACTCTTTGTAAAACAGCATTAGCAATTACTCTTGCTTTTTGTTCTCCCTGTTCTAAAATAGCATCAATTTCAAAAAAATTATTCATATAATAATGATATAATTCTCTTTCTTTAGAAAATTTATCAACTAGCAGCTCGTAAAATGCTTGTTTTGCATAACCATAACCATAATTTCCGTTAAGGTAATTAGAACGCATTTCTTCTATTTGTTCTTTTGAAGCCACTAATCTATACAAAGCAAACAAATTACAAGTATCAGGGTTTTTAGGGTCTTCTAGCGGAGTAGAGTCCGTTTGAATTTTCATAATCTGCTTACGTAATTTTTTGTCATCTAAAAAAATATTGATAATATTACTTTTAGATTTACTCATTTTTTCGCCATCTGTACCTGGAACTAACATTGTGTTTTCTTGTACTTTAGCCTTTGGTAAAATAAAAATTTCGCCTAATTTTGCATGAAAACGTGAAGCAACATCACGTGTCATTTCTACATGTTGCAATTGGTCTTTACCCACAGGTACAATATTAGCATCGTACAATAAAATGTCAGCAGCCATTAACATTGGGTAGGTAAATAAACCTGCATTTACATCTTCTAAACGGTCTGATTTATCTTTAAAACTATGCGCTAAAGTTAATCGTTGGTATGGATAAAAACAACTTAAATACCAAGACAATTCAGTTACTTGTGGTATTTTACTTTGCCTATAAAAAACAGTTTTGTTAATGTTTAATCCAAAAGCCAACCAAGTAGCAGCTGTACTATAGGTGTTTTTCTTTAAAATATTACCATCTTTAATTTGAGTAAGCGAATGCATATCTGCAATAAATAAAAACGATTCATTTTTTGCATTTTTACTCATTTCAATAGCAGGTAAAATAGCACCTAAAATATTACCTAAATGTGGTGTGCCTGTACTTTGAATTCCTGTTAAAACTCTAGTCATTTTTTATTATTTATGTTACAAAAGTATGAAAAGGTTTGAAGACCTTTGACCGAAGACCAAAGTTTTTTACTATTTTTGGCGTTTATGCGTATATTCAAAAATATTTTAATCTTTATTTGGCGTATTTGGTTTTATGGTTGGGTTTTATTTACCATTATACCTATTTTTCCTTTCTTGTTAATAATAATGTCTAAAGAAAAATGGTATCCTATTTTTTTTAAAATTGCAAGTACTTGGGCAAAAACAATTTTATTTGTTATGGGTTTTAAAATCAAACTAGAAGGTCAAAAAAAAATAGATTCTAAAAAAAGTTATTTATTTTGCCCCAATCATACTTCTATGATAGATATTATGTTAATGTTTGCAATAACTAAAAACCCATTTGTATTTGTTGGTAAGAAAGAGTTAACTAAAATACCCGTATTTGGTTATGTTTTTAAAAAAACTAATATTATCGTTGATAGAACAGACTCTAAAAGCGGTAGAAAAGCTTTTGCAGATGCAGATAGAAGGTTAAAGAACGGTACTAGTATTTGTATTTTTCCTGAGGGGAAAGTTCCAAGCGATGAAAACATTATTTTAGATGTATTTAAAAGTGGTGCTTTTAGACTAGCTATAGAGCATAAAATACCCATTGTACCCATTACGTTTTACGATTCTAAAAAACGTTTCTCTTATACATTTTTTAGCGGAAGCCCTGGAAAATTAAGAGTAAAAATTCATGATTTTATTACGACAGATGAACTAACTTTAGATGATAGAATTGAATTAAAGCAAAAAACTTTTGATGTAATATATAAAAGTTTGATAAAGTAATATTCTCAAATTTTAATTCTATTTTTAAAGTGGAAAAATAAATTATACTTAACTTTTTTAAATCTAAAAAATGAAAAAAATAATTCAAATCTTAATACTATCATTTATAATTTGGAGTTGTGACAAGTCTAAACCAGCAGAAAAAATAGTCTCTAAAGAAACAACTTTTACTGATAAATACGCTTTAGATACACATAGTTTTGCAAAACCAAATGAAGCCGTTGCTAAACATTTAGACTTAGATATTGATGTTGATTTTACTAAAAAAATAATTACTGGTAAAGCAAGTTATCACATAGAAAAAAAGGCTAATGCAAAATTTATTCATTTTGATTCCAAAGCTTTAGTAATAAAAAAAGTGACTATTAACGAATCTTTAATAGACTCAATACAAAGAGAAACTAGTTTTAATGTAATAAAAGGGGATCAAATTCATGGTGATGATTTGACTATTACGTTACCAAAAAATACAAAAACAGTTCATATTTATTACGAAACAACGCATAAAACAGAAGCTTTACAGTTTTTAAGTAAACAACAAACCGCAGATAAAAAAAATCCGTTTTTATTTACTCAAGGCCAAGCTATATTGACAAGAACTTGGATACCAATTCAAGATTCACCACAATTGCGATTGACATATAATGCAAGAGTTACTGTGCCTAATAATTTAATGGCTGTGATGAGTGCTAAAAATCCGAAAGAAAAATCTAAAAACGGAGTTTATAATTTTACTATGAAACAAGCTATTTCGCCATATTTAATTGCTTTGGCAGTTGGTGATATTGTATATGTGCCATTAAGTGAAAGAACTGGAGTTTACGCAGAACCTTCTTTAATTAAAAAAGTAGCATCTGAATTTGAAGATACTGAAAAAATGATGCTTGCTGCCGAAAATTTATATGGTAAATACAATTGGGAGCAATATGATATTATTGTTTTACCTCCAAGTTTTCCGTTTGGAGGTATGGAAAACCCGCGATTGACTTTTGCTACACCAACCATTATTGCAGGCGATAAAAGTTTAACTACTTTAATAGCGCATGAATTAGCACATTCTTGGTCTGGTAATTTAGTAACCAATGCAACTTGGGATGATTTTTGGCTAAATGAAGGTTTTACCGTTTATTTTGAACGTAGAATTATGGAAGCCGTTTATGGCAAAGATTATGCAAATATGTTAGCTGTAATTGGTCGTCAAGATTTAGACGAAGGCTTAGAAAATTTAAAAGATACCCCAAACGATACCAAACTAAAACTAAATCTTAATGGAAGAACTCCAGACGATGGCATGACTGATATTGCTTATGAAAAGGGTTTTTTATTTTTAAAAACCTTAGAAGAGAAAGTGGGGCGAGAAAAAATGGATAAATTCTTAAAAAATTATTTTAGCAAACATGCTTTTTTAACTATTACTACTGAGAAATTTATTACCTATTTAAATAAAAATTTATTGCTACCAAATAAAATAGATTTCAATACTAATCAATGGATTTATGAAGCAGGAATACCAAGTAATCAAGTAAAAATCACTTCTGATAAATTTGAAATAGTTATGCAAACTATTGAAAAATGGAAAAATAATGAAATCTCTGTTAAAAATATTTGTGGTCAAGATTGGGCTATTCAACAAAAAATACATTTTATTCGTAATATTCCTATAACATTTTCTGCAGCACATTTACAAACTTTAGATGCACATTGTGAATATACTAGTACTACAAACTCTTATATCGCTATGGTTTGGTTTGAGCAAACTATAAAACACAATTATCAGGGTAGTAATGTAACTAAAAAAATAGAGCATTTTCTAACTAATGTTGGTCGTCGTTGGTATGTTTCTACAATTTATCGGGCTTTAAAAAATAACGGTAGATTAAAAGAAGCTTTACGTATTTATAAAAAAGCACGACCAAATTATCATTCGGTTACAGTTGGTACTATAGATGAACTATTAGGGTTTGATGAATAATCTGAAACTTAAATGTAACAAATTTGTGAAATCTTGTATGAAAATTTTTTAGATGTTCTTCGTTAATTAAATAAAGTTATTTCTTAATAATTAGTTTTTCGCCTACAATAATGATATTATCTGTTAAGTTATTCCATTCTCTTAATTGATCAATAGTAACATTGTGTTTTTTTGCTATCAAAAACAAAGTGTCTTGACTAACAATAGTATAGGTTATTTCAGAAACTTTATCAGTTTTAGTATGTTTATTAGTTTCAGAATTTTCTTTAACTTTAATTTCTACTCTTCGGTTTAATTGTCTCCCGTCACTAGTAAAGTTATTATATTTTGGTACTGAAAATCCATAACCAATTGCTGTTAAAGTTCCTGAGTTTACTCCAAAATTAATTAAATATTGTTTAACTGTATCTGCCCTATCTTGTGATAATTTTAAATTATAATCTCTCTTTCCTCCACTATCAGTATGACCCTCAATAATAAAACTTATGTTTTCGTAGTTCATCATAATACTTGCAATTTTATCTAACTCTTTTTTTGAGGAATCTATTAAATTTGCTTTACCTGATGGAAAATAGATGTTTTTTGCCAAGTTTATGATGGTAGTTTTTTCAATTTCAGTTATTGTATTAGTAGAAACTGGGCAACCTCGATTCTCTATTGGGCCAACAATATCTGGACATAAATCTATCGTATCTTTAACACCATCACCATCTGTATCTTTTTCACTCGGACAGCCTTCTAGTTCTTTTAAACCAAAAACTAATGGGCATTTATCATAAAAATCTATAACCCCATCTTTATCTGTATCAACAGCAATACCATTACTATATGTAATTGCTCCTTTAGGCGTATTAGGGTCTTTATCTAATTGATCAATAACACCATCACCATCTGTATCTTTAAAGTCAGGCTTTTCTTCTTCTACAACTTCCTCTACAACTTTTTCAACAGTATCTTGCCAAACAATACTTTCACTGTCTTTTTTATTTAATTTAAAAACCAAACCTAAATTTGTAGTAAAAAAGGTTTCAAAATTTTGTTTTTGGCTTATCGTAGCATCTAAATGATCTTCATTATTAAAATTAAGGGTTTGTCTTAATTCTATATCTAATCTTTTGGATAGTTTATAACGCAGCCCTAAACCTGAAGTGTAATAAATTGAATTAGCCTCACCGTCTTTACCAAAAACATTTTCAAAATCTTGTAACAATTCATTGGTTTCAAAATCAAACCGTTTAGAATTATAAGTATGAAATCCCATTCCTAAATATGCAGAAAAATTCCATTTTCTATTTGCTCCTGCATATGGGTTTTTACTTAACCCGTTAAGGTTAATAACTACATTTAATTCGCCACCAAAGGTATTTCCTTCAAAATATAAACCATTAGTAGTATTTGTATTTTCAAAAATATTTTGTGACGAGCCTCTCATTTTTAATGCTTGCCCTTTCAGTTCAAAACCAAAAGCTGGAGAAATCATCTTACTTAAATATACATAATACCCAAGGTTTATTAAATTATTATCTATTGAATTTAAAGATGTTAAATCGCCATGCATAATAGAACTAGAAGCTCCTACACCAATAGTCCATGTATCTAAAGAACTATTTTGTGCGTTAATTTGAAAAACGAAAAATAAAGAAATTATAACAGAAAAAAAATAAGGTTTCATAGAAGGGTTTGTTTTACTTCGCCTCAAAATTACAATAATTTTTTAAAAGTGTTGATTTTTTTTATTATTGAATGATAATCTTCTTTATTTTTTACAAAATCTATTTCTGAAACATCAATAATTAAGGTGTTTAAATTTTGCTCTGTTTTAATAAAATTAAAATACCCTTTATGTATCTTATCTAAGTATTCTGATTTAATATCTTTTTCATAATCACGACCTCTATTCTTAATGTTATCTAGTAAACGTTTCGTATTTTGATATAAGTAAATATACAAATCAGGTTTCGTAATTTTTTTATACATTACATCAAACATACGTCTATATAAATGATACTCCTCTTTTTGTAAAGTTATTTGCGAAAAAATTAAAGATTTAAAAATATAATAATCAGATACTATTAAATTTTTAAATAAATCGAATTGAGCAAGGTCATCAGATAATTGTTGATAACGATCTGCTAAAAAACTCATTTCTAATGGAAACGCAAAGCGCTCTTTGTCTTTATAAAATTTTGGTAAAAACGGATTATCAGCAAAGCGCTCTAAAACTAGTTTTGCATTAAAATCAGCACCAATCATATTAGCCAAAGTTGTTTTTCCTGCACCAATATTACCTTCGATTGCGATATAATTGTATTTTTCGTCTAAAGATAACGGTTTTTCTAATTTTAAATTTATTTTTTTTAATGCTGTTTTATCATTACAAATCTGTAAACAAGCAGTAATTGTTTTGTTTTCTATGGGGTGTTTTACATATGGGGCAATTTCTGCTAAAGGTCTTAAAACAAAACTTCTATCTAACATTTTAGGGTGAGGAACACATAAATTTTTAGAAAAAACAACTTGATCATCAAATAACAATATATCAATATCAATTATTCTATTTTCATAATTGGTCGTTTTCTTTTTTTCTCTACCTAAACATTTTTCTATGGCAAAAATTTTAATACCTAAATCCTCAAGATTTAAAATGGTCGCTACTTTAATACAATTATTATAGAAATCAGCACCTTTAAAACCCCAAGATTTTGATTTATATACCGAAGAAACTGCAACTATTTTCCCAATACTTACTGCTATTTTATCTAAAGCATTTTGTAGGTTTTTAATTAGATTTCCTTGGTTTGACCCTAGAGAAAGATATGTAGTTCTTATTATTTTCATCTAATTTACAAAGAAACTAAAAACAATTTCAAAAAGATTACCTTTGCAAACCATTTTATAAACAAAGTTAGGGAAAAGAAATAGACTGTTTTGTAACTTTTTGAAATACAAAACGTCAGATAAAGAAATATAAAAAAAGAATGAAATTTTTAAGAAATTTATTAGCAACCATTTTAGGTGTATTTATAGCGTGTTTTCTCCTGTTTTTAATTTTAATAGGTATTGCATCGGTTATTGGAAAATCAGACAAAGTAATTGTTGAAAGTAATTCAATACTAGAATTAAATTTTGAGCAAAAAATAATGGATGATTATAGTGTTACCAATCCTTTTGATGAATTATTTGGAGGAAAATCAAAAATAATGCCTTTACATAAAATAATTGCTGCCATAACTAATGCTAAAACGGATGCTAATATCAAAGGCATTAGTATTAGAACGTTAGGTTTAAAAGCGGGTATGGCACAAACACAAGCAATACGTAATAAATTATTAGATTTTAAAGAGTCTGGTAAGTTTATTACTGCTTATGCAGATTACTATAGTCAAAAAAATTATTATTTAAGTTCAGTAGCAGATTCTATATATGTAAACCCTGTAGGTGGAGTTGACCTTAAAGGCTTGGCGGCAGAACTATTGTTTTTCAAAGATTTTGAAGATAAATACGGTGTTAAAATGGAAGTGATACGTCACGGAAAATACAAAAGTGCCGTAGAGCCTTTTATTGCAAACAAAATTAGTGATGCAAATAGAGAACAAATGACGGAACTATTACAATCTATTTGGACAGAATATAAAGAAGATATTGCTACAAGCAGAAACAAAACAACTGTTGAGTTAGATTATATTGCAGATAGTTTATTAGGTAGAAATGCAAAATTAGCAGTTCAAAATAATTTAATAAACAAAAGTATTTATTTAGATACATATACTAATTTATTAAAAAACAGATTAGGGGTTAATTTAGAAAAAAAACTAAATATAGTTAGTCTGAAAGACTATATAAAATCTGGTAAAGGGCGTATAAAATCTGTTGCTAAAGATAAAATTGCTGTGATTTATGCGCAAGGCGAAATTAGATACGGTGAAGGTGATGAAACTTATATTGGTCAAGAAATAATTATTAAAGCATTACGTAAAGCAGTAAAAAATAAAAGTATAAAAGCCATTGTTTTAAGAGTAAATTCTCCTGGAGGAAGTGGTTTGGCTTCCGATTTAATCTGGAGAGAATTAGAACTTACTAAAACTAAAAAACCTTTGGTTGTTTCTATGGGTAATTATGCTGCTTCTGGCGGTTATTATATTGCTTGTAATGCAGCAAAAATTTACGCCGAACCAACAACGGTTACAGGGTCAATAGGTGTTTTTGGACTTGTACCAAACTTTAGTGAATTTACAACTAAAATAGGTATTAATGCTGAGCAGATAACCACCAATAGACAATCTTTAGGTTATAGTGTTTTTGAACCAATGCATAAAGATTTTTATGAAGTTACTCTAGAGAGTGTAAAAGATTTTTATGAATTGTTTTTAGATCGTGTCGCAAAAGGTAGAGGTATGACTAGAGACCAAGTAAATGAAATTGCTCAAGGCAGGGTTTGGACAGGAGTACAAGCAAAAGAAAACGGTTTAGTTGATGCCCTAGGTAATTTAGACGATGCTATCGCTCATGCTGCTGAATTGGCTAATATTTCTGAATATAAAGTAAGAAATTACCCTCATTATAAAAAAGATTTAGACGATGCTTTTGACGGTGGGTTTCCGTTTCTAAAAATAAATACTAAAGTGCTTATTGAAAATGAAATTGGTGTAGAAAATTACAAAGTACTACAGCGCTTTAAACAATTTTCTGAATTAAAAGGAATTCAAGCAAGAATGCCCTTTGTTATAAATATTAAGTAAAACCTATATATGAAAACTATAATTCCAATATTATTACTCGCTATTTTAAGTTGTAAATCTTCAAAATTTGAAAAAAAACTTCCTTTTAAAATAAAAAAAGCCACTTTTCAACATTGGGTTGGAGGACAGCCTGGAGTCAAAGGTATAAAAATAGCATTTGAATTACAGAATCTAGAAAAAGGTATTGTATTTCACCATATATATTTTAAAAATACCAAAGAAAAATTATACTTACGTAATGCAACTAAAAACACATTACTTACTGCTAATATCAATACTGCTAATAGAGAAAATATAGACGTAATAATACATAGAGACGCTAGTAAAGAATATGGGAATAAATTACCAAAAGTAAAATCAGACTTCCTTTTTGAATTAAAAGAAAATGAATGCGTTATTAGTTACCTCATAAATGAAAAAGAGAAGTTTTATAAAATAACTCTTATTGAAGAAAAACATGCGTTTTTCCCATAATTTATTACTATTCATCACCTTTTATAAAACTTGGCACAAAATTTGAATAATCGTTAATACTAAATATTAAGATTATGAAAACGGCAAAACAAAATTTAAGACTTATTGTAATACTATTAATTACAGCATTTACTTTTACTTCATGTATTGTTATAGAAGATGACTTTATAGATATTAATTCTATTTCATTAAATCAATTATTACAAACCAAAGATCTTTGGTATATTGATTATAATGCCACAGAAGGTACTGGTGATAACCGATTTTTATCTTTGGCCTTTACGCTTTCGTTTAGAAACGGAAACCTCTTTGCTAATAATAACTTAGTTGGTTTAGGTAATGTAGGTAATGGCTACGGTGACCAGATAGGTTATTATAATACAAACGGAATTATTTTAGAAATAGAGCACGATTTAGACGGTTTTATAGATCTTGAGGTTATTCAAATTGCAAGTAATAGAATTAAATTAAGAGATAACTATAACCATGTAACTTACTCATTAATTGGCTATAATGTAAATCAGTTTGATTACGATCAAGTATTTTATGATAATATAGAATATTTTTTACAAGAATATATAGCTTGGAAAAAAACAGGAACTTTTAATGGTGTTGAAAATGATTTTGACAATGAAAATTTTTTAGCCTATATCCCAGAAGATAGAAATTCATTTCAATCATCACAAGATAATTTAGATACAAGTATTGTAGATTTATTATGGGACTTTAGAGGTGAATATGAGGTTTTTGATGTACAAGGAACAGCTAATCTAAAAATTTTAACATTAGATTATGATTCTTACGGCAATGAAGAGTTTGAATTAACCGTTACAGATGACCGAAGTATAAGTTTATATCACAATAGTTCAGATACTACTTATGAGTTTACTGGCAGAGGTCTTATTATTTATAAAAATGATTCTACAAACCCTATACAACGCAAACGATTTAAAGTTAATCGTAAAGTGAAAGTAAAAAAAGAACATCTTACTAAAACAAGTAATAGAAAGTAAAGATGCTAAAAACAAGTTTCGTAAAATAAAGTTTGGTTAGTTGATTAGGTTGGTTTAAACCACCAACCACAAAAACAGTTTCTCATCAGAGAACTGTTTTTTTTTCTAAAGAATTTATGTTTATTCTAATAACATAGAAACTTCTAACCAACGTTCTTCTTTAATTTCTAGTTCATTAATATATTTTTGTAATTTTTTTGATGCTTCTGCAATTTTAGTAGCATCAATTTCACTATTAGTAAAATCTGTTTCTAGATCAGTTTTCTTCTTGTTTAAGCGGTCTATTTCTGATTCTAACTTGCCGAATTCTCGTTTTAATTCTTTTCTTAAGTTTTGAGATAAACTACTTTCTTTAGAGTTTTCTTCAACAATAACTTCAACTAATTTTTTTTGAATTGATTTTAATGTGCTAGAATCTTCATAGGCACGATAATCGGAATAATTTCCTGGAAAATCTTCTACAACACCATTGCCTCTAAAAACAAATAGATGGTCTACAATTTTATCCATAAAATAACGATCGTGCGATACTACAATTAGGTTACCTGGATAGTCTAATAAAAAATTTTCTAAAACATTTAGGGTCATAATATCTAAATCGTTCGTAGGTTCGTCTAAAATTAAAAAATTAGGGTTTTGAATTAACACCGTACATAAAAATAATCGTTTTAATTCGCCACCAGATAATTTTTCAACAAAATCATATTGTTTTTTACGGTCAAACATAAAACGCTCTAATAAATTACTTGCTGAGAGTTTTCCTCCTTTTTTTAAAGGTATATATTCGCCAAATTCCTTAATAACTTCAATTACTTTTTGTCCTGGTTTTATTACAATACCACTTTGACGGTAATAGCCAAATTTTACAGTATCACCAATAACTACTTTACCAGAATCGACTTCTAATTCTTTGGTAAGTATGTTTAAAAAAGTAGATTTTCCTGTTCCGTTTTTACCTATAATACCAATGCGTTCACCACGTTTAAATACATATTCAAAATTATTTAAAATTTGTAAATCCTCAAAAGATTTTGAAATATTATGCAGTTCTACTACTTTAGAACCTAAACGTTCCATATTAATTTCGAGCTGCATTACATGGTCATTTCTACGTTGCGATGCTTTTTCTTTTATTTCATAAAAATCATCTATTCTAGATTTTGACTTGGTAGTTCTTGCTTTTGGTTGCTTTCGCATCCATTCTAATTCTTTTTTAAAGAGTTGTTTGGTTTTACCAAGTGTAATTTTTTCAACTTCTAAGCGTTCATCTTTTTTTTCTAAATAATACGAATAATTACCTTTGTATTTGTAAATTTTACCTTGATCTAACTCCATTATTTCATTACAAACTCGTTCTAAAAAATAACGGTCATGTGTTACCATAAATAATGTTATCTTCTCTTTTTTAAAGTAAGACTCTAACCACTCTATCATTTCTAAGTCTAAGTGATTGGTTGGCTCGTCTAAAATTAGTAAATCTGGTTTATTAATTAATGAAATTGCTAAAGTCAATCTTTTTTTTTGTCCGCCAGAAAGAGTTCCGACAACTAAATCTAAATTTTCAAATTTTAATTTAGATAATATTTGTTTGTAATTGGTTTCAAAATCCCACGCTTGATATTGTTCCATTTTATCAAAAGCTTTTTGATATGTACTTGCATCATCCATATTTAGTAAAGCGTGTTCATACTCTTCTACAATTTTAAGTATCGGATTATCAGATTGAAAAATAGTTTGTTCAATAGTTAATTTTGGGTTTAAATCTTCCTTCTGTGCTAGATACACAATGTTTAAACCTTTTCGTTTTACTACTTGTCCAGAGTCTAAACTTTCTTTACCTGCAATAATATTTAGTAAAGATGTTTTTCCTGTTCCATTTTTAGCAATAAATGCAATTTTTTGATCTTTGTTTATTCCAAAAGAAATATTTTCGAATAAAGGAAATTCTCCGTAAGATTTGGTAATATTTTCAACAGAAAGATAATTCATATATTTTGTTTAGTTCACAAAGAAACGCAAAGAAATGTAAAAACTACAAAGAAATGAGTGAATTTAAATTGATTAATTCAAAAATTCAGGTTTTATCTATAAAAAGACTACCAAAAGAATTTAAATCTAATGATAGTCACTAACAAGTTTATCAATTTCTAAAGCAATTCTCCTATCATTTTCATTTGTCAAAAATAGAATAAATTTTTTTTCTATAAAAGAGGAAAAACCCCCTTTTTTTAGAGGAAAATCCCCTTTTTTTTGCTAAATCTGTAACTGTGCTAAAAAAATAATCAATTTATAGCTAAAAATAATCCTAAAACTAAATATTAGTTTTTATTTTAGCGCTTGTGTATTTTTTATATAATATATTTGTAATAGTAGTTAGCTGGTTATTAATACCTGTTTCTTTGTTTAATAAAAAGGTTAAATTATTTCTTAACGGGAGAAAAGAAACATTTAACAGGCTAAGTGTTATTAAAAAAACGGATAAGGTAATTTGGTTTCATTGTGCTTCTTTAGGTGAATTTGAGCAAGGAAAACCCATTCTCGAAAATCTTAAAACTGAATATTCTAATCATAAAATTGTTTTAACGTTTTTTTCGCCTTCAGGGTATGAAATTAAAAAAAATTATAAATTTGCAACTGTAGTTTGTTATTTGCCTTTAGACACTAAAAGAAATGCAAAACGTTTTCTTACTAAAATTCATCCAGAAATAGCCATTTTTGTAAAATATGAGTTTTGGCCAACTATTTTAAAAGAATTAAAGTCTAGAAATATAAAAACACTTTTGGTTGCAGCTATTTTTAGGAAAAAACAAGTGTTTTTTAAATCAAACGGAGTTCTTAAAAATTTTATGCAAAATTCATTAAGAAAATTTGAACACTTATTTGTACAAGATCAGAATTCAAAGTATTTACTAAATAGCATTGGTTTACAGAATGTTACTATTTCTGGTGATACTAGGTTTGACAGTGTTTATAAAATTGCTAACCAAGACAATACATTAGATTTTATGGAAAAATTTATTTCTAAAAAAACTAACTTTGTTTTAGTCGCAGGAAGTACCTGGGAAAAAGATGAAGAACTTTTAATAAATTATATAAACAATCAGGCTGAAAATAGACAACAATTCATTATTGCACCTCACCATATTAATGCTATCAAAATTAAAAAACTAAAAAATTCAATAACTAAAAAAACAATACTTTACTCTGATATTAATACTGCTATAAGCGCGCAAGTTCTGATTATTGATACTATTGGGTTATTAACCAAAATCTATAGTTATGCTGATGTTGCATATGTTGGAGGTGGCTTTGGTAAAGGAATTCATAATATATTAGAACCCGCAACTTTTGGTGTGCCAATTATTATTGGTCCTAAATATAATAAATTTAATGAGGCAATAGTTTTAGTTGCTAAAAAAGGCTGTTTGGTTGTGCGTAACTACGATAAATTAAAAGATGTTTTAAATTCTTGTAAGGATAAAGAGTACTTATCAACTATAGGAGGTAGCAATAATGAGTATGTGCGAAAAAATACAGGAGCAACTTTATGCATCATTACATACATTAAAAAAAATATACTAACTAACTAAATTAAAATGGAAGAAAAATTACAAGATTATTATAGTGTTATTTTTGAGCCAAAGTTATTAACTGAAATTATAAAATTTGGAAAATTTACTACCATTAAAAAGAATGAACTCTTAATTGATGTTGGTGGTAAAATAACTCATATTCCATTATTATTAAATGGTGCAATTAAAATTGTAAGAGAAGCCAAAAATGGTGATGAAATAGTACTTTATTTTTTAGAAAGAGGTGATACATGTGCTATTTCATTTGTAAACTGTTTAAATAGTAATCTCTCTAAAGTTAGAGGCATTGCAGAAAAAGATTCCGAAGTTATTTTCTTACCTATAAAGAAATTAGAGGAATGGATGGCAAAATACAAATCATGGCGAGAATTTATTATAGATAGTTATAGTATTCGTTTAGATGAAATGATAGAAATAATAGACACATTAGCATTTATGAAAATGGATAGACGTCTATTAAAATACCTACAAGATAAAGTAAAAATAATGCGTGATCCTATTTTAAGTGTTACACATCTTCAAATAGCTTTAGATTTAAATACCTCAAGAGTAGTGGTTTCAAGACTTTTAAAACAATTAGAAAATGAAGGTAAAATTAAATTATTCAGAAAAAAAATTGAAGTTTTAGAATACTAAAATCAAAAATACATAACTAACCCTCACTCATAAGTTTTAAACTAAAAAACCTGCTAAAGTAGCAGGTTTTAATTTTCATTTATTTGAGTATTTATTTTACAACTAATTTACTTATTGTTGTATAAGTACCTTCCTTAACTTTTAAGAAATATACTCCTGAATTTAATTTTCCGAAGTTAACTTCAATTTGTGTTCCTGTAAATGAATTTGTATAAATTCTTTTTCCAATAATATTGTATAATTCAATATTTTTTTGAGAGGCATTTAATGTAGTTATTACTACTTTACCTTTTGTTACTGGGTTTGGGTATAAAGAAAATCCTTCAATTTCATTATCATTTAAAGAAGCCGTATAAGTTGCAAAATCAGCTAAATCTCTTGCTCCAAGAGAGTGTACTCCTGTTCTATCTATAATAAGCCCTACTATGTCTTGAGGCACTGTTGGCACATCTGTATCTGTATAATCAACACTAAAGAAGGTTCTAAATAAAAAGGTATCAGCGTCTTGGGTCATTGGGTAATCTGTATTATTTACAAAAGTAGTTTCCATAGAATTATCTACTAATACATTTGTTACTTTTACCAACTCTGACTCATAATCTTCTGCATTTGTAGTCAGTTCTGCTAGAGTTACCATTTGTGGCGTAATAGTTAGTGTAGATGGTGTTGCTAAAACAGCATCTGCAATAGGTGTAAATTGTAACATGTTATTAAACTCTGATAATGTTCCTGAAATTTCAGTTAAACCGTCACCTCTTACTCCAGAAGTAATATTACCAGCAGCATCATCTATTAAAATACCTCCTGTTGCATCTTCGATAAATTTTTGATTTCTGAATGATGTTGCATAATTAATAAATACTTCGTTTGTTAATGTATATACTGTACCGTCAATTTGTGTCGAAAATGCTGCTCTTAATGCTGCTAAATTTGCAACTGCATTTAGAGTACCTACACTAAAGTTTGTTGTGCTAGAATTTAAAATTCCACCATTAACTAAATCTACTGTTACATCATAACTTGTTCCGTCTGCTGTTATAACAGCAAAAGGACTTGTAACATTTGTTGTTTGTGTTCCATTTACCGTAATATTAACTTGTTCTCCTCCTGTTGTATTTGCAGTTGTAAATTCAACATCTATACTTGTAACTCCTGGCGCAAATAATGTACCGATAGATGGTGATGTAATACTAATTGTTGGGTCTGGTGTACCTGTAATTACATAAGTACCTATTGGGAATGGTGTTGTAGCCGTCCCGTTATCTGTTTGACCGTCATTTACATTAGTACCACTAAATGACCAATTACCTAATATAAAAGTTGTTCCATCTGGTCCTGTTGCATCATTTCTATATGCCCAACCATCTAAATACTCCCATAGTTCTCCGCTACCATCTACATTAATATCTCCAAATGTGTCTATTACAGAACCATTAAAGAAAAGTTCTACGGCATCATCTCCATTTATTCCCATTGAATCATCTAAGTAATTTGCTTCAAAACCAAAGTAAGTATTAAAAGAGCCTAAATTACTACCTTCTGTAGCTACGTAAATAAAGTCTCCTGCTGTATACGCATCTGCTGAAAAAGTAAATTCTTCGCCATCTGTTCCTTGACCATTATTTGCACTACCAATACCGTACAGACTTAAATCAGCAATATCATTAACCACGTAAAGTTCTGTTAACTTTGGTGTACCTCCCGATAATGGACCGTCAAAAACGCCTGTAATAATTAAGTCTTGCCCAAAAGATAGAGAAGTTACCATAATAGCAACTACTAAAAAGTAAATTTTTTTCATAATATAGTTTGTTTTAAGTTCAGTACAAAAATACGAAAAAACACTTCTTCTTAAAGTTAAGAAATCATTAAGTTATTAACTATAAGCTTAATAATCTAAAGTAATTAACACTTCTTGAGAGGTTGCATTATTTTTTTTATAAAATGTTAAAGCGAGGTCTGCTCTATTTGTAAAAACACCATCTATTCTTTGAGTATATTTAGCAAATTGTTGGTTAGTATCAAAAGAATATGGGTGAATTAACAAGCCTGATTTATGAATTAATTCTGTCATCCAAACGGCTGTTAATTCTTTATAGTTATTAGGTTCACCTGCAATACTTGTGCCTATAATATGTACCTTATTTGTTATGGCAAAAGTAATTGCTTTGTTATAGGCTTCTTTTGTAGTTCCTTTCATATCTGGTCGCCATAATAAGAGACATTTCGGAATATTTGGTAAATATTTTTCTAGATTGAGAATACTTTCAGGCGAAAAAGATTGTAAAATAAGGCGTGCTTTAGTATTTGCTACACTCACTTTATCTTTTTGGGTTTTTATTTCTTTTGAATTTATATTAATATTCCAACCTAAATTAGTTAATTCTTCTTTTAGGTATTTTTCAATATTTGATTTTGGATGTTTGGTTTCTACATATATTCCTGGTCTATTGCCGTTATCATTTGGGTCAATTTCATATTGGTATTTACCGTTCCAATTACCGTTAATTTTAACTTTAACGGGGCTTCCTTCCTTTCTTAATATTCTATTTCCTTCGGCAATCTTAATTACATCTTGTAACGTTAGAATTTTAAGCGCTTTAAATTTCGCTTTGGCTCGGCTTGGGTTTGCTTTATTAAACCAAGAACCTGCATCTAATTGTCTTAATTCTAACAGTGTAAAATCATTAATTGTGGCATTAATTCTGTTAGGAAATACTTCTTCAATATTAGTAGTTCGCTTTAAATTATCATCGTGAAAAGCAACTAATTGGTTATCCTTAGTTAATTGAATATCTAACTCTAAATAATCTGCACCAATATTTCTTGCCCATCTATATGCCGCTTCTGTTTCTTCTGGTGTCCAATAGGTACTACCTCTATGTGCAATTACAATATCTTTTTTTATATAACTGCGTACTTTTTTTGTGCTTTCACTTATTTTTTTAATTTCTTGTATTTGTTTTTCTTCTTTTTTACAAGCTATTAATGCTAAAATCACTAAAATAAAATATTTTTTCATTTTTTAATTTTTGTTTAATTCTTTTAATTAATGATTTTTATTTTCAATTAACCAAGTATAGCCAATAAAGACAATAGCTAATATGCAAGCACTAACTAATAATCTAAAACTGCTATCCCAACCATAATTATCGACCAAATAACCTATTGTAATGTTTGCAGTTAATGCGCCTCCAAGATACCCAAATAAACCTGTAAACCCTGCTGCTGTTCCTGCAGCATTTTTTGGTACTAAGTCTAAAGCTTGTACGCCAATTAACATTACTGGACCATAAATTAAAAATCCAATTGCAATTAATGCTAAATTATCAATTATTGGGTTTCCTGCTGGGTTTTTCCAATAAATAACAACCGCTATTAAAACTAATATCATATAAATAATACTTACTGGTGCTCGTTTGCCTTTAAACCATTTATCACTTACTATTCCTGCAATAATTGTTCCTGGAATTCCTGCCCATTCGTATAAAAAATAAGCCCAACCTGTCTCTTTTAATGAAAAATTCTTAACTTCTTTTAAATAAGTTGGCGCCCAATCTAAGACACCATATCTAACCAAATACACAAAAATATTTGCTATGGCGATTAACCATAACAACTTATTTTTAAATATGTATTTAATAAATATTTCTTTGGCTGAAATTGCTGCATTTTGATCTACGCCTTCAAATGTTTCTGGGTAATCGTTTTTATATACTTCAATGGGTGGTAAACCAACAGCTTGTGGTCTATCTCTAAGTGTTAGGTAAATAATTAAAGCAATAAATACGGCAATAATTCCTGGTAAATATAATTGTGCACGCCAATTGTTAAAATAGGCGACTCCAAAAATGGCTAAAGGTCCTATTAATCCACCACCTATATTATGAGCCGTATTCCAAAATGCCATTTTTGTACCTCTTTCTTTTACTGAGAACCACTGCACCATTATTCTTCCGCTTGGTGGCCAACCCATACCTTGAAACCACCCGTTAAGTAATAATAGAATAAACATAACACTTACTGATGCTGTTGCAAACGGAAAAAACCCCATAGTTATCATAATCAAACCAGACATTAATAAACCTATCGGCATAAATTTTCGAGCATCACTTCTATCAGATACGTTACCCATTAAAAATTTACTTAAACCGTATGCTATTGCAACTCCTGATAATGCAAAACCCAATTCTAATTTGGTATAGCCTTGCGCTATTAAATCTGGCATTGCCATAGAAAAATTTTTACGAACTAAATAATAACCTGCATAACCAATAAAAATACCAAAGAAAACTTGCCAGCGCATTTTACTATAGAACTTATCTATTTTATCTTTAGGTATAAGTTCTTTGTCTAGCTTTTGTTTTAAAAATTTAAACATATATTTTTTAATTTAATAAATATCCTTTTGCCAGTTTGTTAAATTTTTTGACTTGTTCTTCCTCCCACTTTTTATCTCTACCTAACTCATCTGCCATAATTTTAGCAACAATTGGCGCCATTTTTATACTTTCTTTAGCATCTAAAAGCAAGGCTCTTGTCCTACGTGATAAAAAATCTTCTACATTTCTAGCATATTCATTCTTAACTGCCCAAACAACTTGAGCCTTATTAATTTTTAGATCTTTACTAACCCATTCTTTTAATTCTAAATTTAATTTAATAAGTTCTTCAATTCCTTGTATATCTGATCCATAAAAATATAACGGATTTTTAAAATCTACTGCTTCTTTATAACCATGAATATGTAATTTTTCAGAGATACTTTTTCTTTTTGGTAATTTAAAAAGTGTTGCTAATTTATCTACAGCATCTTCTCCCATTTCTCTATATGTCGTCCATTTTCCACCAATTATGGAGACTAAACCAGATTTTGAAATAATTATTTTATGTCTTCTAGAAATTTCTTTTGTTTTTTCGTTTGTACCTGTTTTTGGTGCTGCTAATGGTCTTAATCCTGCAAATACACTTTTTACATCTGCTCTTGTGGGTTTAATTTCTAAATATCTACCTGCAGTTTCTAGGATAAAATTTACCTCCTCATCAGTTACTTTAGGCTCAATTACAGGTTCTTCTTTTGGAATATCGGTTGTGCCTAAAATTACTTTATTATGCCAAGGCACAGCAAATAAAACACGCCCATCTCTTGTTTTTGGTATCATTAATGCGTAATCTGATTGCAAAAATTTATTATCGATTACTATATGTACTCCTTGACTTGGTTTAATAACATTTTTTGCTGTTGGGTTGTCTTTCTGAATAATTGTATCTACAAAAACGCCTGTTGCATTTAAAACTGCTTTGGCTTTTATTTTAAAAACAGTTCCTGTTTCTTCATCTTTTGCAACAACACCATTTATTTTATTATTTTTTTTAAGGAAAGAAGTTACTTTCATATAATTTAGGGCAGTTCCGTTATTATCGATTACGGTTTGTACTAAATTGATTCCTAACCTAGCATCATCAAATTGCCCGTCGTGGTATAAAATACTTCCTCTTAAATTTAATTTTTTAAGTGTGGGTATTTTCTCTAATGTTTTTTCTTTGGAATATGGTCTAGATGTTCCAAATCTCAATCTTCCTGAAAGCAAATCATAAATGGTTAAACCAAAAGTGTAAAAAGGTTTATACCACCATTTATAAGACGGAATTAAAAAAGGTTTATTAATTACCAAATGAGGGGCATTTTTTAGTAATAAGCCTCTTTCTTTTAAAGCTTCTAAAACTAGCGAAATGTTTCCTTGTGCTAAATAACGAACACCTCCATGTACTAATTTAGTGCTTCGGCTAGATGTGCCAATAGTATAATCGTATTGTTCTAATAATAAGGTTTTATAGCCTCTTGTTGTTGCTTCAACGGCAACACCTAAGCCCGTTGCTCCTCCTCCAATTATAATAATATCCCAAAGAGTATCTGGTTTTAATTTCTGTATTAGTTCTTCTCGTTGCATTAGAAAATTTAATTAAACTACGTTTTTTGTATATAAAAATGCTGAAACCAATTTTTAAAGAGCGGGTCTAAAAAAATTATTTCTTTGTTATAAATATCGATTACTTCTTTTAAAATTAATGCCTTTTTAGCACTTGTAACACTACTTGAAGTGCCTAAATTATATTTTTTTATAGTGTTTTTATTATTTAGTTGTAATTCATTATTTACAATAGCTTTTAATAAATTTACTTGTTGGTTTGTTAATGTATCTAACTCTTTTTGAAATAGCATTTCGTAATTTTCAATAAGTTGATTTATAGATTTTTCTATATTTTTTTTTGAAACTTTATCAGCTGTATTTAACCAAACTTTATTCGCTAATTGTTGTGTATAATAGGAATGATTTTCAACTAATTTTACTATGTTTTTTGCAAGTTCATGGCTAATTACTTTATTTGTTTTTTTAAATTTTTTGATTATATATTTTACCCAATGTGTTGTACTTATTTTTTGTAAAAAAATGACATCTCCAAATTTATAAAAAGGCATAGATTTGTGTTCAAATATCTCAGTCATCATATTGCGTTTACTACCATACATACAATAAGTTGCTATCTGGTGATATTGCCAATGTGCTCGTAATTTTTTTTGAAATGCTAATGGGTTATTAAAATGTCCTATGTTTTGAAATTCATCTAAGCAAATTACAATTTCAATTTTTTTCTCTTTTGAAATAACTTCTGGTAAATTTAATATTTCTGATGGATTTTCCATAACATCATGCCAATTAAAACTGACCGAAAATTCATTTTGAGGGTCAATACCAAAACTAAACTTCGGAATTAATTGCTTAAAAAATTCCGTTGCTTTTTTTAAACGATCCTCCCATTTTGTATAAGACACCTTTAAAACCTCTTTAGTAAAAGTTTTATAAAACTCTTCTTCACTTCGTATATTAAATAAATCTAGATATACAAATCTAATTCTTTTGTTTTTTTTGGTTAAATCTTTAGAGGCTTTAAGTACTAAGGAAGATTTTCCCCATCTTCTAGGTGAAATAAGAGTTGTATTGATTTTAGAAATAAAATTATTTTGTAAATGATGAATTTCTTCTTTTCTATTTACAAAATAAGATGTTTCTACTACTTTACCATGTTTAAAAGGAAGTTCCATTTTTTGTTTTTTCAAAAGTATAACAAAAAACAACAGTACGCAAGTTTACGTGACGCAAGTTTACGTGACGCAAGTTTACGTGCTGTAAGTCTTAATATGTTTTTGTCATATCTTTTGGCACAACAATAATAAAGTCTGCTAGGTTTTTATGGTCTTTATTTAATTTACTTATACTAATTTGTTCGACTGTACTTATGGTAATAATATTTAAATCAGGATTATATCTTTTTAAATACCAGCCTATTGCCTCATAATTATCAGAATGATAAGAGCCATTGTAATGAATAAATAATTTACCTTTTTCTAAATTTTTATGAATAAAATAGCCCATTGTCGCATCTTTTATTGCTTGTGCTTTCGGTAAATTTTCTCCACCATGCCCACTCATCATTTCTAACATTTTTACATAACCTGGTAAATTTTTATCATATGCTATTGGTAATGGTGCAATCCAAGATTTTTCTTTATCCGATAATGAATTTAAACCATCGAAGCCTTTTTTAAAAACAATTTTTGCATTGCGCCTTGGTATATTTGTAGCAATAAATTTAATCGCATTCTCTTTTGCAAAATCTACTAAAGGTTTGTAATCTGTTTTAAAATTTTTCCATAGTCTTGCTAAAGTATCTAATGCTTTTTCATCAATCTTACCTGCAAGGTAATCGTTTAGAGGTTTTTGGTTGTCTGCTTCTAACATTTCTGCTCCAAGCGTTAATTCCCTATTTTTAGAAGCATCTTTTGTTACTGCCAATTGCAACCAATGAATGATAGAGTTATTATGGTGTTCACCAAATAAAACGATATCTGCTTTATGTATTTTTTTCAACATTTTTTTATAGGATATTTTTTTTGATTTTGCAGAAAATATTTTATAAGGAATGCCGTTTTGAGCAAAAATTAAAGTTGTAAATAAAATAAAAACGGATGTAATTCTGATTTTTTTCATTTTAATAGAATTGATTTGATTGCAAATGTATAAATTTGTTTTTTAATTAATGAGAATTCTAAAATATGAATTCTAAAACCTAAGTTTAGAATGAAATACCTATCAATAGAAAAAAATTTGTTTATAAAAAATAGAAAAAAATTTGTCCAAAAAATGCAGAAAGGTGCAATGGCTATATTTAATTCTAACGATATTTATCCTGTAAGTGCAGATAGTACCTTGCCTTTTGCACAACATCGTGATATTTTTTACTTGTCTGGTGTTGATCAAGAAGAAAGTATTTTGGTTATTTTTCCTGATGCTGTAAAAAAGGAATATAGAGAAATTTTATTTTTAAAAGAAACTAACGAACATATTGCTATCTGGGAAGGTGAAAAGTTAGATAAAAAAACAGCTTTTATAACTTCAGGAATTAAATCGGTTTTTTGGTTACCAGATTTTGAAAAGGTTTTGTTTGAGTTAATGACCTTAGCAAGTGCTGTATATATCAATACCAATGAACATTATAGAGCAAATATAACCACTGAAACTCGCGAGGCTCGTTTTATTAAAAAATTACAACAACAGTATCCTGCGCATACGTATTTACGTAGCCAACCTATTTTACAACGCTTACGTTCGGTTAAAGAGAAAGAAGAAATTGCTTTAATACAACAAGCCTGTGATATTACTGAAAAAGGATTTAGACGGGTGTTAAAGTTTGTAAAACCAAATACTACTGAATATGAAATTGAAGCAGAATACATACATGAGTTTACTCGTAATAGAGCAAATGGGTTTGCATATACACCAATTATAGCAAGTGGTTATAACGCTTGTGTTTTACATTATATTGAAAATAATCAAATCTGTAAAAACGGTGACCTTATCTTAATGGATGTCGGTGCTAGTTACGCAAATTATGCTAGTGATATGACTCGTTGTGTGCCTGTATCTGGTAAGTTTACACAAAGACAAAAAGATGTTTATAATGCCGTTTTACGTGTTAAAGATGCTGCTGCAAAAATGCTTGTTCCTGGTACTTTTTGGGCAGATTATCATATAGAGGTTGGTAAAATAATGACTACAGAATTAATTGGTTTAAAATTAATTACAAAAGAAGATGTAAAAAATGAAGACCCAAAACACCCTGCTTATAAAAAATATTTTATGCACGGTACTTCGCATCATATGGGGTTAGACACACATGATTACGGAATTTTAACTGAGCCAATGCAAGCGGGAATGGTTTTTACAGTTGAGCCTGGAATTTATATACCCGAAGAAAATCTAGGAATTAGAATTGAAGATAATTATGTAATTCAAGAAAAAGGAGAACCTTTTAATTTAATGATTAATATTCCTGTTACTATCAATCAAATAGAGAATTTAATGAAATAATATAAACAATAGGTTTAACTTTAATCTTTATACTTATTATGAAAAAATAGTTGTGCAAGACAAAATATTTCTTTACAAAAACATAAAAATAAATTACACCTCTCAAGGTAAAGGGAGCACTATTGTTTTACTACATGGGTTTTTAGAAAATAGTACTATGTGGAAAGATATTAGTGTTGTTTTATCTAAAAAAAATCGCATTATCACAATTGATCTATTAGGTCATGGTAAAACAGAGAACTTGAGTTATATTCATACAATGATTGACCAAGCAAAGATGATAAAATCGGTTTTAGACTCTTTAAAATTAAGAAAATACTATTTAATCGGACATAGTCTTGGTGGTTATATTGCACTTGCTTTTGCAGAACTATTTACTATTAATTTAAAAGGTATTTGTTTAATGAATTCTACGACATTAGCAGATTCATTAGAAAAAAAGAAAAATAGAGAGCGTGCTATTACAATGGTAAAAAAAAATAAAAATACTTTTGTTAAAATGGCAATTCCTAACTTATTTACAGTAGAAAGTAGAAAAAAACACTATCAAGAAGTAGAACTTATAAAACAAGAGGCCTTAAAAACTTCATTACAAGGTATAATTGCTTCTTTAGAAGGTATGAAAATTAGAAAAGATCGTTCTTTAATTTTAAAAAATAATTTTTTTAAAAAAATGTTTATAATTGGTGAAAAAGACCCTTTGTTACAACAGGTAGATTTAATAAGTCAAGTAAAAAATACCAATACTAAAGTAATAAAATTTTCTAGTGGGCATATGAGTCATATAGAAAATAGATTAGAATTAAATTTTGCCTTAAAAGAGTTTGTAAAATCCTAAGTTAAATGGAGAAATATTTAATAAACTAAGCCTTTTTGGAACTAATTCGATTTAATCCATTTACTATAATAGTAGAGGTAAATAATCGTACTTTTGCAAAACACACATACTAATATGGAAACAACTATTTTGAGTGCTCTAAAAATAAAAAAAATAAAAAAATCTAAATTAGATAAAGCAACGTTAAACAATCGTAAATTTGGATCTACATTTACAGACCATCTATTTATTTGTACTTTTAAAAATGGTAAATGGCAAAAACCAAAAATTAAACCTTATAAACCTTTAAAATTAGAACCTTCGGCTCGTGTTTTTCATTATGGACAAGCAGTTTTTGAGGGTATGAAAGCTTATAAAGATAATACGGACCAAATTTGGTTATTTAGACCAGATGAAAATCAGTTGCGTATTAATGCCTCTGCTAAACGTTTGGCAATGCCAGAGTTTCCAAAAGAATTATTTTTTGAGGGTTTAGAGACCTTACTAAAGATAGAAAGAGATTGGATTCCGACAGAAGATGGTAATTCACTCTATATTAGGCCTTTTATGATTGCATCTGGTAAAGGTATTTTTGCTGCACCGTCAGAAGAATATACGTTTATGATTATATGCTCTCCTTCTGGAAAATATTATACGAAAGATGTGCAAGTTGTTATTGCAGAATATTATAGTAGAGCTGCTAACGGTGGGGTTGGTGCTGCAAAAGCGGCTGGTAATTATGGGGCACAATTTTACCCTACACAAAAAGCAATAGCTCAAGGTTATGACCAAATTATTTGGACAGACTCTAATCATGAATATTTAGAAGAGGCAGGAACAATGAATGTATTTTTTAGAATAAACGATACCTTGATTACAGCACCGACTAGTGAACGTATTTTAGATGGGATTACAAGAAAAAGTATTATAGCAATAGCAAAAGCATCAGGTATCAAGGTTGAAGTAAGAAAAATTAAGGTTACCGAAATTAAAGAGGCTGTAAAAAATGGAACATTAAAAGAAATGTTTGGCTCAGGTACTGCTGCTGTAGTTACACCTATTTCACATTTTTCTCATCAAAATACAGATTATGAAATTGCGCAGGTAAAAAGCAGGTATTCTGATTTATTTAAAAAAATATTGACTGATATTCAATACAATAAATCTGAAGATAAATTTGGTTGGCGTTACAAAGTATAATCTATTATCTTTTAGTTTATCACATGATTATAACTAACTAATTATTAATAAATTAATTTTCTAACATTTTACTAATAGCATCTAGATTTGGTGCTAAAATCACTTCAATTCTACGATTTTTAGCTTTTCCTTGTTGTGTGTTATTTGTGTCTATTGGTAAATATTTGCTTCTTCCTGCTGCGGTAACTTGTTTTGCATCAACAGCATTATTTATTAAAATACGTACAATTGCAGTTGCTCTTTTGGTAGATAGATCCCAGTTGTCATCAATTCCGTTTCCGCCATTATATGGTGCATTATCAGTATGACCTTCAATCAATACATTAATATCCTTATTTTGCTTTAATACTTTTGCTAATGCAATCACTGCGCTTTTTCCTTGGTTACCAACAGACCAACTACCCGAGCTAAACAATAATTTATTTTCCATAGAAACATATACTTTACCATTTTTTTTATAAACGGTTAATCCGTTGCCTTCAAAATTTTGCAATGCGTTTGAAACTGCATCTTTTAAATGCTGCATTGCAGTTTCTTTTGAGGCAATTAATTTTTCTAATTGCTGTATTCTTTCTGAGCGTGATGCTAATTTGTTTTGTAAGTTCTCTAATCTTGTATTTTCAGCAATTAAAGTGGCTTCTTTTGTATCTAGTTCTTGTGATAGTCTTAAAATTTCCTTTGCTTTAGCATCTAATTCTTCAGAACTGCTTTGTGACAATTCACTATAAGAGTTTTCTAACTGTTTTTTTCTTGTTTCTAAAGCGACAACATCATCTAATAATTTGGCTTTTACAACTTGTAAACTATCCATACTTTTCGATAGTTTTAAATTTGTGTCTTCTAAGTCTTTAGTTGTAGAGAATAAATCATCGTTTTCACCTACCAAATCTTGATTTCTATTTTTTAATATGTTGTATTTCTCTTCTAATTCTTGGTATATTTTTTTGGATACACAAGAGGATGTTATTACTAGGGTTAGTATTAAGGTTATTATTTTTTTCATTTTTTAACTTATTTCAATGACTACGGGACAGTGATCACTATGTCTTGCTTCTTGTAAAATATATGCTCTTTTTAAACGGTTTTTTAAGGTTTTTGTTGCTAAACAATAATCTAAGCGCCAACCTTTATTGTTATTTCTAGCATTTGCTCTATAACTCCACCACGAATATTGGTCAGGTTCTTTATTAAAAAAACGGAAAGTATCTATAAAATCATTATTTATAAAAGTATCTAGCCACTTTCTTTCTATGGGTAAAAATCCAGATGTGTTTTTTAATCCTTTTGGGTTATGAATATCTATTTCTTCATGGCAGACATTATAATCGCCACAAATAATTAAATTTGGAATTGTTTTTTTAAGTGCCGAAATATAATTTTGAAAATCATCCATAAATTGAAATTTTAAATCTAGTCTCAACTTATTTGTTCCTGATGGAAGGTATAAACTAATAACAGAAACGGTATCAAAATCTACTCTTAAAACACGACCTTCGGTTGTTGCTAAATCAAAATTTGCACCATATTCAATGTGTTTTGGTTTTTCTTTGCATAAAATTGCAACACCTGCATATCCTTTTTTTTCTGCGGAATGCCAATAGTGGTATTTATAGCCCGCATTTTCAAATAAAGTTACGTCTAATTGTTCTTTTAGCGCCTTTATTTCTTGTAAACAGATTACATCTGGGCTTGCAATTTGTAGCCAAGTAATAAAGTCTTTTTTTATTGCTGCTCTTATTCCGTTTACATTATAAGATATTATTTTCATATTTTTTTACGCAAAGTTTGCAAAGGGTTTATTTATTAGAATTTCATCTCAGGTATTTCACTGTTAATGATTAATTTACCAGCCGTTGCTTTCTTAATTTCTTCAATACTTACTCCAGGTGCTCTTTCTTTTAGGTAAAAGGCATTATTTTTTATTTCTAAAACAGCTAGGTTTGTTACTATTTTTTTTACGCAACCAACGCCTGTTAAGGGTAATGAGCAAGATTCTAAAATTTTAGATTCTCCTTTTTTATTGGTGTGCATCATAGCAACAATGATATTATCTGCGGATGCTACTAGATCCATTGCGCCACCCATTCCTTTTACCATTCTTCCTGGTATTTTCCAGTTTGCAATATCTCCATTCTGAGCAACTTCCATTGCTCCTAAAACGGTTAGTTGAACATGTTGTCCACGAATCATAGCAAAACTTAATGCAGAATCGAATAAGGAGCCTCCTTTTAAAATGGTAACAGTTTGTTTACCTGCATTTATTAAATCGGCATCTTCGGTGCCTTCTATTGGGAAAGGTCCCATGCCTAATAATCCGTTTTCTGATTGAAATTCGACTGCAATTCCTTTAGGAATGTAGTTTGCTACTAGCGTTGGTATTCCGATACCTAAATTAACATACCAGTTATGCTTTAATTCTTGTGCTATTCTTTGTGCTATTTGGTTTTTATCTAACATTTTTAACTATTTTAGTTGTTTTTTGTTACGTATTTATTTGTATAGATAAACAAATTAATTTTTTCTAACTGTTCTTTGTTCAATTCTCTTTTCGTAATTTTTACCTTGAAAAATACGTTGTATAAAAATTCCTGGTATATGAATTTGGTTTGGGTCTAATTGTCCTGCTTCTACCAATTCTTCTACTTCAACTACCGTTATTTTTCCTGCCATAGCCATCATTGGGTTAAAGTTTCTAGCTGTTCCTTTAAAAATTAAATTTCCTGCGGTGTCTCCTTTCCAGGCTTTTACAAATGCAAATTCTGAGTTAAAAGCATGTTCTAAAACATACATTTTTCCGTTAAAGGCTCTAGTTTCTTTACCTTCTGCTACTTCGGTTCCAAAGCCTGCTGGTGTATAAAATGCTGGTATTCCTGCACCTGTTGCTCTGCAGCGTTCTGCTAAAGTTCCTTGCGGAATTAGTTCTACATCTAATTCACCTGAAAGCATTTGGCGTTCAAACGCATCATTTTCGCCTACATAAGATGAAATCATTTTTTTTATTTGACGTTTTTGTAGTAATAATCCTAATCCGAAATCATCGACTCCTGCATTGTTAGAAATACAGGTTAAATCTGTAATGCCTAAATTTACCAATTCGGTAATTGAATTTTCAGGAATACCACATAAACCAAAGCCGCCGAGCATAAAAGTCATACCACTTTTTACACCTTCTAGGGCTTCGTGTACATTTTTTACTACTTTATTTATCATTTTTTCTATACTTAATTTATTAAACTTTTATTTTAATAGAAGTGGGATAAGCTACTATTTTATCAATTATTAAAATCATTATCACCTTCTGTTTTTTTATCTTCATCATTTTCTTCACATTTTATTTCGATAGTTAAATTTCTAGGTCTTCTAAATGGTTTATCACTTACATTTAAGGTTGAGTCCGCATACATTTTTTGATACATTAAAGCCCAAATCGGCAATGCCATAGAAGCTCCTTGACCTCTACGGACTGTTGGAAAATGAACTGAACGGTCATCGGCACCAACCCAAACCCCTGTTGCTAAATTTGGTACCATTCCCATAAACCAACCGTCGCTTTGATTTTGAGTTGTACCTGTTTTACCAGCAATTGCGTTTGTAAATTTATAAGGGCTACCTGTTACAACATTTTCTCTATGTTTTCTAGTTCCTCTTAATCTAACACCAGAGCCTGCTTGCGTTACACCTTCCATTAAGTTGAGCATTACATAAGCTATTTCTTCGCTTACTACTTCTCTTCTTGTCGTGCTAAAATTCTGTAAAACAGTTCCGTTTTTATCTTCAATACGCAAAATAGCAATTGGCTTTATATACATGCCTTTATTTGCGAATGTACTCAATGCTCCAATCATTTCAAATAGAGATAAGTCAACTGCTCCTAGGGCAATAGATGGGTTTGCTTCTATTTTTGTTTCAATACCTAAGTTTTTCGCTAATTTTGCTACATTTTGTGGATTTGCTTCATCGATTAGTCTAGCAGAAATGACGTTAATTGAATTTGCTAAAGCATATTTTAAGGTATGTTCTCCGCCATATTTTTTACCTGCATTTTCTGGAGTCCAGTCTTTTGGCATTCCGTATTTTTCTTTAGGTACAGTATAAGGTGTATTCGACATTTTTTTACAAGGTGAGTATTTTAATTGATTAATTGCTGTTGCGTAAACAAGGGGTTTAAAGGTAGATCCTACTTGTCGTTTTTGTTGTTTTACAGCATCGTATTTAAAATGTTCATGATTTATGCCACCAACCCAAACTTTAACATGACCGTTTTGTGGTTCTATAGACATAACGCCTGTTCTTAAAAATGTTTTATAGTATTTTATAGAATCGTATGGTGTCATTATGGTGTCTATATTGCCTTTCCAAGAAAATATTTTCATAGGTGTTTTTTTATGAAAAGAGATTTTTATTTCTTTTTCTGACACTCCTGCTTTTTTTAATTTTTTCCAACGTTCAGAATTTTTCATTGCTCTATTCATAATTTTATCTACATCTGCAATTTTTAAATCGGTACTAAATGGAACTATCTTTTCTTGCCATTTATTTCGTTTGCTTTTTGTTCTAGATTTCTGATATTCAAAAAATTCGCCTTGTAGGTTTTCCATATGTTGTTGCATAGCTTCTTCGGCATATTTTTGCATTCTAGAATCAATGGTTACATAGATTTTTAAACCGTCTCGATAAATATTATATGCCGACCCGTCTTTTTTCGGATTGTCTTTTACCCATCTTATCATAAATTTGCGGATGTATTCTCTAAAGTATGTAGCAATTCCGTAATTTGTATCTTCTTTATGTACATCTAAGTTTAGTTTAGTTTTTTGCAAACTGTCTTTTAATTGTGTTGAAATAAACTTGTATTTTTCCATTTGTTTCAATACAACGTTTCTTCGATGTTTTACCTTTTCTGATCTTCTTAATGGGTTATAGAGCGATGAATTTTTTAGCATACCTACTAACATTGCAGATTGTTCTTGACTCAATTTTGCTGGTTCTAAACCAAAGTAAATTCTTGAGGCAGAACGTATTCCTACGGCTTGGTTTAAGAAATCATACCGGTTAAAGTACATTGCAATAATTTCTTTTTTGGTATATCTATTTTCTAAACGGATTGCAATAATCCATTCTTTTATTTTTTGTGTTAATCTTTCTATAATATTTCTAGATCCACCAGTAAATAGTTGTTTAGATAATTGTTGTGTTATTGTACTTCCGCCTCCGCGACTTCCCATAAAGGCAACTGCTCTTATTGTTGCATAAAAATCTATTCCTGAATGTTTATAGAATCTTGCATCTTCAGTTGCAATTAATGCATTAACTAAATTTTGTGGTAAATCTTTATATTGTACTGGTGTTCTATTTTCTTTAAAAAATTTACCAATTGTTTTTCCGTCTTCTGAAATTAATTGTGTTGCTAAATCACTATTCGGGTTTTCTAATTGGTCAAAAGTTGGTAGTTTACCAAATAAGCCTAATGAGGTTAAGAAAAACAATAAAAATATAAGGGCAATTCCTCCTAAAAAAATTCGCCAAAGCCATTTGGTATATTTTTTAAAATTAACGATTGTTTTGGTTTTAGTCATATTTTTATTTTTAATTTTGATTTTATATCAAAAGTGTAAAATTAAGGTTCTATTCTTTAAAAAATAAAATGTGTTGATTTTAAATATTTAGTTTAAAGGGTGTTAAGTCTATTTATATAAATAAATCATTCTTATTTGTTAATATGTTCAATTTCAATTCCGACATCTGTAATTCCGTTTAAGAAATCAATACCGTTCTCTTCGCTTATTTTTCGCATTGCATGTTGTACAGAGAATTGATATTCGCCTACAATAGGAAATCTTATGTTTGTTTTATATACTAATTTGTTTTCTTTTAAATCGGTAAACCCTGTTCCTAAAAAATGTCCTTTTACATCTGCCATTTCGTATTCTAAAGTGTCTATAATTTTTGTTTTATTAGGAAATTCTACAGTAGTAATTAAAAACAAGTTATTAAAGGCATAGTTTTTATCATTTCTTAAGTTTATATAAACTATATTTTTAGATATAGTGTCTGTTGTGTTATAGTTAAAACTGATTATAGAATCTTTATGCCATTTATTATTCTCTATACCTTTGTATTTAGTAAAAATTGTATTATTAGTACAAGATATAAAAAGTATTGAAATTACAATTAAGATAATTTGTTTAAGCATATTAATAAGCTATTTTTTACTTTGATTTCTAGTGTTTTTATTTTGTAAATTTTGATTTTTCTTGTTTTTGTTTTGGTTTGGGTTCTTTTTCTTCTGATTTACTTCTGTATTTCGAGGTTTTTTTTGATTAGTCTGTTTATTAGTAGTATTATTTTTACGATTTCTGTTTTTATTGTTACGCCTTTTACTGCGTTTTGGCTTGTCAAATCGTGTTAAACTGTCTAGACCAACAACGTTTTCAAATATATTCTTTTGTGGTTCATCTAAAACTAATTCATTTGAATATTCTTCTAAATTATATGGTTTTTCACCTTTTTTATTTTGTTCAATTATCTCATTTGCTTGTGCAACTGTTAATTGATGCCATTTCATAGGGTTTTCTTTATAAACATACCAAATAAAACCATTAAAAATATCCATTTTTTGAAACATGGCTGTTCCTTGTTTGGTTTGTAACCATATGTCTGTATTTGGAAATTCTTTTAAAGCATCCATATACGAATCTAATTCATAGTTTAAACAGCATTTTAATTTACCACATTGCCCTGATAATTTTAGCGGGTTTAAAGAGAGTTGTTGATAGCGAGCTGCACTAGTACTTACAGATCTAAAATCGGTTAACCAAGTAGAGCAACATAATTCTCTACCACAAGAACCAATTCCGCCAAGCCTTGCTGCTTCTTGACGTAAGCCAACTTGTTTCATTTCAATTTTGATATTAAATGTAGTTGCCAATTCTCGAATTAATAATCTAAAATCTACACGTTCATCAGCAGTATAAAAAAAAGTTGCTTTTTTGCCATCTCCTTGAAATTCAATATCGCTTAATTTCATTTTTAAACCTAAGCGAGAAACAATCAATCTTGATTTTCGCTGTACTTCTTGCTCTTTATTTCTAGCTTCTTGCCAAATATCAATATCTTTTTGTGATGCCTTTCGGTAAATTTTAAAAATGTTTTCATTGCCTATTTTTACTTTCTTTTTATTCATTTGAACCTTTACCAGTTCGCCTGTAAGTGAAACATCACCAATATCATGACCTGATTTACATTCAACTGCTACAATATCACCAATACTAATAGATAGGTTAGGTTCGTTTTTAAAAAATGCTTTTCTTCCGTTTTTAAAACGAACTTCGATATGATCAAATTTTTTTTGATATCCTGGTAAGGTCATATTACTAAGCCAATCGTAAACCGATAATTTATCACAGCCTCCTGAGGCACAAGTGCCGTTACTTTTACATCCTTTTGGTATTCCCGTTTTATCTGTGGTACAAGTCGTACAACTCATGTTTTGTAGTTTAATTTGTTAATTGATAGTCTTTTAATTCATTTTGTCATTTTCTATGGTTATCAACTAGAATAATTTACAAATATATGGATTTAAAAGTTAGTTTAAAAATATTAATTTTTACTTAAAAATAATTTTAACAATCTTATTTTTTAAAACCAAAAACCAATGTTAAAATACCAATAGTCCAAATTGTTATCTGGTGTTCTTGCGTATTTTAATTCTATTGGACCAATGATAGATTTTATACCGTAACCAACAGCATAGCCAGTTAAAATACTTGAATTTAACGTATTTGTACTTTCTGCTATTGCTGCATTTCCTATAATAGAAATATAGTTTTTAGTGAACAATTCATATCTTAAGGTAACTGTTGATTTTATAAAATTTGAATTACTAATAGCAGCAACATCATAGCCGTAAAAAGGCACAAAATTATGGGTAAAATTTTCATTGTTTCCGCCAATAAAATAATCGAAAACAGGTTCACTAGTTCCAATTGTTAGTCCAATATCGCTAGTAATTTGAGTAGTTAATTTATCAAAAAAAGTTGTTGTATAACCTATATTACTTCTGAATTGTGAAAAGGCGTTAACTGGAAAAGTCCTAAAATCTTGACTTATAAAACGTGAAGCACTAAAGTATAGTTTGTAATTTGCATTAAAATACCATCCTTTTTTCGTAAAGTATTTGGCATCGTAGGTATCTAAAATCAATTCACTAAAAAGGTTAAAATAATTTCGGTTATCAAAAAAATCTTTCCTGTTTGTAATCGCATTTTCTGTAAAAATAGTTAAATTTTTATGTTCAGCACCTATTTTTAATCCTGCTTTTTCTTTGAATTTAGATTGAAAATATACTTGGTTTGATATCTCATTATATTTTAATTGTTGGTTATTGCTAAATATTGATGCGGTGTTTTTTCTATCGATTATAAAGTTTCTTTTAAAACTGTTATATCTTGATTTAATACCAAACTCCCAAGAGAAACCATTATTAATAATATAGTCTATATTATATCTTAAATTATCACCAAGTACAATATCTAAAGAAAAAATATCATTATTTATCAATGCATGTTTTGAGGTATAATTTATTAATATTCCTGTTTTGTATAAATCATCGTAATGTGCAGAAAGGTGTATCGTGTTTGGAATATCGTTTTCTTTTAAATCAAACTCAATTGCCCTTTTTTTATTTGGTAAAATGGTAAAATGGTAATTTATGGTTTTAAAATTCTTTGTAGCAGATAAACTTTTTATAGATTGGTTAAACTGATCATAGGTAATAGAGTCTCCTTTTATGTTTAGTTTTGAAAGTACGTAATCTGTAGTATAATTTTCATTACCTCTTATTTTAATTTCTTCAATATGGATTTTATTTTCTTTTTGTAAAACACTCGTTAAATTATTAGTTTCTTTTTTTATTTGTTGCAATACTATTGCTTCTAAAAATTCTCTTTTTTTTAGTGCAATTTTTTCTCCTTCATTAATTAGACCATCAACTTTATCAAAAGAAAATACACTGTATTCTGAAACATCTGGATGCATATAGATGTCTGTATTATTTCTTTGTTCATCTGCATCATCATACATTTGAAAACTTATTATTTGCATTACAATTTTTGGTGCAGAGTCTAAGTTTTCTCGTTGACCTAACTTATCTTGTACGTCAATACCAATAATTACATCTACCTCTTTTTTATACATAATATCTATCGGAAAATTATTTACAATGCCACCATCTACTAAAAGCTTACCATCAATATTAACAGGTTCAAATAAGGTGGGAAATGCACCGCTTGCTTTTATAGCTAAAGGTAAAAATCCTTTTTCTAAAATTACTTTTTCGCCTGTTTCTATGTCTGTTGCCACACAATAAAACGGAATTGGTAGTTTTTTAAAGTCATCTATATCATGAACATGTTTGGTTAGTTTGGTTAATTCGTTTAAAAAATTTTGTCCTTTTGATAAAGCAATGGGTAAGCCTATTTTCCAATTTTTAAAGGGTAATTCTAATGCGTATTTCTCAGAGTTTTCTTTTTGATAGAGTGAAAATAGTTTTCTTGGGATCTCATCTTTAATGAGTTCATTAAAATCATAGGACCTGATAATTGAATCTATTTCTTTTGCTCTATAACCAGAAGCATACATTGCACCAATCATAGCACCAGCACTTGTACCGCCAACATAATCTATTCTAACACCTAGTTCTTCTAAAATATTTAATACGCCGATATGTGCAAATCCTTTTGCGCCTCCACCAGAGAGTACTAAGCCAACTTTTAAATCTTTTTTTAGTTTTTTTGGCAATAGGTTTTCTTTTGGTTTTTCTTGTGAAAAACCAAAAATTAGGGAAAAAAGAAAGAAAATTAACATAATTTTCTTCATAGTTTATTTAAATTTTTTACAGTTGATTTAAAAACAATTCACGCTTCAAAATTAATATAACTTTAGCAGAATAACCTATTTATTTCAGTTAACTCTTCTAAACTTTTATTTAATCGTTTTAACAGTGCTACTTTCATAACCTTAAAAATTCATTGTCATACTTTTTTTTGCTATAATTCAAATATATAAATTTATGTGCTATAAAAAATCGTTACATCAAAAATAGACATCCCAGATTATAAAGTATATTAAATTAACTACATTTGCAAAGCAATTTTTAAAAAATAAAATATTAACTAAAAAAACACAAACTTATGTTTATAGCCATATTACATGTTGGTGAAGAAAAGTTTAAGGTACTTTCTTATCACGTTGCGTATAGTCAAGGAGTAGATGCTTCAAACAGACCATCAACAGCATTTAGAGGTGGCGAATATTATTTTGTTATAGAGGCCACAGGTAGCACTACCATTTTGGATTTAACGCTTATGGCTAACCAAATGCAAAATAGTATTTTAGAACTTCTCTCTAGAGACGGTATAAGTAAAAGTATTTTTGTTTTATTAGGAGATGCTTGTTTTATAAAATATAGTGTGAGTTATAGCGCAATAGGCAATCAGCCAGTAAAAGAGCACTTTACCATATCACCAGCCTACCTTAAACATAACGGTGCTTTAATGTTTGCTAAAACTTGGAAAAAAACCAATTTAACAAACACGGCAAAACCAACCAAAGTACACCAAGATAAAGAGCCACAAATTTCAAAAATAACTTGGCTAGACCCAAAAACCAACAAAAACACAAAAGCCATACCTTATGATGAACAGGTAGGTATGCAAATAGAAATAAGAGATGCTATTGGCGGTACAGCAACCATTGTTATAAAAATAGAAGCAGGTAATGATTTTGAAAAAGGAAAGTCAGAACTTACCTTTACCGAAGCTGTAAATGAAAACGGTATGGTAACGGTAGCACCCTTTTTAATAGAACGAGTTTGGGAAGATGGTAAACAACAAGAATACGACTATCTAACAGCCGAAGTTACCTATAAAGGGCAAAGCAAAAAAATAGGAGATAAAGAAGTTTTAAAACTCATACCGTTTAGGAAATCAGTTATAGTAGTGGGGAAACAAGCGCAAAAAAATGTAAAAAATCACCTTCCTGTAGGTAGTCAAAAATATGTTAAATTTGATAGTAAAGGAAAATTGGACACAACATTATTATTACAAGGAAAATTAGAGTTTAATAATTCAGGAAACTTTCAACGATTATTACATCTTACCAATTCTAAAGATAGATATGTTATCTCTTCAGCAAATCATTATCATGCGATAGAATCAGATGTAAGTGATGAGATAGTTACATATGGCTTTGACGGTTTTCCTATAAATGGAGAAGAAAAAGGAAGAGGGGTTACATTGTATAATGATAACTCTACAACTGAAAAAACAATATCAATAGATGAAAATACAAATATAGTTGTAAGTAACCAAGAAAGTGACAAACAGCAGGCGGAAACAACAGGTCATGAAATAGCACATGCTTACCTTTTTGACTTAAAAAAAAATCATGGTAGTACTATAAACCCAAATCACGATACTATATTAAGTACAGATAGGAATGAAGAAATAATAATTACTCGTACAACACCTAAAGAGGTGTCTGAATCTAAAAAGGAATCAAGAAAAAATTATGATAAAAATAATAAATAATATGAAAATTTTAATCCTTATCTCATTATTAATGAGAGTTACTTCTTGTAAAAGTCAAATGATAACTGAAAAGATATTTACTTGTGGTCAAAAAATAATTAAAATAAATATTCCAAGTATTAAGAAAACCGACATATATTCTTTTGAAGAAGGAAAATCAGAAATATTAATATTAGAAGATAAAGTGATTATTGAATTTTATTGTGCTTCTAATTATGGTTCTCATATTAGTGATAAAAATAGATATAAAGTATTATCAAATAAGAATAATATTAAAAAAGGCATTGACTTAAAAACTAATTTATATTGGAGAAAAGATGGTAAATTAATCTACTCAAATTGCAAATCTAAAGATACTGTTTTTTATAATAAGATTTTTGATGTTAAAATAATAATAAGAGAATAAATACTTTAAAAAATAAATAACTGGTTTTACAATAAGTAAATATATAAGAATAATTTTTAACACCTCATCTGCCGTACTATTTGGTGGTAAAAGAGACAGCACTGCCATACACGAGCATACCAATTTAACTTTGTAATGCCGTGTTATTATATTGAATTGTTTTTTGCAAGATAGCCTTTGCTATGGTAAAATATTTTATCGAAGATATTGTGAAAAATAAACGATATAATACGGTGTTACAAAGTTAATTTGGTATATACTTACATTGCTTAGGTTTAGAGCATAGTTTTGATAATA
>JAKISG010000006.1 GCA_021648755.1 Flavobacteriaceae bacterium | reverse complement strand
TTCCTTCGCTTTAAAAATCACAGAGATTAATTTAAAGCGATGATTTTCGCCTTTTTTTCTTTGTTTCGCTACGCTTCACAAAGAAAAAAAGGCGAAAATCAAAACAACAACGTGGTGCAACTAATCACATAATGAATTAAAATATTCTTTTAGTGATAAAAATATAATTGATATAATTGAAACAAGAATTCTAAAATACATAATATAGATTCTATCACTATTAAGTCTTTTTCAACCTATATTTAAGTATTGGTTGCGATAGATTGTTTTAGTTAGTATAAAGGCGTCTTTAAAATCATAACAATAATTTTACTACCTTTGCGCATCTAAAAAAATAGATTCATTTTATGAAGATTATCATACCAATGGCTGGAATTGGCTCAAGATTAAGACCACATACTTTAACCATACCAAAACCATTAACAAAAATTGCAGGAAAACCAATAGTACAGAGATTAGTTGAAGATATAGCAGGTGTAATTAAACAAAAAATAGATGAAATTGCGTTTATAATTGGCCCTACTTTTCCTAAAAATACAGAAGAAAAATTATTAAAAATAGCAAAAGATTTAAATACTAAAGGAGTGGTCGTTGTTCAAAAAAATGCTTTGGGAACCGCTCATGCTATTTATCAAGCCAAACAATCTCTAAATGGTCCTTGCATAGTTGCTTTTGCAGACACGCTATTCAAAGCAAACTTTACTTTAGACACAAATACAGATGGCGTTGTTTGGGTAAAAAAAGTAACTGACCCTAGTGCTTATGGCGTGATAAAATTAAAAGATGGTATTATTTCAGACTTTATAGAAAAGCCAAATAATTTTGTTTCAGATTTAGCAATTATTGGAATTTATTATTTTAAAAAAGGAGAAGATTTACGTACTGAAATAGCATACTTATTAGAAAACAATATTAAAGAAAAAGGAGAGTTTCAATTAACCAATGCTTTAGAGAATTTAAAACAAAAAGGTGCAAAATTTGTTCCAGGTGAAGTTAGTGATTGGATGGATTGTGGTAATAAAGAAATTACAATTAAAACCAATACTTCCATTTTGCACTACACAAAAGCAGAAGGGCAAAATTTAGTCGCAGCAACTGTTGTTTTAGAAAATTCAGAAATAATAGCGCCTTGCTATGTAGGTGACAATGTTGTGTTAAAAAATAGCGTTATTGGTCCAAATGTTTCCATTGGTATAAATAGTGTTGTTGTAAACTCTACTATAAACAACTCCTTAATACAAGATGAAGTCAACATTAATAATGCAAATTTAACCAATTCTATGATTGGCAATAAAGTAATTTATGATGGTAATTTTACAACGGTTAGCCTAGGCGATTTTACAACTTTAGAATAATAATGAATTTCATAACAAAAAAATTCTTTTTCGGAATAATTTTTATTTCACAATTAACTTTTTCACAAGAGTTTACAACTCTTGAAACCAAAGAAGAAAAAGCAAAAAAAGAAGAAGTAAAATACCTTAAATTTCAAACGCATTTTTTTGAAGCACTACATCAAAAATCAAGAGAAGATTATACAAAAGCAATAGAGTTTTTAGATAATTGTAAAACTATTTACCCTAACGATGTCGCTTTAAATTTTGAATATACCAAAAATTATTTAAAATTAAAAGATTATGATAATGCTATCTTTTTTGCTGAAAAAGCATTAGAAAAAAAACCAAATAATGTATTTATTCTAGAACACCTAAAAGAAACTTATCGGTTACAACGCGATTATAAAAATGCAATAATAATCCAAAAAAAAATTATTGTTTTAAGACCATCTAAAGAAAATGATTTAATTTATTTATATATAACTAACAAGCAAAGAGCTAAAGCTAAAATAACTTACCTAAAATTAGAACGGTTTGGGTTGTTAGATTTAAGAAAAAATTATTTTAAAAGAATACTTTTTTCGGAAAAAAAGAAAAAAGAAAAAATTATTAAAGATGAGGTTGAGATAAAAGATAAAAGTTATAAATCATTTATTATATTATTAAAAAAAGAACAGCCATTAGATAAATTGGTAAAAAATAGCAAAGAAGCTTTGAGTTTATTTCCTGCACAGCCAAAATTGTATTTGATAAATAGTACAGCACAAAACCAGTTAAAAAAATATAAAAAAGCACTTGAAAATTTAGAGGTAGGATTAGATTTTATAATTGACGATGATGATATGTTAGTCAATTTCTACAATCAAATGCAAATAGCATATTTAGGCTTAGGGCAACAAAATAATGCAACAAAATACCTAAATAAAGCGTTATCATTACGTAAATTAAATAAATAACAGTTTGATGCTTAAAAAAACAACATATCTATTTATATTAATAGTATTTATTTCGTCTTGTAAGACGAAAAAAAATAGAACCTCAGATACCAATACTAGCCATATGTTTACTTCTAAAATAATAGCAAGTTACAATAATTATAGTTTTAATAAAAAAACTATAAAAGCGACTATAAAGGCTAAGTATAAAGGAAAATCAAGTTTACCAAGTGTAAATGTTTCACTGCGTATAAAAAAAGATGAAATAATTTGGGTAAGTATTTCTAAATCTATATTTTCTTTAGGGAAGTTAAAAATAACTCCTAATAGAGTTCAATTTTATAATAAATTACAACAAGAATACTTTGATGGTGATTTTTCATTACTCAGTAATTTTTTAGGAACCGAAGTAAATTTTAAGCAAGTACAAAAAATACTTTTAGGCGAAGCTATTTTTAACCTAAATGAAAAAGATTATACTATTAAAACAAAGTTAAACGAGTATGAATTTATACCCAAAATAAAAAACAATCTATTTGATATTTCATTTTTATTAAATGCTACTATTTTTAAAATAAATAAACAAGAAATTAGACAAGAAAAAGAAAAAAAACTCCTTTCAATTACATATCCAGAGTATAAAAAAATTGATGATGTTTATTTTCCAACAGCTATTTTTGTGCTTGCAGAAGATTCAAAAAACACAAACACAATAATTATTGACTACACAAACGTAGTATTTAACTTAGATTTAAGTTATCCTTTTAAAATACCTAATGGTTATAAAGAAATTAAATTGTAATTTTATTGCAGTAATTATAATATGTACTTATTAAAACAAATGAAATCATATAAATTTTCCATATTTAGTATCACCTTATTATTATTGGTTTCTTTTTCTAGTTTAGCACAAGACAAAAAACAATTACAAGAAAAAAGAGAAAAACTACAAAAGGAAATTAAACAAATTAATTTGCTGCTTTCTAAAACTAAAAAAGATGAAAAAAACGTACTTTCAAGGCTTGGTGATATTAATAAAAAAATTGAAGTTCGGCAGCATTTAATTAATACCATTAATAAAGAATCTAGTGCGCTATCCAATGAGATTAATGTAAATAAAAAAAAAATAAGTTCCTTAAACAAGCAGTTAAAATCTCTAAAAAGGGAACATGCAAATATGGTTGTGCAAACCTATAAAACTAAAAACAAACAAAATAGTTTGCTTTTTTTATTATCTTCTGAAAGTTTTACACAGGCATACAAAAGAATGCAATATATGCGACAATTTACTGACCACAGAAAAAAGCAAGCCAAAAAAATTGCAATTAAAAAAGAATTATTAGTTGTCTTAAACGATTCTTTAAAAGTAAAAAAGAAAACTAAAGATTTACTTATAGCTGCAAAAATTAAAGAACGAAAAAATGTAGATTCAGAGAGAGTGGTACAACAAGAACTACTTAACAAAGTAAAGAAAAAAGAAAAAAAGTATATCTCACAAATAAAAAAGAAACAAAAAGCGGAACGCAATTTTGAAAAGCAATTAACAGACTTAATTAGTGGTATAATTGTAAAATCTAATAAAAAAACGGGGCGTAAATCTAAAACTCTTAGTTTAACACCAGAAGCAAAAAAATTGGCTTCAAGTTTTATTGCGAGTAAAGGTAATTTACCTCATCCGGTGATCAAAGGTTATGTTTCTAGATATTTTGGTGAAAGACCACATGAAATATTAAAAAAAATAAAAGTTAAAAGTATTGGTTGGCATTTTATAACTGAAGAAAATGCAAAAGCAAGAAGTGTTTTTAAAGGCACTGTTTTTGCAATAATGGTTGATAGAAAAACAAAATTAAAAACAATACTATTACAACACGGTAATTATATTACTACGTATAAAAATCTAACTACTTTACTTGTTAAAAAAGGAGATAAAGTTACTGCAAAGCAAAATTTAGGTATTATACATACTGATCAGACTACTGGTAAAACTAAACTTGCATTTTCACTTATGAAAAATGCTGTTCCTCAAAATCCTAGTGGTTGGTTAACAAAATAAAAATAGTTATTTTTTAAAATTAGTTTTTTATAAACTAGCCTTCAAAAATTCACGATTCATTCTAGCGATATTTTCTAAAGAAATTCCTTTAGGGCATTCTACTTCACAAGCTGCTGTGTTCGTACAGTTACCAAAACCCTCATCATCCATTTGTTTAACCATATTTAAAACGCGATCTGTTGCCTCTACTTGACCTTGAGGTAATAAAGCATATTGACTCACTTTAGCAGCTACAAATAACATAGCACTTGAATTTTTACAGGTTGCTACACATGCGCCACAGCCAATACAAGTTGCTGCATCCATTGCTTGGTCTGCTGCATGTTTTGAAATAGGTATTGCATTAGCATCTTGTGTGTTACCCGAAGTATTTACACTAATAAAACCTCCTGCTTGTTGAATACGTTCAAAAGCCATTCTATCGACTACTAAATCTTTAATTACAGGAAATGATGCTGCTCTAAAAGGCTCAATAGTTATAGTATCTCCGTTTTTAAAAGAACGCATATGTAATTGACATGTTGTAATTCCTCGATCTGGACCGTGAGCTTCTCCATTTATATACATAGAACACATGCCACAAATCCCTTCGCGACAATCATGGTCAAAAGCAACTGGTTCTTTATCTTTTTCTACCAATTGCTCATTTAAAACATCTATCATTTCTAAAAATGACATATGTTCTGAAATATCAGTAACTTTATAATCTACCATTTGGCCTTTGTCATTAGGTCCTTTTTGTCTCCAGATTTTTAGTGTCAGATTCATATTTTGTTTATTAATTATTCCACAAAAATACTTTTGTATTTATTTACTGATTCTTTGTTTTAATAGTTAACTTCTTCTTCATTGCTACTTTGAGAAATTTCTATATTGTTACTTTCAAATTCAATGTCTAAGCCTTTTGTTTTGTCAAGTATAAAATTTAATAAAACAGTTCCTATTAATCCAAATATAAAACCTATTATACCATAAATAATTGGCCCAAAAATTAACATTGTTATACCTCCTCCAAACATTAATCCATTATCAGTGGCGCCTAATGCAGACATAAACATAAACATTGGTATTAACGCTACTAATGCAATTACAGCCATTAATAATCCATTAATAACACCTGCTTTTACAGGGTTAATTCTTTTTAAATTTAACTTTATTCTACTCATCGTGTTTTTATTATTTATAGGATCTCGTTTTTAATTCAATATCTTTAAATTCTAATTGTTCTTTGTGTAGAACAGCATCGCTTGGCTCTCCTTTATATTCCCAAGCAGCAACGTATGTATAGTCTTTGTCATTACGTAAAGCTTCTCCTTTTTGAGGTCCTTCTTTTTCTACGGATTCTTCTCTAAAGTGTCCGCCACAAGATTCATTTCTATGTAGCGCATCTAAAGCAAATAATTCTCCTAATTCTAAAAAATCTGCAACTCTACCTGCTTTTTCTAATTCTTGATTAAATTCATTTAATGAACCTGTAACTTTTACATTTTTCCAAAAATCTTCACGTATTTCTTTAATTTCAGCAATGGCTTCTTTTAAATGTTTTTCATTTCGTGCCATACCAACTTTACTCCACATAACGCTACCTAGTTTTTTATGGAAATAATCTACAGAATGTGTTCCTTTATTATTTATAAAAAATTCTAAACGTTCTTTTACTTCTTTTTCAGCTTCTTCAAATTCTATAGTATCTGTAGCTATTTCTCCAGTTCTTATATCGTCTGATAAATAGTCGCCAATAGTATATGGTAGCACAAAATAACCATCTGCTAAGCCTTGCATTAATGCTGATGCTCCAAGTCTATTTGCACCGTGGTCAGAAAAATTTGCTTCACCAATACAGTATAAACCAGGAACGGTAGTCATTAAGTTATAATCTACCCAAACACCTCCCATAGTGTAATGTGTTGCAGGATAAATCATCATTGGTGTTTTGTATGGGTTTTCGGCAACAATTTTTTCATACATTTGAAATAAGTTCCCATATTTTGCTTCAATTATTGCTTCTCCTAATTTTAGAATTTCTTCTTTTGATGGGCTTTGATTGCCGTGTAATAAGGCCTGTTCTTTACCGTAACGTTGTATGGCAGATTTAAAATCTAAATAAACTGCTTCACCAGTTTTATTAACGCCAAAACCTGCATCGCAACGTTCTTTTGCTGCTCTTGAAGCAACATCTCTAGGTACTAAGTTACCAAATGCAGGGTAACGTCTTTCTAAATAGTAATCTCTATTTTCTTCCGTAATTTGTGTTGGTTTTAATTTTCCTTCCCTAATTGCAGTAACATCTTCTTTGTGTTTTGGCACCCAAATTCTACCATCATTACGTAAAGATTCTGACATTAAGGTTAATTTTGATTGATAGTCTCCACTTCTTGGAATACAAGTTGGGTGTATTTGTGTATAACAAGGGTTTGCAAAATAGGCTCCCTTTTTATGAATTTTCCAAGCAGCAGTTGTATTAGAACCCATTGCATTAGTTGATAAAAAATAAACGTTTCCATAACCTCCAGAAGCAATAACTACAGCATGAGCTGAATGTCTTTCAATTTTTCCTGTAAGTAAATTACGTGCAATAATCCCTCTTGCTTTACCATCAATTTTTACGACATCTAACATTTCGTGGCGGTTGTACATAGTAATTTTACCACGTGCAATTTGTCTATTCATTGCCGAATATGCTCCTAGTAATAATTGTTGACCTGTTTGTCCTTTAGCATAAAATGTTCTTGAAACTAAAACGCCGCCAAAAGAGCGATTGTCTAGTAAGCCACCATAGTCTCTTGCAAATGGTACGCCTTGAGCAACACACTGATCAATAATATTACCTGAGACTTCTGCTAGACGATAAACATTGGCTTCGCGAGAACGATAATCACCACCTTTTACGGTATCGTAAAATAAACGATAGTCAGAATCACCATCACCCATATAATTTTTTGCTGCATTAATTCCACCTTGTGCTGCAATAGAGTGTGCTCTACGGGGTGAATCTTGGTAACAAAATGCTTTTACGTTGTAGCCTAATTCTGCTAAAGTTGCAGCGGCGGCACCGCCTGCTAAACCTGTACCAATTACGATAATATCAATATTACGTTTATTTGCTGGGTTAACTAGGTCTATGTGGTTTTTATAATCTGTCCACTTATCAGCAAGTTTACCTTTTGGGACTTTGGAATCTAATTTTACCATAATGTTTTACTGATTAAAATAGTGAAAAAGAGCAATCATACTAAATAATAAAGGTATTATTATTGCATAAATTTTTGCAATTTTTTTTATAGATTTTGTATATTTATTGTTAATTCCCATAGATTGAAAAGCTGACTGAAAACCGTGTAGTAAATGTAATGCTAAAAAAATAAATGCTATTACATATGCAGCAACTCTTACAGGTGAAATAAATTTATGTTGTAATTCGTAAAAATATCTATTTGGGTCTTCTGGTAATACGTCTATGTATTTATATTTTAATTCTGGAATCCAAAAATCTATTAAATGTAATACAATAAATGCTAAAATTGCTAAACCTGAATAAAGCATATTTCTACTCATCCAAGTTGAGTTTGCTGCACCGTTGTCTTTAAAATATTTTACACCTTGTGCTTTTTTGTTTTTCAATTCTAATATAAAGCCCATTACAAAATGGAAAATAACACCAAATATTAAGACAGGTTGCATTGCAAATTGAATTAAAGGGTTTGTTCCCATAAAATGAGAGGCTATATTAAATGCATCTTCACTAAAAATGGATAAAAGATTAATAATAACGTGCATTAACAAGAAAAAAATTAGAAAAAATGCTGAAAGTGCCATAGCATATTTTCTAGCAAGTGATGAAGATAAAAATTCGCTCATTTTTTATTTTTTAAACAAGTAACAAAGGTAACATTTCTTTTGATTATTACCCGCCAAAATCATCAAATCTAATATTTTCATCATCAAGACCAAAGTCTTCTCCCATTTTTTGAACTGCTTGGTTCATTAATGGTGGTCCACAGAAGTATAGTTCTAAATCTTCTGGAGCATCATGTTTAGCTAAATATTGATCGATAACTACTTGATGAATAAAACCTACAAAACCGTCACCTTCTATGTCGTTTATGTCTGTTTTTGCTTTCCAATTATCTTCTGGTAGTGGGTCAGATAATGCAATAAAGAATTTAAAATTTGGGAAATTACGTTCTAGGTGTCTAAAATGTTCTATATAAAATAATTCTGCTTTAGAGCGACCACCATACCAAAAAGTAACTTTTCTATTTGTTTTTAATGTTTCAAATAATTGGTATAAGTGTGAACGCATTGGTGCCATACCTGCTCCACCACCAACATATAGCATTTCTGCTTGACTTTCATTAATAAAGAATTCTCCATAAGGACCAGAAATAGTTACTTTATCGCCTGGTTTGCAGTTAAAAATGTAGGATGATGCAACTCCAGGGTTTACATCCATCCAATCTCCTTTTGCGCGATCAAATGGAGGTGTTGCTATACGTACATTTAGCATTATTTTTCTTCCTTCTGCTGGATAGGAAGCCATAGAATAGGCTCTTTCTACAATGTCTTCATTTTTCATCACTAAAGACCATAATTTAAATTTATCCCAGTCAGGTTTAAATTTATCTGGTTGCCCTGGGTGATCTTCTGGATGTGCTGTAACATCCATTTCTTCATACTTTACTTCGGTGTTAGGTATTTCTATTTGAATATAGCCACCCGCTTTATAGTCCATATCCTCAGGAATTTCAACAATAAATTCTTTAATAAATGTGGCTACATTATAGTTAGAAACTACAGTTGCTTCCCATTTTTTTATTCCAAAAATTTCTTCTGGAATACTAATATCCATATCTTGATTTACTTTTACTTGACATGCTAAACGAATACCGTCTTTTAATTCTTTTCTAGAAAAGTGAGGTGTTTCTGTAGGCAATGCTTCGCCACCACCAGAATTTACATGACATTCGCATTGAACACAAGTACCACCACCACCACAGGCAGATGGTAAAAATATTTTTTCGTTACTTAAAGTGGTTAATAATGTACTACCCGAAGAAACTTCAATTTCTTTTTCTCCGTTAATGGTAATTTTTACGGGACCAGATGGTGCTAATTTTTGTTTTACAAATAGTAACACACTAACTAAAATTAATGTCACCACTAAAAATGAAATAACTGTTGCTGTAATGACTCCTAATATACTTACTAAAAACATATCTATTTTTTTGACTGTTTAGAATTAGAAGTCTATTAGATAGACTACTAACGCTTTATTATACTATTTTACTACAAATTATCTTGTCTAAAATTCACAAGTCTATTCGTCTTTAAGACATAGGTCTTAGTCAATTTGTTTAACTTCTTCCTTAATTTTTTCGATAGCAACTTTAGAAATAGTTTCTTGTTTGCTTCCGCCATCTTTTCCGCCTGTTAGCATTCCGCCAAAACTCATAAATCCAATTGCCATTAAGCCTGTAATAATAAATGTAATTCCTAGACCACGTAAAGCTGGAGGGACATTTGAATATCTAATTTTTTCACGAATAGCAGCAATTGCTAATATTGCTAAAAAAAAACCAGTACCAGAGCCTAAACCGTAAACTGTAGCTTCTGTTAAGGTTGGGATTTCACGAGATTGCATAAATAATGACCCTCCTAAAATAGCACAGTTTACTGCAATTAGTGGTAAGAAAACACCTAATGAATTATATAATGAAGGAGAAAATTTTTCTACTACAATTTCAACTAATTGTACCATAGTTGCGATGGTTGCAATAAATAAGATAAACGATAAAAAACTTAAGTCGTAATCTGCATATTCTTCGTCTAACCATCTTAATGCGCCTGGTTGTAAAATATATTGATCTAATAACCAGTTTAATGGTACGGTAATAAATAGTACAAATATTACGGCAACACCAAGACCAACTGCGGTGCTTACTTTTTTAGATACTGCAAGGTAAGAACACATTCCTAAGAACGTAGCAAATACCATATTTTCTATAAAGATTGATTTGAAAAATAATTCTAGTAATTCCATTTATTTTTAGTGTTCAGTATTTAGTTGTATTTTGGTTCAGTTATTGTTTCAGTATTTAGATTGCATTGACTACTTTTTGGCAACTGACTAATGACTTTCAATTAAACTAGTATTTCTACTACGCTGTACCCAAATTACAATACCAAGTACAATTAATGCCATTGGTGCAAGTAACATAAATCCGTTGTTTTCGTAACCATATTTATATAAGCCCGATAATTCTCCTGGTATTGGGTTGCCTAATAAAGGGTGTCCTAATAATTTTTGTCCTAATCCTAATAAATCGCCTGTTCCTAATAATTCTCTAAAGAAACCTACAATTATTAATATGACTCCGTACCCTAATGCGTTACCAATTCCGTCAAGAAAAGAACGCCAAGGTCCATTTGCTAAAGCAAATGCTTCAAAACGACCCATAATGATACAATTTGTAATAATTAATCCAATAAATACAGAAAGTGTTTTACTTAGTTCGTAAGCAAATGCTTTTAGAACTAAATCAACAATAATTACTAAAGTAGCAACTACTATTAGTTGTACTATAATTCTTATTTTTGAGGGGATTATATTTCGCATTAAAGAGATAACTACGTTACCTACACCTAATACAAATATTACTGAAAATGTCATTACAATAGATGCTTCTAACTGTGCTGTAATTGCTAGGGCAGAACAAATACCTAATACCTGTATTGTTATTGGGTTATTATCGAATAACGGGTCTTTGATTAATGCTGCGTCTTTTTTATTTAAGAGTGCCATTTTTTATTTTTTTATAGTAATGTGATGACTTAGAACTATCATATCACTTTAATTTATTTAATTTTTTAATGCTATAAAATATGAAGCATAAGGTGCAAGTTCAGAATAAATCATTGCGGCTAAACCATCGCCAGTAATTGTTGATCCTGCAATTGCATCTACTTCGTTATCTAATTTATCATTGTTTTTTGGGTCATTATTACTTTTTGAAACAGCAATACCTTTAAATTTATTATTTTTGTCTAATAGGTGTTCGCCTATAAAGTCATCCATAAAAAAACGTTGATTTATGTTTGCTCCTAAGCCTGCGGTTTCGCCTTTATGGTCAAAATAAACGCCTTGTACTACCATATTTTTATCCATAGAAACAAAACCCCAAATGGCATCCCAAAGTCCTTTACCTCTAATGGGTACGATATAAGATATTTTACCTTCTTTTTTTCCTAAAAATAATGGGAAGCGTCTTTTGTAGTTTGCATTTTTAATTGCTGCTTGTTCTTTTTTAATATCTATTAAGTAGGCTTTGTCATCTGCTTTTACGTCATCACCTTGAATAATTAATTGTTTTTTGATGTATTTTGTAAATGCAACAGCCACTTTGTCTTTAGTTATAAACTTGGCGTTACTTGCATCGTTTTCGTTAATTCCCATTGCATAAAGAATGTTTTGCTTTTTTTCTATTTCTTTATTGGCGGTAATTTTTCCTTTTAAACTAGAAGCAGTTAATGCTAATAGACCACCGACAATAATTACCATAATAATGGCAAAGATTATAGTGTATGAATTTTTATCTGTTTTTTTTTCCATTTTTATTTGTTTCCTGCAGAGACTACAAAATGTCTTTGCTTTATTTGTTTAAAGTCTTATGTTGTTTTCGTCTTTAATCTTTTTAGTCTTTGTTTAATATTTCCTTGTACTATATAATGGTCTATTGTTGGTGCAAATACATTCATTAATAAGATGGCTAACATTACACCTTCTGGGTATGCTGGATTAAATACACGTATTGCTATTGATAGGAAACCGATTAAGAAACCGTAAATCCATTTTCCTTTATTGGTTTGGGTTGCTGTTACGGGGTCTGTTGCCATAAATACGACTCCAAATGCAAATCCACCTAATAGTAAGTGATGCCAAGATGTTGTTGCCATTAATCCGTAAAATTTAGTTCCTTCCATAGATGGCGCAATCATATTAAAGATATAACCCATAATTAATGCTCCAATTATTGCGGATAGCATGATTCGCCATGAGCCAATTTTAGTAAATATTAAGAATAAACCTGCTAATATTATTAATAAGGTAGAGGTTTCACCGACAGAACCTGAAATAAATCCGTAAAAAGTATCTAAAACTGAATTAGCTACTTCTTTACCTTGTGCTAATGTTCCTAAAATTGTTTCGCCTGAAAAGCCATCTGCTTTTGCTCCTTGTACCCAAACTTTGTCTCCACTCATCCAAGTTGGGTAGGCAAAAAATAAGAATGCTCTAATGGTTAATGCAGGGTTTAAAATATTCATACCTGTACCTCCAAAAACTTCTTTACCAATAACAACACCAAAAATTACTGCAATGGTAAGCATCCATAGTGGTAAGTCTATTGGTACTATTAAGGGTACTAACATACCTGTTACTAAATAGCCTTCTTCGATTTCATGTCCGTTTTTTATTGCAAATAAAAACTCAACTCCTAAACCTACTACGTAAGAAACAATTACTAAAGGTAAAATTTTCCAAAAGCCAATTATAAAATTATTAGTTGTCCAAAATTCGGGATTAAAAAAACCGTTTGCTGTATGTTTTATTTCACCAAGTGCTAAATAGTGTTGATAACCAGCATTAAACATACCAAAAATTAAACAGGGTATTAATGCCATAATTACCGTATTCATGGTGCGCTTTAAATCGTCTGCACCTCTAATATGAGAACCATTATGCGTGGTTTCGTTTGGGGTATATAAAAAGGTATGAAATCCGCTAAAAAGGGGTAACCACTTTTTACCTTTATTCTTTTCTTTAAATTCGTGTAATTTGTTTTTTAAACTCATTATTTTTTATTAGGAGCTAAAGTGTCTAGAGTTTTATCTTTATGCTAATTACTAGTTGTTTATTAATTTATAATTTTAAGTTCTAGGTGCTTTTTAACCTATTTCTTTTAACATTAGGTCTAATCCTTTACGTATAATTTCTTGATGTGCTTGTTTAGACACACAAATAAATTCCGTTAAAGCAAAATCTTCAGGGGCAACTTCGTACATACCAAGTGCTTCCATTTCATCTAAATCTTGATACATACAAGATTTTAAGATTTGCATCGGATAAATATCTAAAGGAAAAACCTTTTCATAAGTACCTGTTAATACAAAACCTCTATGTTCTCCATTGGTATTTGTATTTAGGTCGAATTTTTTATTTGGTGTTAGCCAAGAAAAAGTCATTGCTCTTGTGATTGATATTTTATTGAAGACGGGTTTGGTCCAACCGAGAAATTCATAATCATCTCCTTCTGGAATTGCTGTTATAGTGCTGTTATAGTGTCTTAATGAGCCTTTCAATCCAACATTTTTACCTGTTAGTACATTTCCTGAAATAATTCTACTATTTTCAGCAATTTTAGCATCGTTTAAAATACTTATTATGGTAGCGCCTATTTTAGTGGTATAATATTTTGGGTTTTCAACTGATGAGCCTGCTAATGCAACAATCCGTTCTGCATTGTATTTACCTGTTAAAAATAAGGTGCCAATTATCGCAACATCTTGTACATTTACTGTCCAAACTACTTCTCCTTTATTTACAGGGTCTATTTTGTTGATTTGTGTGCCAACATTTCCTGCAGGGTGTGGTCCAGAAATGGTATGTAAACTAACTCCTTTTATGTGGTTTAAAAAAGAATCTTTTTCGTTAACAGATAAATGGACTTTACCTGTGGTTAATTTTGTTAAGGCATCAATTCCTGTTTGAAATGCTTCTTCTTTACCTTGTAGTGTAAATACCACATCTGCACTTAGTGGTGCTGAATTAAAGCCAGAAATAAAAATCGCTTTAGGTGCATTTGCTGGGTTTGCTATAACATCGTAAGGTCTTTGTTTGATAAAAGTCCAACAACCGCTTTCTAACAATTGTTGTTTTATTTGTGGTTCTGCTAAGTTACTTGGTACTTTTATACCAAAATCTTTGTGTGTTTCAACACTTACTGAGTCTGCTTGAATCGTTATGGCTAAAATTTTACGTTTTTCTCCACGAATAACTTCGGCTATTTCTCCACTAACTGGTGAAGTAAATTTCATTGCTTCATTTGTTTTATTGTAAAAAATAGCATCACCTACCTTTACTTTTTCACCAACTTTTATAGAAAGTTTTGGAATAATGGAATGAAAATCTTCTGGATAAACAGTAAAAATTTTAGAATGAGGAGCAATAGATAATTCCTTTTTCGCTTCACCTTTCAACTTAATATCTAAGCCTTTTTTAATTTTTATGTCTGTTGACATTTGTCTTAATTTAATTGAATTTTTTAAACTCAAATTATTGGTCTGCAAATTTATTAAATTTTATATAGACTGTAACTTAAATTGCATTTAGAATTAAATTTTACTCTAATTTAGAAAGATTCTAAATTATAAAGAAAGGGAAACAAATTTTGCTTCCCTTTTTAAATTAAATAGTATTACTTTTTGATAAACTTTTTAGTAATAATTGAATCTCCTGAAACAATTCTAATATAATAATTTCCTGTTGCTAATTTAGAAACATCAATATTTGAATTTGCTTCGTTTGATGAAAATTCACTAATTTTTTTTCCTAAAACAGAGAATATTAATACTTGATTAATTTCTTGCTCGTTAGAATCAATTTTAAAAGTATTTTGAACTGGGTTTGGATAGATTGTAAATATCTTTTCTTTATTTAATTCATACGTGTTTAGTTGTTGTTTTGTACTATCTACACAAAAATCAATTACCTCAGATGAACCAAAATCTCCACCAGATGCTATAACACCTTCAGAACTTGATAAAGTATATGAACCGTTACCGTAACCACAGCAAATACCGTCGCCTACAGAATCGTTTATTGTGAAGGTATAGTCTCCAGAAGATAAATCATTAATATTCTCTACAACTGTAGAGCCGTCAGGGTTTGAAGAAGAATAAGCATTAAATGCTACTGTTGTGCCTCCAGAGTTTTTAAGTATCCAAGTAGTTTCTTCAGGATAGTTATCTAAATTTATCGTTAAAGTTAATGCGGCTGATGCACAGTCATTAGAGCCTCCACCATCACTGCTAGTAGAAAGTGAAACGTCATCAATAGCAACATCTGCTTTCCAAGTTCCGCCAGTAATTCTGTTGTAACGTAGTTGTACACTACTGCCTAAATATGATGCTAGGTTTAAACTAACTGTTTGCCAAGAGTTACCTTGATTGCCTGTTTGGCTCCAAATACTTGTCCAAGTACTACCGTTATCAGTAGATGCTTCTAAAGCAATGCTTCCTATGTCTGTTGAACCATACATATGATATTTAAACGAAAAAGTTGCACTAGAAGCCAAACTTAAATCGTAACAAGGCGAATTAATTATAGCTTGTTTGTTTGGATAACCTGTTCCGCTTCCTGATGCTTCTACATAAATATAGTAAGTTCCTTGTGTTGCACTACTTGGTCCTGTACTACTAGAAGATGTACCGCCTGAATTAATGGTCCAATTTAAATCGTCTCCTGTTTCTTGTGTCCATGTTCCTAAGGTATTTTCAAAACCTTCATTGTGAGGAAAAGAGTTTATTTCTGCAATACATTCTTGGTTATCTCCTCCTCCAGAATTGGTAATTTTAAATGCTGCAACATGACTTTTACGAACAGCAGATGCTGCGCCTTTCATGTATTCACCAATATGCCAAAATGTTAAATCGTCTATTGGGTCTATGGTTAGTTGTGAATAATCTCCATATCGACCGTCTGGACGGTTATTTTTTGCATCGCCATCTACTATGTTTTTTTCTGCAATGGTCATTGTGCCAAGAGTATCATTTGCTAATCTACCTGTATAGCGTAAAGAGGTGTAAATTAAATCACTTACAACGGTATAACCTAAACCTATATTCCCCTGAGAATCCATAGAAATACTTCCACAAAAAGCACTTTGACCGTTTGGTTGAGTATAAGTTCCTTCTTGGTAAATTGTCCAAGGTGCATTATCTTCTGTTTGTCTTAATTCATACCAACGAATCCCAGCAACGGTATCATTTCCAGAGACATCTACCACAAAATTCATAACTGCGGCGTTATGCGTACTAAAGCGTCTATAATTTGTCATGTACATCATTGTACTTTGTAAAGCGTCTATATCTGAACCTGAACCTGGTTCGTTTAAATTTTGAAAAGATCCGTTATCAAAAACACTATCAAAATCAGTAGTATTTATAGTTTGTGGTGTTGAAATTGAAGAGTTACTAGGTGTACTCCAGTCTACATCTACAGTCCATATTTTTAAGTGATCTTGAGAAACTCCAGTCCAAGCGTCGTCTTGCATATAAACAATTGGGTGACCTACACCAACTGGTGGTAAACTTGCACCAATTGCATTAAACCCTCCTGGACTATAAAAACCACTATTATTAACATTTGGTAACGGGAAACCTATCATTTGAGCATTTACATTACCAGCAATCATTAAGTCTCTTTCTACTGCGAAAACTACATCACTTGTTTGTGGTGAATTTTGATCTTTATTTGCGGTTATATAGTAACCATCACTCCAAACAGCTAATTTTTCATAATCAGGGAAAGTGCCTGTATTAAAACGGTAGGTGTACCAACCATCATTTACTGGGTCTGGTCCTTTACATATTGCTATTAAAAATCCGTTAGGGCTATTACTAAATTCCATAATAATAAAACGATCCGCAAATCGATCATATACTACAATAGGGTCTCCAAGAGTTTCGTTTGGAAATAAAGTTGCTAATGAAGCTTCTGGTAATAACACATCACCTGTTCTACTTAAAATACCAAAACCAGAATTAAAGGCATATACATAGTGGTTTGGTCCTATTGCACCGGTAGGGTCATTAAGAACTGTTCCTTGGTGTGCAGCAAAAGATGCTGTAGTTGTACCTGTTGCTCTTGTTGTATTACTTTTTGCTATCTCTATTTGTAATTGCATTAATGGGTCTTTCCCTTTTGGTAATCCTTTTCCTTCAATAATAGTATTTTTTCCTCTTCTTTTTGGTGGTGCTACATCTTCAAAGCCTTTTGCTGCAATAATGTTTTCCATTTTTGACAACGCAGGTATTTCAATCATATAAGCAGCTTTAGAAATAGTAGTTGGCTTTAATGAATTGTCTTGCGCGCTTGCAAAAGCAACAATAAATAAAGTAATAATAAGTGTGTTAATTTTTTTCATAATGATAATATTTTAATTGATTTTTGTGTTAAAAAACAGTATCTGTTAAATGTGATTATGGAGAAAACCTTACACTAAGGCAAAATTATTACTGTTTTAAATTTTTTTTATAAACTATGATAGTTATAAAATTTTTACAAAAATAATAAAATTATTTTTATTTTGTTAAAAGTAATTTAGTTTTTATATTTTTACGGTACAAAATTTGCAGTAATAATAGAAAACTAATTTCAATGATAATTCGAGTTATAGTATTATTTTTTATAGGTATATGTTCTTTTGCACAAGATAAAATGGAAGTCCAAGAGCCAAGTTACATAAAGTCAGTTCAATTACGACCAGCAAGAGCAAATGCTTATTTTCCAATTGTAAAGTTAGGTGAACGCATTGTTTTGAAGTTTGATGATTTAGAAGCGGATGAAAAATATTATGAATATAAAATTGAGCATTATACTTACGATTGGCAATTATCAAATATTTCGAGTTCGGTATATAGTGATGGTTTTACAAGTGATAATATTAGAGATTTTGAAAATTCTTTTAATACCTATCAGAACTACACTCATTATAGTTTATCCATACCAAATAAAAATTTTAGGTTAAAAATTTCTGGTAATTATTTACTTTCCGTTTTAAATGAAGAGGAGGAGGTTGTTTTTACTAGAAAGTTTATTGTTTATCAACCTAAAGTAGATGTTGGGGTAAGTACTCATAAGGCAAGAAAGATTGATGCTATTAATACGAAACAAAATGTAGCCTTTATTGTTAATCACCCTAATTTATTAATAAATAATCCGTCTCAAGAAATTAAAGTTGCTATTTATCAAAATAATGATTGGAATTCTATAATAACAGATTTGCAACCTCAGTTTTATCGTGGAACACAATTAATTTATAAATATGGTGAAGAAACTACTTTTTGGGGGAATAATGAATATTTATTTTTTGATTCTAAAGATTTTAGAAATGCCACAAATAATATACGTAGGGTTGTCTTAAAAGATCTTTATAATACTACGTTATATGTTGATCAAGAGCGAGGTCGCAAGTCTTATACTTATTATCCAGATATTAACGGAAATTTTGCTGTAAGAAGTATAAATGTAGAAGATATTACTTTAGAGTCAGAATATACTAGAGTTCATTTTGCTTATGAAGTACTTGATTCTAATATTACAGATGCTATTTATGTTTATGGTAGTTTTAATAATTGGCAGTTAACTGATGAAAATAGATTAACTTATAATGATGAGACTACATTTTATGAAACGGATATTATTTTAAAGCAAGGTTTCTATAACTACACTTACGTAACAGTAAATGATAATGATGAGATAAATACACGTATTGAAGGTTCTCATTTTCAAACTGAAAATGAATATAATGTTATTTTGTATTATAGTAAATTTGGCAGTAGATATGATGAGGTTATTGGTCTTGGCTCTGGTAGTTCTATTAATTTACAGAATTAATATTTGTTATCTATCGTTAAAAAAAGGTTTAAAAAACGATTTTTTTGTTTCACACAATATTCATCTTCTTTAATAAAAATGAAGCATTCATATTTTGGCAAATTCCTTTTTTAAAGGTATAGTCAAAATGGAGTTCATCGTTAATAATTTCTGCGTCGAAATAATAGTTTTTAACTTCCTCTAAAGTTTTGGTAATTTTACAAAGTGATAAATCGTGTGTTGCTATAATTCCTGTTGCTTTAGAGTTTACTAATTTCTCTACAAATTTACGTGAACCAATAGCTTTGTCGTGTGAGTTGGTGCCTTTTAAAATTTCATCTAAAATGATAAAATATTTCTCGATTTTAATTTCTTCAACAACAAATTTTAATCGTTTTAATTCAGAGAAAAAATAGGATTCGTCATCTGATAAAGAATCGCTTGTACGCATACTTGTAATTAGTTTTATTGGTGTATAGTTAAAAGTTGTTGCGCAAACAGGTAAGCCTATATTTGCCATAACAATACTTAAAGAAACGGTTCTTAAAAAAGTGGATTTACCAGCCATATTTGCTCCTGTAATAATAAAAAATTCATCATTTTTTATGGTAAAATCATTAGTTATTCTTTTTGTTTCATCTAATAACGGGTGTCCTAAATCTTTACCGTTAATGGTTAAATTAGTGTCTTTTATTTTTGGGAATACGTGTTTTGGATGGTTAAAAACATAGTTTGCTAGAGCATTTTGTGCATCGAAAAATGCAATAACTTTAAACCAATTTTCGACTTTTTGGTTGTAGTTATTAATCCATTTTTCAATTTTATACGATTGTTTTAAATCCCATAATGCAAATGCATTACCAAAAATACCAAAAAGCATATTATTTCTTTGATCTAAAGCGTCTAATGCTTTAGAAAATGCAATAAAAATTGTAGATGCTTTTTTGTTTTCGGTTTTAATTAATTGTTGTTTTTTAATTAATAATTGTGAGGTAAAGGTTTCATTTTCTATTTGACTTAATAATTGGTGGTATTGTTTAAAAGTATCTTTTGCTTTGTTTGCTTTTTGGTATAAAGCGGTTATTTTTTTAAGGTAAATTCCGCTGATTGCTAAGCCAATAAAAAACCAAATTACAATGATTTTAAAAGGCAGGTAGGCAAAATAATTTAAAAAAATTAATACAATAGAAATTGTAAAAAAGAGTGTTGGTAAGAAAGTTATGATTTTTTTTGGCAAAAAACTTTGGTAATTATGTAGCCATTTTAAAATTGTATTTGCATTAGTTTCTATATGTACCAAACTTGCAGTTGCAGCATAATTTTGTCTCCATTTTGGTTTTTTAGCTAATTCTTTTAGAGCTGTTTGCTTAGTCTCTATATTGGTAATTTTATTTTCGGTTAATAGATTTGCTAATTTATCTTTACCAGATTTTGTACTTGTTCTGTTTAAATATTGAAAAAAAGAGTTTTTACCAAACAAATCTATATCATAGCTAAATTCGTGTTCTGGATTTAGGTATTCAAACCCTATATCTAAAGCAGCTGTATCGCCATTTATAACATCAATTTCGGTTTTATTAATGTGAATTAAGGCTTGTGTTTTTTGTTTTTTATGTACTAAATCAGTGTGTTTTGAAATTAGGAATAAAAATATTACAATACCTCCAATAATAATTGGCATTATTATTTTTGAGTTATCAAAAAAGAAATAGATACTAAAGCAACTTAATGCAAAAACTAATAAACGCAATAAACTAGAGGTTAGCAATTGTTTTTTTATAGTGATTAATTTTTGTTCAAAAGTTTTTTTTTCGGTTTGGTAGAAGTTAGATACAGATATCATGTTAAGTCTTTATAATTCATTAACCCCGTCTTTGAGGCTGTAAATTTTTACATTAGGGTATTTTTCTTTAATTATTTTTGTTGCTTTATAACTTGAAATTCCTTTGTTACAAATAACAACATATTCTTTACTAATAGCAAGGTTTAAATTATCTAAATTTAGTTTTGATAACGGTATTTTTACAGCTACATTAAAGGGTAGTTTAGTCGATATATCTTCAATTACTGAAATAATTGTAACCTCATTTATCTTTTTCTTTAATTTATTTATAGTAATTAATAAATTACTATCTTGTATTTCACAATTTATATTTTGATATGTTTCTTTGTTAAATTCTTCTAAAATCATTTCTTTAGAAAAGACTTTTTTTAATTTCATTTTATATTGTGAATTTTCTAAACTGTTGTAAATCAAAATTTGGTTTACTAAAGGATTTCCTGTATTTGTAATGAGTTTCAAAACTTCGTTTGCTTGTAGTAATCCAATCATACCAACTATTGTATTTAGTGTTCCTACTTCAGAGCAATTTGGCACAGTTTCTTTAGGTATTTTAGAAAAGGCGTCTCGTAAATTACAAGTTCTTGTATTATTTTCTAAGTGATTAAAAGTAGCAACATAACCATCAAATTTATATAGAGATCCATAAACTAAAACTTTATTTTTTATAACACAAGCGTCATTTATTAAGTATTTTATGGGTAAACTATCTGTACAATCTAAAATAATATCATACTGGTCTATGAGTTGAAAAAGAGTGTCTTTAACAATGGCATCACTATCAAAACTCACTTCTACAAATGGTGAAATACGCGTAATATAATTTGCTAAAACTTGTGATTTTGGTTTATGAATGTCTTTTAAGGTATAAAAAACTTGTCGGTGTAGATTGCTTTGGTCAATAATATCAAAATCTACTAAGTGTAGTTTGCCTATACCACTTGCTGCCAAATAAACAGAAGCAACGCAACCTAAACCGCCACAGCCAATAACTAAAATTTTTGCTTGTTGTAATTTTTCTTGCCCTGTATTGCCTATCTCTTTTAAGGTAGTTTGGCGTTTGTAGAGGTTTTGTTTTGTTATTTTTTGTTTCATAAATTAGGCACTAAAGTTACATAGATTTTTTAATAAGTTATTTTATTAATTAACAAAATTTTTAGTCTTTATTGAATAACTGTTTTTACTTATAATTAATTAATAAGTCTGTTAACAATTCAAATTTAATTTTTACGTTATACCTCAAAGTCTTCCTATTTTTGACTACAATTTTATAAGTTATGAATACCATTAAAATAATAATTACGATATTAACATTGTTTTTTTCAAGTTTGTTATATGCTCAAAAATCAGATATTTATACCGATGAGTTAAGAGTGTTTAATCATGCAATAGCATTATATAATAATAAAGATTACGTAGCATCACAGCAATTATTTGCAAAAGTTAGTAGTCAGTTTGATGCAAACTCAGAAAACAAAGCGACTTGTGATTACTACATCGCTTTTATAGCGTTACATTTAAACGATAGAAATGGCGGCGCAATGATGACAGATTTTGTTCAAAATTATCCAACAAGTACAAAACGTAACGATGCTTATAGAGAGGTAAGTAACTATTATTATGATTATGGTAAGTATAATGATGCTTTAAAGTGGTTTAAACATGTTGATACTAAAGGGCTAACAAGAAGACAAGAAGAAGACTTTAATTTTAAATACGGTTACGCATTATTTAATGCTAAAAGTTATAAAAAAGCAAAAAATTATTTTGCACCGCTATTAGAATCGCCTAAATATGGAGCTCAAGCAAAGTATTATTACGGTTTTATGGCTTATCAAGAAGATGATTTTAATAATGCAGATAAATATTTGGGTGAAATAGCAAACAATGAAAAGTTAGGAAAAGATGTTCCTTATTTTCAAGCAAGTATTAAGTTTAAATTAGGTAAATTTCAAGAAGCAATAAATATTGCCGAACCATTTTTACAGAATGCAAATAGAAAGCAAAAATCAGACGTATCAAAAATAATTGGTGAGAGTTATTTTAATTTAGGTAATTATGCAAAAGCAATTCCGCATTTAAAAAATTACAAGGGCAACCGCAATAAATGGAATAATACTGATTATTATCAATTAGGTTATGCATATTATAAACAAAATGATTACGAAAATGCTATTTCTTGGTTTAATAAAATAATTGATGGCAAATCTGCTGTCTCACAAAATGCATCATATCATATCGCAGAATGTTATATAAAATTAGACAAAAAACAAGAGGCTTTAACTGCCTTTAAAAATGCAATTGAACTAGATCATAATAATGATATAAAGAAAAATGCTTGGTTAAATTATGCTAAACTAAGTTACGAAATAGGTAACCCCTATAAATCTGTACCAGATGTTTTGACCGATTATATGCAAAAATACCCAAAATCAGAAGCTAAAGAAGTTATTAATGATTTATTAATAAGTTCTTATGTTACTTCAAAAGATTTTGAAGGCGCGATAAAATTACTAAAGAAAAAAAACGATAAAAAATCCAAAGAAATTTATCAAAAAGTAACTTTTTATAGAGGGATTCAGTTATTTAATGATGCAGATTTTAAGGAAGCAACCATACTTTTTGATACCAGTTTAGAAAACAAACTAGATCCTATTTTTACAGCAAGAGCAACCTATTGGAAAGCAGAAAGCAATTATTTACAACATAAATATAAAGAAGCTTTGTTTGGGTTTTCTGAATTTTTATCGCTTGAAAAAGCAGTTGAAACCGAAGAATATAAAACTATAGATTACAATTTAGCATATGCTAATTTTAAATTAAAAAATTATACTAAGTCTATTACATATTTTAAAAATTATACTGAAAATTATACTGAAAAAACAGCAGCAACTAATGACAGTTATTTACGTTTAGGAGACTCATATTTTATTACAAGCAATTATTGGAAAGCTATAGAGGCCTACAATACAGCAATTACAAATAAAGCAAAAAATTTAGACTATGCTCACTTTCAAAAGGCTATAAGTTATGGGTTTGTAGGAAAAAACACAGAAAAAATAAATGAATTAAACACTTTTTTAGACCATCATAAAAGTTCAAAGTTAAGAGATGATGCCTATTTTAATTTAGGCAATGCCTATAAAAAAGAAAACGACGAACAAAACGCATTAGATGCATATCAAAATGTAATTGACAAACATAAACGAAGTGCATTAGTTCCAAAAGCTTTATTAAAACAAGGGTTGATTTATTTTAATTCACAAAGAGGTAAAGAAGCATTGGTAAAATACAAACAATTAGTACGTGACTACCAGCAAACACCAGAATCTCGACAGGCAGTTAATAACGCCCGACAGATTTATATTAATTTAGGTCAAGTTGATGAATATGCAATATGGGTTAAAACTATTGATTTTGTAGAAATATCTGATAATGAGTTAGATAATGACATGTATGAGTCTGCTGATATACAATATCAACAAAACAATAAGAAAAAAGCTATAGAAGGCTTTAAGAAGTATTTGGCACAATTTCCTAACGGGTTAAATACGCTACAAGCACATTTTTATTTAGCCGAAATGTATTATAGTAACGAAAAATTTGAGATGACAAAACCACATTATAAATTTATTATTAACCAAGATACTAATGAATATACAGAGCAAGCTTTAACGCGTCTATCACAAATCTTTTTAAATGACTTAGATTGGGTAAATGCAATTCCTCTTTTAAAACGTTTAGAGCAGGAGGCAAAAACCAGTCAAAACATAGTATATGCGCAACGTAATTTAATGAAGGGCAACTATCAATTAGAGAAATATAGTAATGCTGTCGCTTTTGCGGAAAAAGTTTTGCAACATACCAATTTAGAAAACAGAATCAAAATTGATGCAAAAATTATTATTGCTAGAGTTGCAATTAAAACTGCAGATTTTGAAAAAGCAAGAACTACTTATGAAGAAGTCTCTCTAACAGCTCAAGGAAAATTAAAGGCAGAAGCTATTTACTATGATGCCCATTTTAAAAATAAAGATGGAGATTATAAAAATTCAAATAAACAAGTACAAACTCTAGCATCAGAATACGCAACGTATAAAGTTTGGGGAGTAAAGGGACTCGTAATTATGGCAAAAAATTTTTATGGGTTAGAAGATGCCTATCAAGCAACTTTAATACTAGAAACCGTAATAAAAAATTACAGAGATAAAGAAGAACACAAAGAAGCAGTTGACGAGGCAAAAATCGAATTGCAAAAAATAAAAGTAAAAGAAGCAAAAACTAATAACTCTGTTTTACCAGAATAAATGATAAGTTAACTCTTTTAAACAAAGAAATTTGTAATGTTTGTTTTTTGGAATTTAAAAGTATAAAAAATATGAATAAACTAATTTTAGCAGTTGTGCTTTTAACAAATATATTTTTAATAAAAGCACAAGAAGTAAAAAAAGATAGTATTGGTACAGAAGAAGTAAATATCGTAAAACCGTACACGCCAAAAATAAAAGATGCTTTTAAAATAAAGAAAAGCCCTGTACAGGGTAATGATACAATTCAAGAAAAAAAACCAGTAAAATATGCTATTAATTCAGCACCAGTAGCATCTACATTTGTACCTTCGAAAGGCAAAGCAAAAGGAGTTTCTCGTAAAAGAAAAGAAAACATTTACGACAATTATGTAAGCGTAGGTTTTGGTAATTATACCACGCCAAAAATAGAAGCATTTGTACATACATCGACAACTAGAGATAACGATTTAGGGCTTCTATTAAACTATCATTCTTCAAATGGTGGCGTAGAAAATATAAGATTAGACAATGATTTTATAGATGCTAAAATTGACCTATATTACAAAGAAACATCTCGTGATTTTGATTGGAAAGTAAACGGTGGTTACCAATATCTAAAACATAATTGGTACGGTATTTCTAAACCTGAAAATTTAACAGACACCCAAATAGATAATATCGATTCAGAGCAAAATTACAACAACCTAAACCTTGGAGGGGATTTAAAATATCATGACGCTTTTTTTAACGGTGTAAATGTTGATTTAAATGTATTTTCAGATAAATATAATAGTACAGAATCTCATTTTTTAGCAAAGCCAAAGTTTAAAATTCCGATTTCATCTGAATGGATAGAAACTGATTTTAGGCTAGAATATATTGGTGGAAAATTAGACAAAAACTATGATACATCTAATGAAATAAAATACGGTTATTTTAATTTAGGCGTAAATCCTAATTTTAAAGTATTACGAGATAATTTAACGATAAATTTAGGTGTGAAATTACTCTATTCTGGAGCGATAGAAGTTGATCAAGCTAACGAATTATTTATATATCCAAATATAACTGCATCGTACGAATTAATACAAGATGTTATGATATTATATGCAGGTCTTACTGGGGATTTAAACCAACTTTCTTATCGTGATTTTGTTGCTGAAAATCCATTTGTATCACCAACTTTATCCATAGGTAGAACTAACGAACAATATAATATTCAGTTTGGAGCAAAAGGTAAATTAGCATCTAATATTTCGTATAATGTAAATGCTTTGTATAAAAGAGAGGAAGGGAAAGCTTTGTATAAATTAAACGAAGATTTTTCACATTTAATAACCCTCGAAAATTACCAATATGCAAACTCATTTAATGTGGTTTATGACAATATAAATACTTTAGGTGTCTTTGGTGAGGTTATTATAGATTTTTCGAAAGCATTGAATTTTGGAGGAAACATTCAGTTTAATTCTTTCGACAAAGAAATTCAAGAAGAAGTATGGAATTTACCGAGTATAAGAGCATCTTTCTTTGCAAATTACAACATAAATAAATGGACAGCAGGAGCAAATCTATTTTTTGTAGGAGAGCGAAAAGATCAATATAATTCTAATTTTGGTATCCCAATACAAACAGAAATTACAAACAAAAGTTATCTAGATTTAAACCTAAACTTTGGTTATAATTTCACCAATAGGCTTACTGCTTTTGCCAATGCAAATAATATTTTAGATGCCAATTATCAAAAATATACTGGTTTTGAGGTACAAGGCATTCAATTGTTAGCAGGAATTAAATATAAATTTGATTTTTAAAAATCTGTTAAAAATAAAATTTTAAGTAAAAAGATAATAAGTATATTTCAAATTTTTACAGCGCGCATCATTTCACGTTTGCAAAGCGGTCCAGGGACTTTTTTGACCTCAAAACCAATTTTTTGCATAGCTCTACGAGCAGATCCTTTAGCAGCATAAGTTACTAAAATTCCGTTAGGTTTTAATGCATCATACATTTTTTGAAAAATAGTTTCCGTCCATAATTCTGGCTGTACTCTAGAGCCAAAAGCATCAAAATAAATCAAATCAAATTTATTTTTATCTGTAATATTTTCAAACAGCTGCTTGCGTTTTTTTAAATTAAAATGGGTTGAAATGGTGTGTCTTTCTCCCCAAGAAATTTTGTGAATTGTATCAAATGTCTCTTTATATTTTTGTACTTGTAGAATATCTACATAATTCAATTGTTTAGATTCTTCATAAGTAACAGGGTAAGCCTCTATCCCATCATAATCAATTTTAAGATTTCGTTTTTCGCTTTCTAAAAAAGTAATGAAGCAATTTAAAGCAGTACCAAAGCCTATTTCTAATAAATTCACTTTATCACCATTGACAAAAGCATCTAAACCATATTTAATAAAAACATGGTAAGCTTCTTGAACAGCACCATGTTTGGAGTGATATTGTTCGTTCCAATCTGGTAAGTTAATACTTGTAGAGCCATCGGCAGTTATAAATATTTCTCTTTTCAATATAAGTAGCGTTCATAAGTTGGCAGAAACATCAAAGTTACATAACCTAAAATCGACTCAAAGATACAATCTTTTTTGGTTTCTTTTTGTTGTTTATTTTAAAGATAGAGAACTTGACAAGTATATTTTTATGTTTAAACTTCTAAAACATAAAAATAAACTGAAATAAAATGACAGAAACTACCTATTAATACAAAAACATGAAAGGTAGCGTGATTGAATTTTATGTTATCAAAACTATATAAAATTGCACCTAATGTATAAGAAATTCCTCCTGCAAAAAGCCACCAAATTCCTTCTATGGGTAAGTTATTAATTAATGGTTTTATAGCAAAAAGAATAATCCAGCCCATTAAAACATACATTAAAGTAGATAGTTTATCATAACTACCCGTAAAAAAAAGTTTTAAAATTACACCTATGAAAGCAAACAGCCATGTTATTCCAAAAACCCACCAACCAGTTTTTCCATTTAGTGTAACTAGGGTAAAAGGAGTATATGTTCCTGCAATTAATATATAAATAGATGCATGGTCAAAAATATTAAGTTTAGTTCGTATTTTTAACGTTTTTGATTGGTGATATAATGTTGATGCTGTATATAAAATAATTAAACTGCTACCAAAGACAGAAAAACTTACAATATGCCAAATATTACCATACAAACTTGCTTTTAAGATTAAAAAAACTAAAGCAATTATACTTAATAACATACCTAAAGCATGCGTAATTATATTTATTTTTTCTTCAGTTTGGCTGTAATATGTTGGTTTGTATTTGATTTTCATTTTAAATTTTGCTTAAAACTAGGTCTTAACTGTGTGAGTTACTAATTGATATTTTAATTTCATCAATCAAAGCCATTAAATCATCTAGTTCTACATGATTCATAATAACAACTTTTAGCCATTTGTGATTTCCGTCATGAGTATCTGGAACTAGATCATATTTTAGGGCAATTTCGTCAGGAATATATGCTGCATGAATCGTAACGATATTCATTCTTTTATGACGGTAATACTTAATATTTAAAGCATCTAATTGTTCGCAAAACCATTTTGTTCGCATTAATAGAATACTTATTTTTTCAAACCAACCATAAAATCCGTAAGAAAAAAGTATCATCCAAATAGCAATGGCGTTTGCACCACCACGTGAGCCAACAAAGGTTAAATCCATACCATTTACATATTGCGCTTCTTTGGTTAAGGTGTTTTTCATCAATCCTTTTTTGCATAAAAAAATACCTGTTCCGTAAGGTGCTTGTAACATTTTATGGGCATCAATTGTAATAGAATTTATGTGTTCGTTAGTAAAATTAACTGCTGTTTTTTCTTTATGAAACGGATAAATAAATCCGCCAAAAGCACCGTCAATATGAATCTTAAAATCTACTTTTTGCGCTAATAAAACTTTAGCATATAATTCAGGGCTATCAACTGAACCAAACATTGTAGTTGCCATATTAGAAACTACAATAAAATATTTTTTGCCTTTCTCTTTTTGTTCATTCACAACTTGATTTAATTGTGCTTCTTCTATTTCACGTGTATAAAATTCAACTGGAACAAAAACGATATCTAAATTTAAAATATTTGCTCCTTTTGGCATAGAATAGTGCGAGTCTTCGGAACAAATAATAACAATTTCTTCTTGTTTAGCATTAAATTCGCGTTTGTACAAATTTCTATAAATCCACATTGCTTGTATGTTTGCTTCCGTTCCTCCAGTAGCAATATAACCATCAAAATTACCGTCTTTACATTTAAAAATATCAACGGCTAATACCTGTAAAACTTCGCGTTCAATTTCATGAGTTCCGCTAAATGCCGTTTCTGAAATTCCTGTAGTATGGCAACCAATATGATTTGGGTTTGCAACAAAAGAACGCAATAATGGAGAGTCTTTTAAAAATGGTGCATTACTCGAAAATACTGTTTCATCTAATTTAGATGCTGGATACCCTAAACTAACATCTGTTAAAAAATTTACATTTTTACTTAAAGCATCGTCAATGCGTTTATTTTGTTCTTCTTTGGTGTATTTTTTCCAATACTTCATCATTGTTTTTATTTTTCACAAAAATAAAATTTTCAACCTTAATATGTACTATTTATTCATTCATTTTATTCATTTTATTTTTTATAACTATATTTGACTTTGTAAAATATTTAGGTCTAAAAATAAGGTTGCTATTTTTTAGAAACTCCAAAAAAATGTTTTAAATCGCCTAATTTTAACTACATTTGAAATCTCTTATTTCTAGTTAGAAATAGCGTTTTTGTACTTAAGTAAAACAAAATAATTAGTTGACAAAACCTAGAAATGTACTATGAAAAACTACTACTCTTCCAATTTTAAATTAGGCATTCTAGGTGGTGGACAATTAGGTAGAATGTTATTAACCGAAACGCAAAAATTCGATATTCATACCTGTGTTTTAGAAAATTCAAAAGATGCTCCTTGTGCTCAAATTGCAAACGAATTTATTATTGGTGATTGGTCTAATTATGAAGATGTATATAATTTCGGGAAAACTGTTGATGTTCTAACTCTTGAAATTGAGCATATAAATATTAAAGCTTTATTACAGTTAGAAGAGGAGGGTGTTAAAATTTATCCTCAGCCCAAAGTTTTACAGATTATTCAAAATAAAGGGCTTCAAAAAGATTTTTACGTTAAAAATGGAATTAATACGGCAAATTATCAACGATATGCTTCTAAAAAAGATTTAGAAAAGGCAAAACTTAATTATCCTTGTATTTGGAAATCTGATACGCTTGGATATGATGGTACGGGTGTTAAAAAATTAAATACAGCACAAGATTTAGCTTCTTTACCAAATGTAAGTTGTATTATTGAAGAGGTTATTCCGTTTAAAAATGAATTAGCTGTAATTGTAGCAAGAAATGTTTCAGGTAACATTAAAACCTACCCTGTTGTTGAAATGGAGTTTCACCCAAATGCAAATCAAGTAGAATATGTAATTTGTCCAGCAAGAATTTCAAAGGAAGTTGCAGAAAAGGCACAAAAAATAGCTTTACAAGTTACTAACGCATTTAAACATGTTGGTTTATTAGCGGTAGAGTTATTTCAAACTCAAAACGATGATATCCTAGTTAATGAAGTTGCACCAAGACCTCATAATAGTGGTCATTTTAGTATAGAAGGCAGTTATACTAATCAATTTGAACAACATATAAGAGCTGTTTTAGATTTACCATTAGGAAACACCGAAAATAAAGTTGCTTCGGTTATGGTAAATTTAGTTGGAGCAGTAAACCATATTGGTAATGTACATTATAAAAATATAGAAGAAATTCTAAAAATAGATGGTGTTACCCCACATATTTATGGTAAAAAATTAACTAAACCATTCCGTAAAATGGGACATGTTACTATTGTAAATAAAGCTATAAATAAAGCTAGAGAAGTTGCAGAGATTGTTAAAAATATAATTTCGGTTGTAAGTAAGTAGTATCTTTACTGGTATCTATTTTTGTAATCGTAATTAGATAACCTAATAAACAATGAATTATCAAGGAGTATTAAAAAAAATGTTGACTGAATTTGAATCGCCAATTCAATATTATTTAGAAATGGATACTGATTTTATAAATGTAAACCAATTATTAAATAAGAATATAGAAATTACTTTTGAAAAATACCAATGCTTATGTTGTGGTTTAAATAAAAAAATATTCCGTCAAGGGCATTGTTACAATTGTTTTTATAAATCTGCTCAAGTTGGAGATTGGATTATGAAACCAGAGTTAAGTACTGCACATTTAGGTATTGAAGATAGAGATTTAACCTATGAAAAACAGGCGCAATTACAACCACACATTGTTTATTTGGCTTTAAGTAGTGCTGTAAAAGTTGGTGTAACCCGTAAACTACAAGTACCAACAAGGTGGATAGATCAAGGCGCAAGTAAAGCCATTATAATGTTAGAGGTACCTAATCGCTATTTAGCAGGAATTACTGAAGTTGCTTTAAAAGAATTTGTATCTGATAAAACAAGTTGGCAAAAAATGTTAAAGAATGCTATTTTAGATATTGATTTAACTGCTGAGGTAAAAAAATTAGCGATGCATATTCCGCCCGAAGTAAAATCTTATTTTTTAGAAAATAATGAAAATGTACTTACTATGAATTTTCCTGTTTTACAATATCCAACCAAAATAAAAAGTATAAATTTAGAAAAAACACCAAATTTTGAAGGGAAACTAAAAGGTATAAAAGGGCAGTATCTTATTTTTGAAGATGGTCGTGTTTTTAACGTGCGTAATAATGAAGGAAATGTGGTTAGTTTAAGTGTGACCTAAAAATAATATCTAAAATGAAAATACAATCCGTTAACATAGCAGAAAAAAGAGAAATTACCTTTAATGGTCGTACTCGTTACACCGGTATTTATAAAACCTCTGTAGATACTTCGATTTATTTAGGTAAAGAGGATGTAAAAAATGACGCTGTAGTAGACAGAAAATATCATGGCGGAGAAAATATGGCTGTTTATGCTTTTGGTAAAAATAATTATGGCTATTTTGAAGAATTATATCCTAATTTAGATTTTACTAACGGCATGTTTGGTGAAAACTTAACAATTGATAATCTTGATGAAACAAAAATAAAAATTGGCGATACTTTTAAAATAAATAATACGATCATTCAAGTATCACAGCCCAGGTTACCTTGCGCTACTTTAGGGTATCGTTTTGGATCTCAAAAAATAGTGAAACAATTTTTAAACACTACTTTTAGCGGCATTTATTTTAGAGTTTTACAAGAAGGAAGCGTTAAAAAAGGTGATGAACTAATTCTAATAAAAACTACTAAAAGTTGCTTAACTTTAGCTGAAGTTTATTCCTTATTTACCTATAACAAAACAAATACAAAACTGCTTAAAAAAGCATTGCATTTAGATTTACTTTCTAGTAGATTAAAAAGTGATATTCGTAAAAAATTAAAATAAAAACTTAAAATGTTAAATTTTTATTACTAAAAAAAGAGTTAACTTAGCATTTATCTCGCAGAGGTAAAATCAAAATGATTTATAAATCTTGAATTAAATAAAAATCTAAATGTTTGCGCTCTAAGTCTGTTTTTTTTACTTTTACTTGTACCTCATCACCTAAAGTTATTACATTTTTAGTTGCTTGACCGACCATGGCATATTGTTTTTCATCAAAGGTATAATAATCGTCTTTTATATCCTTTACTCGTACCATACCTTCACATTTATTTTCTATAATTTCTACGTAAATTCCCCATTCAGTAACACCAGTAATTACACCTTTAAATATTTTGTTTTGGTGGTCTTGCATATATTTTACTTGCATGTATTTAATAGAGTCTCTTTCTGCTTTTGTTGCCATATATTCTCTTTCGCTAGAGTGTTCACATTTTTCTTCGTAAGATGTTGCATTTGGTGATTTTCCTCCATCTAAATAATACTGTAATAAACGATGTGTCATTACATCTGGATAGCGTCTAATTGGTGAGGTGAAATGTGAATAATAATCGAATGCTAATCCGTAATGACCTATATTTTGTGTTGTATAAATAGCCTTACTCATAGATCTTATTGTTAAGGTTTCTACCATATTTTGTTCGGGTGTGCCTTTAACATCAATTAATAATTTATGTAGCGATTGTGTGATATGTTCTCTAGTGTCTGTTTGTATTTTATATCCAAAATTATTTACAATACGTTGTAAATCATTTAATTTAGATACATCTGGTTCATCGTGAATTCGATAAATAAAAGTCTGCTTTGTTGGCTGACCATTTTTCTTTTTACCTATAAATTGCGCTACTTTTTTATTAGCTAATAACATAAATTCTTCAATTAATTTATTGGCATCTTTTTGAGTTTTAAAATACACACCTATAGGGTTTGATTTTTCATCTAAATCAAAACGAACTTCTGCTCTATCAAATGTTAAGGCGCCTTCTTTCATTCTTTTGGCTCTTAAAATTTTGGCTAGTTTGTCTAGGGTTAGAATTGCTTCTCCTATTTCTGGTGTTACTTTATATTCTTTTTTGGTTAATGATATCGTTTTAGGGATTGTTAGGTCAAGAGATGCAGTATCGCGTATTAAATTATTTTCTATGATAACTTGTGCTTCTTCATAAGCAAACCTAGCATTGCTGAAAATTACTGTTCTACCAAACCATTGGTTTTTTAAATGGGCATTTTTATCGAGCTCAAAAACTGCTGAAAATGTTAATTTTTCTTCATTAGGTCTTAGTGAACAAACGTTATTTGATAATACTTCTGGTAACATAGGAACAACTCTGTCTACCAAATAAACAGAGGTTGCTCTATTGTATGCTTCGTCTTCTAAAATGGTTTCTTCTTGTACATAATGGCTTACATCTGCAATATGAATTCCTATTTCATAATTTTTGTTAGGTAAAATTTTAAAGGATAATGCATCGTCAAAATCTTTTGCTGTTGCAGGGTCTATAGTAAAGGTGAGCGTATTTCTGAAATCTCTTCGCTTTGCAATTTCTTCTTTCGTAATTTCTATTGGTAATCTTGAGGCGTCTTCTTCTACTTTTTTAGGAAATTTATAGGGTAAATTGTACGCTAATAAAATGGAATGAATTTCTGTGTCATGATCTCCTGGTTTACCTAAAACTTCAATAATTTCACCAAATGGGTTTTTAGAATTATCTGGCCAATCTTTTATAGTAACCAATACTTTATCGCCATCTTTTGCATCTTTTATTTTTTTTAGTGGTACAAATATATCGACATACATTTTATGGTCGTCTGCTATTACAAATCCAAAATTTTTATTACGTTGTAAAACACCTACAAAATCGGTTTTTGCTCTTTCTATAACCTCAATAATATCTCCTTCTTGTTTACCGTTTACTTTACGTTGGTAAGTATAAATTTTAACAATATCATTATGTAATGCATGGTTTAAATTTCGGTTAGGTATATATATATCATGTTCTAAACTTTCACAAATCACATAGCCATTACCTTTTGCATTGATATCTATTTTACCTATATAATGTTTTTCGGTTGATATCGTTTGAAATTTTCCTCGATCAATTTCTTTTATTTTTTGTTGACCAACTAGTTCTATTAGTTTTCTTAAAACTTGATTTTTACCATTAGAATCTGTTATTCCTATTTTAGATGAAATCTGTTTGTAATTAAGGATTTCTTTATCTTTATTTAATACTTGTAATATATTACGTGTTAATTGTTTAATAATATTATTCTTTTTTTTATAAATTTTCTTTTTACTCATTTTCGAGTTGCTTTTTTTTAATTAGTTGTTCCTATTTTAAAATGGAGTGCTTTTAAAATAATTTAATATAGTGAAGTAACTGTTGCAAAGTTACGTAAAGATTTTATAATAAACCCAATCCAGTCCATTTTTCAGGTTGGCGACCATATAACCAAAGCATTATTTTTCCAGAAAATATGAAGGCGTAGTTGCTATTCAATATGACAGATCCTGATGGAATTACTAATGAAAATAAATTAGAAGGAAGTTGTTGAATTAATTAAAAAATAATTGTAATAATTTATCGGTATTAAACCAAAAATAAATAATAATAAAAAGTAATAAAATCATAATAAAACCTCTTTTGTTGTTTGGTTTTTTTCGTAAATTAAATCTTCTAAATTGCATGATTTTTGTTTAATTAACCGTTTAACGTGTACTTGTTTAGTCAATTATAGTTTTAATAAAAATAATTAAGTAAACTACTCCACAGTAACCGCTTTTGCTAAATTTCTTGGTTGATCTACATTTCTATCTAGCATTACTGCAATATGATAGGATAATAATTGCAATGGTATTGTAGTCAATAAAGGTGTAAATGCTTCTATAGTTTCTGGTACTTCAATGACATGATCTGCAATTTCTTTTACTGTGGTATCGCCTTGGGTTACAATGGCAATAATTTTACCATTTCTTGCTTTAATTTCTTGAATATTACTCACTACTTTTTCATAATGACCCTTGCGAGTTGCAATAACTACAATGGGCATATTTTCATCAATTAATGCAATTGGACCGTGTTTCATTTCGGCAGCAGGGTATCCTTCTGCATGAATGTAAGAAATTTCTTTTAATTTTAATGCACCTTCTAAGGCTACTGGAAAATTAAAACCTCTACCTAAATATAAAAAGTTAGTTGCATCTTTATAAATATTTGCGATATATTTCACTTTATCATTTATGGCTAATAAACTTTCTACTTTCTTAGGAATTAATTCCATTTCTCGTAAGTAAGTATGGTAATTTGTTTTTGAAATATTACCATTTGCTAATCCTAATTTTAAGGCGATTAATGATAGTAGTGTAATTTGTGTAGTAAATGCTTTGGTGGAAGCAACGCCTATCTCTGGTCCTGCATGTGTATAAGCACCTGCATGAGCTTCTCGTGCAATAGATGATCCAACAACATTACAAACACCAAAAACAAAAGCATCTTTTGATTTTGCCATTTTAATTGCTGCAAGTGTGTCTGCTGTTTCGCCTGATTGTGAAATAGCAATAACAATATCATCTTCATTTATTATTGGGTTTCGGTATCTAAACTCTGAGCCGTATTCAACCTCAACAGGTATTCTTGCAATATCTTCAAAAAGGTATTCTGCTACTAACCCTGCATGCCATGAAGTACCGCAAGCAACAATAATAATTCTTTTAGCATTTAAAAATTTTTGTATATTATCATCAACTCCAGCCATTCTAATCAGCCCTTTGTTAACTAACATTCTACCTCTAAAAGTATCGGTTATTGCTTTGGGTTGTTCATAAATTTCTTTTAGCATAAAATGATCATAACCGCCCTTTTCAATTTGTTCTAAATTTAATTTTAATTGTAAAACGGAATAATCGACTAAAGAATCGTCTTGTATTTTGCGTACTCTAATTGCTCTGCCTATTTTTATAATTGCCATTTCGCCATCTTCTAAATAGACACAATTTTTAGTGTATTCTATAAAAGGAGATGCGTCAGAGGCTATAAAGAATTCTTTATTATTAGTTCCTATTCCAATAGCAATTGGGCTTCCTAGTCTTGCCACAACAAATTCATTTGGTTTGGTTTTGTCAAAAACGGTAATGGCATAAGCACCTACTACTTCACTTAATGCAATTTGTACGGCTTTACCTAGTTTTACATTTTCTTGTTTTTTTACTTCTTCAATTAAATTTATTAAAACTTCGGTATCTGTATCGCTTTTAAAAGTGTAGCCTCTATTAATTAATTCTTTTTTAATAGTATCGTAGTTTTCTATAATACCATTATGAACTATGGCTAAGTTTTCGGATTCTGAAAAATGAGGGTGTGAGTTTACATCATTTGGAACACCATGTGTTGCCCATCTTGTATGTCCAAAACCTATATTACCGCCTTTAGATATTTCTTTTTCAACCTGTTTTTCTAAGTCAGAGACTTTACCTTTTGTCTTTGACATTTTAATGGTATCGCCATCATATAATATTAATCCCGCACTATCATAACCTCTATACTCTAAACGTTTTAAACCATTTATAATAATCGGGTAAGCGTCTCTAAAACCTATATAACCTGTAATTCCGCACATAAAAATTCATTTTATTCGTTTAATTTTGTATAAAAAATTTCCAATTTTAATCTCTTGTCATAGTCGGCATCGGTTTCTAAGTAATCATTTCCGTAAAGAATAACACCTCTTGGATTCCAACTAAAATTTTTCACAATAATATCTGCGGGGTTTTCTAAGTTTGGTAAATCGGTTATATGAAATGCTTTTATTCCAAATTTTACGGGTGTTTCGTCTTCGTTTTTTAAAATTTCAGCTAAATAATCTGTAATTCTAAATCGATATTTTAAAGGTTGTTCTATTGTTGTATCATCTCCATCATCTCCGTCATTTTGTAAATTACCATCATAAATTGCTTCGCCTTCGGTTAAGATATCTAAAATTTGTGTGTTTTCATTATTTTCTTCATCTAATTTATATAAAAATAATCGTGTAGGAACTGTTTTTCCGCTAGCGTCTTGATCTATATTGAAAACTAAATTTGCTTCGTTTATCAACCAATTTTCTGCTCTAATTGTTGCTAAATCAACAGTGTTAAAAGCATCTAAAGAAATCAAAGAGCCTTGCGCTCCTTGTACGTATAATTTTTTGTTTTCGTCTATATTGTCTAACGCAGATTCTATAACTGAACCTGAATAATCTCTCTCAAAAGCATTAGTTCTTACTCCGTTAAACCCGAAAGTCATAGTTTGCTTTGTTTTTACTGGAACATCTTCGTCGGTTGTATCACCATCACCATTTAAATCTACAGCATTTTCTCCTACTGTTTCATCAGTTAATACATCATTAGTATAATAAATATTTAAAGTTGCAGCAACAAAACTTAATAACATTACTGATCCGTCATCTCCTTCAGACTCAAGTAATAAACCGTTAAAAAATTGAGTAAATAACTCTTGACTTTCAAAAATACTTGTGTCTGTGTTTTCTACAAAATTAGTTCTAAAAAAATCATGATCTAATGGCAGTTTTATTGAGGGAGCATTATCCGATTTTTTAATGGTGTCGTAATTAAAATCTAAACTTTCAATTGTAGGTTCAAAACCTGCTCTTAACACATATAATACAGTATCATTTTTATTGGGTTTAAAATTACCTGCAAATAACTCTTCTAATTTATTGTACGTTCTATTAGAGTAATATTTTTTTGGTTTTGTTGGGTCTTCTGGATCTAATGTATTTAAAAAAGTATTTAGTCTAGATACTCTTAATAGAAATTCAATTTCTTGATTTCCATAAATATTATTCAATATAAATTTTGGTTTGTTATTTTCACCTGTTCCATCATTAGTAGCGCTATAAGGAATGTCTAATACTACGGCGTCAATAGTTGGGTTTAATCCAAAATCTACACTTGCTGGCACACTTAATTGTGTTGCAACATTAGCTCTAAAAATACCATATTTACTATTTTTATTTTGATCTTTAGGGTTATAAATTCCTAAACTATTTACTCCGAGGTTTTCAACTCTAGATTTTTCTACATCTTTTGTATATGCAAATACTTCATAAGTTGCTTTGTTAGTATTAAAATTATCATTGTCAACTAAAGTAGCTCCTATGTTTTCAAAATCTGTTTCACAGGCTACTATACTAACTATTACAAAAATTATTGTCAAATATTTTAAAAAATTTTTCATTTAATTATTTTAATTTCGAAATTTTTATTGATTTTTACTCTTCTAGCCCTAAAACTTCATTTAAATAAAATGCCATATAAGCATCTACAAACTCTTCTTCAGGTTTATAGTTTAAAACGGGCTTGTTACAGTTTTCTAAATAAGTGTTTAATTCTAATGGTAAAGAAAAACTACCTCTAATAACAGCATCGCAATTATCGACTGCAATTTTTGATAAATTATTAAAAGTGGCTTCTTTTATAGTGGTTACTTTGCTTTCTTCAATATTATCGAACTTAATTTTATCAATAATAGTATTACTTAATTTACCTTCAAAAGGCTCATTATATAAAGAAACAACTACTTTACAATCTGTAAATAAAGTGTCATTTTTATAATACTCTTTTAAATATAAAGGTAATAATGAAGTCATCCAACCGCTTATATGAATAATATCTGGCGCCCAGTTTAATTTCTTAACTGTTTCTATAACGCCTTTTGCAAAAAATATTGCGCGTTCATCATTATCTTCAAACAGTACATTGTCTTCATTAGTAAATATCGCTTTTCGTTTAAAGTATTCATCATTATCAATAAAATAAACTTGCATTCTTTCTTTAGGTATAGAGGCTACTTTAATTATTAGAGGCATATCTATATCATTAATAATCAAATTCATACCAGATAAACGAATAACTTCATGTAATTGATGTCTCCTTTCATTAATTAAACCAAACCTAGGTGTAAACACTCTAATTTGTGCTCCTCTTTGGTTCATCTTCTTTGCCATTTCAAAAGCCATTTTAGAAGTTTCAGTCTCTGGCAGATATGGCATCATTTCAGATGAAATATATAAAATTTTTTTATCTTTCATATTTTGTTTTTAACTCTAGAAAAATGATAGTTTAACTTGAGTATTAAATATTTTAGGGAAATTCTAATTCTTTTATAAAATTTAGAATAATATTAGTAAACTCTTTATTTAAAATAGTGTTCTTTTATCTTTGTTTTTTTTTTGAAAAGTTTACAGGTCGCAAAAATACGAAAATTTGTATAAAATTCGCAGGAAAAGATTAAGTTTACACTCTTTTAACTAGTAATTAACATTTAATAATGAAAGTTTTTACTACTATTGAACTATTGCAAGGTAAAATAACGAGTTTTAAAAACGACCAATCCATTGCTTTTGTGCCAACTATGGGTGCGCTTCATAAAGGTCACTTATCTCTAATTAAAAAAGCAAAAAAAGAGAATGACTTCGTTGTTGTTAGTATTTTTGTCAATCCGACTCAATTTAATAATGAAGTAGATTTAATAAAATACCCTAAAACTTTAGAAGCAGATTTAAAATTATTAAAAAAAATAAAATGTGATTTTGTTTTTACGCCAAGTATAAAAGAAATTTATACTACTAAAATAAATGCACAGTATTTTGATTTTGGTGGTCTAGAAAATGAAATGGAAGGTACATTTAGAAAGGATCATTTTAATGGAGTTGCAACCATTGTTAAACGACTTTTTGAAATTGTTAAACCTAATGTTGCTTATTTTGGCGAAAAAGATTTTCAACAATTACAAATAATTAAAAAATTAGTAGCGCTAGAAAAACTACCTATTAAAATTATTGGTTGTAAAATATTTAGGGAAAAAGACGGTTTAGCAATGAGTTCTCGCAATATTAGGTTAACAAAGACCCATAGAAAAGCAGCGCCTTTTATTTATAAGATACTTAAAAAAGCGAAGAAAAAATTTATAAAAAAAAACGCAGACGAGGTAATAAAATGGGTTTATAAAAAATTTGAAAAACAGACGAATTTAAAATTAGAATATTTTATCATTGCAACTGAAACATCTTTAAAGAAAAGTAGCGTAAAAGATATAAAGTTAAGAGCTTTTATTGCTGTTTTTGCAGGAGATGTAAGATTAATTGATAATATTAGTTTATAAAATATGAAAATAACAGTCTTAAAGTCAAAAATTCATTGTGTTAAAGTAACTGGAGCTAATTTAAATTATATTGGCAGTATTACTATTGATAAAGATTTAATGGATGCTGCAAATATTATTGAAGGCGAAAAAATATTAGTCGTAAATAATAATAATGGGCAACGTTTAGAAACTTATGTGATACCTGGAACTCGCAAAAGTGGCGAAATTATTTTAAACGGTGCTTCAGCTAGGAGAGTTGCAGTTGGTGATACACTTATTTTAATAACATTTGCTAATATGTCTGTTAAAAAAGCGAAGGTTTATAAACCCTCATTAGTTTTTCCAAATGATAAAAACTTGCTTACTTAAAATTGAATAAAAAATTTAAAAAATCATTATTTATTCTACTTCCAATTTTATTTGGAGCATTTTTAATTTGGTATTATCTCAATAAGTTTACTCCTAAAGAATTAAATAAAATAATTTACGACTTAAAACACGCAAATTATTATTGGATTTTTCTTTCTTTATTTTTTGGGATTTTAAGTCATATCTCTAGAGCTTACCGTTGGCATTTTATGCTAGAGCCTCTAGGTTTTAAACCTCGCCTTGGTAATAGTATTATGGCAGTATTAATTGCCTATTTATTAAACTTAGCAATACCTAGGTCTGGTGAAATTGGCAGAGCTGCTACTATGGCTAAATATGAAAATATTCCTTTTGAAAAAGGTCTTGGAACTATTGTTGCTGAAAGAATTGCAGATATAATTATGCTTTTAATTATTTTAGGAATTGTGTTTTTTTTACAAGCAAATTTGATCTTAGAATATTTTTCTAATACAAACCCAACAACTAAAATAATTATACTCTTAATAATAGTACTTCTGTTTTTTATTGGCTTTAAGTTATTAAAAAAATCAACTCATAAAATTGTCTTAAAAATTAAAATTTTTTTTAATGGATTAATAGAGGGTGTTACAAGTATCTTTAAAATGAAAAAAAAAGGAGCATTTGTATTTCATACCGTTTTTATTTGGCTAATGTATATCCTTATGTTTTGGGCTGTAACCTTTACTATACCCGAAACTTCTAAACTCTCTTTTGAAGCCATACTAGTTGGTTTCATTGCTGGTGCAATTGCCATGTCTATTACAAATGGTGGTTTTGGTGCATATCCTGTATTTGTATTTAAAGCATTACTTCTTTACGGTATTAATAAAGAATCTGGTACTTCATTTGGGCTTTTAATGTGGTCATCACAAACTATAATGGTATTACTTTTTGGCGGTCTTTCCTTTTTATTTTTACCTATATATAATAGAAAAAAGTAACTATTTTCGTTTTTTAGGTTTTCTTTAATAGTCATTTTTAGTTATTTATCTAATTTTTAATTTAAAAAGGAAAGGGTTGTTTAAATTTTAATATTTTTGTAACATTTAAACAAATTAGACGTCATACAATTACATTATAGAAATTTTATTAACTTAAATAATACATGTTTAGTATTCAGTATAAAACTATGAAAGTAAAAATCACCTTAATGTTAATCATAATAAACATTAGTTTTTCTTATGCACAAAAAAAATGGACTTTAAAAGAATGTGTTGATTATGCTCTAGAAAATAATTTAACTATTAAAAGAACCGTACAAACAAACCTGTTAATTGATGAAGACCTTATAATTGCGAAAAATAATAGGTTGCCAAATGTTTCTGGATCCGCATCACAAAATTTTAATTTTGGTTCTAATTTTAACCCTGTAACAAACTCAAGAGATAATGCAGCAAATAGGGCAACTAGTTTTGGCATTAACGCCTCGGTTGTTTTATTTGATGGTTTTAGCATTAAAAATGGATTATTAAGAGCCGAAAAAAATAGAGAAATAAGCAAATACGATTTAGAAAAAATGAAAAATGATATTTCTTTAAATATTGTTAATTCTTATCTTAATATCTTATTTCAAAAAGAAAGTCTAAAAGTTGCTGAAAGTAATCTAGAAATAACTGAAAAATCATTAAAAAGAACACAAGAACTAATCAATGCTGGCACACAACCAAAAGGTAATTTGTTAGAAATTGAAGCAACAAAATCTAACGATGAAAATGCAATTGTTATTGCACAAAATGATATTGATCTTGCACTATTAAGTTTATCACAAATATTACAAATTTCAAATACTGACTTCGATATTAAAGAAATTGAAATTAAACTAAATAATCTTAAATTAAATTATAATAATACCGAAGAAATTTTTAATGTTTCTGTTCAAAACCAACCTGAAATTAAAAGCGCCGAATTAAGTATTGAAAATACTGCTACTAATATAAAAATTGCTAAAGGTAATTTTTTACCAACAGTTTCATTAAGCGGAAATTTAAGTACGATTTATAGTCATATACAAGGTCGAGATGATGATTTTTATGTCCCAGATATTAATAACCCTTTAGGACCTCAAATATTAGTGAAAAACGGAATTTTTGAACAATTTGATAACAATTTTGGTCAATTTTTTGGTTTAAATGTTAGCATTCCTATTTATAGTAGAGGCCAAATAAAATCAGATGTAAATAAAGCAAAAATAAATCAAGAAATTGCAAAAACAGATTTAGAAGATCAAAAAAGAGCGTTAAGAGAAGATATAGAAAGAGCCTATATCAATGCAAAGGCAACTTTAAAAGAATATGAAGCCGCAAAAAAATCTTTAGAGGCACAAGAATTATCTTTTGATTTTGCACAAGAAAGATATAAAATAGGTGCCACAAATTCTTTTGATTTTGAACAAGTTAGAACACGTTTAATAAATGCAAAATCTAATGTAATTAGAGCCAAGTATAGTTATGTTTTTAGAACAAAGCTACTAGAATTTTATTACGGAATTCCAATTGTAATAGAGTAAAATATTTACCTTTGTAATAAATGAATTTTCCAAAATTTATATTAAATATAGAAACCGCTACTAAAAACTGTTCGGTTAGTATTTCTAAGGACGGAAAGTTAGTCGCGTTAAAAGAGTTTTGTGAAACTAATTTCTCTCATGCCGAAAAACTAACTCCTTTTATCCATACAGTTCTAGCGGAATCTAAACTTACTTTAAAAAATTTATCTGCAATTGCTATCGGAAAAGGGCCTGGGTCATTTACTGGTTTACGTATTGGCGTTTCGGCAGCAAAAGGCTTATGCTTTGGGCTAGATATCCCACTAATTTCTATACCAACTATGGAAATTTTAGCAAATGCTACAAAGGTTAATAACGGATTTATAATTCCGTTATTAGATGCAAGAAGACAAGAGGTTTATACCGCCGTATTTAATAAAAATCACGAGTTTGTAAAAAAAACTTTTAATACTATTTTAGAAAAAAATTCTTTTGCAACATATTTAGAAAAAGATACTGTTGTTTTTTTAGGTGATGGTTCTACAAAAACAAAAGAAATTATAAAACATAAAAACGCTATTTTTTTAGATCAATACAATCCTTCAGCAAGAGAAATGACTAAATTAGCATTTCAAAAATTTAAAGGTAAAGAATTTGAGAATATTGCCTATTTTGAGCCTTTTTATTTAAAAGATTTTTATACAACAGTTTCTAAAAAGAACTAAATAGACTGCCAACCTTGAGCAGTTAATTCTATTCTTTGGTTTGCTCTAGTTACTAAACTTACACCTGCATTTTTAGCTGTCATATGACCAATAATTGTTAAATTAGGATTTCCTTTGATTTTATCAAAGTCTGATGGAGAAATTGTAAAAAGTAGTTCATAATCTTCGCCTCCACTTAAAGCAACTGTTGTGCTGTTCATATTAAATTCTTCACAAGTAGAAATTACCTGTTGATCTAGAGGTATTTTATCTTCATATAAATCACAACCAACATTAGATTGCTTGCATAAATGCAATATTTCTGAAGAAAGTCCATCAGAAATATCAATCATTGCTGTTGGCTTTACTTTTAAATTTTTTAAAATTTTAATAATATCTTTTCTTGCTTCTGGTTTTAATTGACGCTCTACCAAATAGGTATATCTATCTAATTCTGGCTGTGATTTTGGGTTTACAGCAAAAACTTGTTTTTCACGCTCTAAAACTTGTAAGCCTAAATATGCTGCTCCTAAATCACCTGTAACTACTAATAAATCATTTGGTTTTGCACCGTTTCTATATGTAATATCTTCTGTTTTTGCTTCACCAATTGCAGTAATACTAATCCATAAACCTGTAGTTGATGAGGTAGTATCTCCACCTATTAAATCTACTTTATAGTTTTTACACGCTAAATGAATACCTGCATACAGTTCTTCTAAAGCTTCTAAAGTAAAACGATTAGATACTGCAATTGAAACCGTTATTTGAGTTGCATTACCGTTCATTGCATAAATATCAGATAAATTAACCATTACAGCCTTATAACCTAAATGCTTTAATGGCATATACGTCAAATCAAAATGCACACCTTCCACTAACAAATCGGTGGTAATTAAAGTTTTATTTTTTAGTTGTAAAACGGCAGCATCATCTCCTACTCCTTTTAAAGTAGATTTATTTTGAATTGCAAAAGTATTTGTTAAATGGTCTATTAAACCGAATTCACCTAAAGAGGATAATGGTGTTTTTGATTGATTTTTATATGCTAACATACTACAAAAGTAAGAATAATGTTCTTGTAAATATTTACTTTGAGTTAATATTTCTATTTCCTTATATTAAGATAATCTAATTAAATGCATATTAAAGAATCCCAAAAAAAAACCAACGACTAGAAACTGAGTTTTTTCGTCGTTGGAGGGGGAAATTAGTGTTTTAAATAAATTTTAATTCAGAATTTCTTCTTCTTCTGCTGCTAATAAAGCAAAAAACTTATTTAGGTTAGGTAGAATAATAATATTTGTTCTTCTATTACGTGCTCTATCATCTGCTGTTTCATTTCCAGTTAATGGTACATAACTACCTCTACCCGATGCAATTAATCGAGAAGGATCTACATTATATTTACTTTGCAATAAACGAACAATTGAAGTTGCTCTTTTTACACTTAAATCCCAATTATCTTTTAAACATCCTGTATTTATCGTTTTTGTATCTGTATGACCTTCAATCATAACATCCATACTTGGTTCAGAATTAATAACATCTGCTAACTTTTGTAATAAATCATTTGCTTTAGAATTTATTTTATGACTTCCGCTTTTAAATAACATATCATCTGCTACAGAAATCATAACAACCGTTTTATCAATATTTACATTAATATCTTTTTCGCCTTCAACATTAGTATATTGAATAGACTTTCTTAAATTAGATGAAATTGCCAAATTGATAGAGTCTTTTAAGGTTTTTGCTCCCGCCAATTCTTCTGAAGACATCTTTGAAAGTGTTACATTCATTTTATCACGCATATTTTTTGATAAAACAGTCATATTATCAGCAACTAGAACTAATTTTTCATTATTAGATTCTTGTAACGAAGAATTTACTTGTTCTAAAGATGTTTTAGAATCAGTAAGTGAAGTGATTTTTGTATTATAGTCTGCAACACGTTTTTTAATTACTGCAAACCTAGCTTCAATTTCTTCTTTTTCAATAGTGGTTTTTTGTAACTCACCTCTAGTGATGGTTAAATCTTCCTCTAAAGCAACGTACTTTTTTTTAGAAACACAAGAAGTTAGAAATACCAATACGGTTGTAATCAAGATTATTTTTTTCATTCTCTATTTTATTAATTTTTTTTTATTAAATTATTTTAGTTTTATATAATGCAATTATAAATATCAAATCTAAAGAAAATCTGAAGTTATGAATCTTTTTAAAATTAATATTTACGTTAAAACAACATAGATGCTTTATATATTAATATTTAATAAATGGATTTAAAAATCACCTACCTCCAATTTAATAATTGCATTATATGTATCTTTGCTTTTCAAAAAAAATTAAGATGAGATTAACAGTCGCAAAATTATTAAAAACAGGTAAAAAAAATCAAGAAATAACGTTAAAAGGTTGGGTCAGAACTTTTAGAGCAAATCGGTTTATTGCTCTAAATGATGGTTCAACCATAAACAATATGCAATGTGTTGTTGATTTTGAAAATACAGACGAATCTCTTTTAAAAAGAATTACCACAGGTGCTGCTATTGCTGTAAAAGGAATTTTGATTGAAAGTCAAGGTAAAGGACAATTGTTGGAAATTAAAGTAAGTCACTTAGAGATTTTAGGCGATTCTAATGCAGACCAATATCCTATTCAACCAAAAAAACACAGTTTTGAATTTTTAAGAGAAAATGCACATTTAAGAATACGAACCAGTACTTTTAGTGCAGTAATGCGTTTACGTTCAGCATTATCGTTTGCGGTTCATAAATATTTTACTGAAAATGGATTTTATAACTTCCACGCACCAATAATTACAGGTTCTGATGCCGAAGGTGCAGGAGAAATGTTTGCAGTAACAAATTTAAATTTAGAAAATTTACCTAAAGACGAAGATAAAAAAATAGATTATAGCCAAGATTTTTTTGGAAAACAAACCAATTTAACCGTTTCTGGGCAACTAGAAGCAGAGACTTATGCAATGGGTTTAGGCAAAGTATATACTTTTGGACCAACTTTTAGAGCTGAAAAATCAAACACAACAAGACATTTAGCCGAATTTTGGATGATTGAACCAGAAGTTGCTTTTTGTGATTTAGATGGTAATATGGATTTGGCAGAAGATTTTATACAAGAAGTAATTCGGTATATTTTAATAAATTGCAAAGATGATTTGGCATTTTTAGACCAACGTTTAACCAAAGAAGAAAGTACAAAACCTACAATAGAAAGAAGTGCAATGAGTTTATTAAAAAAACTCCAGTTTGTAACCGAAAATAGTTTTAAAAGAGTAAGTTATACCGAGGCCATAACCATTTTACGTAATTGTAAGCCAAATAAAAAGAAAAAATTTCAATATATCATTGACAAATGGGGAGTAGATTTACAATCGGAACACGAACGTTTTTTAGTAGAAAAACATTTTAAATGCCCCGTAATATTATTTGATTATCCTGCAAATATCAAAGCCTTTTATATGCGAATGAATGAAGATGGTAAAACGGTAAGAGCTATGGATGTGCTATTTCCAGGAATAGGGGAAATTGTAGGTGGCTCACAACGTGAAGAACGCTTAGAGGTTTTAAAAGAAAAAATGAAAGCACTAGATATAGATGAAAAAGAATTATGGTGGTATTTAGATACACGTAAATTTGGTACTGCAGTACATAGTGGCTTTGGGTTAGGATTTGAACGGTTAGTCTTATTTACAACAGGAATGAGTAATATTAGAGATGTAATACCCTATCCTAGATCACCTCAAAATGCCGATTTTTAATATAAAAAGTGTAAACGAATAGATTTAGATCTTAATTCTTATTTTAGTTTCAACAAAATTTTGTACTTTTGATAAGTGTTTTTAGTCTAAAAAATCCTAAGTAAAAAATGTTAAAACAAAGTTTAAATTTTAAATTATCACAAAAATTATCTCCACAACAAATACAGTTGATGAAGTTAATACAGTTACCTACGCAAGCATTTGAGCAAAAACTAAAGCAAGAAATTGATGAAAACCCTGCTTTAGATAGTGGTAAAGAAGAAACTCAAAATGAAGATGATTTTTCTAATAATGAAGAACAAAATGAAACGATGGATCTTAATATAGATGATTACATCAATGATGACGATACGCCTTATTACAAAACCCAAGTAAATAATTACAGTGCAGATGACCAAGATAAACACATACCTTACGCTGCTGGAAAATCATTTCATCAATATTTAAAAAGCCAATTAAACACCTTTATATTAAATGAAAAGGAACGACAAATTGCAACATTTTTAGTAGGCAGTATTGATAATAGTGGTTATATACGTAGAACTGTTATAGATATTGTTGATGACTTGGCTTTTGGAGAAAATATTATAGCAACCGAAGAAGAAGTTGAATCCGTTTTAAAAAAAGTTCAGAAATTAGAACCAAGTGGAGTTGGAGCAAGAAATTTAGAAGAATGTTTAGTAATTCAACTAAAACAAAAAAGAAAAAAACCTGCAAGAATAGATGCTATAAATATTTTAGAAAATGCCTTTGACTATTTTGCTAAAAAGCATTATTCTAAATTAATTCAAAAATTTGATTTTACAAAAGAGCAATTAAAAAATGCTATTAAAGAAATTTCAAAACTAAACCCTAAACCTGGAGGAGCAATTGTTGGTAATACCAAAATTGTAGAACAAATAGTACCCGACTTTACAATTAAAATTACAGAAGATAAACTAGATTTATTATTAAATTCTAGAAATGTACCTGAATTGCATATTTCGTTTGAATATAATAATATGTTAAAAGGGTATGCAGCCGCTAAAGAGAAATCTAAATCTCAAAAAGAAGCTGTTTTTTTTATCAAACAAAAGTTAGATGCTGCACAATGGTTTATAGATGCAGTAAGGCAAAGACAACAGACTTTAATGTTAACTATGACTGCAATTATGCAACACCAAGAAGCCTATTTTTTATCAGGAGATGAGGTTAAACTTAAACCAATGATTTTAAAAGATATTGCAGATAAAATTAATATGGATGTTTCTACAGTTTCGAGAGTTGCTAATAGCAAATATGTAGATACTCCTTATGGTACAAAATTAATAAAATATTTTTTCTCAGAGTCTATGAAAAATGATCAAGGTGAAGATGTCTCTACTAAAGAAATAAAAAATATTTTACAAAAAGTTATTAATGAAGAAAGTAAGAAAAAACCACTAACTGACGAGAAATTAGCAGCACTCTTAAAAGAATATGGCTACCTAATTGCTAGAAGAACTGTTGCTAAATATAGAGAACAACTTAATATACCTGTTGCTAGATTACGTAAGGAAATATAATATTTTTGAATCTCTTTTGAATTTTTGATTCGTAAATTTATTTTGTAAGTTACCTAAAGATGCAGAAAATTATAATAATACTCAAAAATTATAAATCACAATATTAAAATTTCCTGAAGAAAAAAACAATAAAAAGGTACAAAAGAACAATTTCTTTTTGCGACCTTTGTCAACTCAAGGCATCTTTGTAAAATTTAAAAAATGAAAATAGCGGTAGTAGGGGCAACAGGCATGGTTGGTACTGTAATGTTAGAGTTACTAGCAGAACGGAATTTTAAATTAACGGAATTATTAGTCGTTGCATCAGAAAAATCGATTGGAAAAGAGCTACTTTATAAAAATAAAACTCATAAAATTATTAGTTTACAAGATGCTGTTGATCGAAAACCAGACATTGCTCTTTTTTCTGCTGGTGGAAATATATCTTTAAAATGGGCGCCAAAATTTGCTGTAACTGGCACAACAGTAATCGATAATTCTTCAGCTTGGCGAATGTACGAAGACAAAAAATTAATTGTTCCTGAAATTAATGCAAATACACTAAGTAAAAAAGATAAAATTATTGCAAGTCCAAACTGTTCTACCATACAAATGGTATTAACTCTAGCACCTTTACATAAAAATTATGTTATTAAACGTTTAGTTATTTCAACTTATCAATCAATAAGTGGCACTGGCGTTAAGGCTATGCAACAACTTAAAAACGAGTCTAATGGAATAAAAGGAGAAATGGCATATCATTATCCGATACACAAAAATGCAATTCCGCATTGTGATGTTTTTGAAGAAAATAGTTATACCAAAGAAGAAATGAAACTAGTTAGAGAAACTCAAAAAATTCTAAACGATAAGGCTATTGCAATTACAGCAACTGCAGTTAGAATACCTGTAATTGGAGGACATTCTGAAAGTGTAAATATAGAATTTGAAAAAGAATTTGATATTAAAAAAATTAGACAAATTTTACAACAAACACAAGGTATTATAGTGCAAGATAATCTAAAATTAAACAGTTATCCTATGCCAATATATGCACAAGGTAAAGATGCTGTTTATGTTGGTAGAATCCGTAGAGATTACTCGCAAGAAAAAACAATGAATTGTTGGATAGTTTCAGACAATTTACGAAAAGGTGCTGCTACAAATGCAATACAAATTGCAGAGTATTTAGTAGAAAATGATTTACTGACTAACTAACTTGATTATTTTTTCACCTTCAAAAAATCATTAATAATTTGTTCCAATTCATGTTTTGGTAAAGCTCCTTGAGCCATTTTTGGTTGTCCTTCTTTAGGTATAAACAACATAGTTGGTATGCTTCTTACAGCAAAAGCAGCCGCTAATTCTTGTTCCATTTCAGTATTGATTTTGTAGATATTTATTTTACCTTTATACTCCTCAGACAAAGTTTCTAAAACCGGAGCAATCATTTTACAAGGACCGCACCAGTCTGCATAAAAATCTATAATACAAGGTAAATTACCTTTGAATTTCCAATCTTTGTTTTTTTCGTAGTTAAATACTTTTTTTAAAAATGTTTCTTTATTTAATAATTCTGTCATTTTATTCTTTTTTTAAACTAATTGTTATAATCTTCCCTTTTTTATTTGACGACAAAGACACAATAATATTACAAATAATCAAGTAACATTTATTACGTTGCTTTTTTAATTCTGAATTTTAACATAACAAAAAACGTAATCTAATTTTATTAGTCTTAAAATGTTTTATTAAAATAACTAAAATCATTTCTCTTCTTATTCTTATCTTTGTTTTTTAATATTTGTTTAAATATTACATAGAACCAAAAAAATAAAATAATAAAGTTCTTAAGTAAGAAAAAATAAAACAATGATTACAGTTAAAAAATACACTAAAACAATAGTAATACTTTCTATTGTAATCCCAATAGCAGTAGCCGCACTTTTCGTAATTGATTTACCGTATAAACTACCAATATTTTTACCACCAATTTATGCAACAATAAATGCAATTACTGCTTTATTATTAGTTACGGCAGTTTGGGCAATTAAGAATAAAAAGCAAAAATTACATGAAATTTTAATGAAAAGTGCAATTGGTTTATCTGTTTTATTTTTAATTCTCTACATCATATATCATATAACCTCCGAAGATACAAAATTTGGAGGTAACGGTTTTATTAGATATTTTTATTTTTTTATTTTAATTAGTCATATTATTTTATCTATTATAGTAATTCCTTTTGTATTAACTACCTTTGTTAGTGCATTGAATAAAGATTTTAAAGGGCATAAAAAAATAGCAAGAATTGCTTTTCCGATATGGGTTTATGTTGCTGTTACAGGTGTTATTGTTTACCTAATGATAAAGCCTTATTATGTTTTTTAATAGAAATTAGTAAACAATTTATATGAAAACCAAAATACTATTATTGTTTCTATTATTATCACAATTTTCTAGATCGCAGTGCGCTATGTGTAAAGCAGTTGTAGAGTATGGGGATAAAGATTTAGCCGAAGGTGTAAATTCTGGTATTACCTTTTTAATGCTATTTCCATATTTATTTTTGGCAATAGGAATTTTTATTTATTATCGAAATAAAAAAAAGCATCAAAAAAATTAAAAGTCATCTAAACGGCTATTTTAGAATTTCTAATTTACAAACAATCTTACGGTTATCAGATAGTCTAGGTATTTTATTTTGACCTCCTAATTTACCAATAGACTTCATGTAATTTTGAAATCCGTTTTGTTTTACTTTGGTTACTATTAGAGTTCTTAATACTTTACCAACTATTAAGTCTTCGTAATAGGCATTTTGTTTTACTAATTCGGCATCTAATTTTAATGCAAATTTTTCTAAATTTTTTGGTTCATTTTCAAATTCAATAAACCACTCGTGATATGGTAATCCGTTTTTTGGAGTAATTTGTGGCGCTACGGTAAACTCGTTAATTCTAATATCTGTATTTTCAACTGCTTTTTGTATGGCATATTCTACTTCTTTCGCAATGACATGTTCTCCAAACGCAGAAATAAAATGTTTTATTCTTCCAGATACTATTATTCTATAGGGTCTTAGTGAAGTAAATTGTACTGTATCACCAATATTATAAGCCCAAAGACCTGCATTTGTAGATATAATAAGTACATAATTAATATCTAATTTTACGTCTTTCAATGAAATTCGAATTGAATTTTTATTATAAAAATTGTCTGCTGGAATAAATTCATAGAAAATTCCGCCATCTAATAAGAGGAGCATTCCTTTTTTGTTAGGTTCGTCTTGAAAAGCAAAAAAACCTTCACTTGCTGGAAATAATTCAATAGAATCTACACTTCTTCCGATAAGGTTTTCCATTTTTTGACGGTAGGGTTCGTAGTTAACACCGCCATAAACGAACAAATTAAAATTCTTAAAAAGTTCGCCTACTTTTTTATCTGATTTCTCAATTAATTTTTCAAAATACATTTGTACCCAAGAAGGTATGCCACTAATAAGTGTCATGTCTTCATTAATAGTTTCATTAACAATAGCATTTACTTTAGTTTCCCAATCATCTATACAGTTAGTTTCCCAACTTGGCAATCTATTTTTTTGTAAATATCTTGGTACAAAATGTGCTACAATGCCGCTTAAACGTCCTATTTTTATATTGCTTTTCAAGCCAATTATTGGGCTACCTTGCAAAAATATCATTTTACCATTTACAAAATTTGCATTACCTGTTTTATGTATATAAAGCAACAATGCGCTTTTCGCTGCACTTATGTGGTAAGGCATAGATTCTTTTGTAATTGGTATGTATTTTGCACCAGAAGTTGTGCCAGAGGTCTTTGCAAAATAAATAGGTTTACCTTTCCATAAAACATTGTTTTCACCATCTAAAATTTGTTCTATATAAGGTTTTAAAGCTTCATAATCTCTTACTGGAACTTGTTTTTTATAATCTTGATAAGTATTTATTTTATTAAAAGCATGTTCTTTTCCGAAAACAGTATTTTTAGCTGAACTAATTAGATTATTAAAAACTTTTTCTTGTGTTTTTATAGGGTTGTTACTCCATTTTTCAATATTTTTAGCAATTATTTTTGCATATATTTTTGCGAAATAAGATTTAATCATAACGCAAAACTAAGTAAAAAGTAAATTATAATTAACTATTTAGTATAAATTTTCTAAAGAAAAAGACGCTGTCTAAATACTCATTTTAATTTTATAAAACTATTTTTAATTAGCTAAGTTGTTTATTAATAAATTGTTTAAGAGAATTAATTCCTCTTTCCTCTAAAAAACCATTTAAATATTTTTTAGCAACTTCTACACTACTACTTCTTTCAATTAAAACAAGAGTATTGTATAGTTTATTAATTTTATAAATATTTTTTGTGACTTTTATTTTTTGCAAATCTAAAAAAGAAGGGTCGATTTTAGAATACTGTATATTCTGATCATTATTATCTTTCTTTTGAACGTAATTTTTTTTTGGAATATTTTGAAATAATATAAGCTCATTTTGGAAGTTTTCCATGATTTTTTTCTTAGAAAGTTTCATAATTAGAGGGGTTTTAATTTATTAAGCAAAAATATATTAAAATAATATTTTAACTATAAGGGTTTTTCCTGAAAATGAAGGGGGAAAAACTCCTTTTTTTTAAGAAATTACATAAAATTAATATATTTTTATGGTTCTAACAGTTAATCACAAAGAAATAAAGTAAAATTCTTTGCCTTTGTAGAAACCCTTTCAAGTAAATCAAAAATATATTGCCAAATCAAAAAAAATATTAAAATGAAAATCTTTCAAATTAAAAGATTAAACAAATTGCTTAACTAAATTAATTAATGTATTTGCATCTTGTTCGCCAGATTGACGCCATTTCATTTCACCCTTTTTGTAGATCATAAAAGTAGGGTTTCCTTTAATACGCAAAGCGTTAACCAGTTTTTCATTTTTAGCAATATCAATTTTAATTACCTTTGCTTTATCGCCTAAAGCAACTGCAACGTCATATAGTGTATTTTGTAGTATTGAATTTTCTTTAGTATTTTTACTATGAAAATCTATTAAAGTTGGGTAAGAAGAATTAATTAAATCACCAAATTTTGCCATAATACTTGTTATTTTTTTGTTTTACAATTAGACATTAATTAAAAACACTCTCAAGTTAATCACACAAATATAAGCATATTTTTTAAAAAACACTTTAATACTTACAAATATACTTATTATTAAATGAAGTGCTTCTAAAATATCAGAATAAATTAATATCTTTGTTTGTAATTAATAATTTAACTATAATGAGTTTTTGGACGGTCGTCTCTAGAGTGATCTTAAAAGGGAAATATATTATATTATTGCTATTAGTAGCAATAACTTATTTTTTAGTATTACAATCTAAAAACATCCGTTTTTCTCATACCGAAGCAAATTTATTACCGAGCAATCATGAAGTAAATAAAACTTACGATAAATTTTTAGAAATTTTTGGGGAAGAAGGTAATCTTGTCATACTAGCCGTAAAAGATTCGGCAATGCTTACAGCAAAAACCTTTAATAACTGGAATAAGTTTGCCAAAAAAATAGACAGTTTCCTCGAAGTTGAATATACCGTTTCTATAAGCGATATTAAAAAACTCACAAAAGATAAACGGAATAAAAAGTTTATTGCAAAACCTCTTTACGAAAAAAAACCAAAAACAGATGCTGAAGTAAAAAAAATTACCGAAAATTTATTTACCAATTTACCATTTTATAATAACTTGTTATTTAATAAAGAAACGGGTACAATTAGGACTGCTGTTTATATTAAAAAAGATATTATTAATACTAAAATACGAAAGAATTTTATTATTAATAAATTAATACCAGAAATTGAAGCCTTTGAAAAAGAGAATGCTGTAAACGTATATGTGTCTGGTATGCCTTATGTTAGAACTCTAAATTCACAAAATATACAAAATGAAATGTCGTTTTTTGTATTTGCCGCATTAGGTATTACTGCTTTAATATTTTTCTTTTTTTTTAGGTCTTTTAGAGCGACGCTCATCACTTTAACTGTAGTAACTATTGGTGTAATTTGGGCCTTTGGTATTATTGGTTGGTTGGGTTATGAAGTCTCGGTATTAACTGCTTTAATTCCACCATTAATTATTGTAATTGGCGTGCCAAATTGCGTATTTTTAATACATAAATACCAACAAGAAATTAAAAATCATGGCAATCAAGCAAAATCATTACAAAGAGTAATATCAAAAATAGGCAATGCTACATTAATGACCAATTTAACAACGGCAAGTGGTTTTGCAACTTTTATTTTTACCAAATCTAAAGTGTTAAATGAATTTGGTATTATTGCATCAATTAATATTATGGCAATTTTTATTTTGTCCTTATTAATCATACCTATTATATATAGTTTTTTACCAAAACCCAAAGAAAAACATTTAAAACATTTAGAAAAAAAATGGATTAACAATATTGTAAATTGGATGGTTAATACGGTAAAGCACCAAAAAATTAGTATTTATATTGTTACTTTTATTTTAATTATTGTTAGTATTATAGGCGTTTATATGATTCGTGTTTCTGGTAGTTTGATAGAAGATATGCCGAAAGAAGAAGAATTTTATAAAGACATTAAGTTTTTTGAAAAAGAATTTGGTGGTATTATGGCTTTAGAAATTTTGGTAGATACTAAAAAGCCAAAAGGAGTTATGAAATTATCTACGCTAAAAAGAATGAATAAAATAGAAGAGGTTATTGATGAAATAGAAGAACTATCACCTATGCTATCTATTTTAAATTTAGTAAAATATTCTAAACAAGCCTATTATAAAGGGAACCCTAAGTTTTTTCAATTGCCAACTACTGGTGAGAAAAATTATATTCTTTCTTATGTAAAAAACTCAAACACAAATACAAATATGTTAAATAGTTTTGTCGATTCTACTGGTCGTTATGCAAGAATGACAACCTATATGAAAGATATTGGTACTGATAAAATGGATCGTATTGAAGAGCGACTTTCTGCAAAAGTTAAAAAGTACTTTCCTAAAAAAAATTATGAAATTACTATGACAGGTAAAGCTTTAGTATTCTTAAAAGGAACTACTTATTTAGTAAAAAACCTTACCGTTTCATTAGGTTTAGCAATTATTCTAATTGCATTGTTTATGGCATGGATGTTTAGATCTTTTAAAATGATATTAATTTCTTTAATTCCAAATGTATTACCATTACTTTTTACAGCAGGGTTAATGGGTTATTTAGGTGTCCCAATAAAACCATCTACCATATTGGTATTTAGTATTGCTTTTGGAATATCGGTAGATGATACCATTCATTTTTTAGCAAAATACAGACAAGAATTACAAGCGAATAATTGGCGTGTTAGAAAATCAGTTTACAATGCTATAAAAGAAACTGGTGTTAGTATGTTTTATACTTCAATTGTGCTTTTCTTTGGTTTTTTAATATTTATGTTTTCTAGTTTTGGTGGTACAATTGCACTTGGAGGGTTAGTATCTATTACATTACTTTTTGCAATGGTTTCCAATTTAGTTTTATTACCTGCATTATTACTTTCATTTGAACGGAAGATAGCCAATGAAAAAACTTTTATTGAACCAAAAATAAAAGTACTGCCAAAAGAAGAATAACAAAGTTGTACATTTTTAAATTCTACCTAAATTCATTTTTTATCAAAAAAAAACGATTTGAAGTAAAATTATATCTAATTTTGTTTTTTCTTAAAAAGTTTAAAAAATGGATAAAAAAATAGCCCAAATTTATTTAGATAAATTTATTAATTGGGGAATTGAATTTATACCAAGAATCTTAATAGCGTTAGGTATTCTAATCATTGGTTTTTGGCTAGTAAAAGTAATTTCTAAATTGTTAAAAAGATTAATGAGCCGTCTAAAAGTAGATGAAACTTTAACAAGTTTTTCATTAAATTTACTTAAAATGGTTATGAAATTTGCAGTAATTTTAGCAACTATTATGAAATTAGGAATCGTAAAAGAGTCTATGTTAGTTGCAACAATTGGGGCAATGGCTTTTGCAATTGGTATGGCTTTACAAGGGTCTCTAGGTAATTTTGCAGGTGGAGCAATTATCATGATTTTTAAACCTTTTAAGGTTGGTGATTTGATAGAAGCACAAGGTGTTTTTGGAGAAGTACAAGAAATTCAAATTTTTAATACCGTTTTATTAACACCAAGTAATAAAACAGCCTTTATTCCTAACGGCGCAATGTCTAATGGCAATATAATTAATTTTTCTGCTAAAGGAAAGTTTAGAGTAGATTTAATTATTGGTATTTCTTATAATGCAGATATTAAAAAAGCAAAAAAAATATTATTAGATGTTATGAAAAAAAACTCAAATATTTTAAAAACTCCAGCACCAACAGTTAATGTTAAAGAACTTGCAGATAGTTCTATAAATTTAGCGGTTAGACCTTGGACAACACCAGTAAAATATTGGGATGTATATTTTGATACGCTAGAAGAATGTAAAATTGCACTAGATGAAGCAGGTATCGAAATACCATTTCCACAAAGAGATATACATGTTTATGAACATAAAAGTTAATCGGGTTAGTTGGTAAAACTCTTGAATCTTATATGTTTAAAAGTTTGAATTAAAGTTTATTGAAATCAACTTCAATAAACTTTCTTTGTTTGTAATAATAGTGATTTTTCGAAATACCTTTTGCAAAATCATTTTTTGTATTTTTGTCAAAGTATATAAAAATATAAATAGAATTAAGTGAAATATTATATCATAGCAGGCGAAGCGTCAGGAGATTTACACGGTTCAAACTTAATGAAGGCCATTTTTAAAGAAGATAAAAATGCCGAAATTCATTTTTGGGGTGGCGATTTAATGAAAAATACTGGTGGAATTTTAATAAAACACTATAAAGAGTTATCGTTTATGGGCTTTATTGAAGTGGTAATGAATTTAAATGCCATTTTTAAAAATATTGCTTTTTGTAAAAAAAATATTGCTGATTTTAATCCTAATATTATTATTTTTATTGATTATTCAGGCTTTAATTTACGAATTGCCAAATGGGCAAAGCAGAAAGGGTTTAAAACTAATTATTACATTTCTCCACAAGTTTGGGCTTCAAGAGCAGGGCGTGTAAAAAAAATAAAACGAGATATAGATGCTATGTATGTTATACTTCCGTTTGAAAAAGAATTTTATAAAAAGTACAATTATGATGTAACTTTTGTTGGACACCCATTAATAGATGCTATTGCAGATAGAGTACCAATAGATGAATTAGCATTTAGAGAAGAACACCTATTAAATGATAAACCAATCATTGCATTATTACCAGGAAGCAGAAAGCAAGAAATAACAAAAATGCTTTCAGTGATGTTAAAAATGATTGATAAATTTCCCAATTATCAGTTTGTAATTGCTGGCGCACCAAGTCATCAATTTCAATTTTATCAGCAGTTTATAAAAGGACAATCTATTGCTTTTATAGCCAATAAAACCTACGATTTACTTTCTGTTTCTTATGCTGCATTAGTTACTTCTGGTACGGCTACTTTAGAAACAGCTTTATTTAAAGTACCACAAATAGTTTGTTATAAAGGTAGTAATATTTCGTATCAAATTGCCAAACGTATTATAACTATAAAATATATTTCTTTAGTAAACCTAATTTTAGATAGAGAAGTAGTGACTGAATTAATTCAAAACGATTTTAATGAAAACCGTTTAGAAAATGAATTGCAATTAATTCTAAATGCAGAAAAAAGAGGATTATTATTTAATGATTATTTTGAGTTAGAAACTAAATTAGGCGGAAAAGGTGCTAGTAAAAATGCTGCAAAATTAATTGTTAGTAATAATCAATAAATTTAATAATAATCAATGTCTTTCACACGAAAGTGAGAATTCGTTTAAATAATAATATAGATTTTCCGATTTCTCGGAAATGACAATAATAAAATTATTCTTTTCAGTAAATTTCATTACTTGTAAGTCTATTGCAAATTTTTAGCAGCCAGTTCTAATTCTTGATACCAGTTTTGTCCAAATTTTAGAACCAATGCTTGCCTTACAAACTTGTAAATAGGCACTTGTAATTCTACTCCTAAAGAACAGGCATCATCGCAAATAGACCGTTCGTTATAGTTTACTGCAGAAAATTCGGAATAATCTTGAACTCGCACAGGGTATAAATGGCAAGAGATGGGTTTTTTAAATGTTATTTTTCCTTGGTTGTAAGCTGCTTCAATAGCACAAAATGCTACCGTTTTATCATCATAAATTACATAGACACAATCTGCATCATTTATTAAAGTAGTTTCGTGTTTGCCCTCTTCATTGGTTGTATAAGTGCCTTTTTTTTCAACTTCTGTAATACCTAATGCGCGCATAAATGGTTTTACTTTTGGGTAAATATCGCGCATTATTTGTAACTCTTTTTCTTCTAAGGGTGCTCCTGCATCACCATCAATGCAACATTGTCCTTTACATCTCGAAAGGTTACAAATAAATTCTTTTTTAATAATCTCTTCTGAAACTATGGTTTTACCTATCTGAATCATTAGGCTTAATAAGTTAAATTAAAGGTTCTAGAAGAAATGAGTTTATCTTGATTAATCTATCAAAATAATGACTTTATTTTCACTCATTTCTATAGTTCCAGATTTAATTTCTAAATGTGTATAATTTGCATCAACTTTAGTGAATTTATCTTGAAATGCTTCATCAATTTTAATAGTGCCTTTTATTTTAACGATTCCTTTTTTTAATAAAGATACAATTGGTGCGTGATTATTTAACATTTCGAAATTACCGTTAATTCCTGGTACGTAAACGGATGTTACTTCTGCTTGTAATAATATTGCTTCTGGTGATACTATTTCTAATTGCATATTGTTTAGTTTTCGGTGTTTGTGTAGTATTCAGTTTGCCGTATTGAGTAAACAATTACTATACTTCCGCTAACATTTTTTCTCCTGCGTCGATAGCATCTTGTATAGAGCCTCTAAGATTAAATGCTGCTTCTGGGTATTTATCTAATTCACCATCCATAATCATATTAAACCCTTTAATTGTGTCTTTGATATCTACTAAAACTCCTGGAATACCTGTAAATTGTTCTGCAACATGAAATGGTTGTGATAAGAAACGTTGTACTCGTCTTGCTCTGTGTACAATCAATTTATCTTCTTCAGATAATTCTTCCATACCAAGAATCGCAATAATATCTTGTAATTCTTTATATTTTTGTAAAGTCTCTTTTACTTTTTGTGCTGTATCATAATGCTCATCACCTAAAATTTCTCTATTTAAAATTCTTGAAGTAGAATCTAACGGGTCAACGGCAGGATAAATTCCTAATTCTGCAATTTTACGAGATAGTACTGTTGTTGCATCTAGATGTGCAAAGGTTGTTGCTGGTGCTGGATCTGTTAAATCATCTGCAGGCACATATACTGCTTGTACAGATGTAATAGAACCTGTTTTTGTAGAAGTAATACGTTCTTGCATTGTCCCCATTTCGGTGGCTAATGTAGGTTGGTAGCCTACTGCTGAGGGCATACGTCCTAATAATGCAGATACCTCAGAACCTGCCTGTGTAAACCTAAAAATATTGTCAATAAAAAATAAGATGTCTTTTCCTTGACCATCACCTGCGCCATCTCTAAAATATTCAGCAATTGCTAAACCAGATAATGCAACTCTTGCTCTTGCTCCTGGTGGTTCGTTCATTTGACCAAATACGAAAGTAAGTTTAGATTCTTTTAAAGCAGACATATCAACTTTATCTAAATCCCATCCTCCTTCTTCCATAGATTTGTCAAATTCTTCACCGTATTTTATAATACCTGATTCTAACATTTCACGTAGTAAATCATTACCTTCACGAGTTCTTTCACCAACTCCTGCAAATACAGATAAACCTCCATGTCCTTTAGCTATATTATTGATTAATTCTTGAATTAATACTGTTTTACCAACTCCTGCACCACCAAATAATCCAATCTTACCTCCTTTTGCATATGGCTCAATCAAATCAATTACTTTAATACCTGTAAATAAAACTTCAGTTGCCGTTGATAAATCTTCAAATTTTGGAGGTTGTCTATGAATTGGTAAACCATTTTTACCATCTTTTGGTAATGCTTTTAAACCATCAATAGGGTCTCCATTTACATTAAACAAACGACCGTAAATAGCATCTCCAATTGGTATTTTAATTGGGTTACCTGTTGCAACCACTTCATGCCCTCTACTGATACCATCAGTAGAGTCCATTGCAATTGTTTTAACTGTATCTTCACCTATATGCTGTTGTACTTCTAGCACGATAATTGTACCGTCTTTCTTAGTTATTTCTAGTGCATCATAAATTCTTGGAAGTTCTGCTCCTGATGTAAACTCAACATCAACTACGGGACCAATAATTTGAGAAATTTTACCAACTGCTTTTGTCATTTTTTGTCGTTTAAATTAAATGAAAGAAAATCAAAGATTCTTATTCTAATTTTCAAGGTGCAAATTTAGGTATATTTTATTAATAATTAAAAATTTTTTTTGAGAAAAAACTATAAAAAATCATTGTCGAGTAAAAGGTAAAAGAAGCTTTACTGTCACAAGATGCAAAGTTTAATTTTAACGAGTAAATAATCTTATTAAATTTTAACTTGTCTATCAATTTGTTGATCTAAAGAAATAAAGGTTTCGGTACGTGCAACGCCATTTATTTTTTGAATTTTATGATTTAAAACTTGCATTAAATGCTCATTATCTCTACATAAAATTTTTATAAAAATTGCATAATTACCTGTTGTGTAATGACTTTCTATGACTTCGTCTATTTCTTTTAAGCGTTTTATTGCTTCTTTGTATTGTATTGAAACATCTAAAAATATACCCACAAAAGCTAATGATTTGTAACCTAAAATTTTAGGGTTTAAAACAAACTTTGAACCTGCAATTAAACCGCTTGCTTCTAATTTACGTAAGCGTTGATGAATTGCAGCTCCAGATACACCAACATCTCTTGCTATTTTTAATATTGGTGTTCTTGCGTCTTGTACTAAATGTTTTAGTATAATTTTATCTATGCCGTCAATTTGAAATTTTTTTTTATTCATTCTTTAATTCTAACTTGTTAAGTTTCAAAAGGTTGTTGTTCTTTTTCAACCTGTTAAGTTTTTCAAAGTTAATATTTTATTTTTAAAATCTGTTGGATTTGTTTTAAATATTTTTTCGTCCAATTCATACCATTTTTTGACTGCATCATAAGGTGTTTTAACTTTTAATTCTCGTCTTAATAAATAGTTTAAAAAGAACTTACTTCTTAAGATGAAAAAGAAATAGACAAGATAATTAACGCCAATGTAAATTTAAAAACAAATTACGAACTTGTAAAAAGTATTCTAGGGATTAGGTCACAAACAAGTATTTATTTACTGACTGTCTTAGTTAAAAATATTTATCGATCCAAATATAAAACAAGAACCTTATTTTATCAAAAAAAAATAAAGTTAAAATAGAATTATACCAAATAAAACTATATGAATTTTTAAAAATTCGCATTAATTCGTATTTCTTTTTCTTATTTTTGTAATCTTTAATTAAAACTAATAATGAAACATACTATAAAGGCAGGAGTAGTGAGCGGAGATGCCGTTCAAGAAATATTTAAGTTAGCAAAAGCAAAAAAATTTGCTTTACCTGCTGCAAATGTAATAGGTAATAACACCATAAATGCAGTTTTAGAAACTGCAAGATTAGTTAATGCGCCTGTTATCATCCAGTTTTCAAATGGTGGAGGTTATTTTAATGCTGGTAAAAGTTTAGCGAATGAAAACCAAAAAGCAGTAATTGCAGGAAGCATTGTAGGAGCCAAACACGTGCATCTATTAGCCAAAGAATATGGTGTGCCTGTAATTTTACATACAGATCATTGTGCAAAAAAATTATTACCTTGGATTGATGGTTTATTAGATGCCGGAGAGCGATTTTATAAAAAAAATGGTGTGCCGCTATATAGTTCGCATATGATTGATTTATCAGAAGAACCCATAGAAGAAAATATTGAAATTTGTAAACGGTATTTAGAAAGAATGGATAAAATAGGTATGACTCTAGAAATAGAATTGGGCATTACTGGAGGAGAAGAAGATGGTGTTGATAATACAGATATTGATATTTCAAAATTATATACACAGCCGAGAGAGGTTGCTTATGCCTATGAAGAATTAAAAAAAATAAGTAACCGTTTTACAATTGCAGCATCTTTCGGAAATGTACATGGCGTTTACAGGCCTGGTAATGTAAAATTAACACCGAAAATATTAGACAATTCACAAAAATATATTGAAACTAAATTTAATACTCAAAAAAACCCCGTAGATTTTGTTTTTCACGGCGGTTCAGGTTCAACACCTCAAGAAATTAAAGAAGCAATAAGTTATGGTGTAATAAAAATGAATATTGATACCGATTTACAATATGCATTTATGAAAGGAGTTCGTGATTATTTTAATGATAATCAAGATTATTTAAAAGGTCAAATAGGTAATCCTGACGGAGATGATTTACCAAATAAAAAATATTATGACCCCAGAAAATGGCTTCGTTTTGGAGAAGAATCTTTTAAAAATAGATTAAAACAAGCTTTTGAAGATCTAAATTGTATAGATGTTCTTTAGTATTAAGCAATTAAAAAATAAACAATTAAATAAATATGAGTAGTTGGTTTAAAAGAAAAAAAAAGGGAATAAGTACCCCTACCGAAGAAAAAAAAGATGTTCCAAAAGGGCTTTGGTATAAAACACCAAGTGGAAAAATAATAGAATCAAACGAATTAAAAGATAATTTATATGTTAGTCAAGAAGACGGTTACCATGTAAGAATTGGCTCAAAACAATATTTTGAAATCTTTTTTGATGCTAATAAATTTAAGGAACTCGATGAAAATTTAACATCTAAAGATCCGCTTAAGTTTGAAGACAAAAAAAAATACAAAGAGCGTTTAAAACAAGCCCAGGAAAAAACAAATTTAAAAGATGCTGTTAGAACAGCAGTAGGTAAATCATTAGGCAAAGATTTAGTTATTGCTGCAATGGACTTTAGTTTTATAGGTGGCTCTATGGGATCTGTTGTTGGTGAAAAAATTGCTAGAGCAATAAGTTATTCTATTAAGAAAAAAACACCTTTTTTAATGATCTCAAAATCTGGTGGCGCAAGAATGATGGAAGCATCATTATCTTTAATGCAATTGGTAAAAACTTCTGCAAAATTAGCACAATTGGCAAATGCTAAAATACCATACATTTCATTATGTACAGACCCAACAACAGGAGGAACAACAGCATCATTTGCAATGCTAGGCGATATTAATATTGCTGAGCCAAATGCTTTAATTGCTTTTGCTGGACCAAGAGTTGTTAAAGATACAACTGGTAAAGATTTACCAGAAGGGTTTCAAAAATCAGAATTTGTTTTAGAACATGGATTTTTAGATGCTATTTATGAACGTAAAGATTTAAAAAAACAAATAAACTTATATATTGATTTAATTCAAAATTTACCAATAAGAAGTTAATTTTTACTCATGAAACAATGAAAATCAAGAGTATAAATAAAAATTAGACTTGTTTGTTTTTTAGTCACAAAAGATGGGTCTTTAAAAAAATTAAATAAATACGACCTCCTTATCACATAATAGTTCAAAGTTGGTAAACCTTAAAAATAATTGTGCAACTGATAACGTGTCTTTTTCACAATATTTTACAATGCGTTTTAGATTTTTTTCTTGGTAATAAACATGTGCAACTTGGCTACCGTCAATATCATCTTTTGGTGATGGAATGTTTAAAATGTTAGTTAATAAACTAAGCGAAGTATAGTGTTTATAATCTCCAAATTTCCAAAGTTCTAAAGTGTCTAAATGTGCCACTTCCCAAGGTTTTTTACCAAATAAATTTAGTTTTTCTGGTAAAGAAATACTGTTGATTATCATTCTTCTTGCTATATACGGAAAATCAAATTCTTTACCATTATGAGCACAAAGTACGTTTTTAGGTTTTGAAAAATGTGCCACTAATATGTTTTTAAAATCTAATAATAACTGTTTTTCATCAGTACCAAAATAAGATTTTATTCTAAATGTTCTGTTTTTTTCAAACGAGGAAAAAAACCCAACAGAAATACATATTATTTTTCCAAATTCTGCCCAAATTCCTGCTCGTTCATAAAATTCTTTTGGTGTAAATTCTTCTTTGCGCTGGTATTGGGTTTTTTTAGCAAATAATTCTTGTGTTTCACTAGAAAGATCTTGAAAATTTTCTTTTTCAGGTACCGTTTCAATATCTAAAAACAAGATATTTTCTGGTTTTATTTTCTGTAACATTTTTATTGTTTTTTACCTGTAAAACTAGTGGTTTATAACATCCCTAAAACACATTCTAAATCGCTAATTAAGTCATTTATATCTTCAATACCAACACTTAATCTTGTTAGCGAGTCTGTAATGCCTAATTTTAAACGCTCTGGTTCTGGTATAGAAGCATGTGTCATAGTTGCAGGGTGATTTGCTAAACTTTCTACACCTCCAAGTGATTCTGCAAGTGTAAACACCTTTAGATTTTCTAACATCGTAAAAGTTGCTTTTTGTGATTTATCTTTTAATCTAAAAGAAACCATTCCGCCAAAGTCTTTCATTTGTTTTTTAGCAATTTTATAGTTTGGGTGACTTTCTAATCCTGGATAATAAACTGTTTCTACTTTTGGGTGTTTATCTAAAAATTTAGCAACTGCCATACCATTTTCACAATGTCTTTGCATTCTTATTGCTAAAGTTTTTATTCCTCTTAAGGCTAAAAAAGAATCCATTGGTCCAGCAATTCCGCCACCTGCAAATTGTATAAAATGAATTTCTTCGGCTAATTTTTTATCTTTTACCATTAATGCTCCCATAATAACATCTGAATGTCCTCCTAAATATTTTGTGGCAGAATGCATAACAATATCTGCTCCTAAATCTAAAGGTTTTTGTAAATAGGGCGTTGCAAACGTATTATCAACGACACTCATTAAATTATTTTCTTTAGCAATTGCTGTAATTGCAGCAATATCTGCAATTTTCATCAACGGGTTTGTTGGTGTTTCTAACCAAATTAGTTTTGTATTTACACGGATTGCTTTTCTAACATTTTCAGGGTCGTTCATATCAACAAAAGTAAATTTTAATCCGTATTTACTGAAAAGTTTTGTAAACATTCTGTATGTTCCTCCATATAAATCATCACCTGCAATTATTTCATCGTTTGGATTTAATAATCGTAATACACAATCTGTAGCTGCTAAACCTGAGGCAAAAGCAAAACCGTGAGTTCCGTTTTCTATAGCAGCAAAAGCGTTTTCTAAAGCGGTTCTTGTTGGGTTTGCTGCTCTAGAATATTCATACCCTTTATGTTGTCCTGGACTGCTTTGTGCAAAAGTTGAAGTTTGAAAAATAGGAACCATTACTGCTCCTGTTGTTGGTTCGTGATTTTGGTTGCCGTGTATTACTTTTGTGTTAAATTTCATTTTTTTGATTGTAAAGTTGCAGTTGCAAAATTAATTAATTTCTTTTAATTTTAATGTTAGTTTTTTTAACATTATTAAACGCTTCTTTGGTATTTACATTTTCTATTAAATCATCATTAATATTAATGACTTCTACGTCATTATTTATTAATACTTTTCTAGGGCAAGAATAACCTTGTGCTAAATAATTAAGTAATATTGGGTATGCTCTAGGCTCCCAAATAGTAATTAACGGTTCTGGAAATTTTTTGTTTTTACCCTTAAAAGTAGTTGCTATTTTTGATGAATTTCTTTTAGTTAGTAACAAATCAATTGTTTTTTTATCAATAAAAGGTAAATCCGTAGCAATAACTAACCATGCTTTGTTTGGGTTATGTATAAAAGCAGAACAAATACCGCCAAACGGACCGAAGTTTATAAATTTATCAGTAATTACTTGATTTTCATATAATTGATTTTCATCTCTAACGGAGTAAAAAATATTATTTTTAGAAATAGAATTACTTAATAAATCAACTAAAAATTTACGTTGTGGTTTACCATGATAGTCTAATTTACTTTTGTCAGTTCCCATTCTGGTACTTTTTCCGCCAATAAGAATTAACCCGTTAATTGAAGCTGTTTTTTGTTGTATTAAATTTTCTGTATGTTTTGAAATGGACTCAATATCCTTATAATCATAACATTTTAAATTTTTAATATGAGGGTATTTCTCTATTAAAAAGTCAAAAAAATTAGAATTTTTATTTAATTTAATAACAAACTGAATATTATCTAACTGTTCTAATCGTTTTAAAATTGACGCTTCTTTTTCATTATCTAAAATTAATATTTGCTGTTGCGCTTGGTAGTGATTCCCGTTTATAAAAACTAAATCGTATGCATTAAATACAATTTTTAAATGATACGGATTATCCTTTTGAATTTCTGTTTTTTCTACAAATCCATTTTTATTAAAAGTAAAAATATCTACTCTTGGGGTTTCTTTTTCAAAATTATGAGAAGCATCAAAATAGGCAATTTTATGTTTTTTTTTAATGTTTTCTACTATTTTTTGTACTAAATCAGTAATAATTGAACATTTTGTGCCTAAAACAGAAATTTCATTTGGCGCAAAATTACCGTTTTCTCTTTTAGATAAATTTTTATGTTTTTGATGTTTCATTAGACCAATTATGTTTTTATTTAGAGTTTCTCTCTTCTAATTATGAATAATTATTGTTTAATACCAACGTTTTTTCTTTTTTTTACTAGCAGCAGATTTTCGTCCTTTTTTATGTTTACTACCTTTTCTTTTAGGTTTGTCTAAAATTGATTTTTCTTTGGTAATATAAGGATGCTCCATTTCAACAGGAATTGCTTTATTAATTAATTTTTGAATAATTTTTACATACAATTTCTCATCAGGCGAACAAAAAGCATAAGCATTACCAATATTATTTGCACGACCAGTTCTCCCAATTCTATGTACATAAGTTTCAGGTATATTTGGTAAATCAAACTGAATAACGGCATCGAGGTTATTAATGTCAATTCCACGTGAGGCAACATCAGTTGCAATTAGAATATTTACTTCATTATTTTTAAATTTATCTAAAGCCTCCTGCCTTATGTATTGTGATTTATCACCATGAAGGCTAACAACATTATATCCATTTTTAAGTAAGGCTTTTTCTAATTTATCAACTCCAAATTTAGTGCGTCTAAAAATTAAAACATTTCCCTTTATAGTGTTTCTTAAAAGGTGCAAGCACAATTCCGTTTTTTTTTGTTTTGGTATATAGTATAATAATTGAGTTATTGTTTTTGCTGGCGAAGATTGTGCTGTTATTTCAACAGTAACGGGTTCATTTAAAATAGTATTTGCTAAATCAATTACTTTTTGAGGCATAGTGGCTGAAAATAATAAAATTTGTTTTTTAGGTGGGCAAATTTTAACAACCTTTTTAATATCATTGATAAAACCCATATCTAACATTAAATCTGCTTCATCTAAAACTAAGGTTTGAATATTATCTAAATACAATTTTTTTTGTTTAAATAAATCAAGTAACCTGCCAGGAGTAGCGATTAGAATATCTACACCTCTTTTTAAAATGTCTATTTGAGGCGTCATAGAAATACCTCCAAAAACTGCTGTAACTCTTAAATTAGTATAAGGTATATAACTTTGGAAATTTTCTTTAATTTGTAGTGTCAATTCTCGTGTTGGGCTTACAATCAACGCTTTTATTTTCTTTTTTTTAGCATCTTGTTTTGACAATAATAATTGAATTATTGGCAAAGCAAAAGCAGCCGTTTTACCAGTACCAGTTTGTGCAGAACTAATAAGATCTAAATTTGCTAAGACTAACGGAATTGTTTTTTCTTGAACCAAAGTTGGTTCATCATATCCCTTTTCGGAAATAGCTCTAAGAATGGTTTTATTAAGTTGAAGTTCCTTAAATGTCATCGTTGAAAAATAAAAGACAAAGGTATTATAAAACTTAAGTAAATTAACGAATAGAAATAATTATTTTATACTACTGTTAACTCAAATGCTTTAACAAACAGTTTATTTATCAATATCTAGCCCTCGCATTAAAGTTTTTAGCGGTTATAATTTTGCTAACTTTATTCTATACGGAAAAACGTTTAATGAGTCTTTTTCTAAAATTAATAATAAATTACTATTTAAAGCTTCCCATTCACGGTTTTCAGTTTTTTCTCTAGTATTTGGGTATAATAAAATTTCAACACATTGAATTACACCTTTATTTAATGCAATATCAGTTACGTAACCTCTTGTTATTTCAACTTTTTCAATCTTTTCATTATACAATTCGTAACATAACGCTTTTATATCTTCTTTTGTTACAATTCTCTCTCTAGATAATAATAGCCTTCTATAGGCATTGAGACGATCTTTCATGCTTAATTCACTTTCGCCACCAAAACTAGGAGATATTAAGAGACTACTTCGTTGTTTTATACCTATACCTTGAAAAACTTCTAATGAACTACCTGATTTAATATTATTGGCAAGTTTTCCATTAGTTGTCCAGTATTCAATTAAAATATTTTCTTTTTTCTTAAATGGTTTTAAAAAAATATAATTAGTCTCTGTTGTTTCATTTGAAATTTCTTGTGCTTTTTTTTCTAATAGTGATATGAGTTGGTTTAAGCCTTTAAGATTTAATTGTAAGAAGTCATTATTAAAAAGTGAAAATGCTGCACTTTCATCTTTTAGCAGTTCTATTAAATGAACAATATATTCTTTGGCTTTTCTATGTTCTAGTTTTCCAACATTAGCACTTCTTAATAAATAGGTGCCTTTTTCTATATTAGAATTATTTTTAATAGTACTATTGTAAACAGTACCTTTAGTATTCATTATAGATTTCATATCTAAAAAAGAGTCTTCTGTTTTAATTGGAATGATATCTATGAATTCTCTCATTTCATAGGTGAAGTTTTTTAATTCTCTATTTAATACAGGAAAGGCATTTAGTGAACAAAATACATTTTTTAAAGTAGCATTACTTATAATTCTTGGAAATTCAATTTTTATCCAAATTACATCATTATCTATTTCTGCATTACTTTTCTTTATTGCAATATCTAATTCATTAAAATTAGATTTTTTGATTTGCTTACTTTTTAATTTTACTGTTACATAATGTTTAACATATATTTTATTTGCTTGTAAACAGATATTATTTGTTTTGCTAGAGGTGTCATTAAATATAATATCTAGATTTACTTTTTGATAATCAGCTGTATTATAAAAACCTTCTGTAACATCTATTTCTTTACCGTTAATTGACCATTTTGTATTTTTTAGGTGATGGTAAAATATTGTTTTATCTTCTATATCTTGCAGTTCAAAATAAAAAGAAATGTTATTTAAAGAAATTTCACTATCGTCTGGTACAAGACCAAGGTATAATGTTGAAGGTGGTAAATTTAAATTTGCATTTTGAGAAATATTTTGAATATTTTTTTTACCTTCAACTTCTAAAATTTGATTCTCAGTAGCAAAAAATTTAATTTTTGCTGCTATTAAGTTAAAATCTTGTACTGGCGAAAAATAAATATTTGTATATTTTACAGAAGTGTTTTTATATGATTTTTTCTTTTTGTGATAGAATAAATATTCGGGTTTAAGTAATACTTTTTTTTCATCAGGTTCAGCATATAAAATGGCATGTGCGGGCTTAGTTCCATAAACTGTTTCTGGAGTCATTAATTGAATTAACTTTTCTGTAACTCTAGTTTGAGATTCATTTATTTCACTAGAAATTTTTTCAATTTCAGAAGCGCATGCGGCAATAAGTAATGTTACAACAGGATCAAAAGACATGTCTATTTCATTAACGGCAACATCCCAAAGTGCTGCTGCTTTTTTTAGCATTCTATTTTTAATCTGTTCTTTAGTGTTTTCTTTCATAAACTAAATTAATAAGATAGTGGTCCTATATAAAAATATTCAATATAAGAAAAATCTTCATTTGTTTTTTTTACTTTTCCTTCAACAAGAATATCTACCTTTTTTTTCATTCTATTCCCTTTTATTTCTTGTTGTTTAACATTAACATTAATTTTAACATTAACTAATCTTTTTTCATGTTTTTTTAGCGAGGTAGATAGCGATTCTACTATGGCTTCTTTTACTGTGGTAATACTTTTTAAATTATCAAAATCAATTTCCCAAATTGAGCAACCGAAACTATCATCAAAAGAACATTCTCCAAAATATGATGTAGTAATCAGGTGTATATAATGAGCTATGGACTCATTAATAGAACACTTTTTATGTTCTGCATTGGTAATTAAATTTATTGCTTTTAAAGGTAGCGTATAAAATTTATTATTCATATTGAAAATTATAAACAAAAGTATTCAGTAATTATGACTTTTCCAAAAAAAACAATCTTTAATAATCTTTAAAATAGTTTTTAGTTCGTAAAACACTTAATACATACCATAAAATATTATTTTAGTCTGAAAAATAATCTTATTTAAACTCAACTTACTTATTCACCAGTACAAAACGAATTTATTAAAACAAAGTTCTAAAAAACATGCCTCTAAAACTTTTATTTCTAACTTCTGCTAAGTTTTTACAAAAATAATTTGGGTTTAAAAAGTTTTTTTGTAATTTTGGAGGCTCAAAACTTATTAAAATAATTAATTTATTATATATATGAAAAAAATATTTTTATCCTACGCACTGTGTTTTTTAGCATTTACATCATTTTCTCAAATCATAAGTCTTGAAAGTGTCATTATTGATAGTGGCACATTAAACCCTATTGCAGATGCTTTAGTTACTATTGATGGAACTAGTCTTGCTGAATTCACTAGTGAAAAAGGAGAGTTTATAATCTGGGATATACCACAAGGTAGGCAGATAGTTACTATTACCAAAAAAGGATATGTGCCTAAAATTTTTATACTTACTGTTGAAAAAGAAGTTCCTTTTACTATTGAAAAAATAGCACTTGAAGTTAGTAAAAAGGAAAAAAATAGACGAAAAAAAATAAAAAGAGAGGAAGAGAAAAAAATAAAAGCGCTATTAGCAAGAAAAGAAAGGGCTATAAAAGCAAGAAATGAAAAAATAAACGAAATAAGAAAGCAGAACAACAACAGTGTAGTAATAGACTATCGTAGTGATATCAAATATAACCCAACAGATACAGTATCTGTTGAAAATGAAGTTACTGGTTTTAGTGCTATTCAAGAAAAATATGCGAAAATATTAGATGTAGAGCCTAGTGAGATAGATAATATTGAACTTTATAATTTAATAGAAAATTGGTATCCTACAACTTATTTATTAGGTGGATCAACAGATGACGGCATAGATTGTTCTTCTTTTACACAACTCATTTTTAGTGAGGTTTATAAAAAGTATATAGAAAGAACAGCAGATAAACAATATGAATCTAAGTTTTCAGATAGGTTTAAAAATAAAAGTGAATTAAAAGAAGGTGATTTGTTGTTTTTTGATAAAGGAAATGGTGAAGATCTTACAATAACACATGTTGGTTTATATTTAAAAAATGATATGTTTGTTCATTCTACTTCTCGAAAAAGTAAGGAGAAAGGTGCAAATGGTGTACAAATAAGTAATTTATCTGAGTTATTTTGGAAAAAAAGATTAGTTTGTGGAGCAAAAAGGTTAGATGAGTAAAACGTTTAAAACAAGTAAATTTTAGAATATGGTAACAGAAGAAAAACTCGATAGTATTTATAAAGAGTTGATTTCTGTTTATCAAAATATAAAAGCAGAGGTTTTAATTGCTGAAGTAGAAGAAAAATCTGACCTCAAATTAGAGGATATTATTATTAATCATAAAAGCACGTTTAAAAGATCATACCGAAGAGATATAATTAACATTAATAACTTTATAGATTCAACATTAACAATTAATCTTGCCAGAAACGGAATCTATGATTATCTTCCTGAAGGTTTATTTCATGTAGAAAAAGAAAACCAAAGAAATGATTCATACGCACAACGAAGAAAGAATTACAAAGAACAAGAAAAAAATGCGAGAACGTTTTTTTCTCCATTTGAAAATGAATTTTTTAATCAACGTTTACAGATAGAAAAAAATGAAAGAGAATTATTAAATAACTTTTACAACCTAAAGGATGATTTTTTAATAGACTTTTGGAAAATTGATAAATCATTGCCTAGAGCGTATATTTTAAAATTAGTGAAATTATTACCATATAGACATAAAATTGTTGGTGATTTAGAATTAACCAGGCTGTGTTTGGAAAAAATTTTAGATGAAAAAGTGATTTTTAAAAAAACTTTTGGAAACTCACCATCAAATAAAATAAAAAAATCAAGAAATAAGTATAAATTAGGTGTTGACTTAGTTTTAAACAATGATAATGAAGTTTTACAACCACTTTTAGATGTTATAATTGGTCCTATATCTAATCAGATTATTGATAATTATCTTAAAAAAGATGGAATTTCAAAATTTGTAAATACCTTTTATGATTATTTTATTCCTATAGAAATTGAAGTAACTAGTAAGTTTATAGTTAATAGGGAAAATGGATTTTTATTAAAAAAAGGAAATAGCCCAATTATGGGAATTTCAACTAAATTATAAGTATGGGAATGTTATCAAGTTTATTAAGTGGGGGAGCTTTTAAATTAAGCATCGTTTTCTTTATCGTAGGAGCTTTAATAATGATGTTAATGGGTAAATTACGTAAAGTATTTACCAAAAGTAAAAAGAAATCGATTTTTTATGCGATAGCTGCTTTGATAATTTTTGCATTAACTGCGCTGTTAAGTTCTAGTAAAGTATTAGATGATACACCCTTAAATAGTTTTTTTGGTTTCCAATTTATTTTTCTAGGTTTAGGGACGTTACATGTATATACTATGCGGAGATTTTTTGAAGATTTCTCTAAGAATAAATCAGATTTTTTTACAGAGTTTTTATTTACAATTGTAATTATTTGTATCGGTCTTATTGGGTTTTACAATGTTGCTAACAGAATGCGTCCATCATTTAGTTTAATATATATGGCATCGGTTATCACTTTTATAATACCAATTATTTTTTATAAATTATATGAGTTTGCTTTGTTAATTCCTGTACCTGTATATAAAAAATGGCTTTACCCTATTGATGAAAATATTAAAGACCCAACACAAAAAGAGTTAACAAACCCTTTAGTAATTAGTTTTGAGTTTCAAAAATATCAAGAAAATGATAATATTACAAACTTTAGAGTTAAAGCTCCAGAGATTATGGAGTTTGGTAAATTATTCTATTTTTTTATTAATGATTATAATGAAAGACACCCTGAAAGCAAGATTGAGTATTTAGATAATGAAAATCAAGAACCGTGTGGTTGGATTTTTTATTTTAAACCAAATTGGTGGAGTTCTATTAGGCATATCGATTTTTCTAGAACCGTAATATCCAATAATTTAAAAGAGGATAATGTAGTTATCTGTAAAAGAATTGAAGATGATAATACCTAAAAAAATTGAAAATTATTTTTCTACGTAATTTTTGTAATACTTGTTCCTAAAAGTAGAGCCCAGTAACTAAAAATGTTCCATCTCCCTATTAATTTTACTTATTTACAGGCTTGTACTGTGGTTTTTAAAATATAAAAAGGGTTTTCCCTTATGAAAAAAGGGAAAAACCCTTATGAAAAAAAGGGGGTTTTCCCCTCTTATTATTTAAATAGTTTCCTTTTATTTGCAGTTAATTAATAACTATTTTATAATGGCAAACCAAATAACCTCAGCAGAGGCAGCACAATTATGTGATAATTACGATGCAAGATGTACAAAGTACAAAAATTTAATTAGTAAAGATGATAACCGTTCTTGTTTATTTACTATTAAAGAACTCAAAGATTATATTGATTATGTGGAGAAAACCGGAAAAAATATAGATGGCATAAGAATTTATATTGGAGCTTATTCAAATAATTTAACAACCGTTTTTTTAGCACCAACATCAAATGGTGTTGATAATACTAAAATTAATAGTTTAAATTTTGGAAATGGTGGGCGTCCTCCAAAGAAAAAATACGGAAAATAAAATAAATGCTTTCTTATTCTACTTATGTTGTTGCTTTGTCTGTAATAATAGGTTTTTTTTATTATAAAAAATTTATAAATACAATTTATAAATATTTTTTATTTTATTTGCTTTATACTTTAATTACTGATGTCAAAGGATTTATTTTAAATAAAATTGAAATAAAAAATGAAAATATACTTTATAATTCAGATTTGATATACAACATATATTTTATTATTACATTTTTCTTTTATTTTTTATTTTATAAAAAAATATTAAAAAAGAGTAAAAATATTAAAAGAATTAATTTATTTTTAATTTTATATTCCTTATTTACTATATTTGATTTAATCTTTCTTAAAAGTTCTTTTACAAATGGCTTCATTACAAATAATATCGTTTTTGGAGCTATTTTATTAATTATAACACTTATATTATTTTTAATAGAAATTATTAATGATGAAAAAATAATTTTTAATATTGAAAAATTGCTTATTTTTTGGATTAGTATTGGAGTATTACTTTTTCATATTGGAGTTATTCCGATAATTATTTCTTCTGAAATTTTAAAATATGATGGTATTTATGATCGTATTTTATTAGGTTTAAATATCATCATGTACGGGAGTTTTATAATAGGGTTTATTTGCTCTGACCCCAAATATAATTATTAATAATACAAAAGAAAAATAATTATTTAGTCAAACTATTACTAAAAACTAATTATTTTATTATTTTTGATGAAACTAATGTTTGAACAAAATAAAACAACAGAATTATTAATAATAAGTACTACTTTAATAGTACTCTTATTAACAATAACATTAATATTCTTGTTTTTATTTATTCAAAAAAAGAAGAAAATTCATTATAGAGATAGAGAAAAACAAAAAAAAAAATATGCTAGAGAATTAGCTTCCTCTCAAAATGAAATACGTGAAAAAGCTTTAGAAAATATTTCTTGGGAAATTCATGATAATGTGGGTCAATTACTATCTGTTGCTAAAATGCATTTAAATAGATTAGAAACTAAAGTTGCCAAAAAAAATCAAAAAGATTTACACGAAGTTATAGGTTTAATTTCTAAAAGTTTACAAGACTTAAGAGCATTATCTAAATCTTTAAATCCAGTTTCTATCCAAAAAATAGGCTTATTAAAAGCCCTGCACCTAGAGGTTGATCGATATAACCGCTTAAATTTTATTAAAGCAAAAATAAAAACTATCAATAAACCTTTTATATTAGACAAAGAAAAAGAAACTATTTTATTTAGAATTGTACAAGAATTTATACATAACTCTGTTAAACACTCAAAAGGCAGTGAATTAACAGTTACTCTATTTTATAACAAAGAAGACCTTGAGATAACCATAAAAGATAACGGTATTGGCTTTTTAGTAGATAAAGAATCTACCAAAAAAGGTATTGGTTTACTAAACATGAAAGGTAGAGCAGAGTTAATTAAAGCATTGTTTAGTATTACATCAACTAATAAAGGAACAACAGGTTATATAAAATGTAACAAAGAAAAAGTTATATAAAATTAATTAAAAAAACATAGTATGAATAAAATAAAAATAATAATAGTTGATGATCATATGCTTTTTTCAGAAGCATTAAAAAGTTTGATAGAAGATAACGAAGCATTTAAAATTATAACACAGTTAAGCAACGGAAAAGAATTACAAGATTATTGTACCACTTGTACCGAACCACCAGATATTATTTTAATGGATGTACAAATGCCAATAGTAAACGGAATTGAAGCAACACAGTGGCTTAAAGAAAACCATCCAAAAATTAAAGTATTAGCCTTAACTATGGAGGATGATGAACTTACTATTTTAAAAATGATACGAGCAGGAGCTAAAGGGTATTTACTAAAAGATATTCACTCATCTGTTTTACACAATGCTATTGAAGAGACCTTTAGTAGAGGGTTCTATTATACAGAACAAGTATCAAATACTTTAGTACACGCTCTTAAAATAGAAGCAAATCCGCTTGAAAAAATTGACTTAAAAGATAAAGAATTAGAACTGTTAAAATATGTTACACAAGAACTAACCTATAAAGAAATTTCAAAAAAAATGTTCTTATCACCTAAAACAATAGATGGTTATAGAGATAAGTTATTTACAAAGTTAAACGTTAAAAGTCGTATTGGTTTAGTAATTTATGCTATTAAAGAAGGTTTATTAGATGATAATTAAAAATGCTCTTACTAATAAATAGGTAAGAGTGTGAAAAGTATAAATATTTATTAAATTTATTTTTTAATAAATTTAGTGCTGGTTTTAATTCCGTTTTCATTAATAACTGACAAGAGATGCCCAAGATATGCCTAAATCTTCTTTATTAGTAAAAACTCTGAACCGTCTAAAGAAGGAGCATCAATACTTATATTAGACAATTGTTCATTCCAATCACCCATTTCTGAATTAAAATTTGTACAAACTGTTACTTGACCAAATAGATTTCCAAAAATAAAAAGCCAACTCATACTAAATTTTGGCTTTTCAGTAACCGCCTTTGGTTTTATATCAACCTTAACAATAATTTGTTACCTAATTTTTGAAAATAATTGTACTTTTAGCATTCTAAATTAAAATTGTATTGACAAAATTTCAACACATACAAAGTAAATTAAGTGCCTTTATTAAAAAATACTACACTAATGAATTATTAAAAGGGTTAATTTTATTTTTTTCTTTTGGCTTACTTTATTTAATCTTTACTTTATTTGTAGAACATTTTTTATGGTTAAGACCAACAGCAAGAACATTATTATTTTGGTCTTTTATATTAATTGAGTTCGCATTATTAACAAAGTATATTGTATTGCCAATAATCAAATTATTTGGTTTACAAAAAGGAATTTCTTATAAAGATGCATCAAAAATAATAGGAAAGCACTTTTATGAAGTAGATGATAAATTACTAAATGTGCTACAATTATATGAGAATTCTAATCCATCAGAATTGCTATTAGCAAGTATAGAACAAAAATCATATGATTTAGAACCCATACCTTTTAAGCAAGCAATTAATTTTTCAAAAAATAAAAAGTATTTAAAATATTTAGCCATACCAATAATGATTTGGTTAGTTACATTTTTAACTAACAAAAAACTCTTTAATGAAAGTTTAAATAGGATCGTACATTATCAAAAGGCTTATGAACCACCAGCACCTTTTTCTTTTAATATTGAAACAGATAAATTAACTACCCTTCAAGGAAACCCTTTTACATTAAACATAAAAACTTTAGGGAAGATAATTCCAGAAAATGTAAAAATTCATTTTAATAACGAATCCTATTTTTTAAAAGAAGAAAGTTTAGGGAATTTTTCGCATACATTTTCAAACTTAACAGAGAATAAAACTTTTTATATTGAAGCCAACGGAGTGCAATCTAAAGATTATGAAATTAAAGTTATAAAGACGCCTACAATTTCTAATCTAGAATTATTTTTAAATTATCCTAACTATACTTTAAAAACAAACGAAACCATAAAAAATACAGGTAATGCAATAATTCCTGAAGGCACAACCGTAATTTGGGAAATAACAACAAAAAACACACATAAAGTCGTTTTAAGAGACCTAAATGATTCCGTTAATGTAATGTTCAAAAAAACAGAGAAAAACAATTTTAGGCACACTATAAAGATCAAAAAAAAATTAGATTATGTAATAAAATCCTCTAATACCGATTTAAAAGATTTTGAAAACTTACAATATCAAATAAATGTTATTAAAGATGAATATCCAAAAATCATTATAAAAACAGATATTGATTCCATTTCTAGAGGTAACGCGCAATTTATAGGTCAAATTAGTGATGATTATGGTGTAAGTGATTTACAATTAAAGTATTATGATAAAACAGAAAAAAACAAGGTACAAAACCATTCTATTATCATAAAAAATAACACATTTCAAGAATTTTATTACCTTTTTCCTAAAGGTCTAAATTTAAAAAAAGGAATTGACTACGAATTCTATTTTGAATTATTTGACAACGATGCTGTAAACGGAAATAAATCTGTAAAAACAAAAACATTTCAATATAGAAATAAAACAGATAAAGAATTAAATGAAGATATACTTAAAGAACAAAAAGAAAATTTAGACGATTTAAATAGCGCAACAAAAAACCATGAAAAATTAAATAAATCGCTAGAAGATTTTTCAAAGAAAATAAAAAGTAAATCAGAAATGGATTGGCAAGATAAAAAGAATTTAAATCAGTTTCTAAAACGTCAAAAACAATATCAAGAAATGTTGCAGCGTAATACTAATAAACTACAAAATAATCTTAATGAGTTAAAAAGAGAAGATAATCCAGTTTTTGAAGAAAAGAAAGAAGACCTAAAAAAGCGTTTAGAAGAAATGAGAGAAATGCAAAAAAGAGAAAAACTTTTAGATGAACTTAAAAAATTAGCAGAAAAACTAGACAAAGAAAATTTTCTTAAAAAATTAGATAAACTTACACAAAAGAATAAACAAGATGAAAAATCATTAGAACGCATATTAGAATTAACAAAACGTTTTTATGTAGAGAAAAAAGCGGAAGAAATTGCTAATAAATTACAAGAATTGGCAAAAAAACAAAAAGAATTAGCAACTGATAAAGAAAATAGTTCTAAAAAACAAAAGGAATTAAATACAGAATTTGAAAAAATAAAAGAAGAACTAAAAGACTTGCAAAAGCAAAATAAAGCACTTAAAAAACCAATGGATATTCCTAAAAAAGAAGAAGAGCAAAAAGCCATTGATGAAGATATACAAAAAGCAGCTGAAAAATTAAAAGAAAGCGAAAAAGAAAGCAACAAAGAACAAAAAGAACAACGCAAAAAAGCGGCCAAAAAGAAACAAAAAACGGCAGCAAATAAAATGAAAAAAATGGGAGAGAAAATGCAAGCATCTATGGCGGCAGGAGAAGGTGAAATGTTTGAAGAAGATATTGACAATCTTAGAAGAATAATAGAAAATTTAATTATTTTTTCATTAGAACAAGAACAATTAATAAAAGATTTTAGTAAAGTAAATGCTACACACCCTGAATTTGCTAAAAAACTAAAAAAACAACAGGTTTTAAAAGAACATTTTGAACATATAGATGATAGTATATATTCGCTCTCCTTAAGAATGCGAAAACTATCGGCTAAAATACAAAAAGACATTAGTGCTGCACATTATAATATAGACCAATCTTTAGAAAATATTGCAGAAAATAGAATCGCACAAGGCACTACAAATCAACAATACACAATGACTGCAGCAAATAATTTAGCCTCTTTTTTAAGCGATTTATTAGACCGTGTACAAAACCCAAATATGGGTGAAGGTGAAGGTCAAGGAATGGGAATGGGAAAAGGCAAGGGAAAAGGGTTTAGTTTACCAGATATTATTAAAAAACAAGGAGAAATGATGTCAAAAGGTAAAGGAAAAAAACAAGGAGAAGGAGAGTCTGGTAAAGGTGAAAATAAGCCTGGTGATGGCGATGGTAAAGGGGAAAAAGGAAATAAAAAAGGTTCGGGAGGACAAGGCTCAGAACAAATGAACGGAGAAATTTATGAAATTTATAAACAACAAAATGCTTTAAAAAAAGCCTTTAAAGATATGATGCGTAAAGCAGGTAAAAAAGGGGACATAGGGAACAAAGCATTACAACAAATGGAAGATTTAGAAAAAATATTACTAAATAAAGGAATGACCAAACAAGCAATTCAGAAAATGCAAAACATAAAACACGAATTATTAAAATTAGAAAAAGCTAATTTTGAACAAGGCGAAGATGATAAACGTAAATCTGAAACCAATAAAACAACATTTGAAAATCGTACTATAAAAGAAATAAAAGGAGAAAAATTATATTTTAATCCAAAAGAAATTTTAAACAGGCAAGCATTACCTTTACGGTCTAATTATAAAAAGAAAGTACAAGAATATTTTCAAAAAATAGATTAATATATTTATGGTATCTTTTTATTTTAAAACGGAATTTACTATTATTTTTCAAAAAAAATTAGCACTTTGGATTAAATCTACAATTCAAAATGAAGGTTTAAAAATAGGGGAAATTACTTATATATTTTGTGATGACATTTATTTGGCAGAAAAAAACATACGCTATTTAAATCACAATACCCTAACTGACATTATCAGTTTTGATTATACAGAAAACGACTTGATTTCTGGAGATATATTTATTTCAATAGATAGAGTTAAGGTAAATGCTAAAACATATGATGTAGCATTTCAAGATGAACTACACAGAGTAATAATACATGGCATACTTCATTTTTGTGGTTATAATGATAAAACCAAAGAAGAAGAAAAAGAAATGAGAGCAAAAGAAGATTATTACTTATCTTTGCGAAAGTTTTAAACTACACGATTTTAGTTAAATTGTTTCACGTGAAACGCACATACCTTTTGCAATTAAAATATGAGTATATTTCAAACAAAATATGATGTAATAGTAGTTGGTGGAGGTCATGCAGGGTCTGAGGCAGCAGCAGCAGCAGCAAACTTAGGGGCAAAAACATTACTAATAACTATGACTTTACAAAACATTGCACAAATGAGTTGTAATCCAGCAATGGGAGGTATAGCAAAAGGGCAAATTGTACGCGAGATTGATGCGTTAGGAGGTTATAGCGGGATTATTACAGATAAAACAGCCATACAGTTTAAAATGCTCAATAAATCAAAAGGACCAGCAATGTGGTCTCCTAGAGCACAATCAGACAGAATGCGTTTTGCAGAAGCATGGCGATGGCAGTTAGAGAATATACATAATTTAGACCTATATCAAGATTCCGTAAACGGATTGGTTTTTAAAAAAAAAACAATCATAGGAGTTAAAACAGTATTAGGAATTGTAATAAAAGCAAAAACAGTTATTATTACCGCAGGAACTTTTCTTAATGGGTTAATTCATATTGGTAACAAAACTTTTGGTGGAGGTAGAGCAGGAGAAAGTAAATCAGTTGGAATAACAGAAGATTTAAATAAGGTAGGCTTTGAGTCAGGAAGAATGAAAACAGGAACACCGCCAAGAGTAGATTCAAGATCCTTAGACTTTTCTAAAATGATAGAGCAACCTGGAGATAAAAACCCTCTAAAGTTTTCTTATCTACAAGAAATAAAGCCATTAACTAAACAACGTTCTTGTTATATGACCTATACAAATAATGATGTACATAATATTCTAAGAGAGGGTTTTGACCGTTCACCTATGTTTAATGGTAGAATACAAAGCATAGGACCAAGGTACTGTCCAAGCATAGAAGATAAGATAGATAGATTTGCAACAAAAGAAAGGCACCAAATGTTTATTGAACCAGAAGGTTGGCAGACCAATGAAATTTATGTAAACGGATTTTCAACATCATTACCAGAAGATATTCAAGTTAAAGCATTACGTAAAGTAGCAGGCTTTGAAAATGTAAAAGTCTATCGTTTTGGGTATGCAATAGAATACGATTATTTTCCACCCACACAACTAAAATATACCCTAGAAACTAAATTAATTAGTAACTTGTATTTTGCTGGACAAATAAACGGAACAACGGGTTATGAAGAAGCAGCAGCGCAAGGATTAATTGCAGGCATAAACGCCGCAAAGAAAACACAAGAAAAAGAAGCCTTTATTCTAAAAAGAGACGAAGCTTATATAGGTGTTTTAATAGATGACCTTATCACAAAAGGTACAGAAGAACCATATAGAATGTTTACCTCAAGAGCAGAATTTAGAACCTTATTACGACAAGATAATGCAGATATTAGACTAACAGAAAAATCAAACAAAATAGGGTTAGCATCAAATAAAAGATTAAAAAGAGTAGAAAAAAAAATTAACAAAACAAATTTATTTATACAGTTTTTAAAAAATACAAGTATTAAACATGAAGAAATAAACCCTATTTTAAAAAATAAGAATTCAGCCTTAGTAAAACAATCTATGAAAATGTTTAAATTAGCCTCAAGACCGCAATTAAACTTCACAGATGTTCAAAAATTTAAAAAAGTTAACGTTTTTATTAAGAAGAATAATATAGATTCTGAAATAATTGAACAAACAGAAGTGCAAGTAAAATATTCAGGATATATAGAAAAAGAATTAAATAACGTCAAAAAATTGAAACGTTTAGAAAATCTAAAAATACCTGCTAACTTTGACTATGATAGTGTAAAGTCTATTTCAATTGAAGCAAAACAAAAATTAAATAAAATACAACCAACAACAATCTCACAAGCAGGTAGAATATCTGGAGTTTCTCCAAGTGATATTTCAGTATTACTAGTCTATTTAGGCGTGTGACTCTAAAATTTTTCTTTAATTTTATTTCACGTAAACGTTTATTAAACTTTAAGATAATAACAATAAAACGTAATGAAAAACACTATTTCACCATTTTCAAACTCTAAATTATCACTGTTTTTAGAATCTAAAGACTATACTGTTTCACGTGAAACATTTTTGTTATTAAAAGATTCTGAATTAGAAATGCTCATAACTTTTCCGAAACCAAAAATAGAAGACTTAAAAAAATATTACGAAAGTGAAGATTATATTTCGCATACAGACTCTAAAAAATCAATAATAGATAGAGTATATCAAACTGCAAAGAATTATACCATAAAGAAAAAAATAAAATTAGTAAACCGTTTATTTAATCAAATAAACTTAAAACAAGAAAATAAAGATCAAAAACCAAAGACTATTTTAGATATTGGTTGTGGAACAGGCGATTTCTTAGTTGCTTGTAAAAGTAATAATTGGAGTGTAACAGGGGTAGAACCAAATCAAAAAGCAAGAATATTGTTAAAATCAAAATTAGACCGTTTAAAACCTAATTCTAAAAATTTTAATCGTCCAAAAATTACTACTTTAATTAGTGAATTAGATGAAATAGAATTTGATGTTATAACTATGTGGCATGTTTTAGAGCATGTGCCAAATTTAGAAGAATATATTGTGCAACTCAAAAAACTACTTAAGAAAAACGGAATCTTAATAATAGCAGTTCCAAACCATAAGTCTTACGATGCACATTACTATGGAAAATTTTGGGCGGCTTATGATGTACCTAGACATCTTTGGCATTTTTCTCAAAAATCAATTAAATTACTTTTTGAAAAACAAAAAATGAAAATTGTTAAAATAATACCTATGAAATTAGACTCATTCTATGTATCCCTCCTTTCAGAAAAGTATAAAAAAGGGAATTTACGTTCTATTAAAGCATTTTTTATCGGATTAAAATCAAATTTAAAGGCAAAAAGTTCAAATGAATACTCTTCTTTAACTTATATTATTAAAAATAAATAATTTTATCTTCCTTATTATTAATTTTAAATATTTTTATTGTTTTTTTAATCTATTTAATTATATAAATATTATTATATAATAATATTTATATACGTTTTTATTCGTTTTTTTGTATTTCTAAAATTACTGGTTTTCCCATACTTCCCAACTTTTAAGGCTGTTTGAATAAACGTGTATTTCTTTTTTCTATTCCGTTTTATAAAATACTTTCACTTATTTCGTGGTATAATTTATCAGGCGATTAAAGGGCTTAAGTTAAAGTTTATTTCTAATGAGTTCTAATTTCTAATTAAATTTAAATAGTTTTTGGCTTGTATCTTAAAAACTAAACTCAAAAATTTACTGATCTTATGTCTTTTTTTTAGTTTATAGATTTTTTTAGTTTTAAAAATCAAATTTAGGTATTACATTCTAACTTCACCTAAAAATTAACGACAAGAAATCTCTTTATATAAAGAAACCTCTCACCGCTTATAATAAATATTTAACTAATGCTTTAAAACTTATTTTACACCTAAAAACACCAATTCATTACAAATAATTTCAGTAATATATCTTTTATTACCATCTTTATCATCCCAAGTTCGTTGTGATAGTTTTCCTGATAGTGCAATTTGCTTTCCTTTATCTAAAAACATCTCGGCAAGTTCTGCAGTTTTGTTCCATGCAATAATATTATGCCAATCTGTTTTCTCTACTTTTTTGCCTTGCGCATTTATAAAATTTTCATTTGTAGCAATACTAAATTTTGCTAATTTTTTACCACTTTCTAAAGTGATAATTTCTGGTTTTTGCCCTAAGTGACCAATTAATTGTACATTGTTTCTTAACGTATTCATAAGATAATATTTAATTATTTTTTGGGATTATTCCCTTTCCTTGAAATTTATCAAAGGTCAAAAGTCATTCGTTCGTTTTAACGGTGCAAATAAAAGGTACTTTATAAATTTTATTCGGTTTGTAAATGATTACTTTCGTTTGTAAATAGATGTAAACGTTTGTAATTAATTTTATAATTAATAATCAATGGTTTAGTTTTTTAAAATACCTCATTATTTTTTGTATCTTGTAACCAATTATTTTTTAAATTAATATGTTAAATCAAAAATGTATAACCTGTAATAATTCTTTTAAAGGTAGAATTGATAAAAAGTACTGTTCTGATTATTGTAGAAATACTTATAATAATAGCGTAAATAAAGATGCTAAAAACTTGATTCGAAATACAAATAATCGACTTAGAAAAAATTACAAAGTATTAACTGAACTCAATAAAACAGGTAAAATAAAAGTAACACGTTCAAAACTAATAAGTCGTAATTTTGATTTTAATTTTTTTACACAAATATACACTACAAAAACAGGTAATGTGTATTATTACACTTATGATCAAGGCTATTTAGAATTAGATAACGAAATTTATTTACTAATTAAACGTGATTAAATTTTCACTACCTTTAAGTAAAAAAAAATGAAAAAAGTTATTCTAAAAATTTAAAAAAACGATGTTCCTTTATTATACCTTTGCAAAAACTATAAAATGAAACATCTAATAGCACCTTCAATATTAGCTTCAGATTTTGCCAATCTACAAAGAGATATCGAAATGATTAACAATAGTGAAGCCGATTGGTTTCACATTGATGTAATGGATGGTGTTTTTGTACCAAACATATCTTTTGGTATGCCTGTAATTGCAGCTATAAATAAACACGCAAAAAAAATAATGGACGTACATTTAATGATTGTAAATCCTGACTCATTTATTTCAAAGTTTAAAAAAGTTGGTGCGGCTATTTTAACCGTTCATTATGAAGCCTGTCCGCATTTACACAGAACAATACAAAGAATTAAATCGGAAGGTATGCAAGCAGGTGTTTCTTTAAACCCACACACGCCAATTTCTGTATTAGAAGATATAATTAAAGATGTTAATGTGGTTTTATTAATGAGTGTTAATCCTGGTTTTGGAGGGCAATCCTTTATAGAAAACACCTATAAAAAAGTAATTCAATTAAAAGATTTAATTCAAAAAAGTGGTTCAAAAGCTATTATTGAAATAGATGGTGGAGTTAATGACAAAACAGGTGCTAAACTATTAGCTGCTGGGGCAGATGTATTGGTTGCTGGTTCTTATATTTTTAAATCAAATAGTCCCATTGAAACTATTAAATTACTAAAGAACTTATAATTTTCTATATATCAACCACCAATGATAGACATACTTTCGGTAACCTCTTTTCTATTTGCTTCAGCGACAAATCCGTTTTTAGGTTTTTTTTGAATACTATTTATAAATAATTGTTTTAGTTCGTCATTGCTAGCACCATTTCTAATAAAATCTCTAATATTAAAAACACCATCATCAAACAGGCAGTTTTTAAATAAGCCAGTTGCTGTAATTCTTATACGATTACAATCAGTACAAATAGTTCTTGTAAAGGCTGGAATTATTCCGAAAGAACCTAAATAACCTTCAACTTTAAAGTTTTTTGAAGTAGCACTTTTTTTGTTTTTTAAAACGCTAATATTCTTAAAGTGTAATTTAATTTCTGTTAATATTTTATTGTAATTCCAAACTTGATCTGTTTTTCGAAGACCAGTTCCGTTAAAAGGCATTTCTTCTATAAATCTAACAGAAAGATTTTTAAGCCTAGTTAATTCAATAAAATCTTTAATCTCATGTATGTTAATTCCACTTTGAACAACAACATTTAATTTTAGGTTTAAACTACTTTTTTCTAATTTTTCTAAAGTTTGAAAAACACTATTAAAAACCTTTCTTCTTGTAATTTTATTAAAATTCTCTTCGTTTAAACTATCTATACTTAAGTTTATATTTTTAATTTTTAATTTCTCTAATTTCTCAATATATTTTTTAATTAAAACGCCATTAGTAGTAATATTAATTTCTTCTAATTTATCATTAAAGGATAAAGACTCCAGAAAAGAAATAAAATTTTTTCGTACAAAAGGCTCTCCACCAGTTAAACGGACTTTATTTACGCCTAGTTCACTTAAAACACGTGTAATACGATACATTTCTTTATAACTAAGTAATTCTTTACGATTAACAATATTAACTCCATGTGCAGGCATACAATATTGACAACGTAAGTTACAACGATCAGTAATTGCAAGTCTTAAATAGGTGATTTGCCTTCCAAAATTATCTATTAATTTATCTGTCATTATATAACATAAAAAAGTACATGCAAAAATAGTGATTATAATACTTAATAAATAATTTATGGTCTCAAAAAAAATTAAATCTGCACTTATCTCCAACAAAAAAAATTGATAATGTGGTTTATTTCTACTTATCTAATTGTTTATAAACATATTTTTTAAATAAACTATTTTTAATTAATTTTTAATCATATAAATATGTGGAATATTATCTTCTAAATACTCTTCACCTTTTTGAATAAAACCTAAATTAATATAGAATTTTTTTAAATATAATTGTGCAGAAATAGCTATTTTATATTCTTTAAAATGAATGTTAATTGCCATAATTGAAGTTTTTATTAAATCATATCCATAATTTTTTTTCCGTTCTTTTTTAATAACTACTACTCTACCAATACTTGCATATTCAAAATAATTGTGAGATTTAAAAATACGTGTATATGCAATTATTTTTTCCTTTTTATAACCTAAAACATGCAATGCTTTTTGGTCTTTATTATCTATATCTTGATAAACACAATCTTGCTCTACCACAAAAACCTCTACACGTAATCGTAATATTTCATACAATTCACTTTTAGTTAATTGCTGAAACGTTTTTATTTTAAATCGTAAATCATTCATTAACTTAACAAGGTATTTTATTAACTCTTATTTGATGTCTTCCGCCTTTAAACTTAGTATTTAAAAATAATTTTACAAAACTTAATGCTTGTTGTTCACTTACAAAACGTGCAGGAATACTTAATATATTTGCATCGTTATGCTGTCTTGCTAATTGTACCAATTCATTATTCCAACATAATGCTGCTCGTACATTTTTATACTTATTTGCAGTCATTTGTGCACCATTACCTGAACCACAAATTATGATACCTAAATCTGCTTTATTATTTTGAATTGCTATTGCTGCTTTATGAATAGTATCAGGATAATCCATACTATTAGTATAATCAGTACCAAAATTAATAATTTTACAATTATTTTCTTCTAAATATTTTATAATTTTAAACTTATAAACTGTACCTGCATGATCATTTGCTATTACTATTGTCATAATTTTATATTTAAAAACAAAAATAGTACTATTAACATTATAAAATTAAATTGTTAATACCATTTTATAAATTAATAATACTAAACTAGTTAAAAAAACTATAAATGTTAATAGTTTTTTGCTTAAATAATATAAGTAAAATTTTTTTTTATGATTAATATTTTAATACATAGATAAAAGTAAATAAAACAAAAATATTAATAAAAATATTAAAACAATTTATAAACATAAACTATTGTATTTATTAAATAAATGCATAAAATAGTTATTAAAAATAATGGTTAATAACAGTTACTAACAATGTGAATAAAATCTAAATTTAAATAATTTTTTAGTAATTTTTTTATTTAACTATTTTAAAAATAAACTGTTATTATTAATAAAATAAAATTTATAAATCACTTTTTTTAAAAATTAGTGTGTAAAAAATTTAATAAGTAATAGATACAAATTAAACTTATAAAATTTATAATACAAATTAACAGACTATAATACCCATCATTATTTTTTAAAAAATTTTAAATAAAATAGTATTATATTAATAATTGTTAATAAAATCAAATTAAAAAAATAATGTACTTTTGCATAAATTAAATAAAAAATTTAAATAAAAAATTATGAATAAAAAAGTATTATTAATAATGGTATTAATGTTGAGTTTAACATTTACTTTTGCACAAGATGAAAAAGAAGAAGAACTTAAAGATGGTTGGACTAAAGGAGGTAATATAGCAATTACATTTAATCAATCCGCATTTAACAATGAATGGATTGGTGGTGGTATTTCTAACATTGCAGCGAATATATTAATAAACTATGATTTTAATTTTAAAAAAGGAGATTTAATTTGGGATAATAAAATTATTACAGATTATGGTGCTTTTAAAAATAAAGGTCAAGATGTATTTACAAAATCTAATGATCGCTTAGAATTTAATTCATTGGTAGGTAAAAAAGCTAAAGGTTATTGGTATTATTCTGCATATTTTAATTTAAGAACACAACTAGATACTGGTTATCTTTTTGGTGATGATGGTTTAACAAGATTAACAACAATATCTCATTTCTTTTCTCCTGCATTTTTACAAACTGGTCCAGGTATGTTATGGAAAAAATCTGAGAATCTAAAAGTTAATTTTTCACCTGTTGCTGCAAAAATGATTATTGTTCATGATGAATTTGCAGGTTCTTTTGGTACAGATATTGGTGAAACTTCTGCCTTTGAATTAGGTGTTGCAATTCAAGGGTATTATAAAGTAGATTTAATGAAAAATATTTCTATGGAAAACTTATTAAATTTATATACTAATTATTTAAAAGACCCAAAAAATGTTGATGTTGATTATACAATGAATTTAGTAATGGCTGTAAACAAATATATTTCTGCTAATTTAACTTTTCAAGCAATTTATGATGATAATTCACAAAGAAATGGTTTTCAAATTAGAGAAACATTTGGTGTAGGTCTTAATTTTAAACTTTAATTACCTTAAATTGCAAGGTATAAATCCAAACTGTATTTTTGCTAATAAAAAATAAACAAGATACTTAGTAATGAAACTATACCTAGTTCCAACACCAATAGGAAATTTAGAAGATATAACTTTTAGAGCAATAAAAATACTTAAAAAAGTTACTGTTATTTTGGCTGAGGACACTAGAATTTCGGGTAAGTTATTAAAACACTATGCTATTGAAACACCTATGCAAAGTCACCATATGCATAATGAACATAAAAAAATTGCAGGTATAATTAATAGTTTAAAAAGTGGAGAAACTTTTGCATTAATTAGCGACGCAGGAACCCCAGCAATTTCTGATCCAGGATTTTTACTAACACGTGCTTGTATTCAAAATAATATAGAAATAGAATGTTTACCAGGAGCAACAGCATTTGTTCCTGCTTTAGTAAATAGTGGTTTGCCAAATGATAAATTTGTTTTTGAAGGGTTTCTTCCGCCTAAAAAAGGAAGACAAACCAAATTAAATTTTTTAGCCGAAGAAAAAAGAACTTTAATTTTTTATGAATCACCTTATAAATTGGTAAAAACATTAAGTCAGTTTGCCACATATTTTGGTGTAAAAAGACAAGTATCTGTGTCTAGAGAAATTACTAAATTATATGAAGAAACTATTAGAGGAACAATAATTGAAGTTTTAGAACATTATACAAATAACCCTCCAAAAGGCGAAATAGTTATTGTCGTTGCAGGAAAAAGTAACTAGTAAAACAACCCGCTAGAACAAGAAACCAAAAAAGGATACAAAAACACCTATATGTAGGTATGTTTTAACACCATAATATAACGGATATTTGTACTGTTAATATTTGAGGGGATATTAACAAAATAATTAGATAATCATAAAATGATTTATAAGGGGATTTATAAATCATTTTTGATTAACTAAAAAAGTTAGAGGGTAAGTTGTTTTTTAAAAGGCAACTTATTTTTAGTTAGAAGTTATTATATAAAAACATAAAAATATTTTTAAAACATAAAACTCACACTTTACCTAAAAAATAACTATATTTGTAAGTAGAAACTAAAAATCAAAGATAATAAAAACCACATTACACATAAACGATAAAAAAATAAACGTTTTATCCTATTACTACGACTTTTACCAACCAACAGACGCTAACAATCGCCCATCAGGCAAACCTATATTTCAAGGAGTACGCATCGTACTAGAAACCCAGCAAGACTTAAGTCTAGAAGAATGGGCAATAGCAGCAAACCAAAAAAAACAACTAGAACTACACCTGAGCCCAACTA
>JAKISG010000028.1 GCA_021648755.1 Flavobacteriaceae bacterium | reverse complement strand
TTCTAAAGAAAGAAGTATTTGCTAGAGTTGATTATAGAAATTTTGGAGAAATTGATCTAATATTAAAAAGATATGTGATCTTTTATAATAATACTAGACTGCATGGACTTCTAGGACGTATTACGACAATGGAAAAATGGAGTCAAGAAAAACACTTAATTTTAATGAAAAAATTAACCGCTTAATTAATAATCGAAATTTAAAAGATTACTCTTGTTTTATAGGGGTCAAAACAATTATTTATAAATTAAATTCAAAAAGAAGAATTGTAATGTTATAAAGAGAATGTACAATTACAATCGGAAAAAATGGTTTGATTTTTTTAATCATTGAATAAAAATAAATCATTCCGAAAAAGAAACCTAAAAGAAACATCATAATTATATAATAATAGCTATAATAATGTGCAAATCCAAATAATAACGCAGATGCTATTATAGCTAATATTGTAATTTTAGATTCAGATAATTTATCAAAAAACAAATAAAGCATAACAAAAAAACCTTTTATTAAAAGTATTTGAAATATTGCAGTTTCAATTATTGGACCTATAATAACTGTAATAATTAATTATTAAAGAAGCACCCGTAAATTCTTCAAAAACAGGATTTTCATTAAAATTTTCAATTTTAAATATAAATTCTATTAATTCTACAGGTAGTATATCTACTCCAAGTAACCACTCTTATTTTCTTTTGAAATAATTATTAAACCAAATTCTTTAAATTCTGATTTGGTAAATTCTAATATGATTTCTTCAACGTGTTTCATTAGCACCAAAGATACTAATTTCGCTGTAAAACCTTTTTAAACTGATAAAAGAATCGATCAATTAAACGCAAATTCTCGGTAATAATTTCGGCAGTACCCAGCATTTCTTGCTTAAAGTCTATTTCCTTATTATAGGAAGTAATTAGTTTTTTAGGCAATTCTACATCAATTAAATACAAACCATCTTTATTTGGTATTAAAGAAATACTTTTAACTTCTCCTTTTAACATTCCAAATTCATAGTCTGGATAATTTTCTAGTTTTATATTTACTTGTTGACCTATTTTTATTTTACCAGAATTTTGTCTTGGTGTTTTTAATTTTGCTATAAAATTAGAGTTTTCAGTTGATATGATGGTAAAAACTAAATCGCCTTGATTTACAGTTTGGTTTTTATCATAAAAATTTAAAAAAGAAACTTTACCTTTTAGATTTGATTTCAAAACATACCGTAACTCCCAATCTTTAATACGTTGTTTTAATTGATTTAAGGACTGAATTACATTCTTTAACAAGATAATTTCTTCTTTTGTTTTACTTATTTCTGTGTCTTTTGAAGTTTTATTTGCATTACTTATACTTTCTCTTAATTGCAAAATAGAAGAACTCATCATTTTATAATTACGCTCTGCTTGTAAATATTCCAATTGTTTATTCTCATATTCTTGTGCTGCAATAATGCCTTTATCAAAAAGTGTTTTATTTCTATCTAAATCTTTTTTCTTAAAATTTAATTCTGCTTTTTGAATTTCTTTTTGTGATTTTAAATTGACTAGTCTTCTTCTTAATTCTCTAACTGTAATTTTATTTGCCGTTTCATCATTTGCAAAAGGTTGCAATTCTATATTTAATCTGTATTGTAGATACGCATTTTCAAATAATGAAAAATCAGCATCCATTTCACCTAAAAACAAAACAGGTAATTTTTTAAACGGAAAATAAAATGTTTTACTATTATTAACTTTTAACGTATTAATTATCGACTTTAACTTAAAAACATCTTGATAATTTGCCGTATTTTCAATAACTGCTAAAACACTATTAGTTGTGACTAATTCATTATCTGTAACTAAGATATTTTCAAACTTACCTGTGGTTTTAGCGTATTCTTTCTGTGGTGGTATTTGTGTTGTAATTAAAACTTCCGAAGCAATAATATCTGGATATTTCACAAACCACGATATTGCCAAAAGCATTATAATCAAAAATAAAAACAAGACAGAACCCCAACGAATCATCCAATGTGGTACACGTGTTAAGATTTCTTGTACTTCTTCAGAACGAAGCTCTAATGCCTCTATATGTTTATTTTTTATACTCATTTTTTACTGCTTACTACTTAACTCCAATTAATTCTCAACCAAATCTGCGTTATCTTCGAAATCTGCGGGAAACTTTTTTTAATTTCCAAGTTCCAACTGATTCTTAACCAAATCAAAATAATTACCTTTCTTTTTTATCAATTCTAAATGATTACCAACTTCAACAATCTTACCTTTATCTAAAACTACTATCTGATGTGCGTTTTTAACCGTACTTAATCTGTGAGCAATAACCAAAACCGTTTTATTTTCAAAAAAGATATTTAGTTTTTCCATAATTACCTTTTCGTTATTGGCATCTAATGCAGAAGTCGCTTCGTCAAAAAATAAAAAATTAGGGTTTTTATAAACTGCTCTTGCAATTAACAAACGCTGTTTTTGACCAGTACTTAAACCAACACCTTCCATACCAATTTTGGTATTGTATGATAATGGTAAACTTTCAATAAATTCGGCGATATTTGCCACATCTACGGCATGTGTTAATTTCTGTTTATCTACATAGTCAACACCAACAGCAATATTATTGGCGATACTATCATTAAAAATATAACCTTCTTGCATTACTACGCCACATTCGTTTCGCCATGTTTTTTGCGAAACATTTTTAAGGTCGTAATTACCTAATTTAATTTGTCCGCTATTTGGTTCATAAAATTTTAGGAGTAATTTCATTAAGGTAGTTTTTCCACTACCACTAACACCAACAATTGCTGTAATTTTATTTGCAGGAATTTGCAAATCTAAATCTTTTAATACTTCTACATCTGAACCTATATATCGAAACGATACTTTTTCTAAATTGATATCTAAATTTTTATTTATATCGGTTATTTTATCTTGGTCTTGCTGTTCTTCGTCTTCTTTATTGTGTATTTCGGCTAAACGTTCTAAGGATATTTTTGCATCTTGAACTTCACGTATAAAATTGATTAGTTGTGTTATTGGTGCGTTTAATTGTCCAACAATATAACTAATTGCCAACATCATACCTAGGGTAATATTGCCATCTACTACTAATTTTGCAGCTAAAATACTAATAAATATATTTTTAAATTCGTTAATAAAATTAGAGCCTACACTTTGGTATTGTTCTAATGCTAATCCTTCAATAGAAATTTTAAATAATCGTGCTTGTAAAAATTCCCATGACCAACGTTTTTGTTTTTCGGCATTGTGCAGTTTTATTTCCTGCATTCCGTTGATGAGTTCTATGACTTTAGATTGCTCTTGACTTACTTGCGAAAATCGTTTGTAATCTAAATCTCTTCGCTTTTTTAAGAATAATATAATCCATAAAAAATATAAAAAACTACCAATAACAAAAATGCTAAATATTTGTAAACTGTAATATGCTAAAACAATACTAAAAACGATTAAATTCATCATAGAAAACAACACACTCAAACTTGAGGTTGTTAATATACGTTCTATACGTTTATGGTCATTAATGCGTTGTAAAATATCGCCTGTCATTCTGGTATCAAAAAAGGCAATTGGTAGGCTCATTAGTTTTATAAAAAAGTCGGAAACTAGCGAGATATTTATTCTTGTGCTTAAATGTAATAATATCCAACTTCTAATGACTTCTATGGCTGTTCTACCAATAAATAAGGCTAGTTGTGCAAATAATATTAAGTAAATAAAGTGGATGTCTTGGTTTTTAATACCAACATCTACTACAGATTGGGTTAAAAATGGTAAAATAAGTTGTAATAAACTTGCGGCTAATAAACCAATAACTAATTGCCATAGAAATTGTTTGTATTTTACAACGTATTTGGTTAGAAATTTAAAACCAAAGTCTTTTTCTTCTTTATCAAATTTGGTTGTGTAAAATTTTGGTGTGGTTTCTAAAAGTAGTGCTATGCCTTCTTCGGTATCTTCTGTGGCATTATTACCTATCCAATGTTTTAAAAATTCTTCTTTTGTATATTTTAGCAAACCGTGTGCTGGGTCGGAAATATAAAAAGTATTCCTTTTAATTTTGTATAGAACTACATAATGATTATTATTCCAAAATAATATACAAGGCAATGGGGCACTTAATAAGTCTTCAATATTAATTTTCACTAATAAACTTCTGAAACCTATTTTTTCAGCTGCTTCACTGATGTTTTTTAGGGTTGACCCTAATCTCGTGGTTTCACAATATCCTCTTAATTGTTGTATGGGAATGCTCTTGTTGTAAAAAGAAACTAAAATTTTTAAACATGTAGGACCACAGTCTTTAAGGTCAATTTGTTTGTAGTGTGGAAATTTCAAAAAATCAATGTTTTAATTTCTTGTAAATCACTTCACCTTTGTCATTTCTTATAATTAACATAATTTTTCCAATATTATATTTAGGCAGTTTTATAATATTATGTGATTTTTTAATTATTGTTTGAAAAACAGGTAAACATTTATTACCAGATGCTATATACTCATCATTTATGTATAATTGTAATAGATATGATTCATTATCATTTAATGATTTTATAGTTTTTGTATCGAAACAAAAATGATTACCATTTTCAAAATACCAATTTGCAATATTATGTTTGGTGTAAGTTGTTCTAGGATGTACAATAGTATAATCATACCAAAAATTTGAATTAATCTTTAATATTTTAGGGTGTTTTATTTTTTCAGAAAATCTTTTATAAAAATCTTTTTCCATTTTAGTTTCATACTCTTCTGTATAAGTAGTTTGATCTATAGAAATGACTTTATAGTCTTTGCTTAAAAGATTTCCTAGAGTAATAAAATCATTTTTATTTTTTGGTGGAGAAGTTGCAATATGGGAATAACCACCTAACAAAATAGATCTAGCTTTTGGTAATGTATCTAATGTTTTTTTTATATTTTTAAACATCGCATTTTCCCTTTCTTGACTAGTTAATTTATTTACATTCCTGTTTTCATAACTAAACACTTTAAAACCAACAACTAAAGCCTCACGTAATAATAAACCAAAATATGGCTCTTTGTAAGTTAATGATTTAATTAACGGATACTTACGCTCATTTATTTTTTTTTCGCTAGGACTTAATGCTTCAACAAAAAAATATCTAAACCCTAATTCATATAATTTGGAAAGTTTATTTTTAACAAAAATTCTATGTTGAGGTTTATGATGTGCTTCATTAAATAATACAAAATCATAGTTTTTACATTGTTTTAATAATTCTTTTGTATTTAAAGCTTTATATAGTAGGTTTTCTTTATTAAATGTATTATTTTCCTTTAATACTTCTTCAGTGAAATGAATGTTTGAAAAGAAAGTTTCTAGAGATTTTTTATGATTACCTACTAAAGAGTATGTCGAGGATAATTTTTGAAAATTCTTTCTTTCTTCAATATTTAGTTTGATAATATTGAGATACCCTAAATAATTACCATTTGATATTTCGTGGTGTAAATCCAAATAATAGTTGTCAATTTGTGAATAAGTATTGTTGCTCAATAATATTGTCATCAATAAGATGTACAAATAATTATTTTTCCCATTTACCAACATAAGGGTCGTAATTGCATTTAAAAGGTTTGTCATATTTATTATTTAAGTACGCTCTACAATCAGAACAAATATATCTAAATTCACAGTCTTTGCAAACCTTTATTTGGTCTTTATTAATAGACCACAATTCTTTGAATTCATCTTTTTGCAGTACATTTTTAATTGTAATATCATTAATTTTTCCATATTTAGGTTTCAAAGATGGGCAATTTACAATTTCTCCATTTACAGTTAAACTTACCTTACCAAATAAGCAGGAGTTAACATTTTTATTTAAGCTAAACATATTTGTATCTGAAAAAAAATATTTTTTATCTATTTTGCCACAAGAATTACTATCTATATTCTTTAGTTTAGTGTGAATTATTTTTTTACCATCATACTCTATCACTTTCTCTTTAATTGAAGAATATACAAATATCGTATTTAACCTAATATTATTATCAATTAATTCGTTTATTTCTTTAGGTTTAAAAATATCATTATGTATAGTTAGTTCTGTATATCTAATCGTTGTCTTTAATAAAAAATTTAAGATACTAGCTATTTTATCTTGTTTAAACTGATTGCCAAAAAATCGTATTGATAAATTTTTACAACCCAATAAATTAATTTCATTAATAAATTTTTTAATAGATAAAATATTCGAATTTGAATTTACATCTATTATTGCATTGTTAATTTCTTCAGAATAAAAAGGTTTGTTAAAATTTAATTTTGTAATATTAGAAGGTTCTTTAGATAAAAATATATAATTTTTATCAAATAAAAATTTAAACATTTCATCTAAAACTTTATGATCACCAATAGAAAATTGACTATACACGTTTTTTATTCTAACATTATCGTTATCTAATAATATCTTGCATAAATCATTAGACACAACAATATAATTGTTTTTTTGTAAATCACAAATAATGCTTTGTGTAAAACCTTTCACAGGTATGATTGAAGAATGTAAAGTGAAGTATAATTCTTTATCTATTTCCATTAAACTATTTTAGATATTAAATTTTCAGGCATTATAGTATAGTTTTTCTCTCTATAATATTCAATATATTCATCTGTGAATTGTATCTTATTTTCATAATCCTGTTTTGCTTTAGACAATTCTAATAATTCTGAATTATAAAATATAATTGGAAAACAACGATTTACTTTATTATCAATCTCTAATATTTGATTTAGTTTTTTCATATAATAATTTTGCAATATCTTCTTCAATATTATAATAACCTCTTTTTGATACGTTATCTATTTGACCTACAGGATTTACTTCTAAAAAATAATATTCATTTTGTACTGTCTTAATAAAATCTAATGAACCACTATTTAAATTAATTTTTTTCATGAATACATCAATATTGTTTCTTAAATATTTTGGTAATTCATATTTTGAAATGCGTAAATTTTCATTTCTGCTAACTTTTCTACTATCAACCTCTCCATTTTTCTCAAATTTATTGTTTATTTGAATTGCATAAGTTTTACCGCATAGGTAAAAAACCCTTAATTCATATTCACTAACAATTTCCTGTTGACAAAACGAAGGAAAAAACATCTCTTGTGTTGGTTTTTTTTTTATTCTTTCAACATTTATTGAAAATGATTTAGTATTTTTATCAATATATAAAAAACCATTTGTACAAGGTTTAGTTATAAATGAACTTTTCTTAAGTTGTTTGTTTAGATACCAATTATTATTTGTGACAAATGAATTAGGAACTAATAATTTGCTTTCTTTTGCTTTAGCAAGAAATAAAAATTTATTATTTTCGGTATTTAAAATTGTATTTAACCAAAAAGCATCATTTATAGAATACTCTAACAATTTATAAATTTCAAAAACTTCACTTCTTAAATATTGATTTAAAATTGTCAAATTTTTATTTTTGCCTAAAATATTATCTACATCATTTGAGAAATTTCTTCTAAACCATATTGCTTTTACATCTTCACTTCTAATAATTAAATTTTTATAATTTATTACAAAAGACCAACCATTATTATTAATTTGAAAATCAATTTTAACATTACCATTATATAAGTCACTTCCATTTAATCTAAAAAAGTTAACATTATAACTTTTAAGATAATCAATAACTATGTTTGTAGTCTTTTCAGTATTATTTTTACTCAATATTAATATCATGAAAAATCTAATATTATTGTTAATTCTATCTACCTAAATTAATTAAAAAAATAAAAGGTTGCTATTGTTCAACAACCTTCTATAAGAAAATTAACGCTATTTTGGTATGTGATCTGTTTTCAAACCATCCCAAATTGTTTCTCCACATTGTGCTTCACAAGTAGTTTCTGTTTGAAAACAACCACCATTGTTAGCAATTAAATTAGACTTAATCTCTTTACTTTTAAAAAAACTTAATTTTTTCATAATATAAAAATTTTAGTTACCTACTCTTTTAATAATAAGCTTTTCGGTTTCCGCTTTTGATAAATTAATATCATGACAATAATACAATTTATTTTTAAATAACACAAATATGTGTTTATAAAATTTTATAATAATACTCATTTTTGAATGTGATTGAAAATGAAGAAATATTATTCATTAAATTTTTTGGTAATCGTTTAAAAGAAATTAGACTTAAAAACAATTTATCTCAAGAAAATTTAGCAAATGATGCTGATATACCTATAAACCAAGTAGGTAGAATCGAGCGTGCTGAAATTTACACTTCATTAAAAACCGTTTTTAAATTATCTAAAGCCTTAAAAATTGATGTTATAGACTTTTTTAGAAGTAACGAATTATAATTTATAAAACCACTCCACACACATTTACTCATGTTTTTATATTTTATGTTTTTGAAATCGTGAACCTCATACTTCGGTTTTGCTCCACACTTCTGCCCTAACCCAAAATAAGTGTTTTACTCCTGCTCTATTATTTAATATTTGAAGTCGTGAATCAATTTTATTGATTTCTCAAGCGTTAATATTTTGTTTTTAGTTTTCGTGAATGCTCCGCATTTCATTACCATTTTTTAGAAACATTTTAGAAGAAAAAATAAAGAAATGTAAATTCTTTTTTAACCACTGTACCAAATCGAGGAACGAGATTCATGAACACAAAAATAAAATATTAACGCGTGAACTAAAGCAAAGTAACATAACGCAGACATTATAGTACAAATATAGTTATTGTTTTAGGTAGGAGAATCGTGTATTTATAGATATTTAATTATTTGAGAACTATAATTTCTTGTTTTTTGTTGTTTATGATGGTTTCAAAAATAAGTGCTTTACTTCTATTTTCTTTTGAAATAATTGTCAAATCAAATTCTTTAAATTTAGATTTGGTAAATTCTGATATGATTTCTTCAATGTCTTTTATTAGCATCAAAGATACTAACTACTTATTAAATATTTCTCTAAACTGATGAAAAATACGCTCTATTAACCTTAAATCCTCAGTAATAATTTCAGCTGTACCTTGCATTTCTTGTTTAAATTCAATTTCAATTCCAAATGTTGTAATAAGTTTATTTGGTAATTCAACATCTAATAAATACAAACCCTCATTACTTGGTATTAATGATATTTCTTTAACTTTACCTTTTAACAAACCAAATTCATTATCTGGGTAACCACTCAATCTAATATTTACAACTTGACCAACTTTTAATTTACCAGAGTTTATTAATGGTGCTTGAAGTTTTACTACATAAGATGAATGCTCTTTTGGAATTATTGTAAAAATAAAATCGCCATTATTTATAGTTTGGTTTTTGCTCCAAATTTTCATAAACGAAACATTACCTCTAATATTAGATTTAAATAAATACCGCAATTCCCAATCTTTAATGCTCTTTTTTAATTGGTCAAAGGATTGAATAACTGCTTTTAATAAATTAATTTCTGTTCTAGTATTGTCTATTATATTTTGCTCTTTTCGATTATTACCATTACTTATATTTTCTCTAGTTTGAGAAATTGAAACAATAATATTTTTATAATTTCTTTCGGCTAATAAAACTTCTAACTTTTTATTTTCAAAATCTCTTTCTGAAATAATTCCTTTATTAAATAAAACTTCATTTCTTTTTAAATCTTTTTTCTTAAAAAAAAGTTCTTTTTTATTGATGCTTTTTTGGTTATTTAATGTTGCTAATCTTAATTTTAATTGTGATAATGAAAATTTATTAGTTAAATCATTACCTTCAAAAGATTTAGAATCTTTGTTTAAAATATATTGAACATAACTATTCTCAAATAATGAAAAGTCTGTTTCTATTTCGCCTAAAAAAAGCATTGGCAAACTATCTAACGGAAAATAAAATGAATTACGATTAATTTTTAAGGTATCAATTATAGATTTTAATTTAATCACATCATTAAAGTTAGCCGTATTCTCAATAAGTGCCAAAGCTGTATTTTTTGTTACTTCTTGATAATTTCGTACAAATAAAGAATCTATTTTACCTGTTACTTTTGCATATTCTTTTTGTGGCGGTATTTCTGTGGTTAATAATGCTCTTGCAGTTACAATCTCTGGATACTTTATTAACCAAGACAGAAATATTACAACACCAATAAAAACTAATAAAATTGTATTTCCCCATCTAAAAATTGATTTTGGCGGTTCTGAAAGCACATCTCTAACACCTTCACTATAAATATTAAGTTCGTCTTTTATTTCTTCCATCTTAATTACCTAATTCTAATTGATTTTTAACCAATTCATAGTATTTACCTCTTTTAGTGGTTAACTGTTCATGATTTCCTTGCTCAACAATTTCACCATCTTCTAAAACAATAATATTATCTGCATTTTTAACCGTACTTAAACGATGTGCTACAATTATAGAAGTTCTATCTTTTAAAAAATTATTTAAGTTTTCCATAATAACTTTTTCATTATTTGCATCTAAAGCACTTGTTGCTTCATCAAAAAACACATAAAAAGGGTTTTTATAAACTGCCCTTGCAATCATAATACGCTGCTCTTGTCCGCCACTTAATCTTATACCAGACGTTCCTAATTCAGTATTAAATTTATTAGGTAATTTTTGAATAAATGGTTCTATATTAGAAATAAAAGAAGCCATTTTTAATTTTTTCCTATCAATAATTTCATTCTGTTCAGATTCTGAAATATTACCTGCAATGGTATCGTTAAAAATAAAAGTATCCTGCATTACAGCACCACAATTTTGTCGCCAAAAATCATTATGTATGTTTTTTAAATCATCATTACCAATATTAATAACACCTTTTGTTGGTTCATTAAACTTTAATAGTAATTTTAATAAAGTTGTCTTACCACTACCACTTGCACCAACTATCGCAGTTGTTCTACCTTGTGGTATTATGCAGTTAATTTTTTTCAGTACAAATGGTGTCGATTTTCCACCATATCTAAAAGATAAATTTTTTATAATAATATCTTTATTATTTGGTAACTCTTTTACTTTATTATCGTTTAAATCATCTTCATCATTTTTAGAATGCACTTGCCAAAGTCGCTCTAAACTAATTTTAGCATCTTGCCAAACTTGTATAAAACTAATAAAGTTACTTAATGGCATATTTAATTGACCAACAATATATTGTATAGATAGCATCATACCTAATGTAATATCGCCATTTACAACTGCTGTTGCTGATAAAAATGTAATGGTTATATTCTTTAACTCATTAATTGAATTTGAACCAATAGATTGATATTGTGCTAATTTTAAAGAACTAATGGAAGTTTTAAAAAGACTTATTTGTATTTGCTCCCATTTCCAACGATTTTTTCGTTGTGAGTTGTTGATTTTTATTTCTTTAACACCATTAATTATTTGAACTAATGAAGTTTGACTATCAGATAATTCATCAAAACGTTTAAAGTCTAATTCTGCTCTACGCTTTAAAAAGAAAAATGTCCAACCAACATATAAAAATGCACCTATAATAAAAACGAAAAATATTTTTAAATTATAAAATGCTAAAACAAAATTAAAAACTACAAATAGTATAATAGAGTAAACCATACTAAAAGTAGATGAAGACACGAAATTCTGAATCCTGTTATGGTCTTGTATTCGTTGTAAATGTTCACCTGTATTCCTAGTTTCAAAAAAAGAAATTGGTAATTTTAACATTTTATATAAAAAATCTGAAATCATTTTTATATGAAATCGACTTGTAATATGCAGTAATAACCATTCCCTAAAAACACGAACAATAGTTTGCGATGCAAATAGTACTAATTGTGCAATAAGTAGGATATAGATAAATGGTATGTTTCGAGTATTAACACCAAAATCTACAATAGATTGCATTAAAAATGGTGTCATAAACTGCACTGCAATCCCAACTAATAAACCAATAAAAAGTTGATAAAATAATTTTTTATATGGTCTTGCATAAGGATATAAAAATGAAAACCCTTTTGTTTTTGTAGTATCTTCTTTTAAACTATAGAATTTAGTATTTGGTTCTAACAATAAAACAAAACCATTGCCATCACTAGTATTAGTCCAAGCATCTGCAAAATCATTATGTGAGTATTCCAATAAGCCTTCTGCTGGATCTGCCACATAAATTTTTGTTTTACTTGTTTTATAAACTACCACAAAATGCTTTTGTCGCCAAGGCACTATAAAAGGTGTTGGTGCTTCAGTTACTAGACTTTCTAAAGAAATACGCATACCAAGAGTACGCATTTCTATAATTTCGGCAGCATCTGCAATACCAGCCATAGTAACACCTTGTTTAGTGATACCTGCACTATTACGTAAAAACTCTCTTGAAAAATTTTTTCCATGAAATTTGGCAACCATTCTTAGGCAAGTTGAACCACAATCTTTATTATCTAATTGTCTGAAAAAATAAAATTTATTTTTTTTCATTTTATCTATTTATTCATTTTTTTTGATATGGATAAACTTCATAAATAACATTATGCTCAAGATATTTCATTCCAACCTCATACTTTTTTGCTTTAAAATAGGGCATTGCTTTTTGTTGCCATAAATATGCAATAGTACTATCAACTTTTAACCCGTCATCTAAACATTTTTGATATTCATTCATTTGAAATGTATAATTAAATTTTTTAGCACCATTTGTCACATACTTTTTAATTATTTCTTCTTCACTAACCGTTTTTTCTTCACTAATTATTTCTTCTTTACTGTTTGTTTGACCACATGATATTAGCACAATAAATATCAGTAAAATAGTTGTAAGTTTTTTCATTCTAGTTTATTTATTAAGTTTTATGAATTTTTTGTTTTCAAAATTGTAAGGTTGATTTTTATAATTGTATTTTAAAATTGCATCTTTCCACTTAGCAAATATTTCAATATATTTGTTTTTTATCGATAAATAAAATTTAGCGCCATTATCTGTAAGTACGTTATCAATTCCATTATATAGAGTAATAATTTTTTCAAATTTAGTTAAATCAATTGTGCATTTCCGTAAATAAAAACCAATTCTTGCTATTGCTTCTTTGTTTTGACTTTTATTGAATAAGTTTTCTGAAATGCAATTATCAAGACAAACAAAAGTTGTATAATAGGTATACAAGGCATGTATTAATATTTTTACATTTCTATGGTCTTTTTCTTTTAATATTATTTCAACTTCTTCATATTCATTAATTTTAAAAAATAACTTATTCTTAAACAGAATTGTATTTAAGATAATATGACCAGTTTGATGTGCAATATCGTCTACAAAAAAGACTTCATCATAATCATCTTGATAAACATTTAAAAATGCAATACCATGTGCATTAATTGTAGTAAATGAATTAGTGTTTTTTGGATTTGTTTTAAATAAAACAATTTTTTTACAACATTGCTCTATCGATTCAAATTGTTTTTTTGAACTTTGTTTGATATATTTCATTGCATTAGACAAATACTCTATATTCGTTTTATACAATTCATTATTAATATTACAATTAGAAGAATCAATATTTCCATTAGAGGCATTAATAAAAATATTATTTAATAATTTTATTGGATATTTTAACAATTCAATTTTAGTGTTTTTAATTAAATAAATAGTTTCGAATGGTTTATTTTCACCTCTTTTGATATAACCTAAATTAGGTAAGTATGCTATACCTTTCTCATTAAAAATATAGTTTATTTTTACATTTTTATTCTTAAAATAATGTCCTTGTAAAATCTCCTCAAGAATTTTAAACTCAACATTTCTATTAAACTTGTTATTAAAAAGCACAAATATAATAGGTTCCAAAAATATTGAATCATTCTCAAAATCAATATTTTCAAATATGTTTTTATTCTTTTTGTGAAGAAGTATTTTTATCGTATTAATAATCTTTATTTGTCCTTCTTCCTCTAAATTCATTTTAATGATTTACTGTTATTCTTGAAGTAAAGAACAACAACTTAATTGTAAATTTCCCTCTTGCCATTACTTGTAAAAAAACAACACTATTAAATTATTTAATAGTGTTGCTTGCTTTAGTTATTATCTATTCCGTTATCTGTACGTGACAATCTCCTTCTGTTCCACCTGAAATAGTTGATAATAATTCTTCTGATGCAACTGCATCTGCTCTTTCTTTAAGAGCGTCTAATGTTAATTTCATAATAAAATAATTTTTAATTTACCTACTCTATTTAATACAAGTTTTTCGGTTACCACTTTTGATAAATATTATCATTTGCGGTAATACAATATATTTTTCAATAACACAAATATATGTTTATGTATTTTTAAAATAATATTCATTTTTGAATGTGATTGAAAATGAAGAAATATTATTCATTAAATTTTTTGGTAATCGTTTAAAAGAAATTAGACTTAAAAACAATTTATCTCAAGAAAATTTAGCAAATGATGCAGATATACCTATAAATCAAGTAGGTAGAATCGAGCGTGCTGAAATTTACACTTCATTAAAAACATTTTTAAATTATCAAAAGCCTTAAAAATTGATGTTATAGACTTTTTTAGAAGTAACGAATTATAATTTATAAAACCACTCCACACACATTTACTCATGTTTTTATATTTTATGTTTTTGAAATCGTGAACCTCATACTTCGGTTTTGCTCTACGTTTCTGCCCTAACCCAAAATAAGTGTTTTACTCCTGCTCTATTATTTAATATTTGAATTCGTGAATCAATTTTATTGATTTCTCAAGCGTTAATATTTTGTTTTTAGTTTTCGTGAATGCTCCGCATTTCATTACCATTTTTGAGAAACATTTTAGAAGAAAAAATAAAGAAATGTAAATTCTTTTTTAACCAATGTACCAAATCGAGGAACGAGATTCATGAACACAAAAATAAAATATTAACGCGTGAACTAAAGCAAAGTAACATAACGCAGACATTATAGTACAAATATAGTTATTGTTTTAGGTAGGAGAATCGTGTATTTATAGATATTTAATTATTTGAGAACTATAATTTCTTGTTTTTTGTTGTTTATGATGGTTTCAAAAATAAGTGCTTTACTTCTATTTTCTTTTGAAATAATTGTCAAATCAAATTCTTTAAATTTAGATTTGGTAAATTCTGATATGATTTCTTCAATGTCTTTTATTAGCATCAAAGATACTAACTACTTATTAAATATTTCTCTAAACTGATGAAAAATACGCTCTATTAACCTTAAATCCTCAGTAATAATTTCAGCTGTACCTTGCATTTCTTGTTTAAATTCAATTTCAATTCCAAATGTTGTAATAAGTTTATTTGGTAATTCAACATCTAATAAATACAAACCCTCATTACTTGGTATTAATGATATTTCTTTAACTTTACCTTTTAACAAACCAAATTCATTATCTGGGTAACCACTCAATCTAATATTTACAACTTGACCAACTTTTAATTTACCAGAGTTTATTAATGGTGCTTGAAGTTTTACTACATAAGATGAATGCTCTTTTGGAATTATTGTAAAAATAAAATCGCCATTATTTATAGTTTGGTTTTTGCTCCAAATTTTCATAAACGAAACATTACCTCTAATATTAGATTTAAATAAATACCGCAATTCCCAATCTTTAATGCTCTTTTTTAATTGGTCAAAGGATTGAATAACTGCTTTTAATAAATTAATTTCTGTTCTAGTATTGTCTATTATATTTTGCTCTTTTCGATTATTACCATTACTTATATTTTCTCTAGTTTGAGAAATTGAAACAATAATATTTTTATAATTTCTTTCGGCTAATAAAACTTCTAACTTTTTATTTTCAAAATCTCTTTCTGAAATAATTCCTTTATTAAATAAAACTTCATTTCTTTTTAAATCTTTTTTCTTAAAAAAAAGTTCTTTTTTATTGATGCTTTTTTGGTTATTTAATGTTGCTAATCTTAATTTTAATTGTGATAATGAAAATTTATTAGTTAAATCATTACCTTCAAAAGATTTAGAATCTTTGTTTAAAATATATTGAACATAACTATTCTCAAATAATGAAAAGTCTGTTTCTATTTCGCCTAAAAAAAGCATTGGCAAACTATCTAACGGAAAATAAAATGAATTACGATTAATTTTTAAGGTATCAATTATAGATTTTAATTTAATCACATCATTAAAGTTAGCCGTATTCTCAATAAGTGCCAAAGCTGTATTTTTTGTTACTTCTTGATAATTTCGTACAAATAAAGAATCTATTTTACCTGTTACTTTTGCATATTCTTTTTGTGGCGGTATTTCTGTGGTTAATAATGCTCTTGCAGTTACAATCTCTGGATACTTTATTAACCAAGACAGAAATATTACAACACCAATAAAAACTAATAAAATTGTATTTCCCCATCTAAAAATTGATTTTGGCGGTTCTGAAAGCACATCTCTAACACCTTCACTATAAATATTAAGTTCGTCTTTTATTTCTTCCATCTTAATTACCTAATTCTAATTGATTTTTAACCAATTCATAGTATTTACCTCTTTTAGTGGTTAACTGTTCATGATTTCCTTGCTCAACAATTTCACCATCTTCTAAAACAATAATATTATCTGCATTTTTAACCGTACTTAAACGATGTGCTACAATTATAGAAGTTCTATCTTTTAAAAAATTATTTAAGTTTTCCATAATAACTTTTTCATTATTTGCATCTAAAGCACTTGTTGCTTCATCAAAAAACACATAAAAAGGGTTTTTATAAACTGCCCTTGCAATCATAATACGCTGCTCTTGTCCGCCACTTAATCTTATACCAGACGTTCCTAATTCAGTATTAAATTTATTAGGTAATTTTTGAATAAATGGTTCTATATTAGAAATAAAAGAAGCCATTTTTAATTTTTTCCTATCAATAATTTCATTCTGTTCAGATTCTGAAATATTACCTGCAATGGTATCGTTAAAAATAAAAGTATCCTGCATTACAGCACCACAATTTTGTCGCCAAAAATCATTATGTATGTTTTTTAAATCATCATTACCAATATTAATAACACCTTTTGTTGGTTCATTAAACTTTAATAGTAATTTTAATAAAGTTGTCTTACCACTACCACTTGCACCAACTATCGCAGTTGTTCTACCTTGTGGTATTATGCAGTTAATTTTTTTCAGTACAAATGGTGTCGATTTTCCACCATATCTAAAAGATAAATTTTTTATAATAATATCTTTATTATTTGGTAACTCTTTTACTTTATTATCTTTAATAGCATCTTCATCTTCTTTAGAATGCACTTGCCAAAGACGTTCTAAACTAATTTTCGCATCTTGCCAAACTTGAATAAACCCAATAAAACTATTTAATGGCATATTTAATTGTCCGACAATGTATTGTATATATAGCATCATACCTAATGTAATATCGCCATTTAATACTGCTGTTGCTGTTAAAAATGTAATGGTTATATTCTTTAACTCATTAATTGAATTTGAACCAATAGATTGATATTGTGCTAATTTTAAAGAACTAATGGAAGTTTTAAAAAGACTTATTTGTATTTGCTCCCATTTCCAACGATTTTTTCGTTGTGAGTTGTTGATTTTTATTTCTTTAACACCATTAATTATTTGAACTAATGAAGTTTGACTATCAGATAATTCATCAAAACGTTTAAAGTCTAATTCTGCTCTACGCTTTAAAAAGAAAAATGTCCAACCAACATATAAAAATGCACCTATAATAAAAACGAAAAATATTTTTAAATTATAAAATGCTAAAACAAAATTAAAAACTACAAATAGTATAATAGAGTAAACCATACTAAAAGTAGATGAAGACACGAAATTCTGAATCCTGTTATGGTCTTGTATTCGTTGTAAATGTTCACCTGTATTCCTAGTTTCAAAAAAAGAAATTGGTAATTTTAACATTTTATATAAAAAATCTGAAATCATTTTTATATGAAATCGACTTGTAATATGCAGTAATAACCATTCCCTAAAAACACGAACAATAGTTTGCGATGCAAATAGTACTAATTGTGCAATAAGTATGATATAGATAAATGGTATGTTTCGAGTATTAACACCAACATCTACAATAGATTGCATTAAAAATGGTGTCATAAACTGCACTGCAATCCCAACTAATAAACCAATAAAAAGTTGATAAAATAATTTTTTATATGGTCTTGCATAAGGATATAAAAATGAAAACCCTTTTGTTTTTGTAGTATCTTCTTTTAAACTATAGAATTTAGTATTTGGTTCTAACAATAGAACAAAACCATTGCCATCACTAGTATTAGTCCAAGCATCTGCAAAATCATTATGTGAATATTCCAATAAGCCTTCTGCTGGATCTGCCACATAAATTTTTGTTTTACTTGTTTTATAAACTACCACAAAATGCTTTTGTCGCCAAGGCACAACAAAAGGTGTTGGTGCTTCGGTAACTAAACTTTCTAAAGAAATGCGCATACCTAATGTACGCATTTCTATAATTTCAGCAGCATCTGCAATACCAGCCATTGTAACGCCTTGCTTAGTGATACCTGCACTATTACGTAAAAACTCTCTCGAAAAATTTTTTCCATGAAATTTGGCAACCATTCTTAAACAGGTAGAGCCACAATCACGATAATCTAATTGTCTAAAAAAAGGAAACTTATCTTTTCTTGCCATTCCTTAATTTGGAAGTATTGATTTTGTTAATTCTTTCAATTTATTATTATCTATATAATTGGTATTAAAAAACACTGCATCAATATTTTTCAAAGTTTTTAAATTAGTCAATGGGTTTTCATTTAAAATTAAAAAATCAGCATCTTTACCAACTTGAATAGTACCGTAATTCTCCTTAAAAAAATATGAAAAGTTTACAGTTGCCATTTTTAAAATATCATAATTACTTAAATCGGCATTTTTTAATAATTCCATTTCTCCAACCATACCAAAACCTGCAACCATATATTTTGACGAACTATCTGGACTTAATAACATTTTAACGTCTAATTTATTTAACTTTTTTATAACTTCATATTTTTCATCTAAAGTTTTTAATTCACTTACAACTTCATTTTTATATGCTTGTTCTCCTAACTTATCTCTATACTGTTTTGTTTTATTAATCCAATTGTCAATAGTGCTCTTTGGGATAAATTTCATTCCTGCTTGGTTACGTAATTCTTCATAAGAATATCTACCAGAACCTACACTATACCAACTTAATGTTGGACAAATAAAAATATTTTTTTCTTTAATATTTTTCAATCTGTTTTCTAATAATTCTGGCTTACCAACCAAGCCACCTAAATGTTCAAAAGAAGTATAATTTGATTTAAACAAGGTTTCATCTGAAATATTTTTTGGAAAATGACCACCAAATGCTATATTATTAATCTTACAAATACTATCTAAGGACTTAAATAGTGTTTCATCTTTAATACTTAATATCTTAATAAAACTAAAGCCTTTAGATTTTATATTATCTACAAATTCAGTTAGTTGATTAATCTCAAAATTATGTTTTCTATTTATTGGTGGTGATGATAAATACATTTTTGGATAAATGGAATTTGCAGTATTATATTCTTTTTTCCAATTAACATGTTTCCAATTACCACGCATTGATCTTATTTTGGTAACACCATTAATTAGATGAAGTGTTAATAATTTTTCTAATTTGCTTTCGTCTTTTGGTAAATGTACATGAGCATCAGACAATGTTGGCATAATATATCTACCTTTTACATCAATAGTATGCTCAACACTTTTATATTCTTTAGAATTAGAGTCTGTAATGTCAATAATTTTACCATCTTTTATCGCAATGCTTTTATTTTCTAAAACAGTTTCTTTATCCATTGGTATAATAGAAACATTTGTAAACAAATAATCTACTTTAAAATTTTCTTTTTTTTCTTGTGCACAAGAATTTAGCATCACTAAAATTAATAATCCAATAATAATATTTTTCATTTCTCTATTTTTAAATTTATGCCTACTCTAAATATATGCTTTTCGGCAATCGCATTTTATTACTTAAAGGTAAAATAACCTTTTTTATCTTTTTCTAGAAAATCTTCGTAAGGGTTTAATTTACAAAAATCATTATACCTAAAATCTACATCTCTATTACTTAAATCAAACATCGTAACTAATTTTTTATATTTTTTAAATATTTTTAGACATATTGTATCGTATTCATTATATAACTCAATTCCCTTTTCAGTATAGACTTCATCAAAATTAAGTAATTCTAAACCTGTTCTAAATCTAGTAAATTGGTCTGTAAATCGACCTAATAATTCGTGTTTTTCTCTGCCAGAAAATATATTTTTCTGCAATAAAATATCAAAACACTCCACTCTTTTAGTAACTGTAACCAAACCATGAAATGCACCATAAATATTACGATAATCCCATTTTTTCTTGGTAAAGTCTCTCATTATTAAATTATCTACATCTATTTTAAAATAATCTTTTCTGTTATGCACTACATAATAGAGAAAATTATGCGAACCTTGGTGTATTAATTCTTCTATAAAATAGATAAGATTATTTTTACCAATAATATAAAAATATAACATACCTAAAGTTTCTATGGTAGTGAAATTTAATATTTTTGGGTTATCATGTAAATAAATGGCTCTATTGGCAAAAATTAATTCTTTATAGAACTTTGGTAATTCTTGTTTTATTATTTCTATAGCCTCAAAAACTTGTTTGTAATTTTCTTTCCAAACAGAATTATGCTTTGGTTTTTTATTTAAAATATGACCTTTACTAAATTCTATAAAATATTTTTCTAAAAGTGGATGAATTTCTTTTATTATTTCAAAGTTATTGTCTTTTAATATAGGTTCTATTAAAAATTTACCCTTATTGTAATAACCTAAATTTGGTATATAAGCTATATTTTTATTATTTAATGAGTCTTCAATTTTAAGTTTTTCATTATTAATAAAATAACCTTGTAGTATTTCATACAATAATTTGTTTGATTTTAACTTTTTATCCTTATTATTAAAGTAAGTAAATAATAAAGGTTCTAAAAATGCATAATCATCTTTAAGATTAACTTTTTCTAACAAAGAAAGAGTTTCTTTATAAATTAATAACTTAATTGTATTTATAAAATAATTTTTATTTTCTACATATAACTTCATATCAATATTTTATATATAATTAAAATAATTTATCAAAAAGTTATATGACATATGAATAAGAATCACTTGTAAAATATTTTTATCTTTATAATAAATAAAGGAGGTAGTTAAACCTACTAAAAAATGAATTAAAAGGATATTAGGGTAATGAAGAATACTGAAATATAATGAGGAAATAATAATTGTCCAAAATTTATTAAATTTTAAGATTATAAGATTATCAAAAATAATTTTTTTATTAAAAAACTCTTCGACAACAGGAGTTAAAATAACAGTAATAAATGAAAGAAAAAAGGTTGGTGTTTTTTTTATGTAATTGCCAAATTGAACTTTTTCTAAATAAAAAATTGAAAACAAAACAAGAGATAAAATTACCGCTATAATAAACTCTTTAAAAGTAATTTTAATTTTATTAATTTTTAGAATTTTGATTTTATACGCAATGTTTAGAACTAGAGTATATGTTAAAATGATAGATACAAATTGATATTCGACTATATTTTTTGAATTGCTATATAGAAGACTTACAGCAATCAATACTATTAAAATTGAGAGAGGTAATAGTATGGAAATCAATATTATTTTTCTTATCATTGAAATACTATTAAATTATATTTGGGTAAAATAATTTTACCCAAATATATTTGTTAAATGATTATTCTAAGATCCAGTCTAAGAGAGCATTGGCAGCATTAATAAAATGTTGAGTTGATCCTTCTCCTGGAGTTCCACTTGGTGTCCCAATGTTATCATGACAAGCATTTTCAGTACCACCTGAAATAGTTAATAATAATTCTTCTGATGCTACTGCATCTGCTCTTTCTTTAAGAGCGTCTAAAGTTAATTTCATAATAATATGATTTATGATTTTTAGTTTTTACCTACTCGTTAGCTTTTCGGTTTCCGCTATGCAATAAATATTACACAACCACAATAACGAAATAAATATTAAATTTTTTATTTATATTTTAAATAATTACATTACTTTTACGCATAAAATAATTCATATTATGATTAATGAAATTGGTACTCGTATAAGAAAAGCAAGAGAAAAAAAAGGTATATCTCAAGAGGCTATGGCTTTAGAGCTAGAAATAACACAATCTAATTATGGTAGACTAGAAAAAAATGACACTAGACTTACTGTCCCAAAAATACAAAAAATTGCTAAAGTATTAAATATTACCATTGGTTATTTATTTGATGAAAAATCTGCTAAAATTATTAACCAACATAATAATGATTCTGCTAAAAAACAATATGCTTATAATGTAGATACTATTATTCATGCAGATAAAGAACATATTAATACTTTAAAAGATGAAATTATATTTTTAAGAGATTTGTTAAAAAAGAAAGATTAGTTTAATCAAACCACTCCAGATTTTGCTCCACACTTCTGCCCTAACCCAAAATAAGTGTTTTACTCCTGCTCTATTATTTAATATTAACGCGTGAACTAAAGCAAAGTAACATAACGCAATACATTATGATACGTTTTCTGTAGTCATAAATAAGTCATTATGTAAAATTGCTAAAGTTATACAAATAAACTTTTACATCAAATAATTATAATTTGTATATTTGTAATCTAGAACTATAGTTATGAACATAGAAACTACTAAATTAGAATTAATGCACTTGTTGTTACAAACTCAACGAGAAAGTTTATTAACTAAACTTAAAAAGGTTTTTGAAGAAGAACAAATAGATTGGTTTAACGAAATGAGTTCAGAAGAACAGCAAGAAATTGAAACAGGATTAAAACAAGCCGATAATCAAGAATTTATTTCACATAAAGAAGTAATGAATAATTTTGATAAATGGCATTAAAAATTATTTGGACACCACAAGCTAATTCAAGTTTAACAAAAGCTATTAATTATTTAGAGAATAATTGGACTAAAAAAGAAATCCTAAATTTAGAAAATAATATTAATGAACTTATTGAAAGAATAAGTAAATATCCAAAGATTTGTCCTACCACATTAAAGCATAAAAACTTGCTAAAAGGTTTAGTAGCTTAATATTAACTATGGATACTACTACGAATTTAGTGTAATTAAATACGAATGTCACTTCGACAGAGATATTTTTTAAAAAAACGAGGTAATCGCAATGTTCGTTTCATAAGTACTTCCCAAATGAATACACTATAAACAATTGCATATTCCAATCCTATAATCCATAAATTCTCTTGATTGTTATTGTTTATATACGCTAAATAGCTTAATAGAATGACAAAACTCCAAACTAATGGAAACTTGTATTTTGTAAATATACTTAGTATTAAAAGCATTGCAATACACCAAGGATGTACTGTTGTTGCGGTAAAATAATAAAAAGACAGCACTAAAAGCATTGCTGTAATAAGTTGTTGTGTCGTGTTGTTTTTTCTGAAAAAAGCAATGGAAAGCACAAAAACAATTACAACTATTGGTATGATTTTCCCTATAATTGCGATTTCATTATAACCCCTAAATACATATCCAATGTTTCGAGTAATGTAGTACAAACTGGCATTAAATTCAAAGTTTTGAAACCAAAGAGCTGTTGTTTCCGTATAGTTTTTTACGTTTAATGTACCCATTCCATTATATAATTCTTGTGCTTGAGCAACAGGGAAATCACCAACACTTATAAATGACTCAACCGTATATAAAAATGGGTTTATGCCTGCCAAAATCATACGACCATCCCAAATAAAACGATAAAAATCTTGGGATAAGTTTGGAGTAGCAATTAGAGAGGATATTTATTTTTCTGAATCTACTTTTCATTACGATGGTGGAGGCTGTTGTTAATCCTATTTTTCTAAATTTTTCTGAAGAAACTTTTTATATAATAACGCAGGTGCTACTCCAGATAGACCATCCCAATTCGCTCATCTTCATTAATAGAACTCCAAACAAAATGCTCTATATTACTTAAATATGTTTCCATTATTGATTTTCTTTACAATTAAACTCTCTATTTAAAATTGCAGAACTAACGTCTTTTCCTATCCAATAATCATCCTTCTGTACATATTTATAACCTCTTAATAAATTTTTTATTGGTCTGTCAATAGTGATTACATCTTCAGTTTCGATGTCTTGTGATGTGATAGAAAACAAATTATAATATGTACCTAACAAAGTATCATTTTTTGAGTATTTATCTGTTTTGGTTTTAACCTCTAACAGCTGTAAAAAAACGCCCCTATTAATATTAGTATAAATTTATTCATTTGTGTTTTTGTAATATATATGCTTCTTTTTTTTGTTAAAATTTAAATCTATAAATTTATCATATTCAAAATTATAAGACTGATTTGTATAGTTATTACTAACAATAGTAGTAAATTTAATTTTCAAATAATTATTTTTAATTTCGGTTTTTTTTGAAACATAATTTTTTTGATTTTACAAGTAGTGTTACAATTATCGAAATTTTTGTGAAATAATTTTAGCCATTTCTAGTTGTAATTTCAAAGTACTCTCCATTGCTTTTTTAGCAAAATCACTTCCATTAGAAGCATAAATAATTTCTCTAGAAGAGTTTATTAATAAACCAACCTCATCTGTTAATCCATATTTACAAACAGCAGTTAGACTCCCGCCTTGAGCACCAATCCCTGGCACTAATAAAAAATGATTAGGTACAATTTTACGAATATTTTTAAAATATGCGGCTTTAGTTGCACCGATAACAAACATTAAATTAGTTGCATTTTTCCAAGTTAAAGCCGTTTTTAGTACTTGTTCATAAACTTTTAAATTAGCAACTTTCATACCTTGAAAATCTAGCCCACCTCTATTAGAAGTAAGTGCTAATAAAATAGTAAACTTATTTTTAAAAGCAAGAAAAGGTTCAACAGAATCACTTCCCATATAAGGAGCAACAGTAACCGAATCAAAATCTAAGTCTTCAAAAAAAGCCTTGGCATAACGCGTAGAAGTATTACCAATATCGCCACGTTTAGCATCTGCAATTGTAAAAATATTTGGGTAATTAAGGTTGAGGTAATTAATGGTTTTCTCTAAAGCACGCCAACCTTTAATACCATAACACTCGTAGAAAGCAGTATTCGGTTTGTAAGCAACAGTAAGGTGATGTGTTGCATCAATAATAGCTTTATTAAATGCAAAAATTGGGTCTTCTTCTTGTAATAAATGTTTTGGTATCTTCTCTAAATCTACATCTAAACCAATACATAAAAAAGATTTTTTTAATTTAATTTGGTCAATAAGTTGCTGTTTGGTCATAAATTTTAGGTAAAAACCTTTGCAAAAATAAGGTTTCTTTGTGAGTTTTTTCAAAACTTTACAAACTTTGCATAAAACTTCATTACATTTGTTCTAAATTCAAGGCCGTTTGTTAAAAAAAATTATAAATAAATTAATATATGGATTGCTAACATTATTTGGAGTTGTGACCGTTATTTTCTTCATTCTCAATAAAATACCAGGAGATGCTGCACAAATGATGCAAGATGAACGCGAAGATAGTGAGCAACTTAAAGCTATTAAAAAAAAATACGGATTCGATAAATCAAAAACCACACAATATGTATTGTACATAAATGATTTATCACCAATATCATTTCATAGTAAAAATTTAAACGATTTTACCTTTTTAAAAAACAAGAAATATAGTGCCTTAAAATTATTTAGTATTCAAAATACCACAACAGTATTAAAATTTCCTTATTTAAGAGAATCGTATTTTAAAAGCGGAAAAAAAGTAATTTCAATTATTAAAGAAACTTTACCTAATACTGCAATTCTAGCAATTACTGCAATTTTTTTAGCCATTGTTATTGGTATTTTTTTCGGCACCTTATCTGCACTATATAAAGACACTTATTTAGATAGAATAATTGCCATAATAAGTACTTTTGGCATGAGTGTACCCTCTTTTTTTTCGGCTATATTATTTGCTTGGTTTTTTGGATTTGTATTACATAAATACACCCATTTAAATATGACAGGTAGTCTATATGAAGTAGATGATTTTGGCGAAAGGCAGTACTTACAACTCAAAAATTTAATACTCCCAGCAATAGTTTTAGGCATAAGACCATTAGCAGTAGTTATACAATTAATGCGAAATTCTTTGTTAGAAGTTTTACATCAAGATTACATACGTACTGCAAGGGCAAAAGGATTATCAACCTATAAAATAATTAAAAAACACGCTTTAAAAAATGCTTTAAACCCTGTAGTAACTGCAATTTCTGGTTGGTTTGCATCTTTACTAGCAGGGGCCGTTTTTGTAGAGTTTATTTTTGGGTGGAATGGCCTAGGTAAAGAAATAATAAATGCATTAAACCAAAAAGATTACCCTGTAATTATAGGGGCATCTATTGTAATTGCAACTATGTTTATTTTAATTAATATCTTTGTAGATATAATTTATGGTTGGTTAGACCCTAGAATACGAAATACTTAAATAGGTAATGAAATTTGAAACTTAATTAAAATTCAAATAACTTAATTAAAATGAAAACTATAACACTATTATTATTAACACTAATACTTTTAAACTGTACACCAAAAAAAACAACTTTTGATGCAGTAGCATTAGATGAGACATTTACTAATTTAAATGGAGAACAGATTTCGTTTCGAGAAATTATTAATCAATATAAAGGCAAAACTATTTTTATAGATATTTGGGCATCTTGGTGTGGTGACTGTGTTGCAAGTATTCCTAATTTTAAAAAACTACAAGCAGCGGAAAAAGAAATAGTTTATTTAATGCTTTCAGTAGATAAAAATAACAACACTTGGAAAAAAGGCATCAAAAAATATGACTTACAAGCAGACCATTACCTTATAACCAAGGGTTGGGAGTCAAGTGATTTCTGTAAATCAATCCATCTAGATTGGATACCAAGGTATATGATTGTTGGTAAAGACGGTACAATTAAAATGTACAAAGCAATTAAGTTTGACGATCCAGAAATTAAAAAAATAATTAAAGAAGATAAATAACTATTAAAAGCCTTTTCATTGCGTATAGGTACTAAGATAAAACAATAATTATGAGAAAAAAAATAGTAGCAGGAAACTGGAAAATGAATCTTACCAAAGACGAGTCTATTAAACTAGTTAAAACTATTTCTACAGAAATTCAAAATCAAAATATCAAAAATAATAGAATAATAATTGCACCAGTAAGTATAAATTTACATGCCGTTTTAAATAATGTAGGCAACGATAAACGTATAGAGTATGCTTCACAAAATATGCATTTTGCAAATAACGGTGCTTTTACGGGCGAAGTTTCTGCTAGTATTTTAAAAGGGATTGGCATTTATATAACCTTAATCGGACACTCTGAAAGAAGAGTCTATTTTAATGAAGACACTGTTTTACTTAAGAAAAAAGTAGATCAAGCACTAAATAATAATATCGAAATTATTTTTTGTTTTGGCGAAGAATTAGAAGACAGAGAATCTAAAAATCAGTTAAAAATAGTAGAAAATCAATTAAAAAACACCTTATTTCATTTAAAAGATAGCGATTGGAAAAATATTATATTAGCCTACGAACCAGTTTGGGCAATTGGCACAGGCATGACAGCATCGCCAGAGCAGGCGCAAGAAATGCACGCTTTTATTCGTAATTTAGTTGCTAAAAATTATAATGAAACAGTTGCTGAAAATGTAAGTATTTTATATGGCGGAAGTGTAAAACCAACCAACGCAAAAGAAATATTTAGCAAACCAGATGTAGATGGAGGTTTAATTGGTGGAGCGGCCTTAAAAGCAAAAGATTTTGCAGAAATTATTAAAGCAATTTGTTAATTTAATTAATTGGTTGTATTCGTTTATTAAATTTTTTACGATTTAAATTTTCTTTTCTTTTCTTTAAGGTTGTTTTCTTATTTGTTTTTTCTTCAATAGTATCTTTATTTACAAATAAATAGTCAAATTCTTTTAAATCGTTTTCTAACTTTTCTTTATTTACTAAGGTATTTATTTTTGCTTTAATTGCTTCAAAAGCATTGATAATATTTTTATTTTCTTGTATAATTTCTAAATTGGTAATACTACTTATTGAATCCATATCTGCTAACCGTAGCGCTTCATTATTTAATACATTTAAACGAGTTCTAAAACTAGGTTTGTCAAAATTTTTAACGCGAATAGTGTCTTTTAACTGTTGTGTTAGTTCAACTAAACGTTGCGAATTAAAAAGGGACTCTTTAGTCGTTGTTTTGTAATATTTCGGAATAAATTCTGCTACATTTTGATATTCTTGCCAATTTTTGACTACTTGTTTTGCTATTATATTTAAATGAATTATAGATTGTTCTGAATTTATTTTTTCTTCTTTTTCTTCTTCTTGTGTAATTTCCTTAGTGGTAATATTATTTGTTTTTTCCTTTTTACAAGAAATTAAAATAAAAAATAAAAAATAAAAAATAAGGCTACTAAGTTTCAAAATAAAAAGAATTTAATGTCAAAAATAAACATTTAACCTTAAATCTACAAGAGTTTTCATAGTGAACACCTAACGATTAAAAAAAATAAACCTAACGAACTTCAAATACTAGAAAACAACAACGCTATTAAGTAAAAAAAAGAATTAACACAAGCCAGATAATTGGAATAGATTCTACAAAAAAAGCACTATAATACTTGTGCTGTTTTGCCGTAGACTTCATTAAAAACAAACCTGAGATAATTGCAATTATAACTAAAATAAGTATTGAATTTAAACAGAATGTACTTTTAAAAAATATTAATACTAAAAATAATACTAAAAATAAAAGACCTATAAATTTTGATTTTTTAATACCAAATTGTTGCGGTAATGTTTTTAATTTTTCTGAATCCATATCTAAATCTCGAATATCAAACGGAATGGTAATTACTGCAACAAATAAAAAACGTTGCAAAAATATAATATAATCTACTGCTCTAGGAATTATAAAATTTTGAACTAAAGGAAATAAAACAGTAACCCCTGCCCAAGAAATTGCAATTAAAAATAATTTTAGCCCTGCTATATTTCTTATCGCATATTTTTGCATAGGAAATACATAAAATATAGTAAATATTAAAAAAGGGAATAAAACTAAAATTGCCTTTAAACGTAATTGAAAAGTAAAATAGATTATAAACAATAACCCTGCTACTGTTAAAATACGTAAATTACTTTTAGCAATTTGAGACCATTCCTGAAACCAATTAATTTCTTTTTCTGATTTTAAAAATCGAATAAAATTATACGAAACTAAAGTAGAGAAAAATACAAATAAAGCAGTAATATTTTCTGAAATACCAATTTCTAGTAAAGTAATTTTTGTAAGACAAAAACTAGCTAAAGCAACATGAATATTGCTAAAAATATAAAAATTTAATATGTTTCTTAATTCTTTCAAGTTAAAATATTACCATATAGACACAAATGCCTATATTTCATAAATTTATAAATGTTCTAGAATTAATTTTAATTTGTTATCAGTTCTGTTAATTGATTCAGTTTTTTTGAGGTAAGCATTTAGACACATATTATTTCTTTATGATAAATATTGTCTGCTTTTACCATCCTTTTGATTAAGTTATTGAATATTGTATCTTTTTTTTGAGAGCGATTAATTCGATAGCAAAACTC
>JAKISG010000027.1 GCA_021648755.1 Flavobacteriaceae bacterium | reverse complement strand
GGCAGACTGCCTTATTTAATTAAATATATGCCTGCTGATTTGGATGATATATATCTTTATACAGATAAATCTAAAAAAGAAAAAAATAATTGGTATTGGATAGTTGTATTCTTTAAAATGCTCGTAGAAACTGAAGCGCAAATGATAAGAGATAAAGACAAAGATCGCGAGGCTTATGATATCGTAAATGAAGAATTAATAGTTATGGATGAAACACCATCAGTAGCTTATTATATTATGGGTGGGGGGCTTATTTTTCTTGGAGCATTTATATCAATTTTTTTAGCTCATGAAATAATGGTATTTATTGTTCTTCTTAGTATCGGTTTACTTTTTTTTCTCTACGCCTATACCTCACCTAAAAAGCAAATGATACTTGACCGTAAAAACGGTTTACTTACCTTTCCAGATTGGTTTTATATGAAACCACATACCGTAGATTTTGCCAAATACAATAAATTTTTTTGGGCAGGTACTGGTGGCACTTCGGGCGCCCTAGGCCAGCAGTTAGTAACTGGAACGCCAAAATCAGCTAGAAGTGTTTGGTTGCAGACCCATACGCCAGGTTTTAGTGGCAGTTGGTCTTTTATGCTTTGGTATATGGACAAAAACAGGCCCTTACCACCAGGCAATGCCTTTGACCCGTATAGAGAAAAAGATTTTGAACGTAGAAAAGCGGCAGGTTTTCCGCCACCATTATTTAAAAGTACCTATCCAACACCAGAAGCAACACCCGAGCAAAATACCGAACGCAGAAAACATTGGAAAGACGAAGACTATTATGGAGAAAATACATCTGTTTGGTATTAAAAAAATTATTTGTATGCAGGTTACAGTTAGAGGGCGATCACTATTACCCAGTAAACTACGATCATAACCAACGCATGCTAGGTGCTTTTATAGGTTTAAAACAATTAGAAGTAAACGGTGTAACCACCTACAGAACAAACGGTTCACACACCCAAATAGCAGGGAAAAGTAAATTATTAAATTTAACAGCCTGGAACTCCAAAACATAAACGATGCCTAGTTTTTTTAAAAAATATTTAGATGGCAAACTGCCTTCTAAATTAAGAAGTTGAACTAGAAAGTTCCATCAAAACCCAAACCAATTCTTTTTTTTAGCAATTAGTTTTGGGGCATCTTCTAAAATTGTATTATAAATTTTACTCCAATCTGGTAAATCACCAAAATTACGATCATCTATAAAAATGTCTGCGTGTATTTTTCTACTTATAGTATTATCTAAAATTTCTTCAGGGTAGCTTTTATTAACAGCGTAAAATTTAATACCATTTTCATTACAAAAATCGACTGCTTCTTGTAATTTTCTACCACTTCTATAAGTCCAAAGTATTAATCGGTGACCTTGATTTTGCAATTGTTTTAATGTTTCAAAAGCAAATAGAATTGGTTTACCAATTTTTGGGTATGCGTCTTCAACAATTGTTCCGTCAAAGTCTATGGCTAATATTTTTGTATTTTTTGGGAGCATTTCTTAATGGTTAATTTTGATATGTATAATTAAATAAGCGATTCCATATGCATTTCAGCAGGTTTTTTTAAACCTAACAAATCTAAAATAGTTGGCGCAATATTAGCCAAAACCCCGTTTTTTATTTTTTTAATACCCTTGTCAACTAAAATTATAGGTACAGCATATGTCGTGTGTGCTGTATTTGGGGTACCATCTTTATTAATCATTTTTTCACTATTGCCATGATCTGCGATAATAATACTTGTATAATTATTTTCTAAAGCAGTAGTTACAACTTCTTTTAAACAAGTATCAACAGTTTCTGTAGCAATTACTGCTGCTTTAAAATTACCTGTATGACCCACCATATCTGTATTTGCAAAATTTAGACAGATAAAATTGGTTTTTTGTTTTTTTAATTCAGGTATGATGGCATCTTTAATGTCATTGGCACTCATTTCTGGCTGTAAATCATAGGTCGCTACCTTTGGTGACGGACAAAGTATTCGCTTTTCGCCTTTAAATTCTTTTTCTCTTCCGCCAGAAAAGAAAAAAGTAACGTGTGGATATTTTTCGGTTTCAGCAATTCTGATTTGCTTTTTATGATTTTTTTCTAAAACTTCACCAAGTGTGTTTTTTAAATTATCGGTTGGATATATAACTTTAATTCCGTTAAAAGTTTCTTTGTAATTTACCATAGTAACAAAATACAATGGTAATTTTTTCATCGTATATTTTTCAAAATTTTCTTGTGATAAAGCTTGCGTTAATTCACGACCTCTATCCGTTCTAAAATTAAAAAAGATAACTACATCATCTTCTCTAATTGTAGTAATTGGGTTGTTATTTTCATCAACTTTGATAATCGGTTTTATAAACTCATCGGTTATATTGTTAGCATAACTTTTTTGAATTGCAACATTTAAGTTTTTAACCTTTTTTCCTTCCCCTTTTACCAATAAATCATAAGCCCGTTTAATGCGTTCCCACCGTTTATCGCGATCCATTGCATAATACCTACCTATAACACTTACTAGTTGCCCAGTAGTTTTTTGCATATAATTTTCTAAATCTGCTATGAATTTTTTACCAGACCTTGGGTCACAATCACGACCGTCAGTAAAAGCATGCACAAATATATTTTCTAAATTTGCTTTAGACGAAGCACGTAATAGAGCTTTTAGATGATTTATATGTGAGTGAACCCCGCCATCAGAAACCAAACCCATAAAATGTACATTTTTGTTGTTTTTTTTAGCATAACTAAAAGCGTCTAGTAAAACTTTTTGATTATCTAAACTTTTTTCTTGAACCGCTTTATTAATCTTTACTAAATTCTGATATACAATTCGTCCAGCACCTAAATTTATGTGCCCAACCTCTGAGTTTCCCATTTGCCCTTTTGGTAAACCAACATGTAAACCATCGGTGCGTAAACTTGCATTTGGGTATTTTTTAATTAGAGAGTCAAAAAAAGGAGTCTTTGCTTGATAAATTGCTGAAGCTTTTGGGTCTTGTGTAATCCCCCAACCATCAAGTATTATTAAAATTACGCCAAAGGAGTTTGTTTTTTTTTGCATTATTTTTAGGTTAATCTTTTAAAATTTAGGAGAAGTTTATACAAAGATACAATTTTGAAAAATAGATTTTAAACTAATTTATTGTTCACTATACTTGCGTATTGCAGTTTTAATATGTGCTATTCTATTTTCAGGATCTGGGTGTGAAGATTTGTGTTCAGGCACACGATTACCGTTACTTGCTGCTTTTAAAATTTTCATAACACCAATCATTTCTTCAGGCCTATAGCCCGCATTAATCATAAATTTAATGCCTAGTTCATCAGACTCTAACTCATCACCACGACCATTTTTTAATAAGGTAGAATTAGCTATTTGGCTAGCAACCCCTCCCATATCAGCACCAACACTTGCACCCATAGAAATGGTTTTCCAAAAAGAACCTTCAGCAATTCTCTCTGCCGAATGCTTGCCTAAGACATGACCAATTTCATGCCCTAAAACACCTGCCAATTGATCTTCATTTTCTAATTTAGAATACAACGCATAGGTAATAAAAATTTGACCTCCAGGTAATGCAAATGCATTAATTGTATTTGGGTCACGTAGCAAATGAAACTCATAGCGATAAGGTGTCTCTCTTGCAACACTACTATTTATTAATTTATGACCCACCTTATCTACAATATCTTGATCTAATTGGTTTGGGTATAAGCCACCATGTTGTTGCGCTATACCTGGAGCAGATTGTAAACCAATAGCAATTTCTTGATCGGTTGTCATATTTATAGTTTGTTTTTTACCAGTATAAGGGTTTACTTCTTGGTTGTCACATTTTTTTACAAAAGCAAATATTACAATAACTGCACCAAGTAATAAGCGTATTTTTAAGTTACCTCTTCTCATTATTTTTTAAGTTTAAATAACTGTAAATATACGATTAATTTATATTTGATGATAATTATCCTATTTTTTTCGATTAAAAAATGTAACTTTACGATAATAAAAATTAACGATTATGAACTTTAACCTCTCTGATAATTCCTTTTTAAATAAATTACCAAAACATTTACGTGTTTTTGTTATTAAGCAACCATATGATGATTATACAGCAAAAAACCAAGCCGTTTGGCGTTATGTAATGCGAAAAAGCACTTCTTTTTTAAGTAAAGTTGCTCATAAGTCTTATTTGAGCGGGTTAGAAAAAACAGGAATTTCAGTAGAGTCTATTCCTAAGATGGAAGGTATGAATCGTATTTTAAAAGAAATTGGCTGGCATGCTGTCGCTGTTGATGGACTTATACCGCCAAATGCTTTTATGGAATTTCAAGCATATAATACACTTGTTATTGCTGCAGATATTAGAGCCGCTAAACATATAGAATATACACCTGCGCCTGATATTATTCATGAGACCGCTGGACATGCGCCAATAATTGCAAACCCAGAGTATGCTGAGTATTTAAGGCGTTTTGGTGAAATTGGAGCAAAAGCAATTCCTTCGGAAAGAGATTATGATTTATATGAGGCAATTAGGCATTTATCTATAATAAAGGAAAACCCAAATACTAAAGAAGAAGCTGTTATTAAAGCAGAAAAACTGATAGAAGAAATTGCTTTAGATATGGGAGAGCCAAGTGAAATGGCTCGTATTAGAAATTTACATTGGTGGACTGTAGAATATGGTCTAATAGGTAATTTAGAAGCCCCTAAAATTTATGGAGCAGGGTTGCTTTCTTCTATTGGCGAAAGTAAATGGTGTTTGAGTAATAAAGTTAAAAAAATAGCATATACTATTGCTGCCGCAGATAAAGAATTTGATATTACTAAACCACAACCACAACTATATGTAACACCTAATTTCGCACATTTAAGCCTTGTGTTAGAAGAATTTGCAAATACGATGGCTTTAAGAAATGGTGGTTTAAAAGGTATTGAAAAATTAATAATATCAAAAAATTTAGGAACTATTGAACTAAATACTGGCGTTCAAATTTCTGGAAACTTTTTACGTGTAATTAATGATAAAAATTATAATACAATCTATTTTCAAACAATTGGTCCAACAGCGTTGGCTTATAAAAACAAAGAAATAATTGGACACGGAAAAGACTACCATAGTAAAGGATTTGGATCTCCGGTAGGAAAATTAAAAGGAATAAATATAGCCATTGAAGATATGTCTCCAACCGATTTAGATGCTTATGGAATATATGAAGGCAAAACAACTATACTAAATTTTAAAGGAGGAATAACCCTTAGTGGCGAAATTATTACAGGAAAAAGAAACTTACAAGGTAAAATAATTTTAATATCTTTTAAAAACTGTACTGTGACATATGGTGATGAAATTTTGTTTAAGCCAGAATGGGGAATTTACGATATGGTAGTAGGAGCAGATGTTGTTTCTGCTTATGCAGGAATCGCAGATCCAGATAATTACGAACTTTCATATAACCCACCAAAAGAAAAAACATTAAAAATTATTTATTCTGAAGCCCAAAAATTAATGGACAGCCTGTACCAAGAAGTTAGAGATATGAGAACGAATAAAACCATAGATATAGATCGATTAGAATCTATTTTTAATATAATTAAACACCAAGATGATGAGTGGTTACTTAGTTTAGAAGTTTATGAATTAATACATAAAACAGGTACAGAGTTGGGTGCAGAAATTTTTAATTATTTAAATAACCTTAAACATAAAGATACACATTTAGTACATGAAGGTTTATTAGTGTTTTTAAATAAAGTTGTAAAAAATTTAGAAGAACAAAGACACTCTATGGAATTGTAAAACTATTTTTCAGTATAAATAAGTAAATGTTTGTAGCATTGGTTTTTTATTTAAAAGCAACATTAGAAAGTTATTTTGTGCGTGTTTTAAATAATTTTAGACTTTTAGATTTAAATGCCAATCATAAAAACACTTGTATAACACATTGTTATTTCGTATATTTGCAGATGTAATATAAAATCTAAGAAAAATGAAAGTTCAGACAGCATTGAGATTTGATGAAGAGTTATTAAAGATGATTAAAGCAAAAGCAAAAGCACAACGAAGAAGTCTTAATAATTATATTGAAAATTTACTATATCAAGAAGTGGGTAATATTCCAAATGAAGAAACTATTGAAGCAATTAATGAAGCAATTAATAGTAATGATTTAATACCAATAGAAGACTTAGATAAATTTTTAGAAGAATTGTAGTATGTATAAATTAATCCCTACAACAAAATTTAAAAAAGATTTAAAAAAAGTTAAATTTAACCCTAAAGATTATAAATTAACTTCTGAAATTTTACATATTTTAAAAGCCAAAGGTTATAAAGGAATACCAATTAATATGAATCTTCACAGGCTTAAAGGAAATTATAAAAATAATTGGGAGTGTCATATAAAATCTGATTTATTAATAATTTGGATTCAAATTGAAAGACCTAAAATAATAAAATTAATTAGAATTGGTTCTCATCCTGAATTGTTTAGATAATAAGTAAATTAATAATTTAGATTGGTAGAAATAGAGGCTTTATAACTTAATTCAGCAGATAATGTTGGGGTTAGTAGGCTAAAGAGGACTTTATAAAAAATAAACCCCTAAAAATCAAAGATTTAAAGGGGTTTTCCGTTGGTCCACAAGGACTCGAACCTTGAATGACGGCACCAAAAGCCGTAGTGTTACCGATTACACCATGGACCAATTGCGAGCGCAAATTTAATATAAACTTTTTATACTGCAAGTTTTTTTTAAAAAATTATAAAGATTCCTTAAATCAGACTTTGTAATTAACTACGAACACACTTGCAGATTTAATATATTAGATTAACAAAAATTTAATACTTAAATAACATAATTAAAAGAATGTTTTGCCATAATTTAGTAAATTCGCGAATTAATACTTGTGCTTAATTTAGTAAATCATTTAAAATTTCCAAATGCTATCATTTAATTATAATAAATATAATAATATTTTTGGTTGGTTCGTTTTTGCAGTTGCATTAATTACTTACACATTGACTTTAGAACCAACTGTAAGTTATTGGGATTGTGGAGAATACATTTCAACATCTGTTAAATTAGCCGTTGGTCACCCTCCAGGAGCACCTTTGTTTCAGATGTTAGGAGCATTTTTTGCAATGTTTGCTACAGACGTAACACAAATTGCTAAAATGGTTAACTTTATGTCAGCACTATCTAGTGCATTTACAATTTTATTTCTATTTTGGTCAATAACCTATTTAAGTAAAAAATTAATTCTTAAAAAAGATGTAGAACTTATAAAATCACAAGCATATGCTGTTTTAGGAAGTGGGGTCGTTGGTGCATTAGCCTATACATTTTCAGATAGTTTTTGGTTTTCGGCAGTAGAAGCAGAGGTATATGCAATGTCTTCATTTTTAATGGCATTATTGCTTTGGTTAGGTTTACGTTGGGAAGCAGAGATAGATAAGCCCAGAGGCCATAAATGGTTGCTGTTAATTAGTTTTGTGGTTGGTTTGTCTTTTGGAGTGCATATACTATCTTTATTAGTAATACCTTCAGTAGTGTTTATTTATTATTTTAAAACCTATAAAGAAATTACAATTAAAGGTTTTTTAATTGCTAATATTGTTTCCATATTAGTATTGGCATTTGTATTTAAGTTTTTATTTCCGTTTACACTAAAATACTTTAGTTTTATGGAATTAACTTTTGTAAATACTTTTGGTCTCCCCTTTAATTCAGGAAGTATTTTTGCTGCTTTATTGTTAATTGTAGGTTTTTATTACGGACTGAAATACACTCGTGATAAAAATTTAAAAACGGCTAATTTATTAGTGCTTTGTATTTTATTTATAATGATTGGTTTTTCGTCTTGGTTAATGCTGCCAATTCGTGCTAATGCAAACACTACGATTAATGAAAATAACCCATCAAGTGCTAGAGAATTATTAGCGTACTATAATAGAGAACAATATGGAGATGCAAATGTTTTTTACGATGATTTTTACACTACTTTATACGATAGAAGCCTTGATGAAGATGAACCGTTTATAGATGGAACTCCAAAATATGAAAAAGATGAAAAATTAGGTGAATATGTTATTGTAAACAAAAATGAGTATAAAAAATCAATTCCAAATTATGGTAGTGAACATAAAGGATTTATACCAAGAATGGTTGACCCAACTGTAAGTACTATAAATGAATATATTCATATAACAGGTAAATTACCAAAATTTAAACTAAAACCGAAAAAAGATATAAATGAATTTTATCATAAACATTACGATAAAATTAAAGGTAATTATGAAGGCTTTATGGACAGTTATCTCTCTGGTCAACAAGACAGAAAGGCTTATATGAAATACCTTGATGAAAATCAAGAATTTTTAAATGTAAAAAAGCCAAATTTCATAGACAATATTCGGTTTATGATAGATTATCAGTTTGGTACGATGTACGGCCGTTATTTTATGTGGAATTTTGTCGGTAAGCAAGATGATATTCAACACCAGTTAAATAATCATGGTAATTGGTTAAGCGGAATAGATTTTGTAGATAGTCAAAGATTAGGGTCACAAAGAGAATTACCAAAAGAAGTTTTAGAGAACAAAGGTAGAAACACGTACTACTTTTTACCCTTTATTTTAGGATTAATAGGTTTAATGTTTCAATTACAAAGAGATAAAAGAAATTTTTATATGTTATTTCTCTTTTTTATATTTACAGGCTTAGCAGTACTATTTTATACAAACCCCAAACCTTTTGAACCCCGAGAAAGAGATTATGCAGTAGTTGGCTCGTTCTATATTTTTGCGATATGGATCGGCTTTGGTGTTCTAGCGCTTTTTGAATCTGTTAAAAAATTCATAAATCCCAAGACAGCATCAATTGCAATAAGCGTATTGTGCTTGCTTGCAGTACCTCTATTAATGGCATCAGAAAACTGGGATGATCACGATAGATCAAATAGATTTTCAGCACATTTAAATGCAAAAGCTTATATAGACTCTCTCGGTAAAAATGCCATTTTATTTACCATTGGTGATAACGATACATTTCCGCTTTGGTATATGCAAGAGGTCGAAAATTATAGAACCGATGTTAAATTAATTAATACCAGTTTGTTTGCAACTGATTGGTATATTGACCAACAAAAACGAGCAACTTATGATGCCGCACCAATCCCCTCACAATTAACACATAAAGATTATAGAACTGGCGCATTAGATATCGCATATCACAAACCAAAAGATGTGGGTCAATTTGCTGTAAAAGACCTTAGTCATTCCGTAGATACTGTAAAATTAGATGTTAAGAAAGACCAGCGTATAGATATTAAATTTTTTATGAGTTGGCTAGCTTCAAAAGACAAAAAAACCACAGATGATATAAGAGATAATAATCATTTTGAAAAAACTTACCCAACTAATAAATTAAGATTATATATAGATAAAGAAGCAGTACTTAAAAACGGTATCGTTCAACCAGAAGAAGCAGATTTAATTGTACCATATATAGATTTTGATATTGATGAAAACGGATTGACAAAAAACCGTATTTTAATGCTAGATATTTTAGCAAATAATAATTGGGAGAGACCAATCTATTTTACAGGAGGCTCTTTTGCAGACGAAGAATACTTATGGTTAAAAGATTATTTGCAATTAGATGGGCTAGCCTATAAATTAGTACCTATTAAATCGACTTCTAAAGAAGGAAGTCCTATGGATTTAGGTAGAATTAATACTACTTTACTATATGCTTATTTTAAAAAATTAGACTTTAAAAATTCTAATGATACCTCAGTCTATGTTGATTCGGAATCACGTAGAAATAGTATTTCATACCGTAATAATTTAAACCGTTTGGCCGAAGCTTTAATCAAAAAAGGAGAATTAGCTAAAGCAGAAGAAATGTTAGACTTATCAGTTGAAAAGTTACCTATTAAAATGTATAAACATTATAGTTTATCTCTAGGTTTAATAGAAAACTATTATGTAATAGATAAAAAAGAGAAAGCGCGAGATATAGCAAAAATATTAATTTCAGTTTTCCAAGACAATTTAAGATATTATGCAACTTTAAATAAAAGTGAAATTGACTTTAACTTTGATGAAATTGGAACAGACTTGTTAATGTATGGTAATATTATAGAAACAGCATCTAAGCATGATAAGGTATTTGCAGCAGAACAACTAGATACTGCATTAGAAAAAATACCTTTTAAAATGTATAGAACCGAAGGTTTTGGGCTTACAGCAATAGAAAGTTATCATAAAATAGGTAAAACTAAAAAAGCACAAAAATTATCTAAAAAATTAATAGATTCATATACAGAAGAATTAACCGCATTTGCAAACTGAGTAAAAAGTAAACAAGGAAAGTTATAAAATACAGCGATTTATAGTCAGTTTGATAAAATTACACCTACAGTTGAGTTCTACAAATATGTTATGAATGAGAATCAAGGTAAAGATACCGTTTTTTCTTTGAAATTAGAAAAAGACTTTGACGCCATTTTTAAATTATTAGAAGATGCAATGGAGGAGGAGTAATTTAAGATATAGTTATCTATTCAAAAAATAATTTAATGAATTTCTATTTAGTAAAAACCCCAAAGATAGTAAGTACATTATATAAAAATTATCTTTGGAAAATAAATACAAATAAAAAAGAAATCTATCTTACTTTTGATGATGGACCAACGCCTGTTGTAACAGAATTTGTTTTAGAAACATTAAAAAAACACCATGCAAAAGCAACTTTTTTTTGCGTTGGTAAAAACATTGAAAAACACCCTAAACTTTTTAATAAAATTATTGAAGAAGGACATGCTGTAGGTAATCATACATTTAAGCATTTAAATGGTTGGAAAACAAACGTAAAATCATATACACAAAATGTAGAGAAAGCGCAAAAAACAATAGACGATTATAAGAACCCTCAAACTTATTTAATTAGTGAAACGCTGCCCCAAAAATTTAAATTACAAACTTTATTTCGCCCGCCTTATGGAAAAATTAAAAAATCACAAGCAAAACAATTAATAAATAAAGGATATAAAATAATTATGTGGTCTGTTTTAAGTGGCGATTTTGATGTTAATATTCACGCTAAAACTTGTTTAGATAATGTTGTAAAAAATACAGAAAAAGGAAGTATAATTGTATTTCACGATAGTGAAAAGGCGTATGAAAAACTTAAAAAAACTTTACCAAAAATAATTACACATTTTTTAAAACTTGGTTATGATTTTAAAGCAATTAAATGTTTTGTGTAAGCAGTTAAAGACATACACTTTTCCTCTAAAAACCCAATTAAATATCGGTAAGCCGTTGTTTCATCAATTTTTGTTTCTAACTTATATAAACAATTATATAATTTAGTAATATTAATTTTTGCTTTAAGAGGTATTTCTGTACTTGTTATAGCATAAGCAATAGTAAGATTGCTACTTTCATTTGGTTTAAAAGTAGATAATGTCCAAAAATACTTACCATCTTGGGTTTTATTTTTTAGAATACATTGTATTGTTTTGCCCTTTTTGATATGATATGTTATAAAATCTAAAATAATTTTTGGCATTTCAGGGTGTTTGATTAAATCTAAACTATTGTTTAGTAATTCTTTTTCTGTAAACCCTGAAATTTTTATAAAATCTGTATTACAAAATTTTATAGTATTTTTAGTAGATACTCTACAAACAGACTTTGTATTTTTATTTAGTAGAAGTTCCTCATTTACTATATTTTCATATGGTCTTAATGTTTTTTCTACTTTTGTTGTTAAATGGATGTCCGTTTTTTTGAAAGATAATGTTTTCATAAGTACTACGCTATTGTTTTACGCTAAACTAGCAGTTATTAACAATATAAACACTTATTTGTTAATAAATGTATAAAAATTGTTAATAACTTATAGTTCTACAAATGCAAAATACTGAAAATCAGTTAAAATTCAAAAATTGATTATTTTGTAAATGAATAAAAGTTGTTAATAAGTAGTAAACTACAGATGAGTAATATAATCATTAAATGACGCAATGCCTTTCTCTTCTAAATAGCCTTCCAAATATTTTTTAGAAATAGACGTGTTTTTGGTTAACTCTAATGTGTCTAAAATATGAATTAACTTATTTAAGGGCTCTTCATTTTTATTACTAATAAGTTCATTTTTAGCAGTAAAAATAATAGTGTCTTTTGAATTGATGGAAAATTCACCTTTAGACCAAAAAAATGTACCATCATTAGAAAGACTCTTTATAAGTGAAATATTACCTTTTTTTTCAATTTCGTTAAATAAGTTTTGAAAAAAAGCAGTGTTTTTGTGTATTGGTCTTTTAATGGTGTAAGACTTATTTAGGTGTTCTTTTCCAGAAAAACCAGTTACTATTACAAATAAATTTAAAGATGAATGAGTGTTAAAACTTAATTTTAATTTTTTAGTAGGGTTTGTTTTTAATTTTTTTTGATTTAAATCATTTAATGGGTCTAAATTGAATGGGTTAAATGAACCAATTCTCGCCAAAGGAGATGTTTGAATATTCATATTTACAGGGTTTTAGGGATTTAATTTTAGGGATTTTAGAGTTTAACTTTTTCATTAGTTAAGACAAAGGTAGTAAAAAAAATATAAAAAAAATACTTTTTTAATAAACTTTAACATAAGTATCCCAAATAACGTCTTTTGGAGTAACTGCATAGGCCTTAATTAAAACAGGCTTAACAGGATGTTTAAATTCGATTTTATGTGCGTGTAGATGAATGCCACCATCTTTATTGCTTCTATCAAATCCGTATTTTAAGTCTCCTTTTATAGGTGATTTAATGGCAGATAATTGTGCTCTTATTTGGTGATGTCTTCCTGTTTCTAAATCAATTTCTAAAATAGTATAATTAATAAGTGATTTAATAATTTTATAATGTAAAATGGCTTTTTTAGTTTTAAAATTTTGATCAGTTTCTCGAATAAAAATTATTGCTTTATTGTTTTTTGGGTTTTTACGTAAATAATGAATTAACGTATCTTCAGATTTTACAGGTTTGTTTTTTACAACAGCTAAATAAGTTTTTTTTATTTCTTTAGCTTTAAGCATTTTATTTAATCGAGTTAATGCTTTAGAGGTTTTAGCGAAAATTACAATACCACTTGTAGGTCTGTCTAGTCTATGAACAACCCCTAGATATACATTGCCTTTTTTGTTATATTTTATAGCAATATACTCTTTTACAATTTCGTTTAAAGGTTTGTCTTTAGTTTTGTCTCCTTGTACAATATCGCCAACTCGCTTATTTATAATAATAAGGTGATTGTCCTCGTAAACTACCTGTAAATTATTTTTAGTGGTTATAACGCGCAATTCTCACAAGATTAGGTTAAAACTCTATTTTAAATCTGAATTAACAGTTTCAATATACTCTAGTATTTCATTTTTACCAGTTTTATCAACAGATGAAGAAATAAAATATGGAGGCATGGTTTCCCAAAAGGCTAACATACCTTGCACATACGCTTTAATGTTTTTGGCTACTTTAGTTTTTGCCAACTTATCTATTTTGGTAAAAATAATGCTAAACGGAATGTTATTTTCGCCTAAAAATTGCATAAACTCTAAATCAATTTTTTGCGGTTTGTGCCTAGAATCTATCAATACAAACGTGCAAACTAACTGTAATCTTTTATTAAAATAATCATGAATTATACCTTGAAATTTAGATCTTGCTTTTTTAGAAACTTTTGCATACCCATAACCTGGTAAATCTACTAAAAACCAAACTTTATTAATAATAAAATGATTAATTAATTGTGTTTTACCTGGTTTATTAGAAATTTTTGCTAACCCTTTATGATCAGTTAACATATTTATCAAAGATGATTTACCAACATTTGACCTGCCTATAAAAGCGTATTCTGGTAATTTTTCTGAAGGACATTTATTGATATCCGAATTACTAATAACAAATGTTGCAGTATTTATTTTCAAAATAATAATTTTAGTTTAGTAGCATGACAAGTTATTAAGTCAATAAGTTTTGTCAAAAACTAAAACTTATTTTTAGTCAACCATTTTTCTATGATTTCATTAAATACATCTGGACGTTCCATCATTGGCGCATGTCCACATTTATCAACCCAATTTAATTCAGAATTGGGTAGTAATTTCTTAAATTCTTCAGCGACATTTGGAGGTGTTACTTTATCGTTTTTACCCCAAATTAAACAAACAGGCATTTTCATTTTAGGTAAATCTTTTGCCATATTATGTCTAATAGCACTTTTGGCAATAGTTAAAATTCGAATTAATTTAGATCGATTATTAATGACATCAAAAGACTCGTCAATAATTTCTTTTGTAGCAGTTTTAGGGTCGTAAAAAACATCTTGCACTTTTTTGGTAACATACTCATAATCACCTCTTCTCGGATAGCCACCGCCCATTGCATTTTCGTATAAACCAGAACTGCCAGTTAAAATCATACCGCTGATTTTTTCAGGATTTAATTTTGAGTAATATAAGGCAATATGACCACCGAGAGAATTACCGATTAATATATAATTCTCTAAATTTTTATAAGTAATGAATCCTTTTACAAATTTTGCTAAATGTTTTACATTAGTTTTTAGTAAAGGTAAATTGTATATAGGTAATTGTGGCATAATAATTCTATACCCTTTTTGGGGAAAATAAGTAAACATACCATCAAAATTACTAAGATTCCCCATTAAACCATGAAGTATAATTAACGGTTGTCCCTTGCCAATTTCAAGGTATTCATAACCACCGTCCTTTTTTAAATTTTTATCCATTAACACATTGTGTTTGATTGTAAGTTGCAAAGTTAAATAATTTGCCTCAAAATACTATTATTCTTTGAATTGTTATTTGAATTATAGTAATAAAAAATAATTTAAAAAGTAAATAACTGAATACCAGAAATATAACATGTTATTTTAAAGTTGTTAATAAAGTGGTAAATAATGGTAATAAGTGGTAAATATTTGTATATTTGTCATTTAAATCAAACAGGTAGCAAATAAAGTGGTAAATCTAATTGGTACATATGAATGCAAAGCAGATATAAAAGGCAGGCTAATGTTGCCTGTTGCTATAAAAAAGCAATTGCAAAGCGTATTACAAAAAAGTTTTGTTTTAAAGCGTTCTGTATTTCAGCCTTGTTTAGAATTATACCCTATGGAGGAGTGGAACACATTAATGCAAAGCGTGCATAAACTCAATCGATTTAAAAAAAAGAACAATGATTTTATTAGAAGGTTTACTGCGGGAGTTAAAATAATAGATTTAGATGTTTCGGGCAGATTGTTAATACCTAAAGATCTACACACATTTGCAGGAATTTCAAAAGAGATAGTAGTCTCTTCGGCAGTTAATATAATTGAAATTTGGGATAAAAAGAAATATGAAAAAGCAATAAATGACGCTACAGATGACTTTGCAAATTTAGCAGAAGAAGTAATGGGTAATACTGAAAACGATGAATTACCATAGCGCAGTATTATTAAAAGAAAGTATTGATGGTTTAGATATTAAACCAAATGGAGTTTATGTAGATGTTACTTTTGGCGGTGGAGGTCACTCTAAGGAAATATTGAGCAGATTAGACGATGACGGAAAACTTTTTGCATTCGATCAAGATGAAGATGCATTAAAAAACACAATTGATGATAAACGCTTTATTTTAATTCATGAAAATTTTAGGCACATAAAGCGTTTTTTGCGATTTTACGGCGTAAAAAAAGTAGATGGAATTTTAGCAGACTTAGGCGTTTCCTCGCACCAGTTTGATATTGCAGAAAGAGGTTTTTCAACCCGATTTGATGCAAATTTAGATATGAGAATGAATCAAAATGAAAAGAAATCTGCTTTTGACATTATTAATTATTATGAAGAAAAACAATTGGCAGATGTACTCTATAATTATGGAGAATTAAGAAGTGCAAGGAGTATTGCAACAAAAATTATAGAAGCAAGGCAAGAAGAAAAAATAAAAACGAGTTTTCAGTTAAAAAAAATAGTAAAGCCATTTTTACCAAAAGCGAAAGAACATAAAATATTAGCACAAATCTATCAAGCAGTAAGAATAGAGGTAAATGAAGAGTTGGAGGTGTTAAAGAATTTTTTAGTACAAACAGTAGACCTACTAGAAGAAGGAGGTAAATTAAGTGTTATTTCTTACCACTCACTAGAGGATAGGTTAGTGAAAAGATGGATGCAAAAAGGAATGTTTAAAGGAGAACCAGAAAAAGATTTTTACGGAAATATTTCCGTTCCATTTAAAAAAGACGGAAAACTAATTGTTCCAAACGCAGCAGAAATAAAACAAAACAACAGAGCAAGAAGTGCAAAGTTGCGAGTTGCTTATAGATTATAAGTATTAAAATTAAAACTAAAACTTAAAACCTAGACTCAAAATAAAACCCAATGTCCATAAAACAAAAAACATATAATATTTTAGAAGGAAAATTTTTGGTAGATGAAGATGCTCTAAAAAACTGGGTATTCATAATTTTTTTAACAGTACTAGGGTTAATAGTGATTTCGAGTTCACATAGTGTGGATAGAAAAGTGCAGAAAATAGCAAAACTAACAAAGCAAAAAAAACAATTAAGAGCACAATTTATAGCAACAAGGTCAGATTTAATGAAAATGAAATTAGAATCAAATATTGTAAAAAAATTAGAAGGCGCAGGTTTGTTTATTTCTACAGAGCCACCAATAAAAATCAAAATTAAAAATTGATTAAGAAAAAAAACATATTAAAAAAATTATATCCAATAGCGATTAGTCTATTGCTCTTTGCAATTGTCATAATATATAAGTTGGTCGATATTCAAATAATAAATGGTAATCTATATAAAGAAGATGCTATAGCAAGAACAATTAAAGATTTTAATATACCAGCAAATAGAGGTAATGTATATTCAGCAGATGGTAGTTTATTAGCAACCTCAGTATCTAGGTTTGATATCCGTATGGATTTAGTAACTGTTTCTAATAAAAATTTTAATAAATATGTAAAAAATTTATCCAAAGCACTATCTAAAATGTTTGGTAAATCAATAAGCCATTACGAAACCTATTTAAGAAAAGCAAAAAAAAATAAAAGCCGTTACCTGCTAATTGCTAGAAACTTAAGTTATACGGAGTATTTAAAAGTAAAAAATTTTCCATTATTTAATTTAGGACCATATAAAGGTGGGTTTATTAAAGAACAACGTACCGTTAGAGAAAGACCAATTGGTAAAATAGCAGAACGTACTATTGGTTGGGATGAATATAGAATAGATGCAGACGGTAAAAAATACCCTGTTAGAGTTGGACTAGAAGGTAACTTTAGAAAATATTTAAGAGGAGAAGATGGTAAACAAATAAGACAAAAAATTGCAAAAGGACAATGGAAACCAATTTTCTATGCACAAGAAAAAGAACCTGTTGAAGGTCAAGATATAATTACAACCATAAATACAAACATTCAAGATATTGCACATCATGCTTTACTAGAACAATTAGAAAAATTTAAAGCAGCGCATGGAACAGTAATTGTTATGGAAACTAAAACAGGAGAAATTAGAGCGATTTCAAACCTTGGCAGAACAAAAAATGGCACATATTACGAACGCTTAAATTATGCAATTGGAGAATCGCATGAACCAGGATCTACCTTTAAACTAATGAGTATGGTTGTAGCTTTAGAAGATAAAGTTATAGATAGCGGCGCAATAATAGATACAGAAAAAGGAAAATGGAAAGTAGGTAAACGAATCGTAAAAGACAGCCACGATGGTGGTTATGGAAAAATATCTGCAGCAAGAGTACTTGAAGTTTCTTCAAACGTAGGTATTGCAAAAATTATTCAAAAAAATTACAAACATAACCCACAAAAATTTATTGACGGCTTACATAAATTAGAAGTAGGCTTTAAATTGAATTTACCTATCAAAGGCGAAGGAGAACCATATATGCCAAACCCAAAAATTAAAGATAAGTGGTACGGTACAACATTACCTTGGATGAGTTTTGGTTATGGCGTTTCAATCACACCATTACAGACACTAACTTTTTACAATGCCATTGCCAATAACGGAAAAATGGTAAAACCACTATTCGTAAAAGCAATTAAAGAGCAAAATAAAGTTATAAAAATATTTAAAACCGAGGTAATTAATGAAAAAATATGTTCTCAAAACACGATTAATAAAGTCAATATAATGTTGCAAAATGTAGTAAAAAGAGGAACAGCAACTAATATTTATAATGAAAATTATGCTTTAGCAGGTAAGACAGGCACTTGTAAAGTTGATTATGGTCGAGCAGGTATTAAAGAACAATATATAGCATCGTTTGCAGGTTTTTTTCCAGCAGATAACCCAAAATACTCTTGCATTGTTGTAATTCATAAACCCCAAAAAAAACTGGGTTATTATGGTAATATAGTAGCAGCACCAGTCTTTAAGAAAATAGCCCAAAAATTATATACAAATACACCAATTTTAAATCAATTTAAAGGTCTAAAATCCGATTACAAAACCTTAGAAAAAAGTTACACAACCTATAATATAAACGCACAAAAAAAATATAAAAACATACCAAATGTAGAGGGAATGGTTGGTATGGATGCCATTTCAATATTAGAAAATTTAGGAATGAAAGTGAATTTTAAAGGTAGCGGAAAAGTAAAAAAACAATCTATAAAAGCAGGAGAAAAAATAATTAAAGGAAAAACTATAGTATTAGAATTGAGTTAAAATGAAAAATTTAAAAAACATATCAAAAAACCTAAACATAGTAAAAATCTATGGAGAACTAGATGTGTCTATAAATAATATAAATTTTGACTCAAGAAAAGTTCAACAAAATGACCTATTTGTTGCGCAAAAAGGATTGGTTTCTAACGGTCATCAATTTATAAATAAAGCAATAGAAAAAGGAGCAACTGTAATTGTTTTTGAAGATAAAAACTACAATGATTTCCAAAAAAAAATAACCTATATCCAAGTAGATGATACAAACAAAGCATTAGCAATACTAGCATCAAATTATTATGAGAACCCATCTAAAAAATTAAAATTAATAGGTATCACAGGTACAAATGGCAAGACAACTATTGCAACCTTATTATTCGATTTATTTAAAAAAGCAGGCTATAGAACAGGACTATTATCTACAGTAGTTATACAAATAGATGCTAAAAAAATGGAAGCAACACATACAACGCCAGATAGTTTGACTATAAATAAACACCTAGAAATGATGGTGAAACAAGGCGTAACACATTGTTTTATGGAAGTGAGTTCACATGGTATTCACCAAAAAAGAACGTTAGGACTACACTTTCGGGCAGGCGTTTTTACAAACCTAACACACGACCATCTAGATTATCACAACACCTTTGCTGCATATAGAGATGTAAAGAAAAAATTCTTTGATGAATTGCCAAAAACAGCTTTTGCATTAGTAAATATAGATGATAAAAATGGCACAGTAATGCTACAAAACACAAAAGCAAAAAAGATTACGTATGCTTTAAAAACAATAGCAGACTACAAAACTAGAATTATAGAAAATCAATTGTCAGGTTTACTATTACAATTAAATAATAGAGAAGTTTGGTCAAAACTAATCGGCAGTTTTAATGCCTATAATTTAACCGCAATTTTTGCCGTTGCCATAGAATTAAATTTAGACACATTAGACACATTACGAATTATAAGCGAATTAAATTCCGTTAGCGGAAGATTTCAACATACAGTTTCAGATAACGGAATAACAGCAATTATAGATTATGCACACACACCAGATGCACTTAAAAATGTATTACAAACCATTAATGATATTAAAACGAATGGAGAAAAAGTGATTACAGTAATTGGCTGTGGAGGAGATAGAGATAAAGCAAAAAGACCAAAAATGGGACGTATTGCTTCACAACTATCCGATCAAGTAATCTTTACATCAGATAATCCTAGAACCGAAAACCCAGACACTATTATTGAAGAAATGGAGGTAGGAGTTACTTTAGAAAATGAAAAAAAAACCCTATCGATTACCAATAGAAAACAAGCAATTAAAACAGCAAGTAAATTAGCAAAAAAAGGAGATATAGTACTAATAGCAGGAAAAGGACACGAAAAATACCAAGAAATAAATGGCGTAAAAACTAACTTTGATGATTATAAGATAGTTGTAGAAATGCTAAACACAAATAACTGAAACTGAAATAACTGAACAAATAAAATGTTATACTACCTATTCGAATATCTAGAAAAACAATACCACTTAACAGGAGCGGGGTTGTTTCAGTATATTACATTTAGATCTGCCTTAGCATTTGTAATGGCTTTGTTTATTTCTACTTTTTATGGTAAGCAAATTATTCAAAAATTAAGAAAATTACAAATAGGCGAAACAGTACGTGATTTAGGTTTAGATGGTCAAAAACAAAAATCAGGTACACCAACAATGGGCGGAATTATTATTATTCTTGGCACATTAATTCCTGTCTTGCTATTTACACAATTAGATAATGTCTATATCATTTTATTAATAATTACCACTTTATGGATGGGAGTAATAGGATTTTTAGATGACTACCTAAAAATTTATAAAAAAAATAAAAACGGATTAAAAGGGAAATTCAAAATCATTGGTCAAGTAGGCTTAGGTCTTATAGTAGGCTTTGTATTATACTTTAATCCAAATGTTACTATTAAAGAAGAATTACATCAAAATCAAGTTTTAGTAGAAAACGCAAACCCTGCACAATATTTTGGCAAAGCACACAAATCTACAAAAACAAATATTCCATTTTTTAAAAATAATGAATTTGATTATGCAAATTTAATTCGTTGGCTTGGTGATGATTACAAAAAGTACGCATGGATTCCATTTATATTAATCGTAATATTTATTATAACGGCAGTTTCTAACGGCGCAAATCTAACCGATGGAATTGATGGCTTAGCAGCAGGCTCATCTGTAATAATAGTAGCAACATTAGCCATTTTTGCATGGGTCTCAGGAAATTTAATTTTTGCAAACTACTTAAATGTAATATTTATACCAAACTCAGGAGAAATAACCATTTTTATTTCTGCATTTGCAGGAGGATTAATAGGTTTTCTATGGTACAACACATTTCCTGCACAAGTATTTATGGGCGATACAGGTAGTTTAACTATAGGCGGAATAATTGCAGTAATTGCAATAGCAGTACGTAAAGAAATGTTAATACCAATACTTGCAGGTGTTTTTTTAATAGAAAATTTATCTGTGATAATACAAGTTTTTTGGTTTAAATATACCAGAAAAAAATATGGAGAAGGAAGACGGGTATTTTTAATGTCGCCACTACACCATCACTATCAAAAAAAAGGAATTCATGAAAGTAAAATAGTCGTACGATTTTGGATTATAGGTATCATGTTAGCAGTGCTGACTATTGTAACTTTAAAAGTGAGGTAGCAAGTAAAAACAAATACGATTAAATAAAATGAATAAAATAGCAATTCTAGGAGCAGGAGAAAGCGGAGTTGGAACAGCAATTTTAGCAAAAAAACAAGGATATACTGTTTTTATTTCCGATAACGGAAAGATAGCAGAAAAATACAAAAAAGTTCTTTTACATATATCCGATAATTGCTCGGATAATGACTTTCAATTTGAAGAAGGAAAACATTCAGAAGATAAAATATTACAAGCAACTATTGTAATAAAAAGCCCTGGAATACCAGATACAGTTTCGATACTAAAAAAAATTAAGAAGGCGGGGATTCTAGTAATTTCAGAAATAGAATTTGCAAGTAAGTTTACAAGTGCTGTTATTATTGGCATAACAGGCACTAATGGCAAAACAACTACAACAATGTTATTAAGCCATATTTTGAACAAATCAAAAATCAAAAATGAAAATAGAACATTCAAAAGTATAGGTACTGCAGGAAATATTGGCAACAGTTTCGCCTCACAAGTAGCCTATGAAAAACACGATTTATTTGTGTTAGAACTGAGTAGCTTTCAGTTAGACGGAATTATAAATTTTGCGCCACATATCGCAATTCTTTTAAATATTTCACCTGACCACTTAGATAGATATAAATTTAAATTTAAAAACTATGTCAATTCAAAATTTAAAATTACTAAAAACCAAACAGCAATTGATTACTTAATCTATGATGCAGACGATAAAACAATTCAGAAATGGTTAAAAAAAAATAAAACAAAAGCCAAATTATTACCATTTACACTTGGTAAAAAAGAAGATTTAATAAATAGTATGTTATTCCTGCAAAAGCAGGAAAATAAACAAAAAGAAAGTAACATAGAAGGAGCATATATAAAAGATCATAAAATAATAGTAGAACTAAACCAAAATATATTTAGTATGAAAATTACAAATTTAGCCTTATTAGGCAAACATAACCTAAAAAATGCAATGGCAGCAACAATGGCAACGCAATTATTAAAAGTTAGAAAAGAAACCATTAGGCAAAGCCTATCAGATTTTGAAGGTGTCGAACATCGTTTAGAAAACGTACTAAAAATAAATGGAGTACAATATATAAATGACAGTAAAGCAACTAATATCAACGCTACATATTACGCTTTAGAAAGTATAAAATCCTCAACAGTTTGGATAGTTGGAGGTGTTGATAAAGGAAATGATTATGATGAACTACTACCATTAGTGAATGAAAAGGTGAGGGCAATCATTTGCTTAGGCGAAAATAATGAAAAAATAAAACAAACATTTTCGAATGTAATCGATATAATTGTAGAAACTAAAGCTGCAGAAGAAGCCGTAAAAGTTGCTTACAAATTATCGGAAAAAGGAGATGTTGTTTTATTATCACCTGCCTGTGCAAGTTTTGATTTATTTGAAAATTATGAAGACAGAGGAAGACAATTTAAGAATGCTGTAAGGCAGTTATAAATTAACAAATCAATTACCAATAAAGAGTGAATAATATTTTTCAACATATAAAAGGAGATCGAACAATATGGGCAATCATTGCAATGCTTGCTATATTTTCATTTTTGCCAATTTATAGTGCAAGTACAAACTTGGTATATGTTGTTTCAAACGGTACAACTACAGGTCATTTAATAAAGCATGCCATTTTATTATCACTAGGTTTTATCATTATTTATACAACACATAAAATACCATATCGCTATTTTAGTGGCTTGTCTGTTATTATGATTCCGATAGTATTAGTACTCTTGGCATATACCTTATTTCAACCTAGAAATCAAGATGCAATAATGGCAGCAAGGTGGATTAGTGTACCATTTACCAGTTTTAAATTTCAAACATCAACATTGGCAGGTGTAATCTTAATGATTTATATTGCACGATATTTTGCTAGAAATAAAGACAAAAAAATAGAATTTAAGCAAAGCATAGTGCCACTATGGTTGCCAATAATTGCAGTTATAAGTTTAATACTTCCTGCCAATTTTTCAACAGCAGCCATTTTATTTGTTATGGTAATTATGCTCACTTTTTTTGGAAATTATCCGATAAAATACATTTTAGGTATTCTCAGTTTAGGTATTGTAATGCTCTTATTTTTTATAATAACAATAAAAGCCTTTCCGAAAAACTTTAAAAATTCAAGAGTACAGACTTGGGTTAATAGAATAGATAACTATTCAGATAAAGATAGTAAAGAAAACTACCAGTCACATAAAGCAAAAGTTGCAGTTTATTCAGGCGGAATAACAGGTAAAGGACCAGGAAAAAGTATTCAGAAAAATTTTTTACCACAAGCATCATCCGATTTTATTTACGCAATTATAGCAGAAGAATATGGCTTAATAGGCGCCTTATTTTTAATAGTACTGTACCTTTTATTATTGTTTAGAGTAGTAATTGTAGCCACAAAAACCAAAACAATATTCGGTACATTAGCAGTCCTGGGAGTTGGAATTCCGATAATTTTTCAAGCCTTAACAAATATGGCAGTTGCCGTTGGCTTATTTCCAGTAACAGGACAACCATTACCATTGATAAGTGCAGGAGGAACCTCTATATGGATGACCTGTTTTGCAATTGGTATTATACTAAGCGTAAGCGCAGCAAAAGGTGAAGATATAACCAAAATAAATAAAGACATAGATACAGATAACCCATTAGACGTTTTGCATAAAGCAATAGGGTAAAAAATGAAAAGTTTAAAGTGAAAAGTGAAAAACCTAACATATTACTCTCAGGAGGCGGAACAGGAGGACATATTTATCCTGCAATTGCTATTGCAAATGAATTAAAAGCACGTTACCCAGATGCAAAATTTCTATTTGTAGGTGCAAAAGATAGAATGGAAATGGAAAAAGTTCCGCAAAACGGATATAAAATTAAAGGCCTATGGATTAGCGGCATTCAAAGAAAACTAACCTTAAAAAACCTAAGTTTTCCTTTTAAATTAATAAGTAGTTTATGGAACGCAAATAAAATAATAAAACAATTTAAACCAAATGTAGTTATAGGTACAGGAGGTTTCGCTTCAGGACCAATACTAATGAGGGCAAGCGCAAAAGGAATTCCTACTTTAATACAAGAGCAAAACTCTTACCCAGGAATTACCAATAAGTTGTTAAGTAAAAAAGCAACTAAAATATGCGTTGCCTATGATGGGTTAGAACGATTTTTTCCTATTACTAAAATAGTAAAAACAGGAAACCCTGTAAGACAAGGCTTACTAACTATAACCAGTAAAAGGGAAGAAGCAATAACTAATTTTAACTTAAATAAAACAAAAAAAACATTGCTTATAATTGGCGGGAGTTTAGGAGCAAGAACAATAAATAAGTTAGTAGAGAGCCAAGTAAACTGGTTGGTAGAGAAAAATATACAAATCATTTGGCAAACAGGAAAAGGGTATTACGATCAATATAAAAAATATGCTAAAATAGAAGGGGTTCAAGTTCATGCTTTTTTAAATAAAATGGATTTAACTTACGCAGCAGCAGATATAATTATAAGTAGAGCAGGAGCAGGAGCAATCTCAGAATTGTGTATCGTTGGCAAACCAACCATCTTTATTCCAAGCCCAAATGTAGCAGAAGACCATCAAACTAAAAATGCAAAAGCAATAGTCGCTAAAAATGCAGCATTATGGATAAAAGAAAAAGAACTAGAACGATTTCAAATCCTGTTTTCAGGACTTATTGATGACCAGGAAAGACAGTTAGAATTAAGTAAAAATATTAAAAAATTAGCTTTGCCAAACGCCACAAAAAATATAGTTGAAGAAGTAATTAAAATAATAAAAAACTAAAAGTTAAAAACAAATACCTGAACAGAATAGACAAAATAGAATGAGTACCCAAATAAACATAGCAACTTACAAAAATATTTTCTTTTTAGGAATTGGAGGAATAGGTATGTCTGCATTAGCAAGGTACTTTTCCCTTAACGGAAAAAATATTGCAGGCTACGATAAAGTAGTAACTCAAATTACAGAGAAATTACAAAAGATTAAGATACCTATTCATTTTAATGATGAAGTGTCAAATATACCCATAAAATTTTTAGATAAAAAAAACACTTTAATTGTTTACACACCAGCAATCTCAAAAAATCACAAAGAATATAATTACTTTAAAAACAATGGATTTACAATTCTAAAAAGAGCGGTAGTTTTAGGCTTAATAACCAAAGAAACCTTTTGTTTTGCAGTTGCAGGAACACATGGTAAAACAACAACATCTGCTATTTTAGGTCATATTTTAAAAGAATCAGGAGTAAATGCAACCTCGTTTTTAGGAGGAGTAGCAACCAATTATAACACTAATTTAATACTCGGCGGTGACAAAATAAGTGTGGTAGAAGCAGACGAATACGATAGATCTTTTTTGCAATTAAGCCCAAATATAGCATGTATTACAGCAACAGATGCAGATCATTTAGACAGCTACGGAAAAGTAGATGCCTTAGAAAAATCATTTAAAGATTTTACAAAAATTGTAAGCGATAAATTAGTTGTTCGTTATGGATTACCACTTAGACTTAGACAGGGTAAAGCACAAGTAAACGGTATTACATTTGGATTAGAAGAAAAAGCAGACTTTCAAGCAAAAAATATTCGAGTAGAAAAAGAAAATTCCGTTTTTGACGTAAAAACACCATTAGAAATTATAGAAAATATAAAATTTCAAATGTTTGGAGATCACAATATTTTAAATGCACTTGCAGCATTAACCATGGCAAATATATATGGAGTTTCTTTAGAAAAAATAAAAAAGGCCTTAAGGAGTTTTAGAGGTATAGAAAGACGATTTAACCTAAAAATAAATACAGAAAACCTAGTATTGATAGATGATTATGCACATCACCCAACAGAAATAAATGCCGTTTTTCAAACAATAAAAACACAATACCCAAACAAAAATAAAATAGTAATATTTCAACCACACCTATTTACTAGAACAAGAGATTTTGCTGCTGACTTTGCTAAAAGTTTAGCGCAATTTGATGAAATTTTATTGTTAAAAATTTACCCAGCAAGAGAATTACCAATCAAAGGAATTACCTCTAAATGGCTAGCAGAAAAAATAAGAAAAATAAATCCAAATATTAAATTAATAACACTTAATGCCACAAAAATTTCATCAAAAATAAAAAAAGAAAATACGGTAATAGCAATGCTAGGAGCAGGAGATATAGGAGTGATAATTAACGAGGTTTGTGAAAACCTTCAAGAACTTAACACTTTAGAAAATTAAAAAATGATTAAATACAAAACACATATAAAAACATTATTTTTTACCTTACTAATAACAAGTTTATTTGTTTTTGTAAATCATAGAAATTCGGTTAGAAAAATAAAAGATATTCAGATAGAATTTGAGCAAGGAGATAACCTTTTTATTACCTCAGAAATGGTTAATAAATTGTTAACACAAAGTACAAATAATTTAAAAAATAAAGCAAAAGAAAGCATAAATTTGAAAGATTTGGAGCAAAATATTTTAACAAGTAAAATGATTGAAAATGTAGAAGTTTACCTAACGGTAGATGCTGTGTTGAAAACTAGAGTACTACAACGAAAACCGATTGCAAGAGTTCAAGCAAATAACGGATCATATTACCTAGATAGTAAAGGTAAAAAAATGCCATTATCAATTAATCACTCCGCGAGAGTACCAATTGTTACAGGCGTAAAAAGTGCTAATGATTTAAAATTAGTATTTAAAATGTGTAATACCGTTTTAAAAGAAGCATTTATGCACAAACAAATTATTGGATTAAAAATTAGTAATAATGAATTTGAATTAAAAACAAGAATGGGTAATCAAGTAATTTTATTTGGTGATTTAACAAAAACAAATTTTAAAATAAAAAAGTTGAAAGCATTTTATCAAAAAGTAATAGCAGATAAAACATTAAAAAACTATAAAAAAATAAATTTAAAATACAACGATCAAGTTGTGTGCACAAAAAAAATAAATGGATAACAAAGAAAAAAAGAGCCTGTTAGAAATAATAACTTTGAATCTAAGAGTAACGAGATATAATAACTTTGGAATTTTAATCCAAATAAAATAAAAATATGGAAAATCAAATAGCAGTAGGTTTAGACATAGGTACAACTAAAATTGTAGCAATGATTGGTCGTATGAATGAATACGGTAAAATCGAAGTTTTAGGAACAGGCAAAGCCAAAAGTATGGGTGTACATCGTGGTGTCGTAAACAACATTACCCAAACCATACAATCTATTCAGCAAGCCGTAGAAGAGGCAGAAAATGAAAGTAATATCGAAATTAAAGATGTTGCTGTTGGAATTGCAGGGCAACATATCCGCAGTTTACATCACAGCGATTATATTACAAGACAAGACGCCGAAAAAGTAATAGATGAAGACGATATTGATTGCCTAAAAAATCAAGTTTTAAAATTAGTAATGCTTCCTGGAGAAGAGATTATCCACGTACTACCACAAGATTATAAAGTAGATAGTCAAGCAGAAGTAGATGAGCCAATAGGTATGTTTGGAGGTAGGTTAGAAGCAAATTTTCACGTAGTTGTAGGGCAAGTAGCATCTATCAGAAATATTGGTCGCTGTATTGTTAGCGCAGGTTTAGATATGTCTAACATAACCTTAGAACCATTAGCCTCATCAGAAGCAGTATTAAGTCAAGAAGAAAAAGAAGCAGGAGTTGCTATGATTGATATAGGTGGTGGAACAACAGATTTAGCCATTTTTAAAGATGGTATTATTAGGCATACAGCAGTGATTCCTTTTGGAGGAAACGTAATTACCGAAGATATAAAAGAAGGTTGCTCTATTATCGAAAAACAAGCAGAATTATTAAAAACAAAATTTGGTTCAGCATGGCCAGGAGAAAATAAAGATAATGAAATTGTTTCGATTCCAGGCTTACGAGGTAGAGACCCAAAAGAAATTACGTTAAAGAATTTAGCCAAAATTATTCACGCTCGTGCAGTTGAAATTATAGATGAAGTATTTTTAGAAATTAAAAATTATGGACATGAAGAACCAAAGAAAAAACTAATTGCAGGTATTGTACTAACAGGAGGAGGCGCACAACTTAAGCACATTAAACAATTGGTAGAATATATAACAGGTATGGACACTAGAATTGGTTATCCAAATGAACATTTGGCTAACGATTCAGAAGAGAATTTATCGAGCCCAATGTATGCGACCGCAGTAGGATTACTAATGAAAGGCTTAGAAGAAAAAGCAAGACAAAAAACAGAAAAACCTATAGATGTAATAGTTAATGAAGAAGAAAATAAAGAAGAAATAGTAGAAAAAATAATTAAAAAAGAAAAGAAAATCTCATTTTTTGATCGATTTACATCAAATTTAAAAGAATTTTTAGACAATGCAGAATGAATTTAATTTAGAACCGAACACTACAATACCGAACCCAACCCCTCAAACAATATAGAAATTATGGAAACAACATTTTTTGACAATATCGATTTTAATTTACCAAAAAACCAATCTAACGTAATTAAAGTTATTGGCGTAGGTGGTGGAGGTAGTAATGCTGTAAACCACATGTTCAAAAAAGGCATACAAGGTGTCGATTTTGTGATATGTAACACAGATGCCCAAGCTTTAAAAAATAGCCCAGTACCAATTAAAATACAATTAGGGGCCTCCTTAACCGAAGGTTTAGGAGCAGGAGCAAACCCAGAAGTAGGCGAACGTTCGGCTATTGAAAGTGTAAACGAAATAAATACAATGTTTGGTGAAAAAACAAAAATGGTTTTTATCACCGTTGGTATGGGTGGCGGTACAGGTACAGGAGCAGCGCCAGTAATTGCAAAAATAGCGCGCGAACAAAATTTATTAACTGTTGCAATTGTAACCACACCATTTGGTTTTGAAGGTCAAGTAAGAAATGAACAAGCACAGAAAGGAATTGAGAAACTACGAGAGAATGTAGATTCAATTATTGTAATAAACAATAATAAATTACGCGAAGTTTATGGTAATTTAGGATTTAAAGCTGGTTTTTCAAAAGCAGACGAAGTTTTATCAACTGCCGCATGCGGAATAGCAGAAGTAATAACACACCATTACACACAAAATATTGATTTTAAAGACGCAAATACTGTTTTAGCAAATAGCGGATCTGCAATTATGGGTTCTGCAGTTGCGACAGGTTCAAATCGCTCACAAGAAGCAATAACAAAAGCATTAGAATCTCCATTATTAAACGACAATAAAATTACAGGAGCAAAGAATGTATTGTTGTTAATTGTATCAGGAACATCAGAAATCACCATAGATGAAATAGGTGAGATTAACGATTATATACAATCAGAAGCAAAAGGCAATGTAAATATAATTATGGGCGTTGGCGAAGACGAAGCCTTAGGAGAATCTGTTGCAGTAACCATAGTAGCAACAGGTTTTAACAAAGAACAACAAACCGAAATTTCTAAAACAGAAAGTAAAAGAGTTATCTTTAATTTAGAAGATTTATCTAGTAAATTAGAAACAACCTTTATATCTAAAAATAAAATTAGTGAAAAAGATACTTCAAAAAAACAGGCAGACTCAATACAAAAAACTATAAATAAAAATGATGTAGAAGACAAAATAGTACATCAATTATTAGAAGAACCATTAGGGCAAATTTCTTTATTTGATATCGAAGTGAACGATGTAACGTTTATTACTAAAAAAAGTATAGATATTAAAGATGAGGAAAATAGAGGCTTCTTAAACCCCGAAATTTCAAAAGCAATTAATGCTATAAAAAATGATTTGGTCAAAGAAAAATTAAACGAGCAAACTTCAGACTTTGAGACTACAGCATTAATTTCTACAACAAAAAACATTCGTAATATGAATATAGTTTACGATGAGGTCTTAGATGAAGAAGAATTTATTATAACCTCTGTTATTGCAGATATTGAAGTAATAGATCATGAAGTAATAACTGCTAATATAGAAGAAAAAAATCAAATAACTATGGCGTTTGATTTACCTTTAGATATTAAAAAAACTAATGATGAATTAGTTGAAGGAGGTACAGAAATTTCTATTAAAGATGATTTAAGTAAAACTAAAAAAGCACCTATAATAGGTGCAGAAATAGTTTCAGAAAACAAAGTATATAATCTAGATGATTGTACAGAATTAGAACATAAAATAAGAAAGACAGCAGAAGAAGACGTTACACTTAAACTAGAATCTAAAATAATTACTACAATTAATGAAGATATTGTTGATAAAAAGGAAATATCACCATTAAACAGTACCATTAATGAATTAAAATCTAGAGCAGACGACAGAAGACAAAAAATGAAAGACTTTAATTATAAATTTGCAAATAGAACTAAACAAAATATAGATGATTTAGAAAAACAGCCAGCATATAAACGAAATAATATAGAGTTAGATGATAATTTAGATGTAGAAAACGAACAATCTAGAATTTCATTAGATATTGATGGTAAGGATATTAATTTTAGATCTAACAATTCTTTTTTACATGATAATGTAGATTAGTTGTGTTAATTTTAGTGTTTTAATAATTGTTCTGTAAATCAAAATATAATTTAGAGAAATATTTTGAATTGTGCTTAATTAGGAAGCCTTAAGAAAAAATTACAGATAATCAAAATGATTTATAAATCCCCTTGTAAATCATTTGATTATCTATCTAATATTTGTTAATATCCTCTCAAACATTAACAGTACAAATATCTGCTATATTATTGTCTTAGAACATACCTATATGTAGGTATTTTGTTATTTGTTTTGTTAATTTAGACATTTTTGACTTATAGTCTACATATCGCAAGAAACTTCCAAACTCAAAAAAGTCGTAATTAAAATATAAAGAACATTTCTTTATATTTTAATTACGACTTTAATTTTAAGTGGTTAAAAAAGTTTTTACTTTTTTAAGATGGTAAAAGAACTAGAACTATTATTTTCAAAAAATATTTTTGCATAATATGTACTTTGTTCTAAACTTGAAATATCAAGATTAACAGCATTTTCTTCAAAATTAACGTCTAAT
>JAKISG010000026.1 GCA_021648755.1 Flavobacteriaceae bacterium | reverse complement strand
AAACCTTTTTGTAACCAAACAAGTTTATTTGTGATTATTTTTCCAGTTTTATTAAAATAAAATACAATCTAATGATTGTTAGAATGATACAACTTGTTTTTTATTGTCAAACTAAAAAAAATGAATAAATTTAAGTATGAATTTCTTTGCCATAACCTTATTTTTGATTTAAAGCCCTTCAAAAACTTAATTATTTTCAACTATTTTCGATTGCTGAAGTTACAGTTTTACAACTACTTTAATTATTGAACTCGTTTGGATAAAATTTAGAGGTGTTATTATGTCTTTTCCTTAAATTAAATTCACAAATAAATATTGAGGAAATTATGCTTATATATAATAGGAGTTTAAATATATTTGCATTTTTAAATTAGGATATGATACAGATTAAGTTACCAGATGGTTCGGTAAGAGAAATGAAAATGAATAGCACACCAATGGATGTTGCTAAAGATATTAGTGAAGGCTTTGCTAGAAATGTTATTTCAGCTTCGTTTAATAATGAAATAGTAGAAACGACTACTCAATTAACCAAAGATGGTACGCTCATTTTATATACGTGGAAGGACGATTTAGGAAAAAAAGCTTTTTGGCATTCGTCTGCTCATGTTTTAGCGCAAACTATCTTGCATTTTTACCCTAATGCTAAATTAACGATTGGTCCTGCAATTGATAACGGTTTTTATTATGATGTAGATTTTAATGAATCTATACTTACTGATAATGATTTTGGTAAACTTGAAAAACAATTTTTAGAGTTTGCACGTCATAAATTTGAATTTAAAATGCGTCAAGTTTCTAAAAAAGAAGCGCTTGACTATTACAAGGACCAAAATAATGAATTTAAAGTTGAACTAATTGAAAATTTAGAAGATGGCACTATATCTTTTTGTGATCATGCAGATTTTACTGATTTATGCCGTGGCGGTCATATTCCAGATACTGGAATTTTAAAAGCTATGAAGATAATGAGTGTTGCTGGTGCATATTGGCGTGGTGATGAGAAAAATAAACAGTTAACACGTGTTTATGGAATTTCTTTTCCGAAACAAAAAGATCTAAAAGAGTATCTTGCTCTTTTAGAGGAAGCAAAAAAACGTGACCATAGAAAATTAGGTAAAGAGTTAGAGTTGTTTACTTTTTCACCTAGAGTTGGACAAGGTTTACCTTTATGGCTACCAAAAGGCGCCGCTTTAAGAGAACGTCTAGAACAATTTTTAAAAAAAGCACAAAAAAAGGCTGGTTATGAAATGGTAATCACTCCGCATATTGGCAACATTGAATTGTATAAGATCTCTGGTCACTATGAAAAATATGGTGAAGATAGTTTTCAAACCATTGGTACTCCAAAGGATGGTGAGGAGTATTTATTAAAACCTATGAATTGCCCCCATCATTGTGAAATTTTTAACACCAAACCTTATTCGTATAAAGATTTACCTAAACGATTTGCTGAGTTTGGAACCGTTTATAGATATGAACAAAGTGGTGAATTACATGGACTAACTAGAGTAAGGTGCTTTACTCAAGATGATGCTCATATATTTTGTACGCCAGAACAGTTAGATCAAGAGTTTAAAAATGTAATAGATTTAGTTTTGTATGTTTTTAAGGCTTTAGGTTTTGAGAATTTTCAAACTCAAGTTTCATTGAGAGATTCTGACAAAAAAAATAAATACATAGGAAGTGATGAAAATTGGAAAAAAGCAGAAGATGCTATTTTAAAAGCTGTTAAAGACAAAAATTTAGATTATATTGTAAAGTATGGTGAAGCTGCATTTTATGGTCCTAAGTTAGATTTTATGGTTAAAGATGTCCTAGGTAGGTCTTGGCAATTGGGAACTATTCAAGTAGATTACAATTTACCTGAACGATTTAACCTTTCATATAAAGGGTCTGACAATCAATTACACACTCCTGTAATGATACATCGCGCGCCTTTTGGATCAATGGAGCGTTTTATCGCTATTTTATTAGAGCATACTGGTGGTAATTTTCCGCTTTGGTTGATGCCTGAACAGGTAATTTTACTGCCAATTAGTGAAAAATATGAAATATATACGAAAAAAGTTTTAAATTTGTTAGAAAATTCCGAAATTCGCGCCCTCGTGGATGATAGAAATGAAAAGATTGGTAGAAAGATACGAGATGCTGAAATGAGTAAAATTCCTTTTATGCTAATTATTGGTGAAAAGGAAGAAAACAATGGTGTAATTTCAGTAAGAAAACATGGTGAAGGCGACATTGGGACGTTTAGTGTAAAAGATTTTTCATCATTAATTAACAAAGAAGTAGTGGCTGTTTTAGAGCAGTTTTAAGTATAATCCGCTTTATTAGTTTAAAGTAATAAATTTTTTTAGCCATAGCAATACGAAGAAAAAGAAGCAGAAGAGGACCTGGAAGGGTTTTTAAAGAGGACAAACACCGAATTAACGGTAAAATAATTCGCACTCCTGAAGTACGTCTAGTAGGTGACAATGTTGAAGTTGGTATTTACGAAATTGCAAAAGCCAAGGCAATGTCTATTGAGTTTGAGTTAGATTTAGTTGAGATCTCTCCAAATGCAAATCCTCCTGTCTGTAAAATAATGGACTATAAAAAGTTTTTATATGAGGAAAAGAAGCGCGAAAAAGCTTTAAAGGCAAAAACAACTAAAGTTATTATTAAAGAAATACGTTTTGGTCCTCAAACTGATGATCATGATTATCAGTTTAAAAAGAAACATGCAGAGAAATTTTTAAGAGATGGTGCTAAATTAAAAGCGTTTGTATTTTTTAAAGGAAGGTCTATTATATTTAAAGAACAAGGGCAAATACTTTTATTAAGGCTAGCGCAAGATTTAGAAGAGGTTGGTAAAGTTGAACAAATGCCGATATTACAAGGAAAACGTATGACGATGTTCCTTGCTCCTAAGAAAAAGAAATAACTCCGTTCAGTAATTTAGAAAACAATAGTAAGAATAGTAAGTAATAATTAAAACAGGAAGAAAATGCCAAAAATGAAAACTAAATCTAGTGCCAAGAAGCGATTTAAAGTTACTGGCTCTGGTAAATTAAAAAGAAAACACGCTTTTAAAAGTCATATTTTGACTAAGAAAAGTAAGAAAAGAAAGTTAAAATTGACACATACGACATTAGTCCACAAGGCTGATAAAGCGAATATCAAACAACAACTTTGTCTTAAATAGCCTTAAAATTTAACCCTGCAAAGGGTTTTGGGTTATAATAGTATTAAATAGGAAATAATTAACCGTATGTTAGTGCTAAAGCGAAATGTTCTAAGAACTGCCTAACATAAAAAATCTAATGTAAAATGCCAAGATCAGTAAATTCAGTAGCAAAAAGAGCTCGTAGAAAAAAAATATTAAAACTAGCAAAAGGTTATTTCGGAAGACGTAAAAATGTTTATACCGTAGCCAAAAATGCAGTTGATAAAGGAATGGCTTATGCCTACCGTGACCGTAAAAACAACAAAAGAAACTTTCGTGGTTTATGGATTCAACGTATTAACGCTGGTGCAAGATTAAATGGTTTGTCTTATTCTCAATTTATGGGGAAGGTTAAGGCAAACAATATTGACTTAAACAGAAAAGTATTAGCAGATTTAGCAATGAATCACCCTGATACTTTTAAAGCAATTATTGATAAAGTAAATTAGTCTTTATAAAAATATTTCTTACTATAAAAATAAGAAAGCAACTAGATTTGGTTGCTTTTTTGTTTATATATATGTACTATTCATGTTTTTTATTAACTAACTAACTTCTTTTCTCTTTCTATAATTGCTTTTAAAAATCCTCTATGTGTAAAAATATTAATTACTCGCCAACCAGAATTAGCATAACTATTTAATAGGTCTTCAAAATCTTGATCTTTTCTTACTGTTGTACCTGGTTGTTTAATTAATTTATATTCTTTCATTCGTTATTTAATTATTAGTTTTTTAACAACCGATTCTAAATTGTTTAATTGTATTTTTAAAAAATATATGCCTTGCTTTAAATTATTTAAATCTAATTGATAGGCAATTACATTATTAATTTTAACCTCTAATACTTTATTACCTATAGTATTAAATATCTGTATATTTTCTATTTCAAAATTACCACTTTCACTTTTAATAAAAACAGCACCTTTTGTTGGGTTTGGATTTACTGAAATATCATCTATAAATACATTATCTTCAACGCTTAATGTTTCATCTATTATTTTATATATTGTACCATTACCAATTCCTGCAACATAAAGTTCTCCATTAATATCTTCTCCAAATGTTGAGATATTACTTGAAACAGATACATTATTAAATATTACTTGATTTGAATTATTAGGGTTAACAGTACCTATTTCACTACTACAATAGTCTGCAAAAAAATACAAGCCGTCAAAGTCAGGATACAAAGAACCTCTATATACATAACCTCCTGTTATTGCACATTTATATGGAGTTCCGCCAAGAGCATATTCAGCAACAGGAAATGTATAATTTGATGCATCGTCACAACCAGAAGTATTATATGGTGCATTAGCTTCATAACAACGCCAACCGTAATTTAACCCGCTATTACCTGCTACAGTATGGTTTATTTCTTCAAATGCATCTTGACCAACATCTGCAATCCATAAATCATTATTTGTTTTATCAAAACTAAATTTCCATGGATTACGAACTCCAATTGCCCAAATCTCATCGAGTACGGTTGCATCACTAACAAAAGGGTTATCTGTCGGAATTGAATATGTTGCTGCTGCACCAACTTCAATACGTAACATTTTTCCTAATAAAGAGTTGCCATTTTGAGAATAATTATCTGAATCACCTGCACCTCCTCCATCACCCATACCGATATATAAATAACCATCTGCACCAAATACTATAGAACCGCCATTATGGTTTGAATAAGGTTGGTCAATAGTCATTAATATTTGAGCTGAACTTGAATCTGCTACATTTGAATTAGCACTTACTGAATATCTTGCGATAACTGTATTACCCGAATTATTTATATAGTTTATAAAAAAGAAACCATTTGTTGTATAATTTGGATGAAATGCAAGACCTAAAAGACCTCGTTCACCACCTGAAGACACAATAGAATTGATATTTAAAAACGGTGTTGCGTTTGTAGAACTGTCTGCATTTAAAATTTTTATTATACCACCTTGTTCTACTATAAACAAACGATTATCTCCTGCATGTTGTATGTTAATTGGGCTGTCAAAACCCGTTGCAAATTCTTCAACATTTACATCTTGTGAAAATAATAAAACTGAAAATAATAAAAACGATAAAATAAATAGTTGTTTTGTCATTGTATTTAAATTGAACTACTAAAACATTTTACAATATAAAAACCCTAAAAGTTTATATCAATATGTAAATATAGTAAATTTATTTCTATTTTAGCACAAAATTTTTCACAATGAAATATAGAATTCTATTAATTTTAATAATTGCTTTTCTTACAACTAATTATGCGAACACTAAGCCTACTTGGGGGAAAACTGGACATAGAACTATTGGTAAAATTGCAGAGAAACATCTTAAAAAAAGTGTAAAACGTAAAATTGACAAACTTCTTAATGGAGAAAGTTTAGCTTTTGTTTCGACTTATGCTGATGAAATAAAATCAGACAAGAATTTTAATAAATTTTATACTTGGCATTATGTTAATTTTCCGTTTGATACAGATTATAAGGATTCTAAAAAAAATAAAAAAGGCGATTTAATTACTGGTATTGAGACTTGTCTAAAAATCTTAAAAAACAATTCGACACTTCATAGAGAAGATAAGGTGTTTTATCTAAAAATGTTAGTTCATTTAATTGGAGACTTACACCAACCTTTACATATTGGGCGCTCCGAAGATAAAGGCGGAAATGCCATACAAGTACAATGGTTTAATAAAGGTAGTAACTTGCATCGTGTTTGGGATACTGATATGATTAAAAAATGGAATATGAGTTATATCGAATTAGCAAATAATACTAAATTTTTATCTAAAAAGGAAATTAAAAATTATCAAAAAGGAAGTGTTTTAGATTGGGTTTATGAGTCTCAAAGTTTAGCAAAAAAAGTTTATGAGTCTGCAGAAACTGGTCATAAATTGAGTTATCGTTATTCTTATGATCATTTTAAAACGGTTAGAATGCAATTACAAAAAGGCGGTTTGCGTTTAGCTAAATTATTGAATGAAATTTTTGATTAATGTTTGAAATTTTTATTTAAATTGAAATAATAAAAACCATGAAAAGACATAAAATTATATTTTTTTTCATTTGTATAATTTTGTTATTTGCTTTTAAAGCAACAACAGTTAGAAATTTACCATATGGTTTTGTGTATGCTACCGAGATAATACCTAACCTAAAATTAGATTTGCGTTATTTGACATCAAATAATTTTATTGGCAAACCTGTTAATGGGTATAACGCTAAAAAATGTATTCTTACTGTACAAACTGCTAATGCTTTAAAAAAAGTAGAAGACGAGTTGCAAGAACAAGGACTTTGTTTAATTATTTATGATGCATATAGACCTCAAAAAGCAGTTAATCATTTTAAAAAATGGGCAAAAAATATTAAGGACACTTTAATGAAGCAAGACTATTACCCAACAGTTAAAAAGCGAGATTTATTCAAACTACAATACATATCAACACGTTCTAGACATAGTAGTGGTAGTACTGTTGATTTAAGTATATTTTCAGACAAGACAAATGCTGTTTTAGATATGGGAAGTAACTACGACTATTTTAGTGAAAAATCTTGGGTTAACTATCAAAAAATTACAAAAAAACAAAGAGAGAATAGGCAATTATTACAAACTATAATGCTAAATAATGGCTTTCGGTCTTACCCTAAAGAATGGTGGCATTTTACTTTACGATACGAACCTTATCGCAATCATTATTTTGATTTTAATGTGGAATAAATCCAAAAAAGCATACTATTCTTCATAAGTTTTAGGTTTAGGTTTGTTAAATGTGTAAAAAAATGGTAATTTTCATCTTTTAAATTTTAAAGATGAAAAAAATTATAATTTCTGGAGCAAGTAGAGGTATTGGCTTTGAACTTGTTAAATATTTTACAAAAAATAAACATCAAGTTTTAGCCCTTTCTCGAAATATAGATACACTTTCTAATTTGCCAAAAAATGTTCATGTTTTAAAAGTAGATATTACTAAAGAAAATGATTTAAAAAAGGTAACTGATTTTATTGCTAAAAACTGGAAAACTGTTGATATTTTAATTAATAATGCAGGTAAATTAATACACAAACCTTTTTCAAAAACTACTTATCGAGATTTTTTAGATATTTATAATGTTAACGTTTTTGCTGTAGCTACTTTAATTAAGGTTGTATTACCATCATTAAAAAAAGGGAGTCATATTGTAACTATTAGTAGTATGGGTGGAATTCAAGGTTCACTCAAATTTGCTGGACTTTCGGCATATAGTTCATCAAAAGGTGCAGTTATTACTTTAATGGAATTACTTGCCGAAGAATATAAAGAATCTGGTATTATATTTAACACCTTAGCCTTAGGAGCAGTACAAACCGAAATGTTAGCAGAGGCTTTTCCTGAATACCAGGCACCAATTACTGCAAAAAACATGGCAAATTATATCGCTAACTTTGCGTTAACTGGAAATTTAATTTATAATGGTAAAGTTTTACAAGTATCTAATTCTACTCCCTAGAATTTGATTTTACATTTAAAATGAAACACTTAACTTTACATAACTATATACCAGAATCATCAATTTCTTTAGTCGAAGCGCTTTTAGATAAACAACATTTTTATTTAAAAATAAAAAATAAACGAAAAACAAAACACGGTGATTTTAGACCTTTAAAAAACGGTGACTATCAAATAACTATTAATAATGATTTAAATAAATTTCGGTTTTTAATTACTTTAGTTCATGAAATTGCACATTTAAAAACCTTTAAGGAATATAAACGGATAAAACCTCATGGAATTGAATGGAAAATAAATTTTCAACATTTAATGTTACCTTTTTTAAAACTCGAAATATTTCCAACAGAAATTTTATCAATTCTTGCCAACTATTTACGAAACCCAAAGGCAAGTACAGATTCTGATATTAAGTTATCGTTAGTTTTAAAATTATATGATAAAAAGTCTAATCAAAATTATATCTTTGAAATTCCTTTAAAAAGTAAATTTAAATATAATAATCGTATTTTTGAAAAAGGTGAAAAACGGAGAGTTCGATATAAATGTATTGAAGTAACATCTAAAAAAGTGTATTTATTTCATCCTAATGCAGAAGTTAAAGTAATTAATTGACCGTTGGTCAACTAAAAATTTGCTTTTGGTAAGATATATATAGCAACAAAATAATAAAATGAATAAAAATTACTATGCAATAATAATGGCAGGAGGAATCGGATCAAGATTTTGGCCAATGAGTACACGTGAATATCCTAAACAGTTTCATGATATGTTAGGTATTGGTGAGAGTTTGTTGCAACGTACTTTTAATCGCTTTGCCAAATTGATTCCAAAAGAGAATATTTTCATTTCTACCAACAAAAATTATAAAAATTTGGTTTTAGAACAATTGCCAACTACCAATGAAAAACAATTACTTTTAGAACCAATTATGAGAAATACCGCTCCATGTATTTTGTATGCTTCTCTAAAAATAAATGATTTAAATAAAGATGCCATTATCGTAGTTGCTCCTTCTGATCATTGGATTGAGAATGAAACTGAATTTCTAAAAAATGTTACAACTGCTTTTAAGGCTTGTGCTAAAAAAGAGATTTTAATGACTTTAGGTATTCAACCGTCAAATCCAAATACTGGTTATGGCTATATTCAATATGATGTTTCAACAAATTTAATAATACCCGAAAATTCAAGGCAAATAAACTCAATAACAAATAATATAAAAAAAGTTGCAAATTTTACTGAAAAACCAAACCTAAAAAAAGCAAAACAATTTATAAATGAGGGTAATTATCTTTGGAATGCAGGAATTTTTGTTTGGAGTTCTCAAAGTATATTAAATGCCTTTCAAAAACACCTTCCTAAAATGAAAAAAATATTGTGCTCTAATAATAAAATATGGAATACCGATTTTGAAAATGACTTCATAGAAAATAATTATAAAAATCTCGAGAGTATTTCTATTGATTTCGGAATATTAGAAAAGGCTACAAATGTTCATGTTTTACCAGTTGAGTTTGGATGGAATGACCTCGGCACTTGGGGTTCTTTATATGAAAAGTTACCAAAAGATGATACTAAAAATACTGTTGTTAATGCCAAAACTCTCTTTAGAAATGCCTCTAACAATATGGTTAGAACATCAAAAGGAAAATATGTAGTCATACAGGGTTTAAATAATTTTATTGTTGTAGAAAAAGATGATGTTTTGCTAATCTGCCCTAAAAATGAAGAACAAGACATCAAGCAAATTGTAACTGAAGTAAAAGAAAAATTTAAAAAAAAATTAACATAATTAATTCTAAAAATTAATTAAATAACTAATAAAATCATTTTCCACATAGTTAAAGTTGAAAAGGTTAAGGAGCATATGGAAGAAAAAACAACAGAACAAGAACAAAAAATAGAACAGACCAAGCAAGAGGTAAAAAAAGATATGCAGGGCTTTGCTTCGAGTACAAAAAGGTTTTTTAAAGAGTTATTAGATATTCGTCACAATACGGATAAAACTACAACTATTGAAAACATAAAAGGTAATATTGCGGTCAAAGGTCATACTGCTTGGATTTTAGTTTTTTCAATATTAATTGCCTCTATTGGCTTAAATGTAAGTTCTATTCCTGTAGTCATTGGTGCGATGTTAATTTCACCATTAATGAGTCCAATCTTAGGGGTTGGTCTAGCAATTGGTATCAATGACATTGATACCTTAAAGCGCTCATTGATAAATTTGGGAATAATGATTGGTTTAAGCCTATTAACTTCGTCTCTATTTTTTTATATTCCACTTTTTCAAGAGGCAACTCCAGAAATTCTTGCTAGAACACATCCTAATGTGCTAGATGTAATGATTGCCATTTCTGGTGGTTTAGCATTAATCGTTGCCATAAGCAGACCTCAACCACAAACAAATACTGTTGCAGGCGTTGCAATAGCAACTGCTTTAATGCCTCCTCTTTGCGCAGCTGGTTATGGTCTTGGTGTTGGCAATTACAACTACTTTTTTGGTGCAATGTTTCTATTTTTAATTAATACAACTTTCATTGCGTTGGCAACTTTTGTTATTATTAAATATTTGCGATTCCCGATGGTAAAATATATTAATTCTGCCAAAAGAAAACGTATTGCTCGTTTTGCTTCTTTCGTTGCTATCGTTATTTTTGCAGGAAGTATTTATACTTTTTATCAATTAATTTTACAAAAAGATTTTACTGAGAAATCACAAGAGTTCATTCAATCTATTAAAGATGAGGGTATTGGAATTATCGATGAAGATAAAGATGATATTAATTATAGAGATAATAATATCTCAATAACTGTTTATGGCAAAACTATTTCTGAAAAAGATAAAAAAAGATGGAATAATAAGTTATCCGATTTAGGCTTAGAAGGCACTACTTTATTAATTCAGGGCGGAAAAGATGATACAAAAATAATAAATGAAGTGCAAAGTTTAAAAGAACAGTTTATAAAAAACAGGAAACTTATAGAAAATAGAGAGGTTAATCTTAGAAGTAAAGATGAGCGTATTAAATTTTTAGAGCATAAATTAAGTAGTAAAATTCCGTTTCTTAAAATAAGTAGAGAAGCAAAAATTAATTACGAAGGTTTGCAAGAAATTTCTTTTTCGCATCAATTAAAAACTAATTTTTCTAAAGTAGATACTTTAGTAATTTTTAAGGCTAAATGGTTTCATTATATTCCTAAAAAAACAGTTAATAGAGAAATTATTAAATTAAAAAAATGGCTAAAAACTAGACTGTCTTTAGATTCTTTAGTTGTTATAAAAGAGTGATAATCATCGTAATACTTCCTAATATAACTTCTACTATCTCACTTTGTTCACCCATTTTTTTATATAATAAAAATTGTATATCTTTGTTGTTCGGTTAAATGGCTCGCAACTTTTGGGCAAGAAAATATAAGAACTTTTATCCATTCGGAAGAATTTCCCTTTCTTTTGAAAAAATAATATTAATCCCTAATCCTCAAAAAGTTGCATTTATTACTTAAATTTAATAAAAAAAGAATAATAGTAACTTTAAAAATCAACTGATGAAAAAATCTAATTTACTAATACTCGTGCCATTATTAATATTTCTAAACAATATATCTGCTCAAATTACACTTCCGGTAGAAGTTTTAGGAGCTGAAGGCACCATAGAAGAACGAGAATTTACACTTACTGCTGCACAAGTAACAAATAGTAAAGTTTTGTGGTTACAAGTAAATAACTTAGGATATCAAAATAAAGCCTCTATAAAAATAAACGCTGGAAGTTGGTTAACCTTAAACCACAGTACAACTAAAATTCAAAGTCCCGAAAAAGAAAGAGGAGGTATGTCTAATGGAGGTTATAATACCATACGATTTACAATACCAGTTACAGGTTTAACAACTGGTTTAAATACAATCTACTTTAGATTTAATATGTCAGATGCTATCTCTAACGGCTATAGAGTTGTTAAATTTAACTTACACGATATTAATAATAATAAAATTTTAAACAACACTTTTTTTGTAAATGAAGACCCTATGACTTGGGTAGGGCCTTATACAGACTCTGGAAGTATTGCCGCTGGTAAAGATTTGTGGTATAATGCACCTTTAATTAGTAGCAGTTTACCATCTACACAAAGTGGCTTTTGGTACGGTTATGATTTGGGGACTCCAAAACCTATTAAAGCTAAATGCACCTCTTGCCATGTTCATGATGGAAGAGATTTAGAAATTTTTAGTTATTCAAATAAAGCAATTATAGAGCGTTCAAAATTCCATAATTTAACAGAAGAAGAAGGTAAATTAATAGCATCTTATATTAGATCCTTATCAGAAGAACACGAAAATGTTGACCGTTATGGAAGGCCTTGGAATCCACCTTACCAACCAGGGCCTAGTTTAGCAGACAAACCTATTGAACAGTGGGCTGCAGGAGCAGGGTTAGATGCTGTATTAGAAAAAGATGAAGAGATGTTAGCATATATGTTTCCAAATGGTGTAACTCAAGATGAAGTCTATAACCGATTTGATTCCGATAATATGGTAGATAGAACCTTACTCCCTTTAGCCATTCAATTTCCAGATTGGAAGCACTGGTTACCTATAGTTCACCCAATGGATGCATATACAGGAGACGCAGGGTATACTGGTGCAATTTCAGGCACTTCTTATTGGGATAATCCTGTGGATTTAGGAGTAGGTGATATCGTTAATATTGATCCAAGACAAGGGTATCTTGATTATAGAGCTTATTTAGAAGCAATGCCACCAGCTAACCGCCCTCCAAATGAGTTAATGAAAAAAAATAGAGATATGTATTGGCATTATCGATTTTTTTTAAGAGTCAATGAATTACCTGGAGGGAGTGGTCCTGGTGCAGGTGGACAACATTGGAGACAGCCAGACGGCACTGCAACTGACCAACTGGATCCTTTAGTACCAAGAGAATTAGCGGCTACCAGTTTAGCAAGACTTATGGCAGTCCAATATTTTGAAATTATGAATGAGTTTGACTTGCAAGACAAAGCACATTGGTTTGCTCCACCAGAAGACCAACCTGCGTCACGTCAGTGGTTTGGTCAGTACTCTCAAGTATTTGAGATACCTGCTCATTTTCAGGCTGGTGTAACTCAAGAAGAGCGAGACTATGGAATTCCTATACCAGGAAAAGAATTAAATTTTTACGGACAATCTACTGCCGCTGGAGTTTATGAATCTACCAATTGGTACAATGTACAATCTATTGTAAATGGAGGCAATGGTATGCTTACACAAGTTTCTCCTGTTGACTATAATTATACTCCTGATTTAATTAGATGGGCAGGTAGAACTTCTGGTATATATGAACCTTTGCGGTTTTACCATCATATCAATGTAATGAATCAAACAAGAACATGGTCTAGAGCTACAAGCCCTAATCTTCAAGAAGCGTTTAGAATAAGATTACAAGGTCCCTGGTGGAATTTAGAAAGGAGTCCTACATCTCTTTCTATAAATGAACTAGAACCTGGATTATCTGTATGGACTTACAACGCACTTTTAAAAGAATTTATAGATGCTGTAAATCTCCCTGAAAATGATTTATCTGGCTGGGATAGACTACCTAACGGAAGTTCCAATGCTCTAGATGCTATTTCTAAAACTAATGCAGATTTAATACCTGGTTATGTCGGACAGAATCGTTATGCAGATAAATTGTATGATCGAATACCTAAATTTATAGAGTTGGGTATAGATTGCCAATTAATAGAATCGCTAATAGATTGGTGTGAAGCTGCTTGGCCAAATATTACTTGGAATGTATTTAGAAATAATGGAGAATTAAAATTGAACCTTGCATTAGATGCTGATGATGAATGTGCTATAAATACAAACACTATTACAGCAATTACGACTAATGAAGGAAGTAACCCCATTTATGAATGGTGGATTGATGGAAACTTGAATAACACCACTACTAACGAATTAGATGTGAGTAATATACAATCTGGAGCAATAATTAAATGTAAAGTTACAAGTAATAGTACTTGTATAGCAAATACTTGGGCAGAAACAGAATTAACTTTACCAGGTAATGATTATACTGTAATGGTAAGTAAGAACAGTAGTGATTGGCAGGAATTCACTAACTCTATAGCCTGTTTAAACGATACTTTAGAACTTAAAATAGTTCCAAATTTACAAGAACCTTTAATTTGGTTAGATGCTATGGATATTAATAACACAGGTGTTATCCCTAGCAATGGAAGTGCTATTACAAGATGGCATAATAAAGCAACAAGTGATTACGCCTTACCCAATCAAGCAGATGTCACCTTAAGACCTAAATACAGTAGTACTGGTATGAATGGATTACCAGCTGTTATGTTTGGAATGGATGACAATAAAGATGGGTTTGAATTATTCCCTGCGGGAAATAATGATACTTTGAACGGGGATTGGACTATGTTTATTACCGCTTCTCATATTAACAGAGACGGAGTAGCATGGAATTATGTAGTAGGAAATAGAAATTTACCAAACGGACCAGGTGTTTCATTTTCGACTAACAGCTCAGGAAATCCTATGCTTAGGAATAATGAAATAGCTGACTATGGAGATGGGCTTAGTCGTGGTTGGTCTAATAAAATTAAAGATAATGAATCCTATCTTTTAATGATCAAAAAAGACGGCAATATCATCACAACGTATTTAAACGGAAGGCTAGAGCATACTGCTGAAGCGTCTTCTTCTGATATATCTAATAATAGTTTTTCTTTTTATTTAGGAAGAGTCACTAGTTTATACTTTCATAAAGGGCCAATGTCTGAGGTATTGTTTTACGACTATAATGTATCTAACACTCAAAAAGAATATATTGAAGGCTACTTAATGCACAAGTGGAATTTTGATTCTAAATTAACTAACAATCACTTATATAGAGAAAACTCCCCGCTTTATGTGAATTTACAAACCCCAAATAATATATTAGTTTTTGATAAAAATACAGCAACAAATACAATGGTATTAAATAGTACTAATAAATTTGGTAATTATAACTTTACTAAACCAAATTGTACCCTAGCCAATACCAAAATTATAATTTCAAACGGAAATGATTTAAATTCTGGATTAGTTAAATACAGTATTAACAATACTGCCTTTGTAGTTGGTCATGATTTTCTTGCTAGTACTTCTGATACATTAGAATTAGCAGCAAATTTTACACCTAATAATTTTCAATGGGAAGAACCAAATGGCAATTTACTACCATTAAATATAAACCCACCAATATTTAGTCTTACAACAGCCTGTAGTAATCAAGAGATTTGGAAATTACATGTTTTACAAGACGCTTCATTATGTATTACAAATAATTATGTAATTCCAGTTACAATCAATAGAATAGATACACAAACAGACTGTAATTTTAATACAGATATACTACTATACCCAAACCCAACCAAAGATGTAATAACGCTAGATTTAGGAGAGTTAAGACGTGTCAAAATTACCATAAACGATGTTTTGGGAAAAACAATGTATATTAATAAAAATACAGGCCAAACTATGCAAATCTCCATGAAAGGATTTGCTACAGGTGTTTACTTTTTGAATATTCAAAAAATAGATAATGAACAAGTATCCCTATTTAAAATAATTAAAATAGATTAAAAGAAATGGTAAAAGCATTTATTGTTTAATGTACTAAATCAATAAAGATTAGAAATTATGAGAAAATTTAACATCCTAATAAAGCATGTTTTAATTATAACATTAATACATTGTGCCAGTTTTGTGTATAGCACAACGTATTATATTGCTAATGATGGTCTAGATTCTCATACATCACTTCAAGCCCAAAGCCCCAATACGCCATGGAAAACATTGAACAAAGTAAATAACCTAATTTTAAGTCCAGGCGACAGTGTTCTTTTTAAACGAGGAGATACTTGGCGAGGAGAAATAATTGCTTCTCATAGTGGCGCTCTTAGTTCCCATATTACATATGGTGCTTATGGTGTTGGAGATGTTGGAAATGCTCCAATAATTAGTGGAGCGGAAGTTATCACTGGCTGGACACATCATCAAGGTAATATTTATAAAGCTACCGTACCTCAAGCCATTAACCAACTTTTTTTTAACAGCTCTCGCTTAGTTTTAGCTCGACATCCTAACACAGGTTACTTTACTATTGATGCCTCTCCTGATAGTGTAACCTTAGTAGATAACGATTTAACAACAACTGTAGATTGGACTGGCGCTCGTGCACATATCCGGTCACACCGTTGGACACTTAATAGTAAAGATGTAGTATCTTTTAATGCTGGAACGAGTGCTCTAGAATTAGATAGTGAAACCCATTATGGCATTAAACCAGGTTGGGGATATTTTTTGAATAATAAATTAGAAGCCTTAGATACTGCTGGAGAATGGTATTATGATCAAAATACGAATGAGGTTTACCTGTGGATGCCCAATGGAAATTCTCCTTCAACTTATCAAATAGAGGGTTCAGTTTACACAAATGGATTTACCTTAAACCAAAAAAACTTTATAACAATTAATGGTTTTAGGTTTGAATATCAAGCAGAAAATGGAATAGAAGCAAGCGAATCATCTAATCTAAATATAAAGAACAACTTAATGTATTACCCCAATTCAACAGGTGTATTTCTAGGAAGTGGTATATATTTAGGTGCTGGAGAAACTAATAATTTTTTAGATAATAATATCATTAGAGGGGCCAATCACTATGGCGTAATATTTAACTCTAAAAATTCTACTTTTTCTAATAATAGTATTGAAAATACAAGTCTAATTCAATCTGTTAACGCAAGTGGTTTTGGAGATTTTTGCTGTTCTGGAAGAGCTATTAATGTACTTGGAGATAACAACCTTATTAGAAGTAATAAAATTAATAATTCGGGATATAATGGTATAGGTTTTGATGGTCAAAATACTATTCTTGAGTATAATTTTATTACAAATTCATGTTTAAGTTTAGATGACGGAGGAGGAATTTACACTTGGAACTCTGACTATAACCTTCCTGGTTCTGCAGGTTCGATAATTCGAAACAACATTGTTCTCGATACTAAAGGAGCTCCCCAAGGAACTAGTAATAGGTTCTATAAACCTGCAGAAGGTATTTACATAGACGATAGAATACATAATGTTACTCTAGAAGGAAACACTGTAGCCTATTCTGGGAGTTCTGGAATTTTTATACACAATAATAAAGATATAACTGTTACTAATAATACTTTATATGGTAACGATATTCAAATTAAATTAGGAGAAGGCGGTAATTTAGCTCCTAATTTAATGAAAAACAACATCCTAAGTCAAAATGTTTATTATCCACTTACAGAAGATCAACTAAACATCCAACAAACCACTAGTTTTACTTATAGTAATCCTGTTAATTTTGGTGCTTTTGATAATAATTACTATGGAAACCCTTATGGTGATTTTAATATTTTGAGTGAAAATAATATTTACAGCCTTGAGAACTGGCAAATTTTTAGTAGTCAAGATATTAATTCTGAAACAGGTTTGGTTCAGTTTTCGCCATATACAATAACGAGTATTGGAACTAACCTTATCAATAATGGAACTTTCGATTCCAACACATCAAGTTGGTCTCGTTGGCCTAGTGCAAATCAAATAACTTGGGATAATACGGCATTAGACAACGGATGTTTACGTTTTAACTATATTGGAACAGGTAATAACAATATTCTTCATTCTGATCATTTTCAAGTTGTGGAAGGTCAGCAATATCTATTAAAATTTAGCATTATTTCAAATCAGTCTGGAACAATTTCAACAAAGTTAAGACAAGGTGTATCTCCCTATCAAATATTGAGTCTTAATAAATTATTCTTTGTAGATACCACAAGGCGAGAATATGAATTTCTTTTTACTGCAAACCAAGACTCTAATCCAACTAGATTAGAATTTCAATCGAAGAATGACATCTCATTATACTGGATAGATAATATAAATTTGTATGAAGTAACAGCAATAAGAGACGACCCAAGAGAAAAATCTAAACTTTTTTACAATGCTACTATGCAAACAAAAGTAATTGACTTAGAGTCTTCCGTGTACCTTGATTTAGATGGTAATACAGTAAATAATAGTATTTCTCTAGAACCATTTACTTCAAAAATATTAATTTTAACCGATTTAATTGCAGATGAAGACACACAACATATACTACTATACCCAAACCCAACCAAAGATGTAATAACGCTAGATTTAGGAGAGTTAAGACGTGTCAAAATTACCATAAACGATGTTTTGGGAAAAACAATGTATATTAATAAAAATACAGGCCAAACTATGCAAATCTCCATGAAAGGATTTGCTACAGGTGTTTACTTTTTGAATATTCAAAAAATAGATAATGAACAAGTATCCCTATTTAAAATAATTAAAATAGATTAAAAGAAATGGTAAATAAGAAAAAGTATTTTATATTATTTATACTTATTTTACTGATTAATAATTCGTTTTCACAAACAATTAATTGGCAACCATTAAATGAACCTGGAAGTGGAGGAGCAATAACAGATATAGCAATTAGTCCATACAATTCAAATAAGGTTTTACTAGCAGGAGATGTTTTAAACGCTAGCTATAGTTTAGATGGAGGAGTTTCTTGGTTGCCTACGTTTGGCTTTAAGAGTAATGAAATTGCAGCATTTACTTACCATCCAACTGATAGTAATATTATTTGGGTAGGAACAATGAGTGGACCGTATAAAAGTATTGACGGTGGGGTTAATTGGCTAGAAAAACGAATAGGAATGAATCCTATTTTGGAGTTTTCATATTCGTGCCCAATTCAAAAAATATTATTTGATCCTTTAGATGTAAATCATTTGTTAGCATTTGGAGGAAATATGAGAAATTGGCTATCTCCTGGAGCTCCTGAATGGAACGCAGTTTGGAGTAGTACAGACGGTGGAGAATCTTGGAGTAAAACTTCTACTATTGGAACAATAACAGGTCCTGGAATAATGAATGCAGAGTATGCAGGTAATAATAAAATTGTTGTTGCAGCAAGATATCAAGGTGTTTTTATTAGTACCGATAATGGGGTCTCGTGGTCTTTATCTAATACAGGATTGCCAACAACTGATGTTTTGTATATAACCGTTGATAAAAATAATGCTAATGTTATGTATGTTGGACTAAATAATTATCTTTCGGGGGGAGTTTATCAGCCAGGAGGAATTTATAAAACTACAGATGGCGGTAATTCTTGGGTTAACTTTTCTAATGGCTTAGAACAGACTTCTCATTCCAATAAAAATCAAGCGTCTTATTATAGATCTGTAAAAATAGCACCTACCAATAGTAATGTTTTATATACTTCTAATAGTGGATGGAATAATTCAGGAGTATACAAAAGTTTAGATGCTGGAGCAACTTGGGTAGCCGTATTAAATAAAAATACTACAAATAACTTTCCGGAAGTTGCATATCCACAATCTGCACCTGAATTATATGCTTTTAGTATAGACCCTACTGATGAAAACGTAATGATTGGAGGGAATTGGGAATATGTTTTGAAAACAGTTAATGGAGGGAGTACTTGGGAGGATATAATGAGTGAACCTGTTCCAAGTGCTGGAGTAAACTATTTTAAAGGGAATGGATTTTCTGGTTTGGTCGCTGAAAACATTGAGTTTAATCCTTTTGACTCTAGCCATTCCGTAATACAAGGTTGGGATGATGCAAAGTTTATGCAAAGTAATGATAACTTACAAAGTTGGCAGTTAGGAGGGGCAGGAAATACCGGTATGTGGAGACATCAAGGAGGAACAGATGTTACTTTTGGAGATACAGATGGGAATACAATGTATTGTACTACTGGTCAATATGGCTTTGACGGAGTCTGGAAAACTATAGATAGAGGAAATAATTGGACACATTTTAGTATCTCTGATTTTCCAGGAGCAAGCTCCACAAAAAGACCACTAGGAATACATACATTACCAACCAATACCAATAAAGCATGGGTAGTGTTAGATAATAAATTATACTACACAACAAATGGAGGTACTTCGTGGGCACAAGTTTTTTCTGCTTTAGGTTTAAATGTTATAAGTGAAGTAAGCGATACACCCAATACATTTTACCTAAACTCTAATGCGGGAGTTTACAAAACAACAGATGGTATTACTTTTAATCTGATGCCAAGCAGTCCAACCAAAGGAAGAAAAATAGTCTGCGATCCTAATGATAATAACATATTATATGTTACAAAATGGCGAACAGATGATGGAAATGAAGGCTTGTGGAAATATGATGGTACTACATGGTCATTATTAAAAAATGATTATTACCTCTATGACCTTGCTATACAACCTGGAAATTCGCAAGCTATTATCATAACAACTACTGACCATCCGTACCATGATGTAATGAGAAATTCTGGTGTATGGCTTAGTATAGATGGAGGACAAAATTGGACAAAACAGAACACAGGCTTACCTATGCAACGAGTAAATAGCATAGCTTTTAATCCTTACGAACCTAATCAAGTTATTATAGGGACAGGAGGAAGAGGATTCTTTAAAGGAATATTAATTTTAACCGATTTAATTGCAGACGAAGACACACAACATATACTACTATACCCAAACCCAACCAAAGATGTAATAACGCTAGATTTAGGAGAGTTAAGACGTGTCAAAATTACCATAAACGATGTTTTGGGCAAAACAATGTATATTAATAAAAATACAGGCCAAACTATGCAAATCTCCATGAAAGGATTTGCTACAGGTGTTTACTTTTTGAATATTCAAAAAATAGATAATGAACAAGTATCCCTATTTAAAATAATTAAAATAGATTAAAATAAATGATAAGTCAAAAAGCATTTATAATCACCTTAGGGCTTAGGCAATATAATAATTAGTTTGGAAGAACTAATTTCAAAAATAAAACGCTATTTTTGTAATAATAAACTGCAGATTTAACCGTATTAATGGTGAGACGATTAGATAATTAACAACATTAATTAAAAAAGATAAAATAATGAATAAAAAGTTAATCCTATTCATATTTACAAGTGTTATTGCTTTAACTTCTTGTAAAACCGAAAACAAAACCAGTAGCACAGAAAAACAAACAGATTCTAAAATGACAGAAAACCCTCTATTAGCAAAATGGGATACGCCTTTTGGTGTACCTCCTTTTGATAAAATTAAAAGCGAAAATTACTTACCTGCAATGCGAGAAGCAATTAAAAGACATAAAATAGAAATCGCAACCATTTTAAATAATAAAGAAAAGCCCACCTTTAAAAATACGGTGGAAGCTTTAGAATTAAGCGGTGCAGATTTGACTAAAGTTGCCAATGTGTTTTTTGCAGTAAATGGAGCAAATACAAATGATATATTAAAAGAAACCAATAAAATTATTGGACCAGAATTAACTGCTCATGGCGATGAAATTACCTTAAATTCTGATTTGTTTAAACGAATTAAATCTGTTTATAACGAAAAAAATAATTTAGAATTAACCGCAGAAGAAATGCATTTATTAAAAGAAACCTATGAAGGTTATATAAGAGCAGGCGTAAATGTAGAAGGTAAAAACAAAGAAAGGTTAAAAGAAATTAATAAAAAATTAGCTACTCTCTCTATTAATTTTAGTACTAATTTATTAGATGAAACTAATGATTTTGAAATACACACTAATAATAAAGAAGATTTAGGTGATTTAGCTGAAAGTTTAGTTGCTTTAGCTGCAGTCGAAGCAAAAAAACGCGGACACGATACAGGCTGGTCTTTTACTTTACAAAGACCTAGTATTAATCCGTTTTTACAAACTTCACCAAATCGAGAAATGCGTGAAAAATTATTTCAAGGCTACACTATGCGAGGTGATAATGATAACACAAAAGATAATAAAGCAATTTTAAGTGAAATGGCTTCTTTAAGAGTAGAGAAAGCAAATTTATTAGGTTCTAAAACTTGGGCAGACAATGTACTCTCTAATAGAATGGCTGCTAACGCAAAAAATGTTTATGATTTATTAGATAAACTTTGGCCTTCTGCTTTAGCAATGGCAAAAAAAGACCGTACCGCTTTAGCTGAAATGATGAAAAAAGAAGGTATTAAAAGTGAATTTAGAGGAAGCGATTGGCGTTATTATGTAGCTAAAGTTAGAGCAAAACGCTATGATTTTAATGAAGATGAAACAAGACCTTATTTTGAATTTAATAATGTACGTGAAGGTGCTTTTAAATTAGCCTATAAATTATTTGGTATGACTTTTAAACCTTTGAATGATGTACCAAAATGGCACGAAGATCAACAAGTTTTTGAAGTGTTAGAAAACGGAAAACACTTAGGTGTTATTTATATGGATTTCTTTGCACGTGAAAGCAAACGAGGAGGGGCGTGGATGAACTCTTTAAGAAATCAATCTAATGTTAACGGATTTGTAACACCAATTGTAACTAATAATTTTAATTATCCTGCGCCAACAAAAAACCAACCATCTTTATTATCTTTTACCGAGGCACAAACCGTTTTTCATGAATTTGGTCATGCATTACATGGTTTATTATCTAATGTAAAATATAAATCATTATCTGGTACAAATGTGCCAAGAGATTTTGTTGAGTTTCCATCTCAAGTTATGGAAAATTGGATGAGTGAACCAGAAGTTTTAGCAACCTACGCAAAGCATTATAAAACAGGCGAAGTTATACCTAATACGTTGATAGAAAAAATGAATAAAGCCAATAATTTTGATGAAGGATTTAGAACGGTTGAATATATGGCTGCTGCATACTTAGATATGAATTGGCATACTTTAACAGATACAAAACAACGCGATGCAAGAAAATTTGAAAGAGAAGCTATGCAAAAAATTGGTTTAATCGATGAGATTTTACCTAGATATAGATCTAACTATTATTCGCATATATTTTCTGGTGGATATTCTGCTGGTTATTATAGTTATTTATGGTCCGAAGTTTTAGATGCAGATACTTTTAATGAGTTTAAAAAAACAGGTAATATTTTTGACCCAGAATTGGCAAAAAAATATCGTAAAATGTTAGCAAGTGGTGGCACAAAATCTGGAATGGATTTATACAAAGAATTTTTAGGTAGAGAACCAATTATAGAGCCTTTATTAAAGAAAAAAGGATTTTAATAAATTATTTAACTGCAAAAGTATGCGCGCTAAGAAAAGTACAAGGCTCACTAAATGTAATGACCCTTGTAAGCATTGCAGTTAAAATTTAGTAAATTATTTTAACTAGAAAATACGCTAAATTTAATTGTAAACATTGCGTTAAAATAACTGGCGAGGAAATTAATATGACATCAAAACAATTATCAAACGGAGTATTAAGAGCTGTTGCCATATTAGTTGGTGTTTTTGCGCTATTGTATTTTTTTTATAAAATTCAATCCGTTTTAGTATATATTGCTATTGCAATAGTAGTAACATTGATTGCAAGACCAATTATTAGATTTTTAAAAATCAAATTAAAATTTAGAGATTCTATTGCAGTAATTACTACGATGTTTCTTTTTAGTAGCATTTTATTTGGATTAATACGAATGATTATTCCGTTAATTCAACAACAAAGTGAGAATTTATCTTTATTGAATTCTAATGCTTTTAAAACAAATATTGAAACATCAATAACACACTTAAATACCTATTTTCAAGAACGAAACATCAATATTTTTGAACAGTTAAAGTCTTTAGATTTAGCATCACAATTAAACAAGTTACCAAATATGTTTAATAGTGTCATTGGTGCTTTTGGAACAATTACCATAGGATTGTTATCGGTTTTATTTATTTCTTTTTTCTTTATGAAAGATAATGCACTTTTAAATAAAGTATTGTTAGTTATTGTTCCTGAAGGAAGTGAATCTAGATTTGAAAAATCGTTTGTAAAAATTAAAGATTTACTATCTAGATATTTTATCGGGCTAATTTTTCAGATAAGCATTCTATTTATTATTTATACTATAATATTACTCATTTTTGGAATTAAAAACGCAGTTGTAATTGCTATTTTATGTGCAACACTAAATTTAATTCCATTTGTCGGACCATTAATTGGTGGAATTTTAATGTTGTTTTTAACGATGACTAGTAATATTAGTTTAGACTTTAAAACCATTATTTTACCAACAACTATTTATGTTATGCTAGGGTATTTGGTTGCACAATTAATAGATAATTTTTTAAGTCAACCCATTATATTTTCTAAAAGTGTAAAATCACACCCGTTAGAAATATTTTTATCCATTTTAATTTTCGGATTACTCTTTGGTATTTTAGGTATGGTTGTCGCTGTGCCAACCTACACAGCAATTAAAGTAATCTTAAAGGAGTTTTTTTCAGAAAATAAAATTGTAAAATCATTGACTAAAAACTTGTAGTTCACCAAAAGTTCCTAGAATTTTTTTATGCTATTTTTGTGCACTTTTAAATAATTTTATTCACCTAACCTTCAAAACCAATTTTCCTAGTTTTTCACCAGAAAACAATCTCAAGAAGGTTTCGTGAAAATTCTCAATACCTTCGTAAATAGTTTCTTTAGATTTTAGTTTTCCTTCGGCGATCCAAACACCTAATTGTATGGCTGCTTTTTGATAATCTTTTGTATAATCAAATACAACCATACCTTTCATTGATGCTCTGCTTACTAATAAAGACAAATAATTTGAAGGCCCTGTAACACTTTTTGTATTATTGTATTGTGAAATTGCGCCACAAATAACAATTCTAGCATGTAATGCCAATCTACCCAATGCTGCATCTAATAAATCACCACCAATATTGTCAAAATATACATCAATTCCTGTTGGAAAATAGATTGCAATTTTTGCTTTTACGTCATCATTTTTATAATCTATTGCTGCATCAAACCCTAATTCATTAATAAGGTATTCACATTTTTCTTTTCCGCCAGCAATACCTACAACTTTACAGTTTTTTATTTTAGCAATTTGCCCAACAACAGACCCTACAGCTCCTGCTGCACCAGACACTAAAACAGCATCACCTTCTTTTAATTTACCTACTTCTAAAATGCCAAAATATGCTGTCATACCTGTCATACCTAAAGTGCCTGTATAGATTGCCAAAGGTAGGTTTGAGTTTACTTTATGAAATCCTATACCATTGGTTACTAGATATTGTTGTACTCCTATTTGCCCTGAAACACAATCGCCAATATTAAAAATTTTATTTTTAGATGCAATTATTTTTCCAACCCCACCAGCGCGCATAACAGCGTCAATTTGGACAGGAGAAATATAAGATTTCACATCATTTAACCAGCCTCGCATTGCAGGGTCTAAAGAAATATATTCGCATTGTATTAAAAATTCACCCTCTTTGAGTTGTGGTATTTTTGATTGAATTAAACCCCAAGTATCTTGTTTTGGCAAACCAATTGGTCTTCTTTTTAGAATGATTTGTTTATTTAATGGTCTTTGGTCTTTAGGCATCTGCTTTGTTTTAATTAGTAAAGTCATTAGTTTCTATAGTTCAAAGACTATTTATATCCAAATCGTTTTAGTTGTTTAGAATTACTTCGCCAATTTTTATTTACTTTTACGTATAATTCTAAAAATATTTTTTTGTCAAAAAATTTTTCTAAGTCTTTTCTTGCTTCTGTACCAACTCTTTTTAATGATTTTCCTTTATGACCAATAATAATTCCTTTTTGTGAATCACGTTCCACCATAATTACTGCTCTAATTTTTATAATTTTTTCGTCTTCAAAAAATTCTTCGGTATTAATTTCTACAGCATATGGAATTTCCTTTTTATAGTGCATTAATATTTTTTCACGAATACTTTCATTTACAAAAAATCGTTCAGGCTTATCGGTTAATTGATCTTTTGGGTAAAATGCAGGAGATTCTGGTAATAGTTCTATTATTTTATCAAAAACAGTTTGTACATTAAAATTAGTTAATGCCGAAATTGGCAAAATTAAGGCCTTAGGGACTTTAGATTTCCAATGGATAACTGACTGTTCAACATCTTCTTGTGTGGACTTGTCAATTTTATTAATCAATAATAAAACAGGAATTTTAAAATTGGTTATTTTATTAAAAAAAATTTCGTCTTTTAAATCCTTTTCACCAATCTCTACCATATAAATTAAAATATCTGCATCTTCAAAGGCTGATTTTACAAAATCCATCATAGATTCTTGTAACTGGTATGCCGGTTTTATAATACCTGGCGTATCAGAAAATAATATCTGAAAATCATCACCATTAACAATACCTAAAATACGATGCCTTGTAGTTTGTGCTTTTGATGTTATTATCGATAATCGTTCACCAACAAAAGCATTCATTAAAGTAGATTTACCTACGTTTGGGTTGCCAATTATGTTTACGAAACCTGCTTTGTGAGTCATCTAAGTTTAGTTATTTTACAAAGACCCAAAGAGAAATTAAATTTCATAAATTAATCAAAGGTGTATCGTGCGCCAAGAGCAATATCTAAGCCTAAGCCACTATTAAAGTTAGCAAAGCCTATTTCTGGTCTAAAATCTAAAGAAAGTAATAATGGAAAATCAAATTTATATTCAATACCTATATCGCCTGCAACCAATAAAAAAACACCGCTATCGCCAATAAAATTATTTCTTACATTCCAACTCCCTAAACCTCCCCCAGCACCTACATACCAATTAAAATTTTGGTCTAGTTCAAAAACCCATTGATAAGTACCAACTAATTTATATGCATTATAGAAACTATTATTTCTCCAAGAAAGACCAAATTCTAAACGATTATTGCCAGTCAATCCTTTTTGATATGAAATTTCTGCTCCTAAACCATCAGCATCACCTAACCGTAAACCGATGGTGTTATCTGCAACTTCTTGAGCGTTTGTTAGTATTGAAAATGTGAATATTAGTACTATAAATAAAATTAATGTTTTCATTATTATATTTTTATATTAAACTGATTACAATAATAAGCATTTTGACATGAAAAAACGCAATAATGTTAATAAAATTATACTTAATTTTGATAAGTTAATTTCTAATTAACTTTAGAAAATTGTATTATTTTTTTTAACAAAAAATAAATAAACAAAATTTTAGTTATTAGTATAAGAAATAGTTATTTTGTATTAACGACCAAAACAACTTATGCCCAAAAGTTTAATTTTATTGTTTATTTTATTTTGTACTGTTGTTTTTGCACAAAAAGCAACACTTTCTGCTGATCAAGTAATTCAATTAGTGTTAAAAAATAAAACTAAAAACTACAGTAAAACTGCATTAAAATCCTACCAATACAATTCTTATAACAAATTGGTTTTTAGTATTGATAAAACATTGATAGAACGTAAAATAGATTCCATTTTTGAAATAAAAAAAAGTAAAAAAATCTTTAAAAGTTTAGATTCAACTAATTATTTTTTTAAAAAAGAAATGGATAAGCAGCACTATTATATATCTGAAAAAATAGCAGAACATAGTTTTATAGATGGGCGAGAAAAAGAAAATATTTTAGCTGCAAAAATGGCTGGGTTTCAAGAACCTATTTATGAGTTTTTAGCATTAGGAATTACTAATATTTCATTTTATAAAAATACTTTTTCACTTTTAGGAACAAATTATGTTAGTCCGTTAGCAAGAAAACCGTTTAAAGATTATCAATTTAGTTTTGATAACTACAATGATGATGATACAAAATATATAATAAAATATAAATCTATAAATAGAAAAAAATCAATTGGTTTACAGGGCGAATTACATATTGATAAAAATACTTTTGCACTTGTAAGAAGCAAAGCTAAAATTATTGGTAAAGTTAATATTTTTGTTGTACAAAATTATGAGTATTTAGAAAATGGGAATATCTGGTTTCCTAAAAAAACTACTATTTTTTTACGAAAAGGGGCTTCTAAAAAAAGCGTAAAGGCATTTAGGCGATTAATAGGGTATAAAACAAATTATGTGTCAACTAAGAATATTAATCCAGAAGACGTTTCTTATATATTAATCAATGTGAATAATTTTAATGTAAAAATTAATAAACCAGTACATATCAAAAAAAATGATTATGCTATAGAGATTCCAGAAGGTGCTATAAAAAGAAATTCTAAAAACTGGGCAAAATTTAATGTTGCATCAAAAAATAAAAAAGACTTAAATACCTATATTTTTTTAGATAGTATCGTTCAAGAAAAACATATAGAAAGAAAATTAAATATTTTACGCAAGTTTTTAGATGCAAAATATGCTACTAAATTATTAGATATTAATTTAAGTCAAATTATTAATTTTAATAACCATGAAGGGTTTAGACTAGGCTTTGGAGGTTCTACAAATGATAACTTATCAAAGAAATTTCGTTTAAATGGATATATTGCAAATGGCAATAAAGATAAAAAGTTAAAATATCGTTATGGTGCAGATATACAACTACTAAAAAAAACAAATACTTGGTTTGGAGGTAGTTTTACAAATGATATTTTTGAAACAGCAAGATCAAAATTATTATTTGAAGAGCCAAATTTTGCAATAATAAACCCTAGAAATTTAAATATTAGTCGGTTTTATTCTTATAAGGTTAGCGAAGTACATATACAGCATGATATCTCTCCTAGATTATTAAGCAAATTGCAATTTGACGCAGGCAGTTATCTAAATGAATTTGATTATACATTTATTAGCCAAACAAAATTATTACATCGTTATAATTTAAGTAAATTAACACTTGCTTTACAATGGACACCTTTTAACAAATACCTAAGATCACCAAAAGGTAAATTTACAGTTAAAAAAGCATATCCAAAAGTAACTGCAGAATTTACTAAAAATTTTGATAATATATTGGCTGGTGATTTTGATTTTACAAAGATAGATTTGAATATAGAATATCAAATAAAAACTATAAAAAGTGGTTCGACAGCATTTTTACTAAAAGCGGGTTATGTGCATGGCGAGGCGCCATTATCTCATTTATATAATGTAACTCCAAATCATTCATTGATTAACCCTTGGCGAGCAAGAATTAATTTTTCGGGAACAAATGCTTTTGAAACTATGTTGTTTAATGAATTTATATCGGACAAATATATATCTATACAGGCAAGGCAAAATTTTGAAAAGTTTAGGGTAGGTAAAAAATTTAAACCAAAATTAAGTATTATAACACGTTACGCAATTGGTGATATTAAAAATAGAGAGGTTCATCAAGAGGTTAGTTTTAAAAGTATGAGTAAAGGTTTTATAGAATCTGGACTTGTGATAAACCAATTATTTTATGGTTTAGGAGTTAGTAGTTTTTATCGTTATGGAGCATACCGTTTTCCTAAATTTGAAGATAATATTGCTGTAAAAATTACTTATGTTATTGATTTGTTTTAGGCGAAACCTTTACTTACTTATTATGTTGGCAATAAATTTCTACTAAATCAAATCTTGTTATTTTCAATCTTAAAAAAAAATTCACCATAAGTACTTTTAAACTGAATCTTTAATTAACAATAAAATATATTATTTTCGTTTTACAAATAAGTCCATTCTAAAACAAAAAAGATATACTGCAAAAAATTACTTTTTATTAAACCTTAAACTTTAGTATATGTATTTAAGAAAAGTTCTTTTTGTAATCATTGTAATATTTTCAAAATTTACAAAAGCACAATCTAGTTTAAATTTACTTAATAATATTGGTCAAAAAACAGCAGATCAAGTAGTTGCAAACTCTAATATACCTATACCCTATGGTTATATTGATGATAGGGATATATTATGGTCTAAAATGGTTTGGGAATATATAGACCTTGATGAAAAAATAAACTTGCCTTATTATTATCCAGCAGATATTTTTTCCATTGGCTCTAAAAGAAGGTCTTTATTTGATACCTTGCTAAATGGGATAAAAAATAATACAATAACCGAAGTTTATGAAGATTCTTATTTTGAACATAAGATAAGTTCTAAAAAAATAGAACAAACCTTGACTAAAATTGACACTACTGACCAAGGTATAGAGCGCTTAAACTTTGGCTTACCATTAAGACCTAAAGATATAAATATTACAACTATAAATGCAGGTGATATTGAAGGGTTTAAAATCAAAGGTTTGTATTATTTTGATAAAAGACAAGGCGAAGTTAAATACCGATTATTAGGAATTGCACCAGTCGCACTAAATGTATATACGCTAAGTCAAGGTAATAATTACGAATATAATCTAACCGAATTAGTGTCACTTTTCTGGGTTTGGTATCCAGGTGCTAGAAATACAACACATAAAATGATTGTTTTTAATTCTAAAAATGGGTCATATCCATTATCTTATGATTTATTACTTAATGCAAGGCGTTTTAATACAATAATATATCAAGAAGAAAATAGTCACGCATTTCATATAAAAAAAAATTCCTTAATGCGGGTTTTTGAATCTACAAAAATTAAAAATAGAATTAGAGAGTTTGAACTTGATATGCAAAATTATTAATTTTAGGTTAAGTAAAAAATGAAAAAAAATATTTTGATTTTTTTTATTTGGTACTTACTTCTAAACCGTCGTATGCCAAAAATACATTTTTAGGTAATATTTTTTCAACGGTTGCATGAAAACCTAACTGATGACTTATATGTGTTATGTATGCTTTTTCAGGACTAACTTCTTTAATAAATTGTAAGGCCTGTTCTAAATTAAAATGAGTTGGGTGCTTGGTAATTCGAAATGCATTAATTACTAAAATTGTTACACTTTTTAGTTTTTCTTTTTCTGAGTTAGTAATTGAACTTACATCTGTTAAATAAACAATTTCATCAAATCTATAGCCAAAAATGGATAATTTACCATGCAATACTTTTATAGGTATAACCTGTAAATCACCTAATTTAAACGGTTTATTTTTAACAATATTAAGTAAAGCGCTTGGTGCAGAAGGGTATTTACCTTTGGTTGTAAAAATATAATCAAATCGCTTTTTTAAATTCTTTAACACCCGTTTTTTAGCATATAATGGTAGGTCTCCATATTTCTGTGTAAATGGTCTAATATCATCTAAACCAGCAGTATGATCTGCATGTTCATGTGTATATAAGACACCGTCAATTTTAGATATATTTGCACGTAACATTTGTATTCTAAAGTCTGGACCGCAATCAATTACATAGTTAAATGAATTCCAAGAAATTAATACCGAAGACCGCAAACGCTTATCACGTTTATCTATGGATAAACAGACTTCATTTTTACTTCCTATTACAGGAATTCCTTTAGATGTTCCAGTTCCTAAAAAAGTTAATTTCATGTTTCTATTTATTTTTTTTAATGGTTCTGTTTACAAATTTACTATTCGTTAGACCAACATCAATAGTCATTTAGCCTTTTTATAACGAAAATCCTTACAGGTTCAAGATGGCATAACGCTTTTTACAAAAATAATACTAATTTAATTAATATTTAAAACAAATAATTTTACATTTGTATTAAATTAAAATTAAAAAAATGGCCGTTAATATAAAAGGAGATGCTGAGTTAAAAAACATTCCTTCCATAAAACGTAAAGCACTAAGAATCAATTTAAATGCAAATATTTATGGAACTTTTGCCGAAATAGGTGCAGGTCAAGAAACGGTTCGTAATTTTTTTAGATCTGGCGGTGCTTCAGGAACTATTGCAAAAGCAATGAGTGCCTATGATAAAGATTTTTCAGATGCTATTTATGGTATTGAAAGAGATAATCGTTATGTTACTGAAGATCGACTTAAAAAAATGCTAACGTATGAAGTAAATTTAATAGAAGATCGGCTTACACGAGAAAGACATCCAGAAAAATTATTTTTTACTTATGCAAACACTGTTGCAACTATAGATTTTGCTAAAAAATTTAAAGGTCACGGTTGGGTTGGTGTAAAGTTTCAATTAGGTCCTTTAGAGGCATTTAATGAAATTATTTTACATGTTCGGTTTAAAGAAACAGATGCAAGATTACAACAAGAAACATTGGGTAAGTTAGGTGTAAATTTACTTTACGGTGCTTTTTATTTAAACGATAGCCCAAAAGATTTGCTTTCTTCTCTTTACGATAATATTGATTTAGATCAAATTGAAGTTGATATGATTAATTTTTCTGGACCACGATTTATGTATGTTGATAACAGAATTATGAGTCTGCATTTAGTAAGTAATGGGTTTACAAACGCAATTATGTTTGGTCAAGATGGTAATAATGTATTGCCTGCACAGCAATTATATAAAACAAATATTTTTACTTTAAGAGGTAGTTTTAGACCTGTTACTAAAGTAAATATGGATATGTATGAAAAAAGTATTGAATTATTTTTAAAGGATAAAAAAGTAAAGCCAGAAAAAACAAAAATAATTTTTGAAATCACTTTGGCTAACCTTTTGGCTGATGGCAAATTAAATGAACGAGATTTTTTAGACCGGGCCGAACTATTATGTTCATTAGGTCATAATGTAATGATCTCTACTTTTATTGAATATTACAAATTGGTCGAATATTTTTCAGAATTTACTAAAAAACGAATGGGAATGGCGATGGGAGTTCATAATTTAGTACAAATTTTTGATGAAAAATATTATCGAGATTTAAGTGGTGGGATTTTAGAAGCTTTTGGAAAATTATTTTTTAAAGATTTAAAGGTATATTTATATCCAACAATAGATAATGAGACAGGAGAAGTAATTACCAGTGAAAACTTAAAAGTACATCCTAGAATGAAAGAGTTGTATAAATTCTTTAAATATAATGGCAAAATTGTAGATATCGCTAATTTTAATCCTGATATCTTAAATATTTTTTCTCGAGAGGTCTTAAAAATGATTGCTAGTGGTGATAAAGGTTGGGAAGTTATGTTGCCAAAAGGTATTGCTGAGCAAATTAAAGAAAAGCGTTTGTTTTCTTATTCTAAAAATAGGGTAAAATAAGGTTGGGCTCTAGTTTAAAATAGGTATTAATTTTGTATATTTGTTTATGGAATTATCAAAAATTAAAACATACTTGCTTGACTTACCTGTGATAGAGCGTAATTTTATAATATCAGAGATTGTTAAGTTAAGTGACATTAAAACAGATATTGTTTGTGATTTTCAAAAAATACGTAGAG